>CASWVG010000001.1 GCA_949472775.1 uncultured Lachnospiraceae bacterium
TGTCTTTGTCCGTTGTGTTTTCCGAAACCGTCGGCTTGTCTTTGTCCGTTGTGTTTTCCGAAACCGTCGGCTTGTCTTTGTCCGTTGTGTTCCCCGAAACCGTCGGCTTGTCTTTATCCGTTGTGTTCCCCGAAACTGTCGGCTTGTCTTTATCCGTTGTGTTATCCGAAACCGTCGGTTTATCTGGTACAGTCGGTTTATTTGGTGTTTCTACTTTTTTCAAGGTCTTCTTCGGTGTCACAAAGAATTTACCCTTGTTTTTGCCCTCCGTGATCAGCTCAATATCAAAATATTGGCTTTCCTTATCCAATGATCCGCCGTCGTAAATTTTGACATCCGTAATCTTTCCCGACAGGTTCTTCAGCGCAGGAGTATAGATGATGCCGTTCTTCGCGTCGGCCTCGCCCTCCCTGTTGAGCAAATTGATCTTACCGCTCGCTTTCAATGTAAGCTGAATGTCTTCCGATGAATACACCTTCACCTTGATTTTGACGGGATTCGCATATAATACGGTAGCCACACCCTGCTTCTGATACGCGGGAGTCAGGCTGAACGAATATGTCCCCTTTGAAACAGAACCGTTCTTCAAAGATACCGAAAGCACAGGATCCGTCCCCTCTTCCTGATTACCGGCCGCCACGCGGAACGCAAACTGCTCTTCCAATCCCTGCTGGCTCGTACAACTAACCGTCGTGCCCTGGTTCCCCGCGCCTACACCCATCAAGGTATAACCGTCCGGAACGCCATTTACCTTAAAGGAAATCTCCGCCGTCTCCCCATATCCGGTCACCGGATCCGTAGTGCTGACAATCGCTTCATTGTTGTTCCTAAACGCCGCCAGATTCAGCTGCAGAGAACCCTTGCCAAGCTTCACCGTCGGCTTCTTATCCACAACCTTCACTGTCAGCGTAACTTTCTTCACATCAAACTCGCTGTCTGTTTGCGGACTGCACTCAAACTTATATGTGCCTTTCTTTACATTCTCACCCGGTTTGATCCTGACCGTACCTCTGCCATCCGTATAGTCCACTATCAATTTGTCAAACTCTCCGCCACTGACCTGAGAGAAAGTCTGATTTTTTCCAATGTCTATGCCTTTCTGGTTGGAAACAATCGAAAACGTCTCCTCCATCTCCGGATAATTCAAATTCAAGGATACGGAAGCCTTATCCGTCTTAATGGTGGGCCTCGCGTTGCTGACGTTCATCGTATAGGTAAAGCTGACCGTCCTCTCCTTGCCGTTCTGGTCATAATCCCAATCAGTATTGCGCAAAACCAGTTTTAGCTGCCCTTTCTCCGGCACAAAATCAAGTGCGATAGCGCCGTCCCGGATCTCTGGATCCTTGTTTAAAATAATATCTTTCTTTTCCTCCGTGACTTTGTCATTCTCCTGACTGAGAAATACTTTTTCCTTGGTCTTTGACTTCTTATCATACACCTCCAGAAGTTCTTCCCTCGCCGGGCATCCTAAACGGTAAGTCGCTTTCGTCTCCCTCAGCGCGTATGCAGGCGCCGTAGTGCAGGTCGGCATAGTCACCTTTATCTTCTTCGCCGCGCTGTCTTCAAAACCCTCATAATAGATCACAAGATTTCCTGTCACCGCAGGTTTCTTCTTGCTCGTATACTTCAGCCTGCCTTCTTTTCTCCTTATAATCACTTTTCCGGCCGCAAAATCACTGAGAGCCGTATCTACCTCAAAGTTATCCGCAAAAAGCCTGTCATCCTCGTTATTCTTATTCAAAGGTTCCAGCTTTACATCACGGATTTCTGTAAGTCCCAGCTTGGTGATCTCTGTAGTCACCACCGTCGGTTCACCGTCCGCCGTACTTCTGCCATCTTTATAGAAAAGATTAAACTTTACTTTCTTCGAGTTAAACTTGATGGTCGGTTTCGGTGTCTCACGCTTAACAATGATGGTAAGCGGGAGAAAATTATTTTGATTCGTATCACCAGCCACGCTGACCCTCACCTTATATGTACCGTCCGAAAGTGTAGACGCGATGGGCATGACATGAAACTTCTTACAGTTATCCCCGCTGTTTTCCGAATCAAGCTTTGTAGTGAACTGTGTGGATGTCATCTTGTCTTCCGCAAACAGCTCTATCTTCTCGCTATTGATGCCCAGACCACTGGTGGAAATCAGTTCAAGGCTCCCTCCGTTCTTCATATTTGGATTGACCGTTATGGACGATGACGCCAGTCTGTATCCTTCACGGTATACCCGGATCACAAACTTCTGGGTTACTTTCTTTTTTTCGGCATCTGCCGAATTATTAGCTGTCACCGTGATGGTTGCCTCGCCCTCACAGCCCGCCTTGATCGTCACAACATTGACCGGATCTTTCGCCTCCGTCTCTTTATTCGTAAGCACAGCCACATTATCATCGCTGGTTGTCCAAGTAAGTTTCTTACCGACGCCGTCCTCCCCGTCATAAACATTGGCTCTCAATTTCACTGTATAGGGTTCTTTTGCCACGATCACTTTATTGATCGCTCCCGTCTGTATGCCATCGCGGTCTCCCATGATGACCATATCACTGTCATAGGGCGTCGCCTTTATCGTAATACTCTTCGCCTCTGCCGTCTTTACAATGACCGTTCTTGTAACTGTAAATTCCTTGCCATCACCGCCGATGACCTTCACCTGTATCTCAGTATTGGCCTCCTCCTTATTGTCTGTCCCAACTGCCGTAATGACGCCGCTGCTACTGACCGTCGCAATATTTTTATTGAGAGATTCAAATTTAAGCTTAGCCGGGGAGATAGCTTCCCCATCCTCATCCAGCAGGAACATCCGGGTCGCCTGTCCTGCCTTGAGTACTACGCCGAGATAGCCGTAGCTGTCCTGCTCACCATTTCGGATAGGTTCCCCAACCGAAAATTCTACCGTCACCATCTGCCCCTTGATCTTATCAGGTGTATTAGCCCTGAATTCTGCGGTAATAACCACACCGCCCTCAGGCATAATAAAGAAATACTTCTGATCTTCCTTCTCCATCGGTAAGCCGTTATACCGCAAAGATCCAGGAATAAACGTATAATTGTTTCTCTGGACATCCGTCGCCTGCTTATACAATATCCAGCATTTTTCTCCTGCCTTAACGCCCTTACCGCCATTCTGGCTGTTAATGTCGGCGCCCGTCGCAAGATCCAGCGTTACTACGAGCTCTCCTCCGGGGAACTTGCCGCCCGGCATCACAACCCCGTTCACATCTTCCACTGTATATTGATAAAACGCATTCTCTGTGGGCAGCAGGTTGTTTCTCCGCGCATATTTATAGCCCTTGCTGTCTTTTTCCGCAATAATAACCAGACCTTCAGCATTACCCGGGAAAGCTTCGATCGTCCCGATCTCAATATTGAAACATTTCAATTCTACCCTGGTCAGTCTCGTACAGTTCTGGAAAGCATAATCCTTCACCGCAACTACCGACTGGGGAAGCGTCATCTGCTTCAGACCGATACAGCCCGCAAATGCGTAACTGTCAATTGTCATATTTTCCCCATTTACAAAATTGATGGAAGACAAAGCCGTACAGCCCGCAAATGCGTACTCCGAAATTAAAGTCAGCTTTTCTCCTGGCGATAAGTCAGTAAGCCCCGTACATCCCTCAAATGCATGCTTTCCCAGAGCAGAAAGCTTCACATCTGTAAAATCTACTTCCTTAATCGCCTTACACCCTTTAAACGCAGCTTCCCCAATACTCTCCAGCTTCACAGGCAGAACAAACTCCCTGTCCGAACAGAACTCTGCCAAAGTTGTGCACCCTTCAAAAGCGCTTACACCGATTGTGCGCAGATCAGCGGCATCCCCGTCTTTCATATACACCAGATGAAGCCTGATATCACCCTTAAACGCACTCTCCCCGATACTCGTCACAGCCTTCGGCACAGAAATCTGTGTCATTGCCGTACAATTCTCGAACGCCCCTGCTCCGATCTCCGTCACGGTAGAGGGCACGTACACGCCCTTTAAGGCAGTACAGCCTTTAAAACTTTCCGCCGCAATAGAAGTCAACCCCGCAGGCAGCTTCACATATGTAATATTCTGATTCCCGGCAAACACACTGGGCGCTATGGAAGTATACTTCTCGCCTTCCTCCGGCTGTTTCAGTTCCTCATTCCCCTCAAACTTCACGGGGATTTCTACTTCTATCGTGTTCCCGCTTACATCCTGCGTTGTTTCCTTTGTCGTAACCGCGGTCAGCACACCGTTCTCTACTTTATAAATATACCGCTGGGACGCATTGGCGTCGTAAGTCACATGCATTCCGGTATCATCCGTAAAAGTTACCATCCTGCTGACATAAGTCTTCCCCTTGAAAACCTGTTCTACCGGCTGTTCTTTTACTCCGGGCTCCCCGACAGGCTCCTCCACCGGCGTTACAACAGGCTCTTCCGGTTTCACATCCCCGTCATCCTCTACGGGCGTCTGATCCCCGTTCTGTCCGGCATCATCCTCCTCCGGCACGGAAGGATCGCTCTCCCCGGGATTTTCTGGATCCTCAGTATTCTCGGGATTTTCGGGGCTTTCAGGAGTTTCGGGATTCTCAGGAGTATTTCCCGGCTCTGTCTTCCCGTCCTCATCGGACACTTCCCCCTCCGCGGGAGTTTCCGTCTCCTCCGACTGCTCCCCGGTCTCCGGTGTCTGCTCCGTATGATCCGGAGTATCCTCTTTCTCTTCCAATTTATCGTCAGTCTCCTGTGATTCTTCCTGAGTCGCTAAAACAGGCATGTCCGCTCCCTGCTCCGCTGCAAGGACCGTCATGCCATTTCCGCTCACCACGAGACTAAGCGCCAATAATAATGCAAATACTCTTCTCTTTCTCATTTCTTACCACCTTTTCCCATGCGTACATTAACTGTTTTCTGCCGTGTTTCCTCATGTCATCTGCACAGTGAGTTGCATAATATTTTATTATGTCACCCTATGATGGTTTTGATTATAACATCTGTAATTGTATTATGCAAGCGAAAAATACACTACATCTTGTGTTTTAAGAAAATCTTAAACTACTGGGCGCTGTAATACATCTGCTTTGAACTTTTCGGCTTTTCCGGAAGTGTCATAAAAATCATCCCCGCATCAATCAGTGGCTGTATATGTTTTTTCATGACATAGGCTGTGGAAGAAAGCCCAAGAAAAGCGCATATCTCCTTTCTGCTTCTTGGTGTACGACAAAATGCAATCAAATCCGGCGCCGGCTTCCGGATTTCGCCCGGAGTACTGACTGTTTCGCCGCTTTCCGCATGATAGAAACGCACACAGAATTCATTCCTGCTATCCGTAAACTCCGGTTCTTTCAACCCGTACTCACGCAGCTCCCTCCGCATCGTCGGTATGCCCAAATAACGGTTTTCCGTCACCCCAAGCACCTCCAGCGCCGCCGCCAGTACCGGATTCCTCGTATCGGGCTGCACTTTCCCCAGCTGATTCACCCGCAGTCTTCCATAAATACCGCCTGGATTGCTGATTTCAAGACGATCTTCAAACATGCGAATCTGTATCGGCATTCCCTCCGTATGCATGCTGTAATCCCGGTGCACCAGGGCATTGAGAACCGCCTCCCTGACCGCCGTAACCGGATATTCCGTGCGGTCTTCTCTCAGACCTGTCCTCGCGTCGATAATGGTCATCTTTCTCATATTTCTTTTGACAAACAGCAGGGCCTCGTCAAGCATCTGCGGTATGCTGCCCTCTATTCTCCGGTTGTCAGCAAATCTCGCACCATAATCGTTTATCTCCCCCATTTCCCTGCCGGGAATCACCACTGCCGTAATGCAAAGCTGCGGAAAATATGCCTGCGGATACGGGCAGAACAGCAGGCAGGCATTCAGCGTTGCCGCCCCCATCCTCGTAATACTCATCAGCTCCCTGATTTCAGCATTCCCTAAATGCGCAAGATTGGGTTTTCCCTCTTTCAGCAGTCTGATATAAGAATCCACTTTTTCAGCATCCAGCATGACAGGCGTCGCGCGCTGCACCTCACGGACATCATCCTGGTACTTTTTACGAAACGCCTCATAGCTGTACACTTCATATTCAGTCATGGGCTCATCACTGTCACCCACACGGACATAAGAACCGCGCACACGTCCCTGCCCTCTGTAATAGCAGGGTCTCTCGGCAATATCCATGCCTGGAATTTCCGCGGCAACAAAACTTTTTCCATCCTTCTCCACTACCGTGAGCAATGGTCTGACAACCGGTTCCATCTGCAGACACTGCTCGTTAATCTTTTTCTGCAAATCCTCCGCATCATACACCCCCTGCTCCAGATAGCCGGCCGCCTCGTCGACACCGAACACGATCACACCGCCGTCATCCTGATTGGAAAAGGCGGATAGTGTATCATACAGTCGTTTAGGACAGCCCTTTGCCGCCGATTTTATTTCCAGTGTTGGCTCTTCACATTTCTTTTTTTGAATTTCATTCAATTTTTCGCTAAATTCTTCCTGGGTCATTTAACTTTCTCTCCTTTGTATTTTAGATACTAGCATTTTTATTAAATTTATTCAATGAATTTCACTAATTATTTCACTTTTTCATTTTAATTTGAGTTGTTTTCTTCTCTATTCAAGTTATTTCAAATATATTTCACTAATTTTGTTAAGTATTTGAGTTGTTTTGAGCAATCTGCTTACACACGTAAAAACTGAGCCACAGATTTACTCCATGGCCCAGCCTGTCCTTCTTTATTCCAACCACCACAACAGCGTTTTTGCCCCGATGGTATAGGCGATGGTCTTTTCCCCGCCATAGTTTCCGATACCACGCAGAGTTACTTTTGCCCTGCCTTTTATCAAGTGGTTTACATAAGTTTCTTCCTTTATGACATAATCCTTACCTAGGACAAGAGGCTCTTCCACACCGTTCATTGTCACGGTCAGATCCTCCGCCGTCAGCGTAACCGGTCTGCCGTCCTGATAGCGCTTTGCCGCCACCTTGACCTTCGCTTTGGTAAAATCAGCCGAGACGATGCGGTAAACCGCTGAAATTTCCGGCGGCGTCTCTCCTTCTCCCGCATAGACGCCAATTCCCTGCGCTGTCACACGGATCGATGTACCGGTCTGAGGAATATCCCCCTCCCCAACAGTCTCCTTTGCCTTACGTGTCACCCTGGAGAGTTCTCCTTCCTCTAAGACCAACACTTCCGTCTCCGTCTCATAAGTATACCGCAGTGTTTTCCCATAATCCTTACCCGCCTTCAGCGCGGAACCACTCACATCCTTTAGCACTGCCTTTGTCCTGTATGCGCCATTCTTCTCCCGGTAGACCACGTCACTGAGGGTCATGGTGATCTTCCACTTATTGTCCTGCGGACTGCCGATCTGTCTGTCAAACTGACCGTCCGTAATGGTAAACCTGCCGGTCAGTTTTCCTCTGAAATTCCCTTTGCCTGTAATCGTGTACGTCGGCAGCTTTTTCTCCTCCATGTCCGCCGTGGTCAGCGCGTCGTTATTTTTATAACTGATTCTGTAATCCTTGCCCGGCGTCAGCTCTTTCCCGCGAAAACGCAGCAGCACGACAGGTTTACTTCCTCCTTTTACATAGGGCGTCGTGATCCCGTCCAGAGTAGACAACGGTTTCACATCCCCCGGCGCATCCTGCGTATAGTAGGAAAGAGTAAAATCGCGTCCGGTCCCGATCCTGTCCTCACCCATCTCACAGGGCAGGATTTTATAAGTTTTCTTAAGCTGCCCGCTGTATTCATTGATGCCTCTGAAAACGATGGTGGCAGTACCCGATCTGACTGCGCCCTTTTGGGCCGCGCCCGCATAGGACACAACATAGTCTCCCGTCACTCCGTCCTTGCTTTCCTCAAGAATACGGTCGTTCAGTGTCAGAGTATACGAACCGGGAGTCTGCTGCATTTTCTGGTAAATATCACCGTATGACTCCGCGTCAAGACTGTTGTCAATTTCCACATACTCCTTATCGGCAAGCCCTTCCACCTTTGCCTTCGCAATGGATGTCCCGACAATTTTGTAAGTCACGCTCTTACTTCCGGCGTATCCGCTGCCCTCCACTGCCGTGATCGTGGCCGTTGCCGTCCCGATGGCCGCGTCGTTCCTGTAGGACACCGTGTAATCCCCCGTCCTGCCGCCGTCAGTACTCTCCACAAGGGGCTGCTTTTTGTACGTCACCGACAGGGATGCGGGCCGGATCCCACCTTCTTCCTTCATCTGCCCGTTGCTGTAGGTCTGGTTCGGAATCTTTGCCACGCTGGCTTTACTGAGAAGCACCTCAGAGGTAATTTTCTCATAAACCGTTATCCGCCCCGTATAGCCGCCCTTGCCCACTATCACAACCGGATAGACACCGGTCTTACTGTAAGCTCCCGTACCGGTCTGCGGATAGCTCAATGCATAATCTCTGTTCACCGCAAGCTTTTTCCCATCCCGGTACACGGCGGGCGAGGCCTTGATCACCTTTCCGCTGTACGCCACAGTGACGTCATCCGCCGTAATATCGTGATCAGTCAGCGCTTTTGGCAGAATATCAAAATAGACATACTCCGTGCCCCCGTAATTTCCCTTACCCTTCACGATAATGGTGGGACGCGGCTTTCCCTCGGCGTTAACATTCTTATTGTTTTTGTACGACAAGGTATAATCCCTGCCCTCCACAAGCTCCAGAACCGCTTCCTTATCTCCATCCTGGCTGCCATCCGAAGCAAGCAGACTGCCGTCGGGCGCAACCGTGCTGTCAAACACACGCACTTTCGGCTTGACCGCACTGCCCGTATAAGTCTGATCTCCCACAGGAATCACATAGAATCCTTTTCCCACTCCAATCTGCTGATAGTGGGGATAAACATGTGTCTCCTCCGCATAGACAGGCTGATCCGCCGTAAACACGCTCCCCTGCCCGCCGGCTCTGGTATACCAGCCCCTGAAAATCTTCCCGGCGGCATCAGGCAGCTCCGGGAAAGTTCCCACATCCGCAACGCAGCTCCCGTAGCCAAGGGAAAGCTCTTTATCTTCCCAGACTGTTCCGTTTTCCCTATGGAAAATTATCCTGCAGGCTTTTACCGACACCTCGTAGGACGCTGTATATCCTGCCACCGCTGCCGTAATCTTTGCAGTCCCCGCACCCTGCGCCGTTACCCTGCCATTATTCACCGTCGCCACTGCTGTGTTGGAACTGGTCCAGCTAATACTGTTGTCCGACGTGGTATCCTTCGGCCAGTACTCCGCATTCAGACTGATGCTCTGCCCCTGGAACAAATTCGTCTTAACAGCCCCCTCTTCCGCACCGGGATCTGATAATTCCAGCCTGTAAATAGGCGCAATCACCTTAACCACACAGACCGCTGTTTTGTTTCCCGCCTTTGCGGCTTTCGCCGTAATTTTCACTTCCCCTGTACCGACAGCGCTAACCACTGCTTTGGACGAATCATCCGGGTCTGCCTTGACGGTGGCAATCTTCTGATTGGCAGATGTCCAGACGATCGTTTTGTCCGACGTGGTATCCGCCGGGTCAAAACTCACCTGCAGATCCGCTGTGGCGGTATTCTCCACCTTTTCCTGCCCGCTCAGATTATTGGTGTCTTCCACCACCGTGTCAGGCCTGCGCAGGGTGACAGTTTCTTTGTTAAGCACGATGCCCTGCAGCGGCACTTTAACGACAACCTGACAGGATACCTCCACCTCTTTGTAGGAGGCCGTGATTACCGCCTCTCCCTGATCCACAGCCGTGATCAATCCGTTGTGCACCGTCGCCACAGAAGTGTCGCTGCTCCTCCACTCTGCCATCGCCGGATCAGACTCCGCATCGTCCACAAAGAACTTGAGCTGCTGTGTTGTCGGGTTTGCCGGATCAGCGGATCTGTCCAAAGAGATGCTTGTCTTATCCAGCTTCAGCGCCGGATAGTAAGTATCATTCGGCATATTGTCATAGACAGGGATCTTAAAGACAAATGCGCTGTTCAGCGATCCCGCATTGGCGTACATCTTCTTCGTGCTGGAGGACTCGCTCCGGGGCGCCTGGATGTTCTGCATATACTGATGCTCATAGACGCCATACGGACTGTTTTTGTTGACGTTAAACTTCTCCAGATAAATCGTATCCTGCCCTTTTAAGATATAGTTATTACCGATCGTTGCGGCGCCACCCTCGAGAGACTTATACCGGGTATTCCATCCCTTATTCTTTGCGTAGGTCAGGCCTTTCACAATCTTCTCCGCCGTGGAAGAACCGTTCACCCCCACATTAAAGAAATTATAATATCCCTCATAGCCCGGATACGTGCCGGAAATCAAGCCGGAGGTTCCCTGTCCCTGCTCCTGGTAAACGCGGGAAGCCAGGTGAATCGGACTCAGTTTCCTGCCGCTGCCAATCTCATAGAATGCCTTTGCATAGGTACGGCCCTGTGGATCATCCGCAAGTTTTCCCTTCATAAAGGTATTGTTCAGAAATGTCTGCACTGCGGACTCCGTGTGATAGGACGCGTTAAATGTCAACTGCTCAAACTGGAAAATATAAGTTTCGCTCAAAAAATTGCGGGGATCCATATGATACGCCACAGCAGGCTGCGTCGCGTAGTTCCAGCCGCTCTCGCTGGGGCACGGGTTTCCGACCCACCCCTTCTCCACGTTGGAGGCCGTTTTCTGGATCAGGCTCTTGTCCCCCATCTCCTTAGAGACCGACGTATTAAAATCCAGCCCCGTCCTCATGGGCACAAAGGTCCAGTTCGGATGAGCGTTTTTCAAGTTTCTCAGATCCGCCTGGTACGCCCCGGGAAAAGCGCTGATATCCGAGGTGTCCACCGCGTAGGTCATCATGGAAAAACTGCGCATCCCGTAGGCTGTATTTTCGTATGTACCCTCTCCCAGTTCCAGAATCGGAACCAGATATTCCTCCTCCCATGCCAGCCAGTCCTCATCAGAGTACGCCAGATAATAGCTCTGCACATATCCTGTGCCCTCCGCACCGTCAAGCAGATACTGCACCCGGTACCAGACATCTTCCTCCGTGATCTCCACGCCCTGCATATACAAGGTCTGTCCGATCTCCAGCGAATCCGCCTTCCCACTCTCTGCATCCGCTTCCCTGCGCACATCATAGCTGTCTGCATGATAAAGCAGCGCCATCAATGGCTTCTCGGAAACCAGCGCGGCAAAAGACTTCTGCGCCTCCTCTATCATCGCCGCCCGCTCTGCATCCAGACTGTTATCAGATACGGAAACCAGGTCATTATCCGAAACCGAAGTTACGTCGTTCTCCGAAACCGAATCCGTGTCATTCCCGGAAACCTGCTCCGGCTCTTCCTCCATCTCCTCCCCGGCGGGTTTATCCGCATCCGGATTCTGAGTGTCTGCATTATCTCCGGGGTCCTGCCCTTCTCCGGCGCCACCGCTCCCGCCCGGGTTTTCAGGCATGTCTTCTCCGGAATCCCCGTTTTCCGGTTCCTGCAACTCTCCTTCCCCGGGCTTCCCGTCTTCCCCGGAAATCTCATCCTCCTCCTGATTCGGTATCCCTCCGTCTATCTGTGCACCGCTCCCATCCGGGTTTTGCGACTCTTCGCCCCCGCCCTGATTCTTTTCACTCTTCTCCCCGCTTTCAGGCTGTTCCTGTGCGTCAGTCAGGGCGCTTTCTTCAGCAGCCACCACTGGCTCCATTTCCGTCTCCGCTGCCTGGACCGTAATCGGCATACATTCCATACTAAGCGCCACACAGAGCAAAAGCGCCAAAAACCTGCCACCCTCTTTCCCGCTGGCCATGCTTTTTTTCTTCCGTCCCGCACTATGAAATCTCATCTGTATCATCTCCCATTATCCGATCCGCGTTCGCGCCGTTTTCTTTTCTCTTCACACCCACCTGCCGGCTGCGCTCAAAAACACACCCTTCTTCCTCCGCTGCCACAAAGTGGTTGCAATGTTATGTCTACCATTTTGACACCTATCATAACATAAAAAAGAGAATTGAAACAAGTAAATACTTGCCAATTCTCTAAAAATGTCCCGGACTGTCTTCACCGTCCGCTCACTGATCCGCAGTCTGTCTGATTTCATATCTTCCGTTTTCATCCGCCACCGCTTCCAGTGTCAGTATATTCCCCTGCAGAGAACGTTTCCCCGACACTTCTACTTTGTCTCCATAATAGTTAATATCATTTTCCGGAAGAAAAGGAATTTCCGCACAGGTCAGCTTCACTTTCAGATACTGGAGAAAGAACTGGTGATCCGACACCATATCCAGGTTGCGGACAATGACCCCGTCAGCCTCCTCTATTTCTTTCGTATCAAAGGTAAACTTCGCCCAATGCTTTAACCCTGGAATCATATCGGACGGGTAATTTCCGCGATAGCCCGAACACGCCCAGTTAATTTTTGTATCATAGGCTCTTTCCAGAACCATCTTCGCGTTGGAGAACAACATGACCACCGCAAGGAAAACCGCCAGTCTGGTTGTCAGCTTACGCCGGTTTTCGGCCTGCAGCAGCGGCATACACAGAAACGCATACCAGTATGGAGATATATAATACAGCAATTTCCCGGCGCTCCAATATTTGTTGCCGATACACATGCCGATTACAATCACCGCGCCAGTCAGCACCGAAGTCCAGAGCATCCATGCCGTCCGCTCTGTCTTTTCAAAAGCAGGCCGCACCAGACAGAATAAAACCAGACAGGCAGTCAATGCTGCCAGTCCTGTCAGAACCAGAGCCGCAACCCCGTAATACCTGTCATAATTGACCGTCATATTGTACATCCCGGAAACAGACAGAATGCAGTTCACCAGCCTGCTGACAGGCCCCGTAATCCTCCCGTCATCTATTCCGTATCTGCCCAGCCACCAACTGTTAAAATAGTCAGCCCATGCCTGCCTTCCGTCATCCACCGAGGAATAAATCTGTCCCTTCAAAAAACCGACGATTCTATAATTAGCTGCAATGACAATCAGCAATGACAGAACCGGCACAAAAACCGTCCTTATGCTCTGCTTCCATCCGGGTTTCTTCTTTTCCCGTATAAAAAGGACCAGACCGGAAACCAGATACAACGCCCCATGCAGCATTGCGCTTTCCAGATATAACGCCAGCCCTGCCGATGCCAAAAGCACCAGCAGTACATACTGTTTCCCGCCGCACTCTCTTCCTTCTGCCATTCTCTGCATATATTGAAAAAAAACCGCCGTAAGAGCAGTCAGAACCGCTATAGAAGACATCTGTGACACTGCGTCGATGTCATACTGAATCTGCCCCCAGAAGCCTGCACAGTACAATGCTGCCGCTACAATCCCGACGGCCGTCCACATCCGATACTTTCCGGGCCGCTGCTTTGCCACTGTCTGGAACAGATAAAAAAGCGACGGCAGAATCATGGCCTGAACAAACATCCTGAACAGATAGACCACCCAGTATATCTCTCCCGCACCGTTCCACCGCAATACCGCAATCATCAGACCTGCCGACGGCCTGTCACTCACCGACCAGCGGTACCCACGCCACAGAACATCGCTGATTATGCCTATCTGTTCCTCTGTCCGGCTCTCATACCAGCCGATCGGATGCATCGACATTGCCACCGTCTCCTCGACATATGTCTGCTGGTCGCTGCAGTTTCCTCTGTACACATAATACTGGTCCCCGCCAGCCAGTCCCGGAAGAAGCATGATAAGCCACAGTCCTGCCACACATCCAAGAACTGCCGTGCCCGATCTGTCAAACAGCTTCCGCTTAATCAGGGAAATAACCGACACGCCTCCCAACAGCAGCCAGACAATGCGTATTGTCTGAACCGGCATACGACATGTAAAGTACAAAAAAGTTGACACTATTGTCAGTTCAGCAAATCCAACCGCAAACGACAGCCAGTCCGCAGACAGGTCGTTTTCCTCTTTATACAGCCACTTAACTGTCCGCTGCCCGACAACATAGACAATGCCAATATAAAATAATGCCCCGATAAAGTCCAGAATCATACCCTGCACTCTCCGTCATGGGAAATGCAGTTGATCTGCGTCAAACACTTAACCTTGGAAAAAGCTTCCAGAAGCGCTTCTTTCTTCTTCGTTCTGATCTCAATAATCAGCTCTGACTCGCCGTTTTTGATACATCTTGATTTTTCTTTATGATAGCTGCAGTTACCCTTCAAAATCTTTTCTATCTGTTCATAATCAACTTCCGCCGCTAACGCCCGGAGCACCAGCAGATCGGGAGCTTTCGCGTTTGGTACCAGATCCAGCACCAGAAGCAGCACCGTCATCACAATACACAGCACAAAGGATAGCAGATATAATCCGACGCCCACAATAATACCCGCGCTGATTGACCAGAACAGATACAGAAGATCCATCGGGTTCTTGACTGCATTACGGAAACGGACAATGGACAGCGCGCCCACCATACCAAGCGAAACGAGCAGATTCGACTGCATGGCAATCATGATCGCCGCCACGATAATCGGCATACCCGCCAGCGTCACATTCAGGTCTTTGGAATAAAAAGCTGACTTGGATGACAGCTTGTACACCATAAATATGTAGATCCCCACCAGCGCCGCAATCATAAGCAGCAGCAAAATACTTTTAGCGGACAGGTTCGTGCCGCCTCCCAGGCTTTCATATACACTGTTTTTAATTACATCCTTAATCGACATAGCAATTCTCCTTTATGTATGACAGTAAGCAGTATTATCCCTCTATCTGTGATGCAGCACACTCACGGCAAAGCTGATACTTGGAATACGCCGACTGCCGCATATTACCCGGCTCAAGAAGCTGCAGCAGAAAATCCGGTATGAACTCGTCATACTTTACTTCTAATACCTTATCATACTCCCGCAAAAAATCATAGCTCACATCTCTTTGTCCAAAAGCTTCCACACGGCTGCTCGTCCGCACATTGCGGTCAAAAGTAATCCGCACATTTCCCGGCTCGTACACATACGCTTTGCGCTCATAAGCCACAATCACCTTAGGCTTAAGCCCCTGCGTCCGGATCGCCAGATTAAAAAGCGTCGCCGGATCCTCAGCAGACCCTTCATCTTCAATACATTCCCCCTTCATCAGACTCTCCATCTGCGCCCTCGAAATGGTCTTCGAGCGCTTTAAGATATAGCTGTCTTTTTTCGATTTTACCTCCAGTTTAATCACATCCAGCGAATCGTTATAAATCCTGATCCGATATTTGACACGCCAGTTCACTCCATCCACCGTATCCTGCAGACAGGAGTCACTAAGATCGTCAAAGTAGAGGCTCACAATGCGGTACCCCTCTTGCCCGGCTTCATTGTCATCCGGGTGAAGAACCGCTTCCATCCGCGCCTGAAGCATATACAGCTCTGTCTCTGTACAGTTATATTTTTCTTCTACGCGGTACATCTATCTCTCCTTTTCCTCAGTCTTTCCACATACTTCTTTCACAACAAACTGTGGTGAATTATTGATACATATATAGATACGTCCAATATATTCGCCCATAAGTCCCATATTAATCAGAATCAATCCACCTATCACAAGTATGATGGTCGTCTGTGAACTCCATCCATACGGAATAAGCGCTTCCAGCTCCGGAATAAACAGCCTTCTTATTATGATTACAATCGTATAAATAAAACCGACAAAAGCGATTAAAAATCCGATATATGTGCTGATTTCAAGTGGTTTCACAGAAAATGCCGTAAAGCCGTTAAACCACAGTGAAAAAAGTTTTTTCAGATTATATCCTGACTGGCCCGACAATCTGTCATTGTGTTGTATCGTCACATATCCGATATTTCTGGTCGTACGAAGTACCAGCCCGCCAAGATACGGATAACAGTTCTGGTACCGTATCATCTCTTCTGTGACAAATCTGCGTGCCACAAAAAAACTACCTGTATAATATCCCCGCACACCAAAAATATAGTCAGACATGCGCCGCGCAAAATCAGAGCCCCATCGTCTGAATGCTTTCTGATGCATCTCGTCATATTTTGCGTATACGACGTCGTAGCCTGTCTGAAGCTCATGCAGCAGCTTGAAAACTTCCCGCGCCGGCGTCTGTCCGTCGTCATCCAGTGAGACCACATAATCACCTGTACAATAGTGATATCCGGCCAGAACCGCGCTGTGCTGCCCAAAATTTTTTGCCAGATTAACTCCAAGGATATGGTCATCACGGCCCGCATATTCCCTGATCGTATCCCACACATGGTCGGGCGACCCGTCATTCACCAGTATAATCTCATAGTCATATTCCGGTTCCATATTCATGGTTTCCGTTATTTCATCAATTACACTCCCTACCGTCTTCTGCGATCTGTAACAGGGGATTACAAATGATAATTTTTTATTCATATACCGGTTACCTCATTCCGATTACAAACAAAAGTTCCCTATTCTCCATGCTTTGGGTGACAGTTCACTCTATATCACAATGTTACTGCTTTAACACAAACCATTTTTCACTTCTCTGCGTATGCCCCGTCAAAGAAGGCACATATCGATTCACCAGTTCAATACATGGCACGCACATAGCTATGCAAAATATCGTTCCAAAAAGAGCGGTCGGTGGCATCTCCAAAAAAATCTTTTTACCCGTATTAATAAACAAGCTGTGAAACATCATAATCACCATACTATTCTGTCCCAAATAGCACAAGAATTTTATTTTACCTCTCCCCCTGGCAGATAAGAAGGTTGACAGTAGCAGCACACTCACGAAACCGCTGACCGCCGATAAAACGAACCAGTACCATGTTCCATAAGTACCCGCAACCATGGCCATATAGCCACCATCAGTAAAATTATACCTGTAAGAAACCACTGATATCACAAACGCTGTCACCAACAATAATGCAACATAGCAGCGCCTACAGGAAGCCAGATATTTATTATACGCCAGTCTTAACAAAATACCTGTATAAATAAAAGCACATCCCATCAATGCAATATTGGCCAGCCACAAAACTTCATCTCCACACCTGGCTCCATCAAAATACAGACCAAGTATGAGCAATACAGCAGAGCAAAACAATATGGTCATCACATACGCACCCCTGTTTTTTATTCTGCCCACCAGTTGATATAAAAATAGCGAAAGACAAATACTCACAAAAAAACATGGCAAAAACTATTTTGCCAACAGAGGATACTCATAAGTAATATTCCTATTCACAAAAATATAATTTTTTATATTATGCAGCGATAGCTCTCCTGCAATGAGCATCAGAATAAAATATGGAATCGCATAACGTTCTACACTTTTACATAGCTCTTTACCAAACTCCTTTACGCCAAAAACCGTCCATTTCCGGGAAAATCCACATATAATAAAAAAGAATGGCATATGAAACGAATAAATATAATCATGAATTTTTCCTGATCCTAAATTATGTCCCAGAACAACCAGTATAATCCCAAGTGCTTTCGCCACATCAAGAAACGCAAGTCTTTGCATGCTCTTTTCTTCAGTCATCAAGCTCGTCCATCCCTATTTTTTCCCTTATTACATATTGTGGTGCATCATTTAAGCTGATATATATACGCCCGATATATTCACCAATAAGTCCAAGGAAAAGCATCAGAAACCCACCAATAAATAAAATAGCCGCCATTATAGAACTGTAACCAAGTTGTATCCTTATATTTATAATTTTTCTCACTATGATAACAATTCCATATATAAAGCCGCTTATAGCACAAAAACAGCCCAAATACGTTGCCATTCTTAGCGGTTTCTCCGAAAATGCAGTGAATCCGTTAATCCAGAGCGCAAATAGTCTCTTAAAATTATAACCGGACTGGCCATAAGCCCTCTTTCGGTGGTTTACTTCGACAATACCGATATTCTTTGTACACCGCAAAATTAAGCCTGTCATATACGGATATGGATTTCTGTAGCACAGAATCTCATCAATAACAAATCTTTTTGCTCCCCAAAAGCTGGTTGTCCTTAAGTCTTTGGGTTTATCAAGCATAATTTCTGTCATTTTATTGTTAATCCACGTCCCAAATGATCTCAAAAAGCTTTTCTGTGTCTTTGGATATACACCATACACCACATCGCAGTCTGTCATCAATTTATCAATTAAAAGAAAAATCTCGTCGACAGGAATCTGACCATCATCATCAACCGATAGCACTATATTCCCCTTTGCTTCTCTCAGCCCGGCCATGATCGCGGCATGCTGCCCGAAATTTTTAGCCAGTGAAATCCCTTTTATATTGACATTGCTATAGACTATTTCTCTGATTACATTCCAGACATCATCGGGAGAATTATCATTGACCAGAATAATTTCATAGTTTATTTCCTGTCTCTGTTTAAAGGTCTCTTTCAATTCTTCAACGACATCTTTAACCGTTCTTTCCGATCTGTAACATGGTATTACTATTGATACATCCTTTTCCATAAGCTGTCCCCGTTTTCATTTCAAGCAGCCAGTTTACTCCCATATAATAGTATTTTCGTTTTCACCATCCGATACTTTTATATTGATCCGGCCTCGTATATACTCCATTCTTTTCTCCAGTTCCTCTAAATTGGAGGCACTTACTATGACAGGATATCTAGTCGTTTTATCCAATTGAAACTCTGTTTTAAGTCCGATTTTAATATCGTGAAGTAAGTTTCTATGCACATAAGGAAGCTGCATCACCTCATCTATGCCATCTGCAAATATCACTTCCCCCTTCGGCAGGAAGAAGGCCATATACCCACACGCATTATTTCTATACTCCAGCTCCGGAGCGCTGTCCTGTTCCCCAAGCGCAATCCGGATTAAAAATTTCTCTGTATTCAGTCCGGTTCCTATGGAAATCAAGTCAGACGAAATAAAGACGCCCCCGCCCCTGGCAGCAGTCTCAATCAGATACAGCTCATCGCCATCCATAATATATTCGCTATGACTGATTCCCTGTATCAGACCAAATCCCGTTACAATTTTTTTATTCAGAGCCTGTACCCTGTCAACCAGGGATTTCTCCGCACACGACGGAAACAGTCTTGTTTTCGCAGCAAACGCATCCTGAATATTAAAGTAATTAGTATCTCCACAGATTAGCGGATAATACTTCCCGTCCAGGCAGAGGCTTTCAACAACAAATTCCCGTCCTTTGGCTCTTTTCTCAATTAAAACTCCGCCCGAGCGGGAATAACGCATCGCTTCCTCAAACTTAAGACGCAGATCACTTTCTGAATCAACCTGCTGAACTCCTCTGCTTCCCTGGTTATCCACTGGCTTAATAATTACGGAGTCCGCGCCAATGCCATTATAAAACTGCAGCGCCTGCTCTAAATTTCTGGCAAGCACATGCGGGAGAGTCGGAATGTTTAGCTCCTCACACTTATCTCTCATCAAGGATTTATCTGTGAACAGGCAGGCTGTCTGATACCCAATGCCCGGCAATCCCATTTTTTCCGCAACATAAGCAACCGTCCGGACCGCGATATCTGTCTGATCAGTTATGACACCATCTATCTTTTCCTTCTGCGCATAGGCAAGAATTTTTTCCTTGTCTGTAACATCACAAATATAGCACTTGGCTGCCAGGTCCTCAAATACGCTATTTATCTGGGGCGCTACAAGTATAACCTCCTGCTCCTTCGCTGCCTCCTGCATCAACGGAAGCTGGTATACACCAGCACCGATAATCATTATCTTTTTCATTCAATATACCCCCTGACTTTTTCGCAAATTTCCCTTAATGAGCCATAGTTGAAATATCTTTTCCCCTCCCGGCATTACAAAAAAGTTTGAAATTTTTATTATTCTATCATACTCCTACCAAAAATCATAGCTGATATTTTCTCTTTTTCATTCCTTTATGTTTTGTCCATCGAAACTAATATACACGAAATCTGTCAATGATTAAATATAACGATTCCCAAAAGAATCACGCAAGCCCCCAGCGCTTTTCTCTTTCCTATTCTCTCCTTTAATCCGAAATATCCAAGAAGCAGCACAAAAATATATGAAAATGTTCCCAATACCGGTACGTACTTATACGGTATATAACGCATTGCAATCATGTTGATCAGTATCGTGCCAAACATCAGACCATACGCAATAATCACTCTGATATGCAAAATACGCCTGATTCCCCTTTCTCCCCTGCTCTTTTCTGCCTCCAGCTTCATCAGCAGTTGGGATACTGCAGCAATCAGACCGCTACACCCATATAGAAAAACCGCAATCCACTTATTCATGATAATTTACCATCATCAACCCTATAAAAATAATCACGCTGCCCACGATATTGAACGCCGTTATCTGTTCCTGAAATATAATCGCCGACCACAGCAGTCCCCAAAATACTACAGTTCCCTTATTCAGATATGCCTGCGACAGTTCGACCCTTCCAAGAATTGCCTGCCACGCCACGGCATAAATTCCCAACACTGCCACAGCCACGAAAAGTATCATGATCGTCCTGCCTGCAAAAAGCCCCTCCTCCTGCCAGGAAACAGATGCTAATTTCATCAGAACCGTATTTAGCGAAAAGACAACATTCATAATCTGCATAATAAAAAATATTCCGACATTTTTTTTAGTCATAACACACCCTCAGATTTTCCGCAGACAGCCCTACAAGGCATTACCACCAGCAGCCAGACCTTCGTTCTGGAACTGATAGACAATGAATCCCTCTCTCTTTTCCGTAATTGCATAGGTGCAACCGGGAAATCTTTCTTCCATCACATTGCACAAACACTCATCTGGTTCCTCTTTTGCAATAAAACAGACATTTTCCTCAAAAAAATCTTCCATGCGGATTTGCTCAAACCCATTCTTTCTTAATTGCGTATAGTAAAGAGGCGACTGGCAGTATGATCCCCCCCAGAACATCAAATTATAAGGCATACCTTCTGTGTAAACCCTCCATGGCCCGCCTTCTCTCGGCAGAGAAGTTCCTATTATATAAATATTCTCCAGATGCTCTGCTGCATAGTCTTCGATATGAGCCTGCGTTATTTTGGCTTCACTTCTCGCTCCCGCAAATGATTTTGCCCTGATATATCCCCCGTCTGAGTGTCGCACACACACGATGCACAGAGTCAGCGCCAACACGGATATTATTACATTTCCTGCTGCGCTCTTTTTCCCTCCGGCTATCCCTTGTTCTGTGCTTTGACATTCTCCCATCATGCCAAGAACCGACGGCATCACCGCAAGCAGCGTCCATGCTTCAAACGCTCTTTCCATAATTCTTCCGGTATATCCAAAATACTGTGTCTCCACAAACCATACAAGCAGCCACAGAAATGAAACAACACTCTTTCTGTATCTTCCCGCGCGCTGCCTCATCCCATCGACAAAAAGAAATATCAGCAACGGCACCCAGATTTTTACCTGAAAATCTATTTTCGGAAACCAGTTGTGCAAAACACTCCTGCCTACACGTATTGATCCATGTACATTACGGTCATTGATCTGTCTGAATGTTTCCGCATTTACCTTTTCATCCATAAAAAACCATTGCTGTACTAATTCATAAAAATTTTCTGACCATCCGATCTGATCGAACAAGTCTTTATTGGACTCATAATCTAATTTTGAATAATCCGAAAAGCTCACTCTCTCCGCATGATATTCCCTAAACTCTCTCCAGTCATCCCGGGACTCATAAATGCTGTTAGCGCCCACGGAAATACCTCCCGCAACACCTATCAGAACAAGCGAAATAATCATGCTTTTAATCTTTCGACTGTCTGTGGTCTTTATCAGATATCTGAGTATTTCCAGACAGACCGCAAAGGCTGCGTTGCCCAATACAAGGTATCCCACCTTTGCCCTGATATTAAAAGCAAAAAACGCAAACGAAAAAATTATTATATTTTTGATAATGGTGTATTTCCGGTCCTCCTCCTTTTTGTCAATCACCATCAAAGAAACCGCGGCAACGCCACAGTACGCAGCCACCATTGTAAACTGGACAATGGCGGAATAAAACAAAAACATACAAAAATACAATAGGCAGAATAATCTCCCGCCCCAGTTCGGAAAAGTCGATACTACGCAATAACAGATTGTAGTCAGTGACGCCGCAATTAAGCCCAAAAAAATAAGCGTATACCAGGGAATTCCTGCATGAATCAGATAAAGGGTCGATACCGCCTTCCCCCACAAAAACAGACTGAATATCGTATCCGTCTCCGGTTCTCCGGTCTTTCCTCCTGATAAACAGCTCATCATGAAAGTGTCATCACTTGTCTCAAATGTAATCGGAATTATCATCCACGTCAGCGCCAGCAAAACGATAACAAGCACAACAGAAAACAGCAGCTTATGCCTGTCCCGCATATCCCTCGCTTTTATTATAAAATTCATCTGTTCCATATCCTCCCCATTCCCGATTGCACAAAACGATTCCCGCAATAATAACACATACTTTATGCGCGAATGGTGGCTGATGAATGCAATACCAAACTAAGGCTAATTATAATGTAAACATAGCTAAAATGCAATAACGAAAACCTTGAAATTCCTTGACATCCTAAGGTATATCCTATATAATTGCCCTCAAAGTACTTAGGTTTTGTCCAATATTTTTGTGCAAAGGTGAGCGTAAATGAAATGGTATCATATCGATAAAAAATACACATTAAATTATCTGTTTTTAGTAGTTCTGAGTCTCTTTTATATTTTTCCTGTTATTTTAATCAATTTATATTTTAAAGACGATTGGGGATGGTCCCGAGTGGGAAGTCTCGGTATCAAAGGCGATGGGCGCCCCTTGACGGAATATCTTATTCTTACGCTAAGCGGCGGTGAACCGGTTACTGACGTCGCGCCTCTCCCATTGATTCTGGGAGTTTTATTTCTCTCATACTCTCTTATCCTCTACGCTAAAACAAACCTGAATTATATATCCAATCGCTGTGCCCTGTTGGCGGTCCTGCTGTTTATCGTAACGAATCCCTTTACAGCGGAATACCTTTTTTACCGAAGCGGCTGTATGGGGGCGCTTACTTCACTTGCCTGTCCGTTTATTATTTTTTCCATACCGGATTCTGTCTCTAAACTAAAGATGTTTGTCTATTCATCAATTTTATGTATGGCCATGATGTCTTTACATCCGGCTCCCATTGCAATATGCCTTATCTTGTTTGTAGTAAATATTTTCTTCCTGCTATTTCAGAAAAGAAAAACTAATTATGCCTTGGAAGGCATTCGGATAATCGGTATCGGAACAGGCGCCATTATCTATAAAGCGGTTATTGCCAATCACTATGTCAGTCACTCCGACTGGCGTTATGCCGCTTCCCAGACGTTGGAGTTAAAGCCAGAATCTATTCTTTTGATCTTTCAAAATATTTTTAATTCCAGCAAATTTATCATGAGATTTATATCTGAAACCGCTATATGGTATCAGGTTATTTTAGCGCTGCTTACCATTTCGGCGATAGTTTTAAGTATCGTTATGTATTGCCAGAAAAGCGAAAAAAAAAGCTGGCTAAAAGCGGTTAATATCTCTTTTCTGGTGCTTTCTCCCATATGCGTCTTTGTGTTTTCCTTTTTACCCTTGATGATTCTCAAGGAGCAGACTCTAAAGACCCGGATATTTCTGGCAATGGGTATTTTCCTGTTTTATCTCGGAATTCTTGTACTGTATTTTATCAGAAGTCACCAGACTTTGTTGCATTTCATGATACTTTTACTTATTTTATGTAATTTCTATCACTACACCTATGTCTACTCTTTCGCCAACGCTGTGAATAACCAGAATGAGTACGCAAAATACATGGTATATCACGTTGCGCATGATGTAGAAACAATCAATTCAGATGGAGAGTTTTCATGTGTCTCCTTTATTGGAAAAATGCCCAGACCGCTGCGCACACAGTTATTCTGTGAAAAATATCCCTTGACCGGCACATTACTTCCCCAGTATTTTACAAATGACGGCTGGATCGGCGGCTCTTATGTTCTTAACTATCTGCAGGATAATTTAACCATAGAAGTTGACACAGATGAGGACAGACAGCTTGTCGCCTCACAGGAGCCTGTCATGGCAAATTCGCTCTACTCCTGTTATGTGAATGCCGACAAAATCATCGTCGTCTTTCACGAATCCGGGGCATCCGACTGACCGGACTTTGTCATTTTCCGTTCTCCCTGTAAGCCCATAACTTATTAACCAGAAAGTTAACCGGCGTCGTGACAAACAATATAAGGATCGGCGCCAGCATCTCATGGACAGACAACATCCTCACGCAGATAACAAGCAGGATATCTGACAGAACCAGTCCGATCCCGGCATAGGCGAAAAACGTCTTCGCCAGCACCTTCCACCAGACTCTGTGTTCCTGCTCCTGCTCCTTGAATACATATCTGTTATTCCAGTAGTAAGCGTTGAGAATGCTTACCAGATATCCTATCACATAGGCAACCAGATAATTTACCGACAGCAAAACCAATACCGCATAAATCCCATAGTTGACAGCGTTGTTTGACACACCAACCAGTCCAAACTTTACAAACTGGCACCACTTTTCCCATTGGCTTTCCGAAATGGTAAGCCGAAATACCTTATGCGCGAAAAAATACATGCAATTTTCCAGCAAATTCCACATTCTGCCCATATCGTGTCATCACTCTGTCTTCGATGATTTTCTGATCTCATCAATAATAAACGGCGGTCTCTTCCTGGCTGCGTCAAACGTTCTCCAAATGTATTCTCCCAGCATACCCAGCATCAGCAGAATCAGCCCCGAGGAACACAGCATCACACACATCAGGGAAGGCCACCCTGCGATCGGCGTCCCCACCGTAAACCACTCGACAATCACATCTATTCCCATAATCACCGCAAAAATAAAAAACAGGATTCCGACGATCCACATCAGCCTGATCGGTATATAGGAAAAACTGATAACGGAATCCAGCACCAGCTTAAATTTTTTTGCCAGTGTCCACCGTCCTTTTCCCACTTCTCTCGCCTTTCTGTGGAAATAAATCTTGTCTGTCTGATATCCTGCCCACAGAATCTGCAGTGTCAGAGAAGAATTCTTTTCATCCAGATTCAGAAGGGTTCTGATGACCTGTCTGTCAAGCAGATAGCAGTCGCATCCGCCTGCAGGCATATTTTTATTCACACACTTCTGTACTATTTTATAATACAGTCCCGCAAACAGCTTCGTTGCAAAACTGTCCTCCCGCTCCTCCCGCACAGCCAGCACTACTTTATTGCCCCGTTTCCAGCTTTCGTACATTTCCAGTATAATTTCGGAATCCTCCTGCAGATCAGCCTGTTTCGTCACGGCACAATCCCCTGTACAGACAGAAAGCCCTGCAAGAATTGCCGAATGCTCTCCAAAATTTCTTGACAGTTTTACGCACTGTACATTATCATCCTGTTTTCTGATGCGCTCCATCACTTCCCAGGACTTATCACCCGAACCGTCGTCCACAAAGACAATCTCATACGCACCCAGCTGCCCCAGTATTTTGCTTTTTAAATCATCATACAGAAGCATCAATGTATCTTCATTCCAGTATACCGGTATTACAATTGATATTTTACTCATCCTTTTCTTTCACTCCGACAAACATCCATCTCTCTGACCGCTTTCATCAGCCGCGCCTGCGCGATGATCCCCTCCCGCGCCTGTTTTCTCTTTTCCTCGTCTTCCATGCACGCACCAAAATAATCTATAACGTGCATAAACTGATCGTCCGGCTCCACTCTGATACTTTTCTCCGTCTGCCCTTTCACGACAATCTGCGTTTCCAGTCCGGCAGGCGGGGTAAAAATTCTGGGAGCAGATATACAGGCTCTGCTTCCCCATATTTCCAGTTCACATCTGTATGCATTGTCCATTCCAAACGAAAGCTGCGCCTCTGTCTGGTTTCGGTCCGCCACCACTGCGCTTCCATACATATCCACATCGTGCTTTACGGTTTCGTGTAACACCGATGCCAGAACTCTGATATCCTCATCCAAAAAAAGCTGTGCGATCTTTATGACATATCCGCCACAGTCCAGAAGCGCCCCGCCCCCCAGTTCTTTGTGATACCGGAAGTCGTCTGCGGAGCGGTACGGAAATCCGAAAGCCGAGCGGATCAGGCGCAGTTCCCCGATTTCTCCCGACGCTATTAATTCCTTAATTATTTTTATTTGTCTGTGCATGGTAAACGCATAGTTTTCGTTAACCACAAGCTGCTTTTCATCCGCGAGACGAACAAGTGACTCCGCATCCTCCAGACTTGTCGTGCATGGCTTCTCCGATAATACATGTTTTCCCAGAGTCAGCGCTTTATGCGCCCATGTATAATGCAGACTTGGCGGCAACGGTATATATACCGCGTCAATATCCGGCATCCGGAGCAGGTTTTCATAGCCGATATAAATACATCCGCCAAAATCATCTACAATTCTCTGCGCTCTTTCTCTCCCCGATTGTGACGCAACAGCTACTCCGGCAAATGTGAAATTTTCTGTTTTTTTTAGCGCCGGCAGAAATCGCCGATATGCAATATCCGCAGCCCCCAATATGCCGATTCTGATCTTCCGCATTTTTTTACCGAGTCCTTTCCCCGCCCTGCCGTCACATACAGCCCGATTATTCCTGCCATCAGATCTCCAGAATGGAAAGCAGATTTCTGAGCTGAATATTTAAGCAGTTATTAATCTGTGTCAGAATATTTAAGGTTCCGTAATCGCTCCACACATAACCTGGAATCGTTTCGGGCAATTCCTTCTTCTCGATGAGAATAATCACGTTTCTGTTTTGCTCCTGAAAGAATCTCCCTCCCTCTTCAGACAGCAAAACATCCGCGAGGATCCTTTCCCCTTCTCCCAGTTTTTTAAAGAACAGGCGGCTGACGCAATCCTGCGCTTCCGTGCTGCCTGCTTCCGTCTGTATGGTCGGTCCGATCTCTACGCCGTCAAAGCAGCCGATCTCCGGCTTTATCTTAACCAGAAACTTTAATATCCCATGATCATCACAGCACAGCAGCCCGAAAGTCGCAATCCCTGTAGCTGCGAATAAAGGCTGTCGCCATCTGGTTACCTCCCGCCCCTCAATTATGATATCACAGAAAATAATTTTAAAAGAGCTGCCGCTTCCAGAACAGAATTCTCCATTTTCCATCTCCCAGTTCTTTAATGAAAACAGCGGAACTCTCTCAATTTTTCCCTTTTGAAACATTTTATAGTGATTAATCTGATGATATATGTTGACGATCGTCTGTCTGTCCAGTGAAACAGCGGTCTTATGAAAATACAGTTTATTTTTAAAGGGAGTATCCCCATCCGTTCCCAGCAGAACGTAAGGTATGCAGGACAGCACCGTTCTCGTGTCCATATTGACAAGATTATCATAGCGCATCAGCTCTTTTATCTGAGCCAGCGTAATCCATCTGTGCGTCGCCGTTTCCTCTATTTGTTTATCAACCATTAAGATAACATTTCTATTTCTTTTTCCCCAGAAGCGCGATGACTGTTCCGACTGGATCTGATCCACCAATACATTCTGTGCGGACATGTCGAGAAAATATTCTAAAAAAGCCGGTTTCGCGCCGCCATGCTGTCTCGTAAAATTACTTTTTGTCGCCTGGAGCGTAGGTGACAACTGTACACAGTTGACATTTCCCGGCTCAATTTTCGCCTGCATTAAATAATGCCAGACATCGTTAATTTTACAACAGATTATTCCCAAAAAGCCGATCTCCTCCTGTAAGATAATCGGCTGCTCCGTTGCCTTTCCATCCTCTCCCGTATGCCTGACTCCTATGATCTGGAAGAAAGTTCCCTGATTGTTGCGAATTTCTCCTTTTTCCCCGTCATAATACCAGGGGGCACATTCTTCCAGAGAAATCCTGTTTAAATGAACTTCCAGACTGTTTTTCCGCTCCTCCAGCCACAGGAGAATATCCTGCGTCGTGTGCAGGCTGTATTGATTTTTATCTATTCCCCAAAGAACGTCGTTTTCCACTTATTCCCTCTCTGAGCGCACCGCCGCGATAAATTCGTCATAATCATTATATGTTTCATTCTGCGGGTCAAATACCCTGTCTGCCAAAGCCATCATAATACAATCCGGCGTAAAGTTTCTCATGGTACGCCAGATCATTTCATCAATGTACAGGCCTTTTGTCGGCGTATCCATATGGAATGTTTCCTTGTGCGTTCCCGTGTCCACTTCCACCTCGCATGAGCCAGCCAGAGGCACGAGAATCAGTTTTGTCTTTTTCGTCGCATGGGTTCCTCTTTCTTCCCCCTGAGCCACGTCTTTTACACAGAACACCCTCTTAATGTCAAACGGCACCTGATTGCCGCTTTCGGCCACAATCAGTTTACCGTCCTTTTCTTCCACACAGCGGATATCTACCAGATAATATTTTCTATCCTTCATATGCGTTCACCACCTCAATTACAGTTTCAATCTCCTCATCTGATAAATAATCCATCATAGGCAGAGAAACCACTGATTTGCAGTCCTTCTCAGCAACCGGGAACGATCCTTCATGATATCCCAGATACTCCAGTGCCGGCTGCATATGCGGCGGTGTAGGAAAATGCACATCCGTCTGCACGCCATGATCGGAAAGGAAGCTTCTGAAACCATCCTGATTCTCCACACGGACAACAAACAGATACCAGACAGGCACAACATCCCCGGCAAGCAGAGGCAATTCCACCAATGGATTCTTAATGCCCTGTAAATACGCCTCCGCTATCTTTCTTCTGTTGGCAAGAAGCTCAGGCATGTGACTCAATTTTACCCTTAAAAGTCCGGCCTGCAGTTCATCCAGTCTTGAATTAAATCCTGGAACAATATTATGATATTTGTAATCACTGCCATAGTTTCTCAGAACCTTGATCTTGTCAATCAGTTCTTTATTTTTAGATACAACGCCGCCCCCGTCACCAAAGCAGCCTAAATTTTTGGTCGGATAAAAGCTGAAAAATCCCGCATCCCCAAACAAACCGGTATTAATGCCCTTGTATGACGAAAAATGAGACTGTGCGCAATCCTCAAAAAGCATTAAATTATGTTTCTTACAGATCTCCACTACTCTGTCCATCCGGGTTGCCTGTCCATATAAATGGGTCACCAGCACCGCCTTTGTCCTGTCGGTAATAGCCGCCTCTATCTGATCCGCATCTAAATTGTGATATTCATCCGGCTCCACAAAAACAGGAACGCCGCCATTCTGCGTGATGCCGAGCATGGTGGCTATGTACCCGTTTGCCTGTACAATCACCTCGTCACCCGGACCGATCCCACTGGCATAAAGGCCCAGACGAATCGCATTCAATCCATTATCCACACCTACACAGTAACAGCCGCCTCCCAGCGCTTTCGCGTACTCGTCCTCAAACTGCTCCACTTCTTTTCCAAGCACATACCAACCGCTTCTGAGAACAGATACTGCCTTCTGCTCATATTCTTCCCGAAATAAATTATAACCTCTTACCAACTCATTAACCGGTATCATATCGTCTCCATTCCTTATCTGTCCATATAGTATCTCTCTTGTTTCTGCAAACTATTATATAGTACAATATCCTGTTTGTCTATCTGCAACCTTCTTCACCCGGAACAGCCTTTATATCATAAAATTTTTTCTTAAGTCCAATTCCGCGATTCAGCGCTTCCTCGATCACTTCTACAATCTGCCGGGAAGTATGGCTTCCCTCATAAGGATTTTTCACACTGCGGATACTGTCTTTAAATGTCTGTGACATTGCCTGTTCAAGGGCACGCTCAATATCCGTCTCCCCGTTTCCGCAGTGAATGACAGAATCCGCACTGACTCTCCCCTTCTGCCTGTCACCGATATCGACCGTCGGAATCCCAAAAGACGGCACCTCAATAATGCCGCTTGATGAATTGCCAAGCGCCAGATCGCAAAACTGCAATGCGCTCAGATACCGAAGCTGTCCGAGCGAGGTATACGCCGCGCATCTCGCAGGATTCTTTTCCACATAATCATCTATCATCCGATTCACGATCCTGCCGTCCGGATCCGCATTGGCTTTCGTAAAGATAACCTGCAGTTCTCCATGCCGCCCGATCACATCAAGCAGATTGGCAAACTGTTCCCCGGCCGTCTTATTTTCCAGCGTAACCGGGTGATATGTGACCATAATTGTCGGCGGGCGGAAGGTAAATCCGATCGCATCCTCCAACGCTTTCCTGTCAAGCAGGGGAACCGCTTTGACATTTTCCACGCCAAGCGCCCCGACACAGTAAACATTTTCCGGCGGCTCGCCCAGCTGGATCACCCGCTTCCTGTACGCTTCTGTCGCCGTAAAATGAAGTTGGCTCATTTTCGTTATGGAATGCCTGATCGCCTCGTCCACCGCACCCTGCGTGGTCTCCCCGCCATGGATATGGGCAATCGGTATCCTCGCCATCATAGCCGCCGTTGCCGCCATCAAAGCTTCATAACGGTCTCCTAAAAGAACGACGATATCCGGCCGGTTCCCCTCAAAATAATCGGCAAACCCAAGCAGTGCAACTCCCATGGATTTGGTCACACCTACGTCTGTATCAGAAGACAGCAGCATCTCGATCTTAGCGCTGATCGGATAGCCGTCCTCCTCTATTTCCCGGTATGTCAGCCCAAACTCCGGCGACAGATGCATCCCTGTCACAACAAGCTGCAGTTCCATCGTATCCGCATGATTTACTTTGTCAATCACAGGTTTTAACAGCCCATATTCGGCGCGTGTTCCTGTTACAATACAAATCTTTTTCATAACTCTATCATCTCATCCGCCGCGAAATCCCTGTTCGCCTTCCTGCCCACTACCTGTTCCCAAAGCATAGGCGAAAGCCCGCCTCCCGGCCGCTTCGCCGCAAGATTCTCCTCAGTAAAAACTTCTCCCGCCCTGATATTACATTGCGCGACTATACTCTTCCGGGCAACAGACATATTCTTTTTCTCCGATGCGGAAGGCTCTTTTCTCCCACTCCCCAGAGCCTGCTCAATATGCCTGACAGACCTGATCATTTCCGTCAGTTCATCCGGCTCAAGACTCGCCTTGTGATCCGGTCCCTTCATCTTTTTATCCAGCGTGAAATGTTTCTCTATAACCTCCGCCCCAAGTGCCGCTGCCGCCACTGCCGCCTCTATGCCCTGTGTGTGGTCTGAATAGCCGGCCCGGACACCAATCTCATCCCTTATTGTCTGCATAGCCCTCAGATTCACGTCAGAAAAAGGCGTCGGGTATTCCGTATTACAATGCAGGACCGTAATGTCTGTACCGCCATTTTTTTTCAGCACACAAACAGCTTCCCTGACTTCATCGAGGGTACTCATACCGCTGGAGAGAATAATCCGTATCCCGGATCTTGCCGCCTCCCTGAGCAGCGGATAATTGGTAATCTCCCCGGAAGGTATTTTTATGATGGCAAGTCCGCAGTTTACAAGATAATGCAGGCTGTCCAGATCAAACGGCGTCGATAAAAACATAATATTCTTTCCCCGGCAGTAACTGATCAGCTCCGTATGCATGTCCGGCGTCAATTCCAGTTTTCTGAGCATATCAAACTGAGATTCATCCGTTCCGGTAGCCTCCATCTGATAAGCCGCCTTCCCGGCATTCCGGCAGACGAGATTTTCCGTCTTAAAAGTCTGAAACTTTACAGCGTCGGCTCCCGCCGCCGCTGCCACGTCTATCATTCTTTTTGCTGTACGCATATCCCCGTTATGATTTACCCCGGCTTCCGCGATAATAAAGATTTTCCCCATAAACTTAACAGTCCTCCTGCAGATGCGTTCCCTTATAAAGGTCTGTACAACAATTTTTCTCTGGCACAGGCCATATAATTATTCTTAAGATTTTTCCTGATCGTTGTCCCCGCTCCTACCAGGCAGTTACTCCCGATACGGATTCCCTGAATAACCGTGGCACTGGCGCCGATAAAGGAAGCTGTTCCCACTTTCACATTTCCGCACAGAACACTTCCCACCGAAATATGGGAAAAGTCTTCCACTTCACAGTCATGCTCGACAATGGCCCCTGTATTGATGATACACATTTTACCGACAGAGGCATTTGCATTCACAATACTGCCTTTCCCGATAAAGCTGCCCTCCCCGATTCTGACATCCCCCGCCAGAATAGCTGACGGATCGCAGATAACCGGAAGGGAAAACCCGATCCGTTTTAGCTGTTCCCACAATTTTTCACGCAGGCCGGAGTTGCCCATATATCCCACACCCACAGCCGCATTGGTAATACCGCTCTGAAATATCTGTTCCAGCTGCGCATCGCCACCCAGCCGCGGATATTTTGCATCAGACGCATCCGGATCATTTTCATTAATTACATATCCCGCGATCTCATACCGTTTTTCCCTCTCAATGATATCGACAAGACTTCTGGCATGTCCGCCGTTTCCCAGAATCACTATTTTTTCCATCCCGCCAGCCATCCCTCTTCTTTCCTGCGCTTACTGTTTTCTTTCCATCCCATATATCGAAACCGCATCGTTGTCGAATACAATTTCAAAGAGCTCTGACAGCTTCAGCGGCTGATCCGCCACATCCTTAAAGCAAACCAGATAATCTATGCCAACCGCCTCGCAATAGCCGTAGCGGTCTTCATCGTTCCAGTCATTGTCAAACAGCCGGTTCATTTCCTGCAGCCGTTCCTCCGCTTTGTCAAAGCCAAAATTTTCGACCGAATATTCATACCCCTCCAGATAGCACCGCCGTTCCCCAAACGCGGAAATCTCATGAAAAGTTCCCCCGCCATAATAGTTCGTTGCCGTCACTGCGTTTTTATCCGTATGCTCCCTCAGAAAATCATAGGCTTCGAACGTAAGCGCGCGCTGCGGTTCTGTTTCCGGATAAGATTCCTTCAGAAAATTTGCCATCCGCTCCGGAAATCTTACCGTCATTTGGATTTTGTTCATATTAAAGATTACAAAAGATAACGTGACAACACAAAATATAGATCTCCATCCATCTGTTTTTATCAAAGCAAAAGCTTTATCAAAGCAAAGATACGCTATAAACGGCATCGCTGAAAATAAAAAGTATAACTGAACATTATCCGGTGTGTGGAACAGATAATACGCGCACAATCCGCCTCCGGCAATAATACATGAAAAAACAAGATCTCCCCTCATATCCGCTTTTAGAAAAAGGAACTTGAAAAGATCAACGATCACCAGCACTCCGAATGGCAACAGGATGGTAAATTTTGCTACAAGGGACGGCAGCAAAAATATAACCCGCCCTTTTACTCCACTAACACCTAGTTTTTCAAATAAATATAAAATCTCCTGGCTGTCCAGAACGGACAGCAAAGCGGAATCCATACCCCAGTCTGAAAAATATCCCTGTGTGCCGGCCACAAAAAGAAAACGATACATGACAGCAAATACAAATACATTGACCAAGGAAAATGCAAGAAGACCGCCACCCTGTGCCCTTCCCTTCAGATACTGGAAAACCGACCACACGCAGATGGCCAGAACATACAATAATGCAATCGGTCCTTTTACTCCCGACAGCACAAACAAAAGCAGACTCTGCTGTACAACCCAGAGAAGATGCTTTTTCTCCGGCTTACACTTTACAGAAAAAAAAGACTCTGCTTTTTTCAAATTTAGAAATAACAGAATCAGACAGGATACCCCCAGACCAACACTGTTCACATTCGAAAACATGTGATAATTCCATATTCCACTATTGAATGTAAACCCTGCCATCGTCGCTATTGACATTATGGCAGCAAAATATTTATTCTGAATTACCCTGCCATACAGCTTCCAGAATGAAATAGTTATGATAAAAGGAATATACCAGATTTGATACTGTGCAAAATATACCCATCCTTCCCCGCCGAAAATATATTTCGCGATCGCCATAAACATCGTGGAAAAAAAATGATACCTGGCCTTTATCCCGTCGACCCTGATATCGTTAAAAGGAAAATCGGATGCCAGCTGATTGATATTTCCTATCTGCCATGTACAATCTACAGAGTAGATATCAATAGCACGCTGCATATTAAAATTCAGACAATATGCACATAAATATACCGCCGCCAGCAGTACGAGCAGAAACGAGATATCTATGCCAGAAAGCCGGTCTTTTTTCGGCAGCGTCTCTTCGCCACCTCTGATAAAATACCAGATCAGATACACTGTCAGACCACAGGGATTGATATACGTAATCAGCTGTCTTAATCCAATCACATACAGTGCTGACCACTCAACAAAGATGAGTGCCATGCCCATAAAAAATCCTGTGAGAACGGACATCAAAAAATCTTCCTGCTTCTGTTTCAATATATATCTATCGACAAGAATCCCGGGACATAAAACCCAGAAGAATAAGAATGCTGCCATTTTCCATGCCGAATACCGTACGATAGTAATCACTAGCGGAATACTGATTAAAACAATAAGTACTCCTTTCACGAAGCGCTTTAAAAACCCTTCGTCATTCCTGAACCAGTTCATCAATTCTCCTCTCTACCGCCTTTCCATTAACAATCTCATAAGCTGCGTCACAGTTCCGGATCGTTGACAGCCTGTGCGCAATGATAATGAGCGTTTTCTCTCCCTGAAGGGCGTCTATGGATTCCATGACGGCAGTTTCTGTCTCCGCATCCAGTGCCGAGGTGGCCTCATCCAGCACAAGAATCTGCGGATCGAGATACAGAGCACGGGCAATTGCCAGACGTTGCCTCTGACCTCCCGACATACGAATTCCCCTCTCGCCAACGAGTGTATCCAGTCCTGCCGGCAGCCCTTCCACAAATTCCTTCAGTTGTGCCTTATCCAGTGCCGCATAAATTTTCTCATCATCTATATTTGGAGCGTCAACACCGAACGCAATATTATTCCGTATGGTATCGTCTGTCATATAAATACTCTGTGGCACAAAACCGATCAGTTTACCAAGTCCTTCCCCGATATCACGTATATCGGTACCATCTATGCAGACTCTGCCCTTTTGTGGTTCAAGCAGACCGAGAATCACATCTCCCAGGGTTGTTTTTCCCGCACCGGAATGTCCGATAAACGCTACCGACTGTCCCTTCTTAATCTCCAGATTCAGCCCGTTCAGGACAGCCTCGTTTCCTCCCTCATATTCCCAGACAACATTTTCCACCGTCACACTGTTTTCAAATGTATAGTTTTTCTTTTCCCCTGTATCTCCTGTGCGCTTATCGGCCTCCGCTTCACGCTTTTCATACTTATTCAATTCCAAAATATTCTGGTAGGTTTCCTCCGCCGCCGTCATATAAAAAATGCAGGTATTAAAACCGCTTGAAATTCTGCCCAGAGAGGGAAGAATCCGAAAAGCCGCGAGAGCAAATGTAGATAGCTGGGGAAGGTATAACATCGGTGATTCCAGACCAAATACCCGGATACAGACCGCAATAACAATACCTGCCACACAGGTACCTTCGATGATATAAGCCGGGGATTCCGCCGCAATCGTCTGACTGATTGTCGCTTTCTGTCTGTGGACATACGCATCCTCATATTCACTCAGAAAATGTCTGGTACGCTTCATAACCAGCACTTCTTTAATCCCGTAAAAAAGCTGCAGAGAGTTCCGGCTCACGATAGAGTTGTACTTAAACTGCTCCTCCCCATAGTATTTTACTTTCTTACGAAAGATCAGCACAGTCAGAACAACACAAAACATTGCCAGCACAATAATCGTCCCTGCCAGAACAGGATCCTCAATAATCAGATATCCGCAAATACATATAATCGTCAATATTTCTGCCAGAATCCGAAAAAACTGTCCCAATATCACATACACGCCAGACACGCTTCCGGCGCATCCTCTGAGTATATCCCCCACCGTATTACTTAAAAAGAAGGGATAACCACGTTTCACATAGGAATGTATGATTCTGATAGACAACTCTCTTTGAACCTTACAGGAATATTTAATCCGCACATAGCACAATCCTGCCATATATATGTTTTTTACAATATATACCGCAATGACGCCTGCCGCCGTCAGCAGCATAAGCTGCTCGTTAGATATATCCGGAAAAAGCGCAAGCGCCTTTTCTCCCGCCCAGCTCTTCCTTATTGTATCCGGCTCTATTATCACACTGATTAACGGCATTACTGCCGACACTCCCACCGCCTCGAAAAGAGCCCCGAACAACGTCATTACAAATAAGACGACAGCCCACCCTTTCTGTGGTTTTGTCAGAATGACTCCAAATTTTCTAAATAATTGTTTCAGATTTTTAAGCTCTTTCATACATTCTCCCCAGGACTTCCCGAATGCTCATTTCATCCCATATAGCATTCCGCTATTTTGAAATCCAGTTCCGTATCAATATCAATCGACCGTTCCGGCGGCATAATATACGCATAACATTTATGCCGCAACATCTCCGGCTGTTCCAGTTCCTCTCTGTTTACCAGATATATCGCACCGTTTATCCGGTAGTATTTCGGAAGATCCTGCCGCCTTACTTCACAGTAATTCTTCCGTCTGAAATTGTCCATGCACAGATCCTCTCCCAGTGTGTTGCTCCACAGCGGAGAATGCTCCATTTCACACACGGCCACCACCGAATTTGCTCCCTTTTCTTCCATCAGCGCAAAACTGTTTCTGATATCAGTTATATTTCGCAGCGGAGAAGTCGGCTGCAAGAGCATAATACGATCAAAAAATTCACCCATCTGCTCAAACCGGTAAATCACTTCCTTTACAACATCCCAGGATCCAGCCGCGTCTCCCGAAGTCGCTTCCGTTCTGAGGAAGGATGCATCCGCCCCAAATTTCTCCGCAATCTCCGCATACTTCCCGGAATCTGTCGAGACAAATACCTTGTCAAACTGCCCGCTCTGCAATGCGCACTCAATGGAGTACGCCAGCAGGGGTTTCCCGCAAAGTTCTCTGATATTTTTATCCGGCAGCCCTTTTGAGCCGCTCCGTGCCGCTATAACCGCTATACTGCTCATCCCCGCAATTCCTCAATCATACAACTAAACATTGTAAATATCATATTTATAAGACTCCAGATGATGGCTGATCCACTCTATTGTTTCCGCAATTCCCTGCTCAAACGTATACTGCGGTTCCCATTTCGTAAGCCTTCTTATCTTTTCGTTAGATCCGAGCAGCCTGTTCACCTCACTCTTTTCCGGGCGAAGCCTTTCCTCATCACAGACAATATGCGCTCCGGGATTAATCTGATTTATAATTTCTTCAGCAAGTTCCCCTATAGATATCTCTCTCTGCGTCGCTATATTGATTTCTTCTCCGATGGTCTGCTCCGATTCCGCAATGGCAATAAACCCGGCCGTCGTATCTTTTACATAGTTAAAATCTCTGGTTGGTGTCAATGATCCCAGTTTTATCTCTTCTCTCCCGGCCAGCAGCTGCGCAATAATAGTCGGAATTACCGCCCTCGCAGACTGTCTTGGCCCATATGTGTTAAACGGCCGCACAATGGATACCGGTAGCTGAAAGCTTCTGTAAAAGCTCTCCGCCAGTCTGTCAGCTCCTATTTTAGTCGCCGAATACGGAGACTGCCCCTGGAAAGGATGTTTTTCATCAATCGGCACATACTGCGCCGTACCATACACCTCCGACGTGGATGTAATCAGAATCCTTTCTGTCTCCAGTTCCCTCGCCGCCTGGAGAATGTTCAGCGTTCCCTTTATATTTGTATCCACATAAGAATCCGGAGAATGATAGCTGAAAGGAATTGCAATCAAGGCGGCCAGATGGAACACGGCGTCCACACCTTTCATCGCCTCCCTCACCCCATTGGGATCTCTCACATCTCCACAAAAGATCTCAATCTGCTCCAGCTTTTCTTTTGGCAGACTGTCAAGCCATCCCCATGTATTAAATGAATTATACATCGTGAATGCTTTTACATCGTATCCCTTTTCCAGCAGGTTCTCAGTCAGATGACTCCCGATAAACCCATCGGCACCTGTTACCAATACTTTTTTCACACTCTAAGCTCCTTATCTGTTTGAAATTTTTAATAATTCAGATTTAAGGCAGAATAAGTTTTTTCCAATTCATCCATCTGCCCGGTATCCAGCCACTTCTCTTCCTCTATCAGATACATTCCTACTTTTTCGTTGTTTCTGATACAATCACTTATCAGCTCTGTCATGTCCACAAACGTATCCTGAGGTATTCTGTCCAGAAACTTTTCGTTAACAACATATAAACCAGTATTAATATTGTAAGTTAATACCGGTTTCTCCTGCATATGACTGACGTACCCGTCCGCACCCTCCTCAACGGTTCCGTAAGGCATCTGATATTTTTTGTGTGCACAGACCAACGTTATGATACATTGTTTGCGGATATGTTCCGCCAGAATCTCCTGATAGTCAGCATCTATCAGAATGTCACAGTTAGATACGAAAAAATCGCCGGTGACCTTACCCTGCAGCAGCTTCAGACCGCCTGCAGTTCCTAAAAATTTCTCTTCCTCCACAAAATTAATCTGATACTTCATCTCATTGTCTGAAAAGTATGCTTTTATAAAATTCTTTTTGTAATTGACAACCATATAAAACCGATTACAGCCATACTTCTGAAATCTCATAATAATTCGTTCCGTAATCGTTTTTTCACCCAGAGGAATCAGAGGTTTTGGCAGAATGTCCGTAAAAGGTTTCAATCTCTGTCCCTTTCCGCCTGCCATAATTACCACCGGCACTTCCAATCTGCCTTTTGCTTCTTCTGCATCCGTCTCATCCGGATATCTCAGAAAAAGAATATCCATTATCCGGCGGTCATGATCTACGACCGGCAATGCGGTTATATTGCGCCTGATCATGATATCTTTTGCCTTGTCCCGCTCTTCCGGATAAACAAATACAGGAGAATAGTGCGCAGCCTGCGACACTTCTCCCTCTATATCCCCGCCTGCCAGTATATATCTTCTGATATCTCCATCTGTCACTGTTGCAAGCAGACGCCCACTCTTACAGACAAGAACAAGCCCTCTGGCATTGACGGCGATTTTTTCCATAACCTCTTTGATGGAGTTTCCCTCTTCCACCATAAAAATTTCCAGATTTTTCATTATTATTCTCTCTTCTGCCTGCTCTGAAACCGCTCCTGAAAGCTGCTTACCCTTCCATAATAATCCCATCTTCCACTGGTTCTGTCAAGAATAATCTGCCCCTGTCACTCACAGAAGACTTAAGACAAACTCTGCAAAATCCGCTCTTCTGGCTATTTCCGGAAGAGGCTTCTGTGCTGTCGTTTCCGTGGAAAGCGCCAGTTTTTCTTTGAAGTCCCGGGTCAGTTCCTCCGTCCACTTATCCTGCATGGAAAAACTGGGATAAATCACCCGCTCAATCTGCAGCCATTCAACCCATCTGGCAACCGAAGATCTATTGGCATAAATCACCAGATCCGCTGCCCCTATTATGGAACGCAGGGGCTCACTGGCAATGTGACACCCCTCATATTTTTCCAGAAAAAGATTCTCTTCCAGATTGGATTTCGGATGTAACGATACCAGCACTTCATCGTAATATTCCAATACACTTTGTACAATCAGCCCTTTATTATACAGGTCATTTTCCCGTGACCACTGCTGCAGTCTCTCGGAAAAGGCGATAACGACTATCCTTTTTCCACGCAGACCATATTTCCCGGACAGATTCTCCCTGACCTGCTTTTTGTTCCGATACCCGTCCATGATAATCCCGTCTTCCACCGACTCCATCAAAAAAAGTCTGCCTTCTGTCCCGTCCTGGCCAAGCTCTCTTTTAATTTCATCATACTGCTCTGGATATGCCGTACATACCATATCCGCCAGGCTCCCCTGTACCCAGGGATCGGGAACATAAAAACCCATCAGACGATCTATGATCTCGGCAAACGGCTGTCTGAAAAACACCCGCTCATCCCCGCTGCACCGTTCTGTTCCCGGGCTGATATGCCGCACAATTATCGCTGATACCGGAAGCGTCTCACCCTTTTTTAACCGGAATCCATTGGTCGGATTAGACAAAATACTGGCGATACTTGCAAAGCAGATTGGTGCTATAACCGTTTTAATTTTTTGTTTCCTGGCATGATAAATAAAAAATTTTTCAAGTTCGGACTTGTTATCTGCATAGAGCAATATAAGCCCTGGCTTTTCTCTCTTTATAATATCCCGCGCACGATGTTTTCCCCGGCTGTTCTCAGACACTATTTTGCATGTATTGCCCACAGCTTTTCCAAGCGAAATCAAAAAACTGTCCCTTTTATACAGATAATTTCGATCTGACGGTCCTGCGCTTTTCCCTCCGGCCTTCTCATCAAAATCAATCAGTGCAAGCCGGTCCATTCCCATCATCTGAATTTTCTCTCTGACAACCTTTATGTGCACCCGCGGATGACATACCATAACAAACTTTATTTCTTTCCTGTTATACAGGCGTTCTGCCAAGGAAAGAAACCCGTTTGTCGCAGTATCGCTGTTGGCTATCATCAGAATCGTTTTCTTATCTTCCATCCAGCGCCCTCTCCATCAGCCACTCCGCCAGCTCCATATCATACCGGGTATCAATATTCATGGAACGTTCCGCAGGCATCACATACAGAACCGGCTCATCGCTGATCACCAGTTCAGACGCGAGCAGATATTGCACATCGGTAATATAGACAGCCCCGTTCCTCACATACAGTTCCGGCAGATCCTGCCTCCGTTTCCCTTTATTGTGGTCCGGGTGCAGCGCAATTCCCATATCCTCTTTCCTGTGATAGGCATTATACTCACTGACGCTCTCCTCCCTGTAGCAGCTCACCAGAGATGTTCCCTGTTTCCTGTCATACAGCGCAACGGCGCCGATAATGTCTTCTCCTTTTCGAAGCGGCGAAGTCGGCTGCAGCAGAACGATGTCGTCATAATATTCGCCCTGCTCCCGGTAAAAATTCACCGCATGAATCATCAGATCCGCACTTTTCGACTTGTCGGAAGAAAGCCTGTCCGGCCGCATAAAAGGCACTTCCGCGCCGCACGCTCTCGCGACATCGGCAATTTCCCCGGAATCCGTAGATACGATCACCCGGTCAACCGCCCCGGCCTCTTTCGCCTCTTTTGCCGCCTCAATGGTATAATAAATCAGCGGATGTCCCGCCACATTGTATATATTCTTTTTCGGAATCCCTTTCGAGCCTCCCCTCGCGGGAATAATCGCCAATCGTTTTTTCATCTTTCTTTCAACCTTTTCTCCCGAATTCATTTAATATGTCATTCTCTTATGAATGGAAAGTTCCACCTTCGCCAGATAGTCAGCGATAATCTCACCTGCGTTTCCTTTTCCGAAAATTGTTTCCTGCTCATATCTTCCATGGGCAATCTGGGCTTTCAGGCACCTTGCTATCTCTTCCGTATCGTAATCCGAGAAAACAACATTACTACCGTGCTCCCTGCCCTCCTGCCTGTCCCCGACGATAACAGAGGGCGTCCCGAGGAAAGAGGCTTCTCTGATAAAAGAGCTGCTGTTTCCCACGGCACAGATGGCATTTTTTAAAATACAGTTATAAATTTCCGGCGGAAAGTTCTTGCAGTACGCAAAGTTGGAACCACTGTTATTTTCCCGGAAAATACGGATTCCTCTTGACACAAGGTCACTTCCGGCGTCAATGTTGGGCCACATGACTATTTTCTGCTCTTCCCTGTCCTTCAGCGCCGCCAGCGTTTTCTCCACCTGCACACGCCCCTCCTCCGGAGTAGTCGTTACCGGATGCTGCATCATCAGAATATATGGCTTTGTAAAATCAATCTGATAACCCACGCTACTGTATGCATCCATCTTCTCATTGCTGATCGTAAGATCCTGATGACACAGGGTATCTATAGACGGACAGCCGCTGTTCACGATACGCCCTGGTTCCTCCCCCATCTTAATCAGCCGCTCCCTGCTCTGCTCTGTGGAGGGAAAATGATAATGCGACAGCTTTGTGATCGCGTGTCTCACCAGTTCGTCAATATTTCCGGTGATTTCTCCTCCCTGGATATGCGCAAGCGGAATGTTCAGATACGTCGCCGCAATCGCTGTAGCCATTGTCTCATATCTGTCAGCGACAGTCACCACCACATCCGGTCTGATATCCTCGAAAACCGTGGACAGTTCTATAATGCCCAGTCCCGTGGATTTAGCCTGCGTTTCCAGGTTTTCGCCTTCTATCACATAATAAATTTTTCTGGTAGGCGTAAATCCGTCTTTTTCAATCACGCGGAGCGCATTCCCGAAACGGTCCAGTAATACAGATGCGCCCACAACAAGCTGCAGCTCCAGATCCGGATGCGCCTGTATCGCTTTCAACACATATTTTACCCTGCCGTAATTGGCTCTGCTAGCCACTACCACACATACTTTTCTCTTCATGCCAGACCGTATATCCCCTTTCTATTTGTAACAGTTGTTCTGGAATCACGTTGTTTCTATTCTGCCATATCGCCGCCCTCCAGGTCTGACCAATGCAAAGCCCCGCCTGCTTTCAGATCCTTTACCAGTCTCTTCCCAAGCACATCTTCATAGTGTTCCCCGGAAATGCCGTTTAAAGGCTTTTTGAAGGAAAGGTGTTCCAGTTTCAGCTTCTCCCCCTTTACGACGTCCTGTTTCAGATAAATACCCTTTACGAAAATACGTCTCAGTTCTCTCTGCTCCTCGTTCAACGCCGTTTTGTCAACTGGCGCATTCCGCATGGCGGTGATCATACGGATTCCCTCTGTCATTTCCCTGAGCTTTTCGATCGTCACGGACGCTTTCACATCAGGACCGAACATATAGGGACTCAGAGTCACATGCACCTCTATCATCAGCGCACCGTTTGCCACTGCCGCCAGGGACGGGAATATCGTCCCGGAATGATCCGAGAGACCGACCGGACATCTGTACCGGTTCCTCATCTCCGAAATGAGATTCAGACCGATTTTCTCCGGCGGACATGGATAGGCCGTCGTACACTGCATCACAGCGTACGGGTTTGATTTTACCATCTCCACCTGATGGTCAATATCGTCAAAATCGCTTAACCCCGTAGATAAAAGAATCGGTTTTCCTGTTTTTACCATTTTCTCAACCAGACAGTTGTTGAAGACCTCCCCTGAGCCAAGCTTCCACGCAGGCATACCGATGGACTGCATCATCTCAAATGCTTCCACCGAAAAAACAGAACTCAGAAAGTCAAGCCCCGTCTCCCATGCATGGCGGTGCAGACCTTCCCACTGTTCATAAGTAAATTCCATTCTTTTCCAGTAGTCATATCTTGTTTTATCCGCATAACTGAATTTAACCCGGAAAGGCTCTTCCGGCGTGCTCTCCGCCTTCGCAATATGCGTCTGAAATTTAATCGCGTCAACCCCCGTGCCTGCCACCGCGTCAATAAACGCATGTGCCTGTCCCAGACTGCCATCATGATTCTGGGATACTTCCGCAATGATATATACTTTATTCTGTTTTATCCCTTCCGCAAACCATTTACCGATCTCCATTTTTCCACTCACCTTCCGTCCTGCAATAGCATTCCTATTTTGCGAATGATTTTATCCGCTTCCACGCTGCCCTCCGCTTCTATGGCATTCATTTTTTCCCATCTGTCATATTCTTTCTTCTGATACGCCTGCAGCCATTGTCTGCGCCTCTGCACAAAGCCAAACGGCACATGGTGAAGCAGCCATCCGTATATCTGATACAGAAAACCACTTCCCATAAACGCTATGACCATCCTTTCCCTAAAGGAATACAAATGCCTGTAAACCCTTCGCTGTTTCCGGCTGAATGTATATGCGTTATTCCGGTACACTTCCTCAAAAGCGTCTGCAACCTTGACATAGGCAGCCTTTTCATCATCTACAAGATAGAACGGATTCACGATTTCCTTCGTAAGGCCAAGATCAATCTGTGGGCCGGTTACGGACTTTGAAAAAGTATCATAATCCGTTATTTTATTCATTTTCATTAACAGTGGATGACTCTGGTCATCCGGGATCGGATAGGGGCATAAGTGCATTGGGTTTTTCCCCGCAAAAAAAGCTTCCAGAATTGCCGTGCTGTTCCACGCATAGACCAGATCACTGATCACAATCCACTGCTTGACGGAAAGCTCGGAAATCACCCTGAAGTTTGTATAGGTCTGCGCCATTTTTTCCGCGCGCGGCGATCCGTCTCCAGGATGTGGGCGATATACGATCACACAGTCTTTATGCTCCTCCAGAAACCGTTTGAACCATTCCAGTATCGTGAGCTGCTCTTTCTCCGCCACCTCCAGATATCGCCTGCGCCCTTCGCCAAAACGGGCAATCGTCGCTCTTCTTGCCTCCTCCGATGCCTCCACATATTTAAACCCTGCAATAAACAGACAGATTTTTTTGTCGGAGGGGAGCTCATAGCGCTCACACATTTCTTCTCTGGATAAATAAAATCCTTTAAATTCCGGTCGCAGCAGATCCATAGTTATGTTCCCGGTCACCTTAATATGATCCGGCGCGACACCTGCCTTCTCTATCAGTCTTTTCCGGTTTCTTTCTCCCCATGATATGTGTACAATTTCCTTTGCCAGACCGGACAGATTCCGGAAACTGCTGCTGTCCTTTTCCTGCTCATTTGTGATCACCTGCTCCCACTGAAGATTGATCACCTTGTCAAACCTGATCCTGTAACTGGCATAGTCTTTAATAGAACTGCTCGTATAACAATATCCGACTACCAATACCCTGGTTTTATACACTACTGTATTTGATTTTACCAGTTCGAAGTCATTTTCATACAGAATTTTCGTCCTGTACCCTCTTTTATCCAGTTCATACTTTAGCAGGCACAGATTGTCCATTTCTCTCACTTTATGCTCATACATGAGCAGGAAATCATATTCTTGCATTCAAACTTCTCCTACCCTATTCTTTCCATCCTGCGGCTATCTGCTTACACACCCTGTATTTTTTATTATTCCAGCACTCCGCAAGCTGCGCTGCCCCGCATTCAATATTAAAAAGTAACGAGTCACACACTGACAGGCAATGGATCACTGCCAGATAATTTCTTCCGGCTGCTTTCCCGTCCTGAATGGCCAGAAGATCTTTGATCTGTACATATTCCTGATTCTTATAATCATAAGATACCCTCTTCTGCTCCACCGACAACAGTCTGTCACCAAAGGCCTGTCGGAACAGATCAAAATATTCCGCATCCTCTGTCGCAAGAAATATATATTCATATTCTAGTTTGTTTTTATAATGAATGCAAGCCTGTAAAAAAGTCTCCGCATCTACGATATTCTTACGCCATTCCTTGTTAATTTTTTCAGCGGCATCTTTTCTGAAATCCGTTCCTCTCATAACCACGCCAAGAACTTTTGATGACAGTTCTTCCGGCATTTTTTCCTCTATATACCGCCTCGTCTCACTGTTCATCCTGATTAATTTGCAAAACTCTTCGCTGTCCAGTTTTCTTCTGCCCCACTTTTCCTGATAAGGATTAATCTGGCTCTCCCCCGGAAGAATCATATTGTCAGAGGCGCTGATCACGTTTTTGCTCTCATATGCCTCCCCGACTGATATTTCTGATACCGGCTCAAAAAAATATTCCCACATATTTTCTTTTTCAGAATTTAAGTACTGATTGGGATACGCATGCAGATTCACCACTGGTGTGTATCCTTTCTCCAGAATCCATCGGATATGTGTGTAAGTCCAACGCACAATGGACACCAGTCCCTCATTAAAACATGGATAATCCAGAAGCACAATCGTCTTATCCCCGTTTTTATTTCCGAATGATTGTCTGTTTTTACACCAAAGAACACTGTACAGAAGCTTCACGCTGTTACGGATACTGTCAACTGGCCAGAAACATACTCTGTCAGCCGCAACGATACATATATGGCACTTTTTATCCAGCACTTTTATAAAGCGATAAAGAAACAGGCATATCATTCTGTTCACAAAGCCAATATTCTGATTTTTTCCCTGCATCCAGTTCTTTAACAATTCCATATATCTGCCTGCGCCCCCACAAAAAGGCAAAAATCGGACAGATTTTCCTTTCACAAAATACTTCGCCCGCTTGTCCAGAAAAACACACCGTTTTTCTGGACAGAATTTTTGCACAAGTCCGGCGATTGCAACAGAATACTCTTCCAGTTCAGTAAATACAAAAACACGATATTGATCCAGAAGTGAAAAATCCAGCCCCTTCTTGTCTGAAAATCGTTTCTCATAGTCCGCAAAATCATTTCTCTTGACTCCCAGCGCCAGATTTTCCGTATACCTGATCCAGAATAAAATCTTTCCCTTCGCATCCACTACCGGAAAGCACGTCCCATCCGTTTCCCCGTTTGCATAAACATAATCCCGCGCTTCCAGAAACAGATTCTCTGACAGCCGAAAGGTCTTATCCGCAACCCTGTCATCCCCTGCCATGGGACTGCTGCATATTTTAATCACTACCCCATTACCTCCATAAATACTCAGGCTTTTTCTTCTCAATACCACATATTCACAGCATCAGTTATAATGCTCTAACCGGAGCTGGCTGATCTGCGCTGAAATAATTCCAAAGAAAAAAGTTTCTATTCCAAAAATGCATAGAATTGCCGAAAGAACAGGAATCCCCAGTCCCTGTGTAATTGCGTTGACAACACCGTACACTACGCCGATCAGAACCGCAAGCACTCCCAATGTGCCAAACACTTCTTTGGGTCTGAAAAGGATAATAATATTCATAATCAGCATAATTGTCCGCATACCATCTTTTATGGGCCTCACCGTACTTTTCCCCACTCTTTTACGAACAAGGATCTCACATTCTCCCCCTATGCACTCCGTTTCCTGCATAATAAATGTAGTTACCGTCGAAGCGCCAAATCTCTGGGGCAGAAGCGATAAATATTTCAACAGAATCTCTTTCTTAAATGCCCTCATTCCAGAGTTAAAATCTTCCACCGGTTCTTTCGCCAGCATATTTACAATCTTTCTCAAAATGAATTTTCCCAGCCTGCGGTTGCGGTCACAGTGAGACTCTTTCTTTCTGACGCCAATACAGTAATCCAGATTTTCGGCTTCCATTTTCTCAATCACAGCCAACAGGTCCTCCGGCCTGTGCTGTCCGTCAGCATCATACCACACAACAATATCTCCCGCGGCATTTTTACACCCTGTCTTAATTGCAGAGCCATATCCTCTATTTACTTTGTGCCGGACACACCGGATATTAGAATATGTCAATTGGTTTACAATCTCAAATGTATTATCTGCAGATCCGTCATCTATAACCAGAATCTCATAGTCTTCCGGCACATATTCCGCCAATTCCGTCAAGGTCTCTTTTATCCCCTGCGACTCATTATACGCAGGTATAATAACGGATACTTTCATACTTCAACCTCCTATATCGCAATTTTAAATTGTTTTTTTACATAGTATCGCATTGTATATCCATATATTAAATAGGAAGCCGCTGTCGCCACAGCAGCGCCCACCAGTCCCAGCCATATAATTAAAATAATATTTAAAGTAAAGTTGCTGACTACCGTCAACAGATTGATAAAAGATTCACGCGCCGGGAATCCTGTCTGCGCAAAAATATTTCCAAAAATAATTTTTCTTCCGCTGACTATAATCGAAGCACATATAATGACCAGAAACTGTGCCCCGGCCAGATAATCCTTCTGATCCAGAATGCAGCACATAATATAGTATCCGGCAATTAATGCGGCAAATGCCACAGGTGACAAAATACGAAGCACCCTCTTCAACCCCGCATTCATCATCGCGATACCCTCTTTCAGCTTTCCCCCGACATAGTACTCTGTAATCTTAGGGTTAATACTTCTTCTGATAACAAAGTACAGCTGGTAGAAGCCTTCCGCGAACAACACCGCAAAAGAATAAATTCCTATCAGATAATCATCACCCACAATAAAGCCAAGACAGATAATATCCACCTTTGTGTTTAATTCCGTTACCAGATTTGACAAGAGAATATAAGTGCCAAATCTGACATGTTCCTTCAGATATTTGATGCAGGGAGGTTTGATAAATAATCCCCTGTGTATCAAATATCCTGACGAGACAACAAACACAAGCAACTCTGCTCCTGTAAAAGAAGCAGGAAGCCATTTATATTCGCAGCTCAGAATTCCCATCACCAAAACTGTCAGCACAATCACAATATATCTCATCGACTGGAAGATCGCATACGGTTTCATCTCTGATAAACCATTCAGATAGTTCAATATAATTTTATTTAGAGAAAAGAAAACCAGTCCAGGCATAATTACCTGCATACCCATCAACAGATTGCCATTGTCTGTCACAATCCATGGAAGCAGCAATTCAATAATCCCTACGCAAAAAGTGGAGAACAACAGTATTCCCGCTAAAGCGGAGGAAATAATTAACCCCTGCTCCCCACAATTGTCTTTATATTCCGGTATTAATCTCATAACTGACATATGCACGCCCCACACAGTAATCTGCGAAAACACGCCATACCATGCCTGTGCCCTGCTAAAAACACCCAGTGCCGCTGCATCATAAAAATATACAATCAGAAAATTAATCAGGAATCCACTGACAGACAGTATGACTACGCTGCCATAATTCCATAGCACCCCTTCAACAAAACTATTTTTTAATGTATTTTTCATCTTTTATCTTTACCCGATGTTCCCTGTCTCCTGCACTGTAAGCAAGCATCCATATCGCTGCAGGCATGATCTGAACCAGCGTTTTCCGGCCCGAATCATAATATCCGTAATGCAACGGCGCCCCATCCCTGAACAGGCAAATAAAATATATCAGAACAATATAGCCCACAAGCATGGAAACTGTATATCTGGCTGCTTTTCTGCCACTTTTTATCACAATCGGACATAGCAGTAAAATAAACGTCCAGAATGCACCTGCATTGATGCGGTTATTCATCCCTTCGTTATTAGAAAAATGTGATAAGAAAACCGGCAGATTTATTGACGCCACATCCCTCTTAACAAAAATTACTACTACAATTGTAGCCAGACATATCCCGCCTGCCAGATACAGAAAATAATGGTTCTTCACATAATTCAGCCAGGGCCAGGATCGTCTGAATATCCACGCTGCCACCACGACAAACAGCGCTCCGGCAATAAGCAGCGCTCCTCTTTCGGGTGTCCAGAACATCGGGTTCCCATCTCTTCCTATCATTATCATCTGAAAAACATTCCAGGTAATGAGAACTCCGGCCACCGCCGGAATCACCTTATCCAATTTTAAAAATTCATTTTCTATTCCAAGGGAGAGCGCAAGAAAAAACATGATATACACCGCGCCCTCAATTCTTGTCAGCAGAATCACTGTTGCGGCAAGCACTACAATCCACTCATACTTTTCTATATTCATCTGCTTTTTCATAATAATAATCACGAAAAACATCAGAAAATATACCGCTGTCGGACCATGTACCGCCATCAGAACCGTACTAAACATATAATCAAAATTTGAAAACAGAAGCACAATTCCCGCTCCCAATATCGCCGCCGCCATATAGTTATCTTTCCTGCCATTGACGTAATACAAACCGGCACACATGATGCCAATACCGGAAATTGCCATCAACGGATAAAATACATATAAGGCATCACACTTGAACAAATACCCCATCGACATGATCATCGGTTCCAGCATTCCAAAAGGCGCTATATTTTCCAATACATCTCGCAGACCGCCGAAAATTGCCATACGATAGCCATAGGTACATCTCGTAACTGAATCTGCGTATACATTACATATTTTAAAACAGGCGAAAAAGACGGTTGTCACGACTGCCAGCAACGCAAAGTTGAAACAGGTCGTCCAGTCCAGCTCCTTAAATTTATTCCATTTCCTGAACAGGCGGATTCCTGCTCCCAAAACAGTACACGTCAACACTGTTATTACATTGTACGGAATATTAAATGCCATAAACAGCACACAGGCTATACACCATACTGCCGCCCCCACAGGCAGACTTGAAAGCAGTGCAAGATATGGATAGTCTCTGCCCCAGAGAGGCAGTACAATTACCGAACCTATCAGCACCAGCAGCAATATGACAAAAGTCTGTTTCGCCTCTCTGTATGACCCTTTCTCCGCATACGCGAGCAAATCTACACCCTCTCCGCTTAACGTAACATCATCCGGGTGATTCAAAACAACATCCAGCAGCTCCTCCGAACAAAATATGTCCTTTTCTCCCCACTTTGCCATTCTGATATGATCCGTGCGCTCCCAGAATTCATCCAGCACAAAATAGCCGGAGCCATATTCCCTGACCGGGTATGACAATATTACCCCTGCTTCCTTCTCCGTCACGGCACATTCCTGTCCAGTTACAACCCGGCGCGCCGGAACAGCCATTCTGTATATATACTGATATTCTTCATTATCTATTTCCGCCCCGGGTACTATCAGATTTTTACCGTCAAAATAATACTCCACAAACGCGTTCTGACGTCCCTCTTCCAGCACATTCTGATCCGTTACCGCACCATATATTAATGTGGTATTCGCTCCCGGTGCCAGTCTTTCCGTAAAGTTTGTATCTCCATTAGACAATACGATAAACGATGCAATAATTGCCGTCCCAAGACAAAGATAGCGACAGCGCATATCTTTCCCCCACTTCTGAAGCACAACTATTTCAACCACAAATAATCCCATAACAAAAAGGAAATCTGTGTGATCAAATTCACCAAAAACTGCCTGATACACCGCTCCCATAAGCGCCGGCATACGATTTGATATCACCGCAAAGCCCATGCAGACCAAAGCACTTACCACGATTTTTAGCAAAGCCTTTTTATTCATCGACAGCTCCTCCCTCACTTCGGACTGATACATTGAAACAGCTCATATTCCCCCTGCTTCCACAGCCTTGCCAGCCGGACCGCCCCACATTCGACATTATAGAGTAGCGCTGTACACTCTGTCAAACTCCAGACACCGGACAGATAATCTCTTCCCATCGTTTTTCCGTTCTCAGCGACAAGCAAATCACTCACTGATTTAAAATCCCTGTTTTCATAATCGTACGTTACTCTTTTTTGAGAAATGGAAAGCAGCCTTTCACCAAAACATTCTTTAAATTTATCAAAATACTCCTGATCCTCCGTCGCCACATAGACATAGTCATAATTGTACTTCTTTTTGTAAGAACGGCATACCTCTATCAGTCTGTCTATTTCTACTACGTTTTCTCTCCACGATTTATTTGTCTTAACTGCGGCGGCATTCCTAAAGTCTGTCCCACGCGCAACAACACCCAGCACCCGTCTCCCTTTCCGGATTTCTTCCGGTATTTTCTTGTCAATATACTCTCTTGTCTCCCCGTTAATCCGTATAACCTGGCGAAATTCCTCACGATTCCCAAATGCCTTCATATAGGCTCTCTGAAAGGGATTAATATGAAAATCACACCATGAAATCTCATTCTCACTTGCAACTATGACATGCCGGCTCTGATACGCATCCTCCACCGATACCGGCGATACCGGCTCAAAAAAGTATTCCCACATATTCTCCCCTTCCGCAGTCAGATACTGGTTAGGGTATTTAGACAAATTCATAACAGGAACATATCCGCTCCTGGTCATCCACATGAAATGTGCAAACGCGCATTTCGCGATAGAGCCAAGTCCTTCATTGTCGCAGGAATAATCCAATACAACAATATTTTTATCCGCATTTCTGTCCCCGAAACTTCTTTCCTGTTTTTTCCACAGCAAACTGTATAACACGTTCTGGCTATTAAATACAACGCTGTCTCCATCGGGATGGTTCCTTCTATCTGCTTTCACAACACAGCAGTTTCCACGTTTCTTTAAAATTCCCAGTATTTTCCAGCCTATAAATGCACGTATCCTGTCCAGAAAAGCCGCGTTCCCCGTCCCTCTCATCCATTCCTCTGTCAGCTCCATATGACGGCCGGCATTATATAACCGGTTTACGCATTTCACTTTTCTGCCTTTAAAAAAATATCCTGCTCTCGCATCGCCAAAAATAATTTTTTTGTCCGGGCGGTGTTCCAGCAGCAACTTTGCAATTGCAACCGAATAATCATCCACATTTAGAAAAAAGAAGCTCTGGTATTGATCTAGCAATGTAAAGTCCAGATTCTCCCTGTTTTTACATCTGTCATAATAATCAGAAAGATCCTTTCGTTTAATCCCTGCAATCAGATCCTCCAGATAAGCGACCAAAAACAATTGCTTTCCCGTTTTATCCACAACGGAAAAGCAGACACCTTCCTTCAGCTTATTTTTCTGCACATATTCCTGTATTCTGGGAAACAGGCTGTCGTCAAATACAAATGACTGCAGCTTCCGGATCTCAACATCTTTCCTGGAACCATTGATAATTTTCAGCATCGTACGCCATGCCTCCCCGTGCTTAAATAAACATGTGTTTCAAATCCGTATTTATCTGTCAGCACTCTTAAATAATAATCTAAAACATCTTCGGAGTCAACGTTATACGTTTATACCTTCAGCCGGATGGCATGCCTTGCCCGATTTCGCCCAGAACCCTTACAAACTCCTCCGAATTTACCGCTGCATTGTACTTTTTCTCCCACAATTCCCTTGCTCTCCCGTGCATTTCTTCCTTCTCTTTATCTGACATACCATACAGCTGTTTTATCGCGTCGCTGATGTCCTGTGGCTGCGGATTTTGTGACAGCAGTATGCCGTTACCGTCTATCATGCCAGGAATTCCCCCGACCGCCGTGGCGATAACCGGAATGCCAAACGACATCGCCTCCTGCACAGAAACCGGACAACCCTCCGTAGATGATGTTGTCAGAAAGCAATCGATACAATTCTCCACATAAAACTGCATAATCTCTTCTACCGGCACAAACCCGGGCATCTCATAAGAAATATTTTTCCTGTCACCCAGAAGCTCTTCCGCGTATTTTACCGTCTCCTCATAGTGGCTTCCCGTTCCGAAATGTGTCCACCGGACTTCTATATCTGTTATCCGTGCCAGCCCTTCAATAATAAGCGGCACCCTCTTTAACGGGATCACGTGGGAACAGCTTACAATGTGAAATGCCGCCCGCCGCCCGTATAGCATCTCTTTTCGCGCATAACCTTTATCCTCGGTTCCGATCGGCGCTACGATATATTTCTTCCCAACCTCTTCCGCTTTGCCCCAATGCGCCAGATAATATTCCAGTCCCGCATCTGCCACAAAAAAAAGCTGGTCTATCGCTTCATCCATATATTCCCGGAACGGCTGCCTGTTATGCAGATTCCTTTCATTATATAAGTCATATCCATGTATTCGGGAAATCACTTTTCTGTCCGGATAAGATTTCCTATCCATAAGAAACGCCAGACAGCTGGGATTAAACCAGTAAGAATAGATCAGCGCATTGCCATCCGCGATATGATTTTTTTTCACATACTTCCGCAACTGGTCCGCCATGCCAAAATATGAAACAGAGTCATAAAAGTGTGCGAAAATATCTTTCTTCGCCTTTATAATTCTCCTGGTCTCCTCGCGTCCGCACACGGAAAAGAAAAACTTTACAACGGTTTCCAATTTCTCCCGGATCCCGAAAGTCCTCACACAATGGTAAACCGAAATCCGTTGATCCGGTATCATTTTTTGTTCTATCGAAGAAGACACTGACAGAATGCATACTTCAAAGCGTTCCACCAGCTTTTCCAGCTCGGTACGGATAAAGGGATATTCCCCCACCCCAAACGGATACTCGTCCAACAATATGATCAGTTTTTTCTTCAAGTTCCCTTCTCCTTAGAAATATAACTTTGCCGCACCGAGCACCGTAAGCGCCATACTTTTTTCGGTAACATTTCCCTTCTCAAACATCAAGGAAATATCTTTTCCCAACGCCCCGCTGATTCTACTTCTGTTACCGTCAAAATATTCTCTGTAATACTCCTGTATTCCCGGTTTTTCCTGGTACCAGAAATCCAACGGGTTCATATTGTCGCTATTCTGTCTTTTTAAAGCCTTGCAGACCGTCTGCCACAGAAGCTTCTGTGTTGTCTTTACTTTTCTGAAAAAAATATGGTCTTCACGGGGCTTAACACCTCCCCACTTCTCCCAGCCAAACTGCGTCGCCCCAGGATACTTTTTCGACATCCACTTTAAATAAATATGATGCCTGTTTCTATATGCAAAGGGGATTGAAAATACAGTCTCCAGAAAATCCACATCCATAAACGGAGACGCTGTCTCCACATAGTGCTGCCTGATGATATAAGAAGACTGTGCTCCCAGGATACCTCTTGTATAGATTGCAAACATCTCCTGACAGGAATATTCCTGCGTAATATCGTCCGGCCAGGTATAGGAAAGGCGCGTGGAATACCTGTGCAGTCCCAGTTTCGGCTTCCCATAATTAAATTCTCTGTCATGATAAAAAGTGGAGAGTACAGCGTCTCCTATCATCCCTGTATGCTCCATACCAAACTGATCTGTATTGAGCGTTTTAAGGAGTCTGTCTCCCCCTGTAATGCCAGTATAAAGAGCCGCTCCATTATTTCTTAAGACGATTTCATCTATATCGTACATCCATCCGATATCATCCAATGGCTTAAACACATACTCATGTCCCAGATAATTGGCTATCCTGCCGGAAATTATTTCATCCATATATCCATACCGGCAGTATGTCACATTGAGCTGGTCTGTATAACCCATGTCATGTGCCACCCATGACACCATCCGGCTGTCCAGTCCACCGCTTAAATCCACCAGATGCCGATATCCATATTCCCTGTCCTTCTCAAATTCCCGTCTGACGGCCTCTCTGAACGCAAAGTCAATCCTCTCCACAGCTTCCAGTTCAGACATCTGGACCTCACCGTCTGGAATCGCATAATATCTCTCCACCTCTGCGCTGCCGTTCTTGATGCGGACAAGCTGTCCCGGTAACAGGCGGTGGATCTCCTTTACAAAAGTACTGTCATCCAGCATATATCCGTATGTCAGCATATATCTGGCCGCCATTTCATTAAAATGATATGTCACTCCGTTGGCCTTCAAAACGGCAGCCATGTAAGGAATACTGCATGACACCATCCATCTCTCTTCATCCGCATAATAGTACAGCGATTTTGTGGAAATCTGATCCGTATACGCGACAAGACTGGCATCCTGCTCATTATAAATATAGCCGCAAAACCCACCTCTCATTATCCGCAGACACTTACCCACATCTGTCCGCATGGCTTCTGCAAAAGCATGCTGCCAGTCCTTGCCGGCACTTAAGCAAAAGCACTCCTTATTATGAACATATCCGTCCAAAAAACTGATCTGTCCCTCTTCGTCCAAAAACACCTGGTCTTTCGGAAATTTATTGAGAAGATGGTTATACTGCTTACACTGACCCATGTCTGTATACTGTCCCAGACATTCTATATCCATATTCCCTGCCGCCAAAAATCCATGCATAGTTTTACCTTCTTCCAGATTCCCTTATGACTATCTCAGTCAGGACAGCAGTATATTACAGACTGTTTCCACTTCTTCCTCGCGCAGGTACGGGTGTATCGGCAGCGAGAGACATATGCCACAGGTCCGCTCCGCAACCGGGCATTGTGCATCCTCTTTTGATATATCCGCAAAAGCCGCCTGCATATGCATTGGTTTTGCATAATAAACAGCACTTGGAACTTCTGCCGCATCCAGTTTTTGTACGACATCTTTCCGCTGCTGCTCATCCACAAACTGCACCGTATACTGTGCCCAGCTAGAATAATACCCCTGCAGAATAATCGGCGTTTTCACCTTTCCCTGCAGCAGCTTCGTATAAACTGCTGCCGCCCGGTTTAACGCTTCAAGCTCCTCGTCAAAAAAGCTGAGCTTCTCAAGCAGCACCGCCGCCTGTATTGTATCCAGTCTGGAATTCATGCCGATCCGGACATTGTCATACTTATCGGAACCTTTTCCATGCACTTTGTAAGAGCGGACTAACGCCGCCCACTCGTCGTTATCCGTAAAGACCGCACCACCGTCCCCATAGCAGCCCAACGGTTTCACCGGGAAAAAGGATGTGGTCGAGATATCCCCGAAACTGCATGCCCTATTTCCGCCAATTCTGCCACCAAATCCCTGCGCGCCATCCTCCAGCAGAAGCATGTCATATTGCGCGGTAATCTGACGGATCTTCTCGTATTCGGCAGGCTGCCCAAAAAGGTCTACCGCAATGACAACTCTCGGCGTCAGTCTGCCCTCTTTTTTCACTCTTTCGACTGCTTTCTCCAACGCCTGCGGCGACATATTGAAAGTATCCGCGTCAATGTCGACAAAGACCGGGACTGCGTTAACCCAGGACACTACCTCCGCGGTAGAGAAAAAAGTAAAATCCGGAACAAAAACAGCATCACCCGCTCCCACGCCCCACGCCATCAGTGCAAGCTGCAAAGCGTCCGTACCATTCGCACAGGAAATGCAATGCTTCACACCCACATAATCCGCCAGATTCTTCTCCAGACGGCTGACCGGCTCACCTCCGATAAACCGGCCCGCTTCCATGTTTTCTCTGACTGCACCGTCTATCGCTTCCCTGTGTTTTATATATTGTGTCTTTAAATCCTTAAATTCCATCCTGTCTGCCATCCTTTTCTCTGAATATCAATCAGAACAATTTCCCCTTAAAATCGATCGTCGCACACTGCTGCATCGGAAACCGGATCTGCTGCCCCGTATATGCCGACTGATAAATACCAAGCACCAGTTCCAGAGCTCTTCTGCCTGCCTCCGCATCCACATAGGGAGATCTGTCATTCCGCACTGCATCAATCACATCCGCGTAGAGAGGCGTATGACCGTACCCATATACATTGGGAGGATTCTCATGAAACTGTGCCTTGATCTGCCCTGGGTCGTCCAGAGCATCGGAAAACCGCCACTCCTCGATCACATTGACCGAACTGCCACCCGCCTTCACAGTTCCTTTCTCCCCAAACAGATATAACGTTTCCTCCAGATTCGACGGATACACATTGGTTGTTCCCTCAACAATGCCGTAAGAACCATTTTTAAATCTGATGAGGGCAATACCCAGATCCTCCGCCTCGATATAGTCATGCTTCAGTCTGTCCGTCATGCCAACGACGCAGTCTATTTCGTCGCCCATCATCCAACGCAGAAGATCAATGTTGTGAATGCACTGGTTCATCAATGCACCGCCATCCTGCTCCCACGTCCCGCGCCACTTCGCTCTGGAATAATACTCATAATCCCTCGTCCATCTGACATGTGCCGTGCCGTGAAACATCCTGCCAAAACGATTCATTTCCACGGCTTCCCGTATCTTTTGAATTGACTTATTAAAACGGTTCTGGTGACAGGCGCACACTTTTAAATTCTCCCGCCGCGCTGTCTCAATAATCGCGTCAGCATCCGCAAGTGACAGGGCGATAGGCTTCTCAATAATCAGATTGGCATGGCCAATCGTCATACAGTCCAGAGCAATCTGCGCATGTTTGCCGCTCTCTGTGGCAATCGCCACCAGCTCCGGTCTCTCCTTCTCCAGCATCTGTCTATAATCTGTATAGCATTGGACTGTCTGCGGAAGTCTGAATTTCAACATCTTGTCCTTCATATTGCGCATTTCCAGATCACAGACCGCCACGATGTCCAGCCCGTTCTTCTGTGCCGCCACAATATGGTTGGGCGAAATTCTCCCGCATCCTATCAAAGCATATTTCATAGTTTCCTCCATAATCAAATAAACTGTCGTTCACGCAGCGCCTGTACCATCTTTTCCGCCGCATGTCCGTCCCCGTAGAATTTTGGCCTGTCCTCTTTTGGCACACGCGCTGCCTCAGAGGCAAAACGAAGCGCTTCCTTCACACTGTTCTCGTCCTGCGGATTCACCTTGCGGATCCACTTCTCCCGCACCAGATCCTCCCATACGTCCGCATCCAGCATAAAAAGGCATTTCGCCCCCGCAAAGGACGACTCTTTGGACACACCGCCTGAATCCGTCAGAACCAGTCTGGCTCTCTGCATCAGTTTTACCATCTCCACATATCCCAGAGGCTCTGTCATCTCCAACCCGGGAATTGCTGCTGCCCGCTCCATCAGCCCGTATTGTTCCAGACACTTTCTTGTTCTCGGATGTATCGGAAAGATCACATGATCGTCCAGACGTTCCACCAGATGCAGGATACTTTCCATGCGGGCCCTGCTGTCCGTATTTTCCTGCCTGTGCCATGTCATCACTATGACTTCTTCCTCAGGCTTCTCCCCCGCAAGTTTCCCGGCGACAGACAAGTAGGTATCATACATAATATCACCTGTCAGGTATGCACGGCCGGCAAGTCCCTCCTGCTGCAGATTCTGCATGGACACACTGTCCGGGCAAAACAGAATATCCGACAGATGATCCGTTGCAATCCGGTTGCATTCCTCCGGATTAGACTTGATGTGTATCCTGGGGCCCGCCTCCACGTGCACCATCGGAATACCAAGTTTCACCGCCACCAGCGCACCGGCAAGCGTCGTATTGGTATCCCCATAGAGGATCACCAGATCTGGAGCGTTTCCTGACAACTCCTCCTCCAGCCCGATCATCGCTTTCGCGGTTACCTGGGCGTGGCTGCCGCCTCCTGCTGCCAGGTTCAGATAAGGTGCCGGTATGCCCAGTTCCTCAAAAAAAACATCGGACATATTTTCATCGTAATGCTGTCCGCTGTGAATAATGTTTTGCTGATAACCAGCCTGCTCCAACACTCTGTAAAGGGGCGCAAGCTTAACAAATTGAGGGCGGTTCCCTACAATGTGAATAATCATAGTATTCCCTTCTTTAAACCTACTTTAAAATAATCATTTTAATAATAGCATATTCCCATTTTCAATGCAAATATATCCATTTCCACAGTAATGGAACAAAGTCAGAACCCTTATTTTACTTGTCATTTAACATGATATTTGCTATACTGATCTGGAATTCGGACAAAAGGCCGTTCAATCCAGAAGAAAATAAGGAATAATAAATGTTAAATGTTGGCAGCAGTTTTTCCAAATCTGTCGTTGCAGAAGAACAGACAATACAAGATATTGCCCGGCTGTCCGGGGACATGAATCCAATCCATCTGGATGAAAAATATGCCAGGCAGACTGTATTTGGACGTAGAATCGCACATGCGCTTTTTTGTCAGAATATGATTTCCATGATTATCGGAAATCATCTGCCCGGCTGCGGCGCCATTCTGCTTTCACAAAGCTTCCGTTACCGGAAGCCTGTATATATCGGCGATACGGTCGAAACCACCGTTACCGTGAAAGAAGTTCTTGCCGGAAATAAGTATGTGTTGGATACCGTCTGCAGAAACCAGGAAAATGAAATAGTTCTTGATGGAGAATCCGTAATAAAATGGACCAATTAATTACAGTAAAACAAATTATCACATATCTGGACGAAAAAGGGTTTCCTTATGTCGTACAGGGAAATTCCGCAGAAACTGTCTGCGGTTTTTCTTCTTTATCCCGTTATCGTGAAGGTACAATCACCTGGATCAATTCTCCCCGGAAAAGTTTTCAGCCAGCCGTCCCTGTCTCCGCCTGTGTCATTCAGGAAGGCGCGGACCTGTGTGCCGCTGCGAGGATTATCACCCCACAGTCCAAAGCGGTATTTTTCTCTGTGCTGGAACATTTCTGGTCTGATATCTACGATGACAATATGCCAGACATTGGCCCCGGCTCCGTGATCGGCCCGAACGTCCATATCGGCGAAAACGTAAAAATTGGCTGCAACTGTTCCATCACAGGCAATGTCACAATCGGCCCGGGAACCGTCATAGCAGATAACGTCGTGATCCGAAACCGGGTAAAAATCGGCAGGAACTGTGTCATACAATCTTTAACCGTAATCGGCGAGGACGGATACGGTTATTCCGAGGATGATCTTCACATTAAAGTAATGGTAAAACATTTCGGTGGTGTGTCCATCGGAGATGACGTTTTTATTGGAAGTCACACAAATATCGCAAGAGGCACTATTGACGACACCGTAATCGGGTGCGGGACAAAGATTGCCCCTTCCACTCATATCGGACATAATAATTACATCGGCCAAAATGTCTCCATTGTATGTTCAAAACTTTTTGGCAGCGTAACCGTCGGCGAAAATACCTATATCTCCGCAAGCACTGTCCGAAATCAGGCAAAGATAGGAAAGGATGCCATCGTTGGCATGGGATCTGTCGTAACAACCGATGTGGAAGAAAATAAGGTTGTCATTGGCGTTCCCGCCAAAGTCATCAGAGAAAATAGTGGAAAGGAAAAGCTTTAGAGGCGTATACCATGCAATTTACCTATGAATCCTATGTTGCAATGCTAAAAGAGCTGCATATAAAAGGCTATCATTTCAAAAACTATAATAACTGGCATGAAACGGACTGTTCCGTCATTTTGCGGCACGATGTAGACTACAGCCTGGAAAAAGCTGTTCTTTTATCAGAAATTGAGAAATCAGTCTTTCCCGAAAGCGTGCAGGCGACTTATTTCATATTGGTATCTACCGATTTCTACAATATTCATTCCCGGACTTCCAGAAACCAGATGCGCCAGATTATCGACAACGGCGGAATCATCGGTCTGCATTTCGACGAAACACAATATGACATTGCAGACGAGCGGGAAATGCAGAAATATGTACGTGAAGAGGCAGATATTCTATCTGCCGTTGTCGGCACAAAAACAGACGTGGTATCCACACACCGTTCATCCCAGAAATTTTTATCCGCTGAGATGGAGTTTCCCGACATGATCAACTCCTACAGCAGCACCTATTTTAAAAATATGAAATATCTGTCCGATTCCCGGCGGCACTGGCGTGAAAACGTGGATGAAATTATTGGAAACTGTCTTTTCCGGAGACTGCACATTCTGACGCATCCTTTCTGGTATATGCAGGGCAGGGAGGTATCTCTGAAAGAAACGCTGCAAAACGCCATATTACAGGCATCTCTGAATAGATATGACAATCTTAACGATAATTTCAAAGAGTTGGAACGGGAGCTGAAAAGAACTGAAATTGAGCGGATCGTTTATAAAACATCCGATGAGGAAAACGCATGAAAAAAGGATATTATATACATTTTGAGGGAAGAAGCTCCATTGGAATCAGTAAAAAGATTGACATGCAGACAGCATCGCTCTCCAAATATTTTAATATGGAAGAAGCAGAAGTCCTTACCGTAAAAAGATCTCTTCCCCAAAGAATTTTCGGGCTATTCCCGACCGCTTCCATCAAAAGGGATTACAAAAGCGCTCTCCTTCATCTGGAAGACCCGGATTTTTTATACGTCCGCCGTTCGGTAGCAGACCGTGCCTACGTTAATTTCTGGAAAAAAATAAAGCAAAAATACCCGGACTGCAAAATCATCATAGAGGTGTATACTTACCCTTACGACAAAGATGATTTTGCCCGTTGGGATGCCTGGCCTTTCTATATCAAAGAATTGCTATACCGTGGAAAACTGAGAAAATACATTGATGCATTTGTAACTTATTCGGAGGATACGGAGATTTTCGGCATTCCTACTATACGCACGATAAACGGTATACAGCTCGAAAACATCTCAGTGTCCAAAGGAAGTTATCAGAAAAACAAGATTACCATGATGGCGGTTGCCTACATGCAAAGCCACCACGGATACGAACGGATTATCGAAGGACTGCATCAATATTACCAGAATGCCAGCAATAAATATATCGTCGAATTGCTTTTGATCGGAGACGGTCCCGAGAAGCCTCTTTATCAGTCGCTGGTCCACAAATATCAACTGGAAAACTATGTGCGGTTTTATCCGACCATGTCTGGAAAAGCGCTGGATAACATGTACGATATCAGCGATATTGCGCTCGCCTCCTTCGGCACCTATAAAAAAGGGGTCTACACGAGATTATCCGCACTGAAAACGAGGGAATACCTGGCAAAAGGAATGCCCATCATAACGGGCTGCGAAATTGATGTCTTAGACAGCCAGTATGAATTTGTCCGGAATTTCCCTAACAATGGTGATCCTGTTAATATAGATGAGGTCGTGGCATTCTATTGCAAAATAAAGCAGAGAGAAAAGGACAAGCAGACAGTTATAAATACCATACGGCAGTTTGCCGAATCACATGTGAGCATGGACTCCGCCATGAAGCCAGTGGTCGATTATATCGAATCCTCTCAACGATAGTGCTCTGTCCTTCCGAAATGTCCCTTCCGATAGTCCTCGATTCCCTGCAAGGTTGCCCTGACCAGTTCTATCCTTCCGCGTACAAGCCAGAGCAGGCAGCACACCGTCCGGTTCAAAACGTAGTATGCAAGAAACAGCGGGTAGCGCCGCCCCAGATGCAGCCTGTTGCACAAAAGCCAGTTGCGCGCTATATAGTAAGCGCAGAGCGCACTGTCCGCTCCCCTTGTGCTCGCCCCGACTTTGTGGTACATTACCGCCCGCGGACAGTAATAAATGGGGATGCCCATCCTGTGCAGACGGAAGCTGTATTCTGTATCCTCATAGTAAAGAAAAAAGCGCGCATCCAGCGTTCCCGCTTTCTCAATCACTTCCATCGGAATCCACAGACAGCACCCCGTGGCAAATCCGATCTCCCTCTCCTGATCATATTGCCCTTGATCCGTCTCATTCAGACCGATATGTCCCGCTTTTTTTATGACCGGTGAAAAGCTTCCTCCCGCAGACCAGAGACGTTTTCTGTCGTCACTGTAATAAATCTTTGGCACAGCCACGCTGCCGGGATGCCTTTTTGCGCACTCCCATAATTGAGACAGCATATCCGGCATGATTTCCGTATCATTATTTAAAAGTATTACATAATCTGCTCCCTGTTCTTTTGCTCTGTCAATTCCCACGTTGTTGGCGTAGGAAAATCCATAATTGTCGTCCAGGCGGATCAGCTCCAGCTGCTCATTCCCCGCATACTTCTCCCCCAGCAGGCGCATGGAATCATCCTGTGACGCGTTATCCACCACAATGATTTTCAACTCCGCCGCGCCGCTGTTTGCCAGTATGGATTCTATACACGCAACGTTATATTTTTCCCCATTATAATTTACCAAAATAACCGCCAGTTTCATAACTGCACTGCTCCTGTTCTTCCCGTTGCCGTTCTTTATTCCGTCCCTGCTTTCCCCTCATAAAAGCCTGTCTTAAGCAAGATGCTCTCTCAGCAGTTCAAAGTATTTCCGGCTCAGCTCCATCTGGTCATACTGGCTAAAGTCCACCTCAACGATCCTGTCAACCGGATTTTCCATTACTCTGATCCATTCTTCCACATCATAGGGGTCTTTCACATAGTTCGCCTTTCCCTGTGTCACTTCCGGAATGCACGCCCTGTCCGTAGCGATCACCATCGTACCGAAAAGCATGGCTTCTATCGTCGGCATACCAAAACCCTCAAACACACTTGGAAAAAGAAATGCCCGGCAATGCCGGTACAGCGCATTTCGCTCAGCATTCTCCACAAACCCCGTAAGTGTCACCTCCCGCTCTAGTCCTCTTTCCCTAATCTGTTTTTCCAGTTTCTCCCTGCTTTCCCCGTTCACCCCGGAAATCAGCAGCCTGTGCGGCAGCTTAACCCCAGTGTTTTTAATACGCTCCATGACAGCGATCAGCGTATCCAGATTCTTATGCGGAATCAGCTGCCCTACCGTGTAATAAAAGTCTTTTTCCGCCACATGATATTTTTTTGCAAGGCAGTCAAATGAAACAATTTCTTCCTTTACCACCGTAATGGGATCGTAGATCGTTGTAATTTTCTCACTCTTTACATGATATTTTTCCCGGATGTCATCTCGCACCCAGTCGGATATCGCCACAAGGTGTCTGGATAAATGCGCGTCAAGCCACCAGCACAGTCTGGAGTAGGCAATTTCGTGAAACGGGTGGTATTCGGGGTGATGTGCTGCCTGCAGATCATGGATTACATTGACATAGGCAACGCCGCCATTAAACAGCGGACGGCAGTATACCGGCACAAAACATTTGCGGATGCCTCTTTTTCTGAGAAAACGGTTCTGACAGAAAAAGTTCCACAGAATCCGCCCCGCAATATTGGCAGATACCACTTCCGTCTCCAAAAGTTCCATCCTCTTATCCTCTGTATAATGACGGAAGGTCTCCTTATTATCTTTTGATACGAGCAAAAAGAGGTGAAACGGTTCCTCAAGTCTTAAAAACCCATCCAGCAAATTCCTGATATAAAATTCTGTTCCCCCCACCTTTTTTGGGCGGAGCCACAGTAAATCAACCGCTGCTACAAGCATAGTTACCCTTCCCGTTCTAATCTGTCCCTGTAATTTCATGACTTCGTTCATACACCACAATATCTTTCACAACAGGCGTCGCAGTATCGAAGTATGTACCTTCTTCCGTATACCATCCGTCAAACATCCTGTCTCCGCTCAGAGTCCCCGGCTCCGCTCCTGGCATCCGCTCCATGCACTCCCCTTTTATCACACTCACATAATTGTGGGCAATTCCCTCTTCCGAAGCAAAACAAACCGTACAGATCTCTTTTTCTCCTGCCCATACTTCATCCAGAAACGGCTTGCGCAATGACAGGAAATCCCTTATTTTCTGCACTTCGCTGTCATAGTCGACCTGCTCCCCATAAATCTCTTTCCATCTGATCAGATCCATATCCTTGGAGACGCTGATCTCTGATACATATTCGTCAATTTTTACGTCCAGGATCTTCTGCATATAGTCGGAGAAAAATTCTTCATAGCACGCTGACACCTCCTGCTGAAACTCGGAATGGGCATTCAGATGCCAGAAGAGCGTAGTCGGATCCGTACCTCTCTGCATCAGATAACACAGGTCCTGCGTCGACTCGTTGATCCCATCCAGATTGGCATAAGCCTTGTCATAATCCCACACGGGTCCGGCAAACAGTTTCCTGCTGACCGAATCATCCGGCTTGTAGAAAAAAGAACTGGTCGCTCCCGCACCGTTATTCTTACATAGCTCCTCAATAATATATTTTTGCGCAAAAGACCGCATATCTACATAATCCGAAAAATGCTTACCGCTTTCAGAATTCACGCCGTCCTCAGAAACAACGGCTTTCTCCAGGGCATTCACCATTCCACTGATATAATCCACCTGCGCTTCGGATGCGTATGACGGCTCTTTGATTGTATACAGATCCTTTAATGTTTCTGTGTAAAACCCGCTGATTTCCTCGCGGTATTTTTCGGCCACATCCCGTTCCAGAAGATACCCTCCCGTGATGTCCGGCGGCTCGGCAGAAAGCACCACGCCTTTTTTTCTCTCTGTCTCAAAGCGTCCGCAGTTTTCAATCTCCCTGTTCCGATTTTTATTCTCCGCCTCCAGATCAGCAATCGGCACTCTCTCCGGGTCAATCTCCACCTTCTCGCAGAGCTGGTACATGCCGTGGTATTTGTGATTCACGTAGAGGTCGACATACTGCGACTGCGGCGATCCCGCCATTCCTGCCGCCACACCCATATCATAAGTAATCTTATTGCGGATGTAGGAGCGGTCTTCCACATTGCTCAGAAGAATCCATTTGTCGGCGCTCCCCATGCCAAACAGATCCGCCCGGTTCTTCAGACGGATACCGTATGACTTCTTCGGGTAGGCCCAGGTGGAGTTACCCCTCCCGGAAATTCGGTCCAGTCTGTCCGTGCAGGCTACATTTCCGTCCGCATCAAACAAAACGATCCTTCCCTTTTCCGCATAATTTTTATCTGCGTCCAGATCCCTCATAGAACCGCTGTCCGTCTCCAGAAAGACAGCCGGAAGACTGGCAGAATGCATAATGACTATTTCCTGTTCTTCCAGCTTTTCTCCCCTCCTGCCGCAAAAATACATATCGTATTTTTCATCGTAATCCAAGGCGCCGATCTTCTCGCCACTGACCAGTGAAATCTCCCCTTTGTCGCCCGAAAAAACCACCGTTTCCGCCCCGGAGAAGGAAATACTCACCTCATTTTTTTCCGCATAGGCAGGAAGAAACAGATAATTGATCTGATCCGCCGCGTCCGTAAAGCAGAATATTTCCTGTTCCGATGCGGAATTGCCCAGTACAAAACAGAGATTATTCATGTAGTCGCCGTCTCTCTGTATCCGGTTATCTTCCTCTGTTTCCATTAAAATCACGGCCCCAATCAGGAAAATGACAAGAAAGCCAAGCATTCCCCACCGTTTTATCCTATATATCATATCCCTCTTTGTAACTCCTACGATCTATCCATGCCGTCATTTCGAATCTGTCTTCTCCAATTCCCTTACCCGCTTGTCCAGAATCGCCAGTTCCTGCGTCAGTGTCCTAATCTTTCGGTTCTGCCTTGACGCAATTGATGTCAGGGAAAGCAAAATCATAATTATAAATCCGATACCGAATATAAACAGGCCATTCATATTGTCCTGAATGCCAAATATCCGAATAATCTTCACAAGAAGCTCCGGCACAACAATCAGAATGCCCATAACCACCCCGGCCACCAGCCACAGCAGCGTATACTTTAAGTTGAGCGCCTTCTGCTTTAAAAAATACAGAATCATAATAAAATAGCAGATCACCGCAATTATTAATGTCAGTCTCAGTGTAGCAGGTATCATTTCCCTTGCTCCTTCCCACGCGGCTTCTGAAGATCCTCCCGCTTCCCTCTTCGGACTCCATAGCCCATACGGCAGATCAGTATTGCCAAAGTGACCTTAATCATATAGTAAATAGATTTTTTGAAGGTGATGGAACTTATTCCACCTTCCCTGGCCCGCATCCGCACCGGCACTTCCTTCACTCTTCCAAGATGCATGATCGCGGCAACGATAGCCTCCGGCTCAGGGTAATCCATCGGATAATCTTCGCTGTATATTTTGATAAACATTTTATTCACTGCCCGGTAGCCGCTGGTCACATCCATAATGCGCCTGCCGGTAACAAGCCAGATCAATGCACTCAGAATATTAATTCCCATTCTGCGTGTCACAGAGGACTGAAATCCTTCCTTTTCCAAAAAACGGGAGCCAATCACCACATCGGCCTCCCCACTGTCGATCGGTTCCAGCAGCTTGTCCAAATAGGCTATATCGTGCTGTCCATCCCCATCCACCTGCACGGCAATATCGTAATCATACTTGCGGGCATAGATATATCCCGCCTGTACAGCTCCGCCAATCCCCATATTGATCGAAAGATCCAGATAATGAAAATTCTCCCTCCGGCACAGATTCGGCGTATCGTCAGTAGAACCATCGTTGATTACCAGATAATCATACTGCGGCGCCACTTCCATCATATGATTTACCACATGCACAATATTTTCCGCTTCATTGTATGCCGGTATGATCACCAGCACCCTCGGTTCTTGTCCCATAAATTTTCCCTTGTCCTTATACGCTGTTTCACAGCCACACAGCATTTACGCGGCAGAGATTTCCCCGCCTGCTTTTAGCTGCCCGTTCTCCGGTTAAAATATTTTATCACCTTTTCGCGGATATGACGATTCCACAACTCTCGCAGCAGCAAATAATAGGCGATATAGAAAGCCCCGAAATTATATACCAGATATCTCTGCTGTCCGAAGAAAACCAGCGATATCACGATTACCATCACAACATTGCTTCCCAGAACAACACCTATAAGCTCTGCACTTTTATGATCCGCTTTCCTGTCAATAAACCCCCATGTCATCAGCATAAGCGCTGATACATAAAGAAACAGCGTTATCAGATGGCACAACAGATAAATCGGTCTGATCTGGAAAAAAACCGTACAGATAAACGCCTGTGGGAGCATCATCAGCGTATGGTACAGGAACCGGCCAAAATGCGCCTTAAGCAGGGTTATGCCTATCAATGTCAGATGCGCGTTACGGGTTTCGTTGTAATTATCAGACAGTACAATCTCCGGGTAGTTTTCTGCGTAATACTGTGACGGTACCCACAAGCATGTCTTTCCCACTGTTCCTATCCCGCCCACGATGTCCCGCCACATCCACAAACCTTTCCGGGCATAAGCGTAACGCTGCTTTTCCGCATCCGCCGCCATATACAGCTCACTATACAGTCCTCTTACCACTTCATCCTCAAATAAATAAACATCTTCCCTGTCTGCCTCATACATACCGCGTGAAAAAATCAGACTGACATACTGGCTTGTAGCAATCTGTCCCGCCAGCTCTTCCACCGAAAGCTCCCTTTCTTCGTCCGCTTTCTCTTCAGAGGTCTCGTCCACAACTGCTTTTCCGTCATCCATATGGCTTAAAAGATATGTCTCATAATCCTTCGGAAACTGCACCTTCATCACAAACAGGGAAAACTTTTCATTTGTTGTAATCATATTCTTATATCCGGCTGTTAATCCGGATATTACAAAAATACCTGCCAGACATATACATAATGCTCCTGCTACTGCAAGTACTGTCCGGATCCACACATACACTTTCCGCCCGCCCTGTTTCCGTCCGCAAACCACATATAAGAAAATAACACCACAGACCACAAATAAAATCTGAAACTGCGAACGCAGCATCGCCATCGCAAATGTCATCGCCAGACTGCCCGCAAACCATGTATATTTTTTTGTCCACACCGCCTTGAGTAAAACAGTCAGGAACAGATAAAAAAGCGCGTATGACAGTCCTTCCGTCAAAATCTGCTGTGTGGCCATAGACTGCGGCATCTCCGTAGTGAACGGTATCAGGGATAAGAAAAAAGCCAGGTATGTCTCCCAGTAATTTAAATAAAACTCATCCTTTAAAGTTTTAACAAAAAGCAGCACACACACCGTCGCTAAAACAGCCTGCTCGACGACAACCACATCCAGATATCTCTCCAGGCCGAACACATATTGATTCAGCAGTAAAAAAAGCGGATAGACAGGCATTACGCCTTCAACATTCTTTATTATTGTATAGGAGCCGCTGTCATCAAACAAAACCGGTTCTCTTGAACCGAATAACAGAAATGCAATGAAAGCAAGCACCGCTAAAGATATATAAAGTATGAAATTATTCTTTTTTTGCATGGCCGCCTCCCATTTTCCCCAGGAAAAGCACCCGGATAACCGGAACATGTAAAAGTCCCTTTGAAAAAACACTGCACACGCCACATACCAGTATACTGACGGCACAATACCAGATCAGGTTACCAACTATTCCAAAATCATGTATTCCGATCAATCCACTATATCTCAAAACCCATTCGTGCAAAATATATATCAGCAGGGAGTTCTGTCCGTAAATGACAAATAATCTGCATATCCGGCCAGACACACGCAGATGCCTGGAAAGCTGGAGCAGTATTACCACTGCACACATTCCCAATACCATTCTTAAAAGCGATGTTGCGACACTCACATGATCAAAATCAAACCTACCTATCAGTAAAGCAAAAACGATTAGCGCCGCAACCAATGCCATATATCTGTGAAACAGCTTATAAACCCATTTCAGCTCCATGTACATAACTGCCGCAAAGAAAGGGATCGTAAAACCTACGATATCCCTGAACACCTGATACTTTGTAAAAAACATCAGCAGAACAAAGGTACCTGTCACACAGACACAGCTTACAAAATTAATCCCTGTCGCAGCCTTCTCATCCGATACCTCCCATTCCCGCAAACTCCATATGAACTTTCTGATCCAGCAATAACATACATAGCCGGCAAGAAGCCCATATAACGTCGGGAGAAACCAGAACATCCGGTTCGTGATAAATGTCCTGGTCATCACATCATCCCAGTCAACATTTCCAATAGGTCTGGAACCTGCCAGCGATAAGCATACCGCCCAGACAAGATAAGGCAAAATAATATTCACAAACCTCTTTGCCAGATATTTCATTCCTCCACGGGCACGATTCCGATAGGAAATCACTGCCGTACATCCGGCAAGAAACATGAATAACGGCATATGAAAAGAATATATAAAATTATACAGCCAGTGATACTCCTCTTTAGCGGTCACAATATGTCCCAACACTACCAGACAGGCCGCCACCCCTTTCAGAATATCAATAGAAACCATTCTACCTTCTTTTACGCCATTTATCGTATTGTCCATCAATCTACCGCTCTCCGAACACCCCGGCCTTGCTGCGCTCCACTACCTCACCGTCCCCCACCTCGTAAATCACATCCACGTTGCGGATCGTGGTCAGCCTGTGGGCAATGATGATCATGGTTTTCATACCCTGCAGATGCTCGATCGCCTCCATGACCGCCGCCTCCGTCTCATTGTCCAGCGCGGAAGTCGCCTCATCAAGTACGAGAATTTCAGGGTCATGGTAGAGCGCCCTGGCAATACCGATACGCTGCCGCTGCCCACCGGACAATCTGACACCCCTGTCACCTACAATGGTATCCAGTCCGTGAGGCAGGCTCTCGATGAACTCCTTAAGCTGCGCCTTTTCCACTGCAGCAGCCACCGCTTTCTCGTCAATCTGCTCTTCGTGCACACCAAAGGCAATGTTATTGCGGATGGTATCGTCAGAGAGATAGATTGTCTGGGGAATGTATCCCACCTGCGCGTGGAACGTCTTTTCCTGCTCATGGATATTGATCTCATCCGCCATCACAACGCCTTTTACCGGGGACAGAATGCCCAGTATAATATCCACCATGGTAGTTTTCCCCGATCCGGTGGAACCGATAAACGCCACGGTTGTGCCCTTTTTTATCGTTAAGTTCACGTCCTTTAACACCCACTCCTCCGTATCCGGATAGTGGTAGGACATCCCCTGCACAGAGATTTCTTTCTGCAGTTTCCAACCCGCAATATATTCCTGTCTGTCATTCTCGATCAGTCCCTCAATCTCCACCAGATCATGATAAACAAGCTCCACGGAAGGCAGTGCGTACAGCATGTTGGAAGCATGCTCATTGATCCGTCCCACACTCGGCATCAGCCGCATTGCCGCCACCGCGAAAGCCGCGAGCTGGGAAATAAAATAGACCATATCCGCCTCGCCGAAAATCAGTTTCACAATGACGGCAATCAGAAGACCTGTCATGGAGACAGCCTCCACCGTATACTTCGGGAGAATCGATATCGTTCTGGCAATACGCAGCCCCCTCGCATACTTTTTCCAGTATTTACGAAATTCGTCCGTAAAATAAGTCTCACGCTCTAAAATCTTTATCTCTTTGATCCCGCCAAGCGCCTGATTCATCCACTGAAAAATCTTACCCTCATACCCCTGGTTTTCTAACCCGAACCGCCGGCTGTACTTTCTGCTGATCAGAAGAAATCCACCCACAAAAACAGCCAGCAGCCCCAGCACGATGATCGTTATGGTCTTACTGATAATCAACAGGTAGGTCACCAGCACCGCCGCAACTGCAAGCTCCGCCCCCAGCTCCAGCGCATAGAGAATAACCTGCATAAAGCGTGACGTATCTTCGTATAGACTTCTCTGTAAAACCGCAATATTGTGATTCAGATGAAAGGTGTACGGTTCTCTCATGTATGCAGACAGAAGTCTGGTGGATAGTTTCATCTGTGTATTGTACGAAAAGCGGAAGATATAATCTTTTTCTATAATCAGATAGGCGTTTTTCGCAACATAAACCACGATAATGCAGACGGCAAGTATGATCATAAACTTTTCGGCGCTGTGCAGCCCGAGCAGCTCATAAACCATTTTCAGATACCATTTCGTCTGAATGGTTTTCGGATTCTGCAGGACGTCAATAAATGGCATAAAAACCATCACCGCAAGAAGCTCCAGAAAGCTTCCAACCGCAATGGCTCCTGTGAGCAGCAACAGTTTTCTTTTATCCCTTTTGTCAAAAATATATCCAAGCTTGGTGAACAATCCTACCTTGGCATAATTGCTTCTTTCGCTCATAAAACAGCCTGCTCCTTTATCCCGGCATCCCGCCGTTTCCGCATCCTCTGTATTTCCAGATTTTTCTTCAGCTTCCGGCCTGTGAAAACAAGGCGCTGCACAGATTGCTGTGCGAATCCTGTCCGCTTATCTTCCTTGCCGGGCATCCCGCCCAGGTAGTGCCGGGCTCCGCAATATCTTTCGTCACCACGGCGTTCGCCCCCACCGCCACATCATCCGCTATGCGGACAGCGCCGATCACCTTCGCGCCGCTCCCAAAATAACAGTTATCCCCGATTACAGCCGCCTTGTGGCTTCCGTTCGTCGCACCGATGGTCACACCTTCCTGCAGGCGGCAGTTTTTCCCGGCCCGCACATTCCCATGCACCACAATCGTCCCGTAATGGGGTATGGAAAGTCCCGGCCCAAACACATTGGGCGGAATCGTAAACCCAAGCCTGACGCTCAGACGGTGAAACCGCATTTTGTGCCACTTACCAATCAGTTTTCCCATGACTGCGCGACGGCAGTTCAGATCAAACTCCACCTTCCGCAACAGAATCTCAAACTTCCAGATCTCATCCCCAAACAGGCGGGGATGCGCATCCTGCTTCCGTCCAAGTGCGAGCTGATCCTGTATGATATATTGTCGATATGTTTCCCTACTGTCTATCATATCCCCAGCTTTTTCCTCATCTTATTATGCACAAATATGCCGATACACAGCCTGAGCGGACAATCATTTCACAAGGAGCCCATCAAAATGCATCGGCACTTACACCCTCACCTTAATCTGCTCCAGATACGCCGTGAATCCCGCCGCCCGGTTCGCCTCCTCGCTGACAAACTCATGTTTCTCCAATTTCATCTTCCCGGGCGAACGCCTCACGAACCACTCATATTCCATGTCAAGATTCCCGATGTCCAGCACGCGGTATCCCTGCCCGAGCAGTTTCACCGCCAGAAATTTCGCGGCCACACCCACCGACAATAAAAACAGCCTGTCCTTACCGTAGGCCGTGCAGGCTTCCAGAATGGCGGGAATCGCCCCGTAAGCATTGCTGGGAGGGCAGATGATGCGCTCTACGCTGCGCGCCGTGTCGAGCAGGTCGTTGCCGACGCCATTGTGCGTCCGCTCCCCCTCCACCACAACAACGTCTCTATTTTCCCATATTTTTCTGATTTTAGCAAACTGCGCCCCACAGCCGCTCCGGTCAGCAGCATAATAGTAACAGCGAGAAATGAAAGTGCTGTAATAAACCCTCCCGGGATTGCAGTATTTCTCGTAAGTTTTTCTACAAAAAAGCAGATGGTCCTTCCAGAACTGCCGGCTTTCCCTGTGGTGATCGGAAAGGGTTTCAAAAATACCCGGTATCGTCACAATCAGATCATCGTAAGAGTAAGCGAGTATCCCGGCAAGCCCCTCCGCAATCTCCGGGGATGCCTTCTGCAGCATCAGATCGCCGCCCTTTATCATCACGATTTCCCCATCCCCGAACCGTACCATACTCTTTTCGGTATTTAAAAGTACGTCGATGGTCTCGTCGATGGAATGCACCTTTATTCGGTTGTGCAGGATGCCTTTTTCATATAAAAAGTAGGCAATCGCCGCAAGAATATCTTTCATTTTCTGTTTCATTTCTTACCGCCTGCTCCGGGTTCCGCTTCCCGCCTTTTTGGGCCGTCAATCAACACAGATGCTCCCGCAAAATTTTATCCCTCATCCCTGTTATTGTATCTAAATAGCTCTTAAAGTTGTACTTTTCCACCACCGCTCGGTAGCCTGCCGCCCCCATGGAAAGCATCCGCTCCCGGTCAGACAGCATAATATCCAGCCTGTCCAGAAGATGTGCCTCATCGCAGTCCCGGAAAAGATAGCCGGACACACCGTCCTCCACATAGCATGCCGTACCGTTCGTATCGCTGCAGATCACCGGCAGGGAATAGCTCATAGCCTCCAGCTGTGATACCGACGCCATCTCCAGCGTACTCGGAATCACATACAGATCCGCCGCCAGATACTCTTTCTCCATGTCACGCTTCGCCACATTTGTCTTCACCGTAACCAGATTTTCCATGTGGTGTTCCCTCACATAAGCATTTACCTGCTCACAGTATGCCTTCTGAAAACGGTTCGTCGCCTCTCCCACAAGCGTCACATGCATGTCATATTTATCCCGAAGTTCCTCTGCCGCCCGCAGAAGCTCCAGATGGTGCTTTCTGATCTCATACTTGCCGATGCAGAGGATATGTATCCTGCCGTCTGCGAAATAAGTGCGCTCTTTGGGCGCTCTCTGCGGATTGACCACAAAGGGGACAAAGTAATCGTTCTCCCGCACGGTCATACCCGGCTTTTTCTCACCCATCACGGGCGTCATGCGAAGCGCCGGCGTCATGCGGTCCACCAGCCGGTGCGCCAGATCCGTCTTTGCAGGCGCCGACCAGAGCGGATTCTGGTTGTAGAGAATACAGGGATACCCCTTCTTCCTGCAAATATGATATGCCGCCATGGAATACACCGAGCGTTCCCGCAGAATAACCAGATCCGGCTCAAATCCGCAGATCAGTTTTTTCAGTTTCCCAAGGGGCGGAAATCCATGCTGTATTTTAAAAACAATGGCTGTCGGATCTTTCCTGTGAATCACCTTTACATAGAGAAAATCAATGAGTTTGTAAAGTTTTGAATACCCCAGCACAATGGGCGTCACACAGGAATAGTCCTCGATGATGGCCGCATAGTGGCTGATAAAGCGCACCTCATGCCCCAGCTGTGTCAGTCCCTTCATGATATCCATCTGGTTGGTATGGTAGCGCGGCGCCACATACAGGAATTTCATGCCATCCTCCAAAATTCGTCTCTTCATCAGACGCTTTTTTCATCTCTATTTCCGCCCGATATATTTATTCTCTTTCAGACTGTACTTCCCGCCCTTTAAGAATTTATGCTTAATCACCCACCAGCCGGGCACCCAGATATACTTGTGCATGGCCGGGGACGCGGAACCGATCATCCAGCAGTTCCTGTCGCATTTCCTCGTACACGCCCTTACTTTCTCGGCCTGCTCAGAGTTCCAAAGCTCGTCCCAGGACTGCTCTCTGAGATTTCCCATGACCGCCTTCTTCTCCATGCCGTTACAGGGAATCACATCGCAGAACGGGTCGATAAAAAAGGCGTTTTTCGACATATCGCAGGGCAGAAGCCGTTTATTACCGTAAATATAGTTGATCAGTCCGTGGTTAAAGTAAGCGCGGAACCACTTCTTGGGAGATTTACTCTTTAACAGCTCATTGATCAGCTTCTCAAAATTCTGCGCCACCTTGTATTTGTCGTCAATCTTATTGTCTGTCTTTCGGAAATAGAAAGAATTGTGCAGAGTCGCCGTGGCAAACTCCATCCCCATATCGTTGGCGATATTGTAGAGTGGCACCAGATCCTCACAGTTCATGTCCTGCACCGTCATGCCAAATCCCACGTCGGGATGCCCCATCTCCACCAGTGTCTTGAGCGTCTTATAACCTCTGTTAAAACCGTCGGGAATCCCCCGGATTTTGTCGTTCGTCTCCTGCAGTCCCTCGATACTGATGCGGATTCCCACCTTCGGAAACTCCCTGCAAAGCGCAATGATGCGGTCCGTGAAATAGCCGTTGGTAGATATGACAATCCTGTCAGATTTCTTGTACAGCTCCCGCACAATATCCGGGATATCCTGTCTGATGAAAGGCTCCCCGCCCGTGATGTTCGTAAACGCCATCTCCGGCAGCTTTTTGATATCCTCCAGCGTGATCTCCTCGTCGGGCCTCGTCGGATCCTTAAAACAGTCGCACATATTGCAGCGTGCGTTACACCTATATGTCACTATGACCGTCCCGTAAAGTGTTCGTCTGGACATTCTGTTTGCTCCTATCTGTTATTTTCTTGTCAAATATCCAATGCGCCTGCCCACATTACATATATACATTCTTCACTATTTTATCACAGTATTCCCCAACTGTGTCAAAATTTATCTCTTTACAGTTTGCCCGGTACGTCCGGCACAGCTCGGGCTGATCCCAAAGTTCCCGGATATGCGCAGTCAGTTCCTCTACGTCCCCGCCCCGGAAAAGTTCTCCCGTCCGTCCTGCCTGCACCAGTTCCGGTGCGCCGCCAAGGTCCGAGACGAGTACCGGTGTACCGTATATCTGCGATTCCATCACAGAAAACGGGCAGTTCTCGTACCACTCGGAAGGATAGACTGAAAACCGCGCCCCCGCAATCAGTCTGTGCAGTGCCGTCCCCGTGACGAAGCCTTTATTCTCCACATTTTTCACCCGGGACACCTGCTCCGCAAGCGGTCCCGTCCCGGCAAAAACAAAAGGAATGTCAGGCAGAGCTTCACAGGCCGCAAGCAGCGTGCCAATCCCCTTCTCCTCGGAAAAACGCCCGAAGTACAGCACATAATCTCCGGTGGACGTATCGTCCGGCATGCCTTTTCCCGCACCGTCCGGCTTCTTCCTGTCTGCGCTGCCTCCCGCCCCCAGGTTTGCACTCTCCAAATCTACATCCACCGCCCGCTCCACAAAATTGTGCATCATCACCGTTTTCTCCTCCAGAAGAGGGCTGGTGTCGAGCTGTCTTTTCATAAATTCACTGGGACAGATAATGACGTCAACCATGCCGTAAGTCCTGCGGTACATATAAAACTTTGCCTCGATCGTCCCCAGCAGGCTCTTTATTCGCGAATTGTGAATGCAACGGTTTCTGGTACACGCGCCGAAATACCCACCCCTGCAGTCAAAACAGATTTTTCCCGTGGCGGGAATGCGCATCATATGATTGGGGCACACCCACTGGTAATCGTGCGCCGTATACACAACCTTCACTTTTCTCCTGGTTCTCTTTTCATGGGCACGCACCGCGTAGATCACGGAGGGCGTGAGTTGGAAATTGATGTTATTGAGATGCACCACGTCGGGATTCATGTCCCGAAGCACCCTGCTCATCCTGCGTTTCGCCTCAAGGGAGTATATGATCTTAAAAGGATAGAGCAGCTTTTGCAGTTTTCCCGTATGGAAATCCATATCGGACGTGTAACAGCCGATCCGGTTTCCCACAATGCGCCCCTCATGCTCCATCCCGAAATACTGTACCTCGTGTCCTCTCCTCTGTAATTCTTCCCCAAGCTGGAAAATATAAGTCTCCGAACCGCCGTTAGGATATAAAAATTTGTTCACCATCAGAATTTTCATATGTTTTCCTACTCCCATTTTGAATTATACAGTTCCATATCCTCATAAATGGGAATATAACTGCTGTAAGGCTCACCGCCCCGTCTGAATGTCCACCCCTGATACACACTGCCGTCATAGTCCGGTACGTGTGAAAGCACCTCCCCGTCGGGAACTTCCATCTGCTCCACCACACCCTCATAGACAGAAAAGGTGACCTGATGCGTCCCCCCGTCTGCAGGCGCGGTAAAATTCCCGTATGGCACTCCCCATCTCGTACACAGGCAGTTTAAGCGGTTTGCGAGAAAGAATCCGATATAGTTGACACTCGCGTCATAATTTGCGTATCGCGACAGCTCGTTCCCGGAAGCCCGGCTGTTTTCCCATCTGATATCATCCATCGCCACGGAAGCTCTGATCTGGTCTGCATACCTGTCAATTCCTGTGTCCAGAAGCTCCTCGAAAAAGGGCAGAACACCCGTATACTGCTCCACAATGCACTGATACAATTCGGGCGTCTCATAAAGTTTCTGATACCAGTTAATGGCTATGGCAAGCCGCTCGTTATTGTTCACGATGGTTTCCCCATAATTCACATAAAAACTGTCGCCGCCATCCTCGCCAAACGCCCTGTCATAGTCCCAGGCAGGACCGGAATAGAGTTTATCATCGCCCTTTTCCTTATAAAAATACATACTGGTAGAGCCCGTATCCACCTCCAGCGCAATCTCGTCCACCAGAAACCGTCCGGCAAAGCTCTCAAGATCCAGCTTCTCCCAGACCGCGGGATCCATGTTCTGTACAAGCGCGTCAATTTCTTCCACATAGTCCTGTATATAAGTCACCTGCTCCTTCGACGCATGCTGCGGCGCATTGATGGTAAAGAGGTCTCCCCTGGAAAGACGGAAACCGCTCTCCTCCACTTCCCAGTGCTTCGGATGGTCCTTCTCGATCAGATAGCCCACATCAGTCTCAGATCCATTTTCCAGAAGAAATCCTTTCTGATCTTCTTCCACATAACTGCGCGCCGTCCCCTCCTTTATGGACTTGTTTTTTTGTTTATTTCTCTTCTCTGTGTCGTTTATATCGACACGTCCCGGTCCTACGGTAACGGATTCCGTCAAAAGATAGATACCCCGATACTCTCCATTCAGATACAGGTCCACCCAGGTTCCCTGCGGGCTGTAATCCAGTCCCAGCTCCTGCATCAAGTCCATGGCAATTTTATTGTCCATCCTGCTGCCCTCATTCCAGAGAGCCAGAAGCCGCCACCGGTCGCTCTTCCCCAGACCGCACAGAGGCTGATCCTCCTTCAGCTTGAGGGCATAAGGTTTTTTCTCAGACTCCCAGGTAGAATTTCCTCTTCCGGATATTCTCGGCAGCCAGTCCTGATATTCCATCGTACCGTCCGCCTGCAGTACACAGATCTGCCCCGTCTCCTCGTTTTCCTTATCTTCGTGCAGATACTCCAGCCCACCGCTTGCAGTGTCGATAAACAGGGCCGGAATATTCGCGGATTTCATAAAGCTGACCTCGCAGGTATGCGAATCATAAGAGCCGTCCGTGATCTGAAAAGACAGGCTGCGCCCTTCCTCCCATGAAAAGGCGTCTCCCTTCCCGTAAAGCTGCCCGTCTATCCTCACACTGCTCTCTCCCGTATCTCCCAGGCGGATCTTATGATGACCGACGCAGGATGGAAGGAAAAAATATCCTGCCGTCTCTTCCCCATCCTGCCACAGAAACACCCGGTTCTCGCCCTGGGATGTCCGTACCGTGACACAGGGCTGCCCGTTCTCCACAGTGAGCAGCACATTATTTTTATCTTTGAAGTACAGACAGCATACCGTAGCCACAACCGCCACGGCCAGCATAATGCCCATACAGGTTCTCTTGCGCATCCGCAGTTCTCCTTCTTTCTATTCCTTCACCCCTGCTTCGTACAACCGGCCTCTTCCCCGGCCGCCCTCCCGTACACAGCTAACGTCCGCTTCGTCACATCATCCCAGTCATGCTTGCCGCAGATATAATCCACACTCTCTTCCCCCATGCGATGCACTTCATCGGGATGTTCCAGAAGCCATACAAGCTGTTTTCTCAGATCTTTCACATCGCCTTTTTTGAAGGTTAGTGCCTTATCCTCCACCACCTCTGTATTTTCCCGAATGTCACTGACCAGACAGCAGGCGCCATAACTCATGGCCTCTAACAGAGTCAGCGCCATGCCCTCCACATCGCTTGGCAGCACGAAAGCGTAAGCATTGGCATACAGCTCTTCCAGAACCTGTCCCTGCACAAAATCAGTCATGAGGATTCTTTCATCCTTCGACGCCATCCGGTGAATCTGTTCCATATAGCCGTAAGCCTGGGAACTGCCCCCGGCAATTACCAGTTTTTTGTCCGTTTCCAGACCGGAGAATGCCTCAATCAGATAGTGCAGCCCCTTCTCCGGAACAATCCTGGCAAGAAACAGGAAATAACCGTCCTTGCGCAGATCATACTTTTCCCTGATAACCGTTTCACCCTGCGGCTTTGGCCTGGTTATCCCATTGGGAATATAAATCGTCGTTCTGTTATATGTTTCGGCAAAATACTGCTTTACGTTTTCCGACAGTACAATAATCTCATCCGCGTATTTCGCGGCCATACGCTCACCAAACTTGATCACAAAGGACGCAAAGTTCCCCCACTTCGCCCGCTGCCAGTCCAGCCCATGAACCGTCACCACAATCTTTCTTTTCAGAAAATGCGGCAGCCAGAGCATGGCGCAGGGGCCTTCCGCGTGATAGTGGATCACGTCATAACGGTGGAAAAGCGCCATGATCGTCGCAAAAAAGGAATAGACGATGGCGTTCAGACTGCTCCGCCTGAACGTTGGCACGATGTAGACGCGAACGCCTTTATAAAATTTCCTCCCCTTCCAGCCATATTCCTGATCGTACTTTTTCCCGGACACGTGATGTCCAAACCGATTGTAGGCATCCACCCGGTGTCCCAGCGCGGCCATGCGCACAGAAAGTTCCTCCACCACGACCTCCACGCCGCCTTCTCTGGACGGAATCCGCTTGTGGCCGATCATGGCGATGTGCAGTCCCTGCTGTCTCGCCTGCCTTAACGCCTTGCCTTCCCTGCTGACATAGTAGAGAAACGCAAAATTCGTATTCAGATATCTGGGCAGCATGCGTTTCGGATCCCGCAGAATCCGGAACACCCATTCAAGACAAAGCTTCTGCATCCACATGGGAGCGCGCTTTACCGTGCCTGCCGTAAAGTCGAATGCCGCACCCACGCCAAGCATCACCGCTTTGATCCGATGCCTGTGCTCATACATCCACCGCTCCTGCTTCGGCGCACCAAGCGCCACCCACAAAAAGTCGGCGCCGCTTTCGTTAATATGTCTGACAATCTCCTCATCCTCATCCTTCGTCAGCTCCCTGAACGGCGGCGAATACATACCCGCAATCTGCAGTTTCGGATAGCGTCGCAACAGTGCCGCCCGCAGCGCCGCCAGAGTGACATCCGTACTGCCGTAAAAATAATGACGGTACCCCGTCTTTTGCGAGAGGTCGAGAATGGCCGGCATCAGATCAGGTCCCGGCACTCTTCTCGCCTCCGAAAAGCCCCGCTTTCTGCTGACAATGGACAGAGGCTGCCCATCCGGAAGCGCCATCGCCGCGCTGTTCTGCACCCGCCGATACTCCTTGTCCCTAAAAGCCATCACCGTGGTGTGCACATTGGAGACACAGATGTAATCGCCCTTCAGCTGCTCCAGATTGTCCGTAAGATAGGCAATCGTATCCTCCATATTCGTGACATTAATGTTTGTTCCCAGAATCTTACAGTAGGTTAATTTCTCTTTCATGCCGCTCCCCATTTTTGTTTATTTCCACCATTCGTTTCACGCGTAACTGTGTCGCCGTTCTTCCTTTTTTGCCCCTGTGATCATCGGTCATACCCGGAAATCTCAGCAACCGCCACAGCAGATTTCCTCCGCCAGCGTCCCATATGCCACAAAATCGCCGCAACCGCGCCAGCCAGAGCGCCGAGCAGTGCGCTTCCCACGTAATAGCGCGCCGTCTCCAGCTTCACGGCATTTCCCGACACGATCTGCATAGGCGTTTGGGCATCCTGGTAATTCATGACCCGGTATCCGTCATACGCCGGATCGTCCTCACTCTCCAGATAGACGGATGTCTCATCCTGCGCGTCCGTGTAGAACCGCTGCACTACATAGCCCTTGGGCTCTCTGTACAGAAGACCGCAGAGAAGAAGTCCCAAAACAGCCCCGGCCGCCACGCCGGCATACATTTTTCCTTTATGCCTCCTCCATACTGCGCATACAGCCGCCAGAAACGTGTCCGGCAACTTTGCCAGCGGAATGGTTACCTCGCGCCACCGCTGCGGAATGCGTGACGACAGCCCATACTCTGCCATGCCCTCCCTCTGGAGAAACAGAAACTCTCCCAGAAAAAGCAAGGTAATGTTCTTAAAGGAACTGTTAAACAGAAGCTGCTCCGTCCACCCAGCCGCCAGGAAGCATGCCAGAATCACCAGCTCCCTCGTGCGTTGTTTACGCGTATCATAAAAAAGCAGTGCAAAATATCCGAGCATGATCACCATCGTAAAGACCAGACCATAGTTGATGCAGCACCAGATATAGGAACAGTCCATGTTCATAGAAGAACTGACAATCTGGGACACATCCGTCCCAAACAGACTTGTGTACCCCGATTTCAAAAACTGCTCCGCCAGCCAGATTCTGGTATTCAGCAGATTATTTAATTTATGCGTCCATATGCCAATCAAAGGCATCCCAAATACGTAAATCAGCGAGAAATAGTCATACAGGAAAAACGGCAGCACAAAGGAAAGCAGCAGGCAGACGGGCAGCACCAGATTTACCAGCAGTTTTTCTGCAAAGCAGAATCTGGGACGGAATTTCACATAGAGGCCGCCCATCAGCAAAACCGCCACCATGCCGAACCCCGTATAACTGATGGAATAGAAAAATACCAGAAAATTCCCTGCCATGAGAAGCAGATACTGCTTAAAGCCATATGCTTTTTCCAGTTCATATATAATCAGCGCACAGAGCATCAGATACGTGATATGCAGAATGTTTGGATGGGTAAAACCCAGGCTCCAACGGAAAATATGCCCCATTCCCAGCTTCGCGTGCACCCGGTAAACCGTATGTTCCAGGCGGAAAAAGGAAAATACCGTGAGCGCGACGGCACAGGCTGTCCACACCCAGACAGCCAGATGGAGTATCTTTTTTAACGAAATCCCCTTCATTCCGAGCACGGTAAATACCACAAAAAAAATGGCAATCTGCCGCGATTCATAGTAGACCACCGCCGCCAGAGCCAGACCTACAATCTGTAAAACTACCTGTATTTTTGTGTAGGACGTCAGAAGAATTTTCAGAAAACCCAGAGCAAGCGCCGGCACAACAAGCAGATAAAAAAACTTCTGGCCCTCGTAAAACCCAAGCCCCTTCGCCAGCGACAGGAGGATGAAAAAGCCGTAGTAACATGCCTCCTGTATGCCGATCGTTTTTTCGTATTGTTTCATGCGCCCCATCATTACCTCCATGTCAGAGTCCCGAATCTCGCCGCCAGACCACCGTCTGGCCATCCCTGTATTCTATGTCCGGCCCGCTCACAGCACCTCGAGCGCCGGGCCAAGAGACCACGGATATGCACCGTAACACTGCGGATACTGTGAAAACCCCTCACACTCCCCGGAACAGCGGTACACCCGGCCATCCCTGACAGACCGCTCCAGCGCATGCCTTCCCGCCTCGAAAGCCTTCTCATATGTTCCGCCCGCAAGAATACCGCTTTCCATTCCGCTCTTTAATCCGGTACAGATCATCCCTGTCGCAGAGGTATCCGCAGGCCCGTCCAGAGCTTCAAGCTGCCAGGAGAAAAAACCGTCCGGCCTCTGCCATGCAATCGCCGCATCCGCAAGCGCAGTACAGGGTCCGGCAAGCCTCTCCCTGCCATACCCGGAAACCATACAGCCCGCCATGCCCCGGAGCAGCCATCCCACAGCCCTTCCCCAGCCGATAATCCCGTACTTACAGCCGTCCGTCATATCGTAGCCATGGTAAGGAAGCCCTGTTTTCCCGTCCATGCCGTAGGAGAGAAAATTCACGATCTGCAAAACCGCCAGTTCTTTATATTCCTGCCTGTCAAAAACCTCACCGTATTGATAGAGAAAAGGACATGCCAGACCGATCCCGTCAACGAAAACTGTCTTCTCCCCGCCAGCCGGGCGGTAGAGAAAACTTCCCGCCCCGTCTCTGGGCTGATCCGCGCCATAGAAAGCCATCCTGTCTACCCCGGTTTTAAGCTGTTCTTCGGAAATACTCTCCCCGAAATCCGCCTTCTTGTCCCGCACACACCGGTACATATTTAACAGTGTTTCTCCGGCAAGCAGATCATCCACATATATAAGGGGCATACCCTTTTTCAGCCATCTGTCAAAATATGCCACGAGCGAGCGTTCTATCCCGGCAGTTACCTGTCCGGTATGCCAGAGTTTCGCATCGTCTCCCGGTCTCTGCCCCGCATTGTCCGGAAGCGCTGCACCTACCCTATCCTTCACAGCCGCCGCGCTCTCCTCCCTGCACGCCCACAGACCTGCCGCCAGAAGCCCGGTCGGCCAGAAAATCAGGTCTTCCCCCGGCGTCTTGCGCTGCAGAAGCAGTCGCTTCGCCAGATCCCTGCCCTTTTCCTGCCACCCGCGGACACCGTACTCCATCAGCTCTTTACAAGCATTCTCGATCAGAGGAATCTTATTCATCCGTACCTCCCAGATTTCCGCATCGTAAAATTTTAGTTTGCGGAAGCTTCTCACTCTTTCCCCAATGCGGGAATCCTCGCCGCCACTGCTTTCCACAGGTAGGAAAACTCCTCTGTCCTGTGGAATACCGCCAGAAAGACCAGATTATAAAGCAGCGTGATCAAAATAACCATCAGGGCGAAGGTAAGGATCGTAACCTCCCCCATGACCACATGGCGGACCGGCGTAATCACCGCCCCCACCGCCAGAATCACCCCGATATATTTCAGGGAATCCTTAAAATAGGCTCCTGCTTTTTTGTCAAAACAGACCCGGTAGATAATCCCCGGGCGGATCAGATTAGCAAGGATACCGGACACTAATGTCCCCACATAGACGCCCGTCACGCCAATCTTTATCACCAGCGCGATCGAAACCACCAGATTGACGGCCCCCTGTATCAACGGCAGAAACCTGTCCTGTTCGAAAAGCCCCGACGCGATCTTGAAATTGAGAAGCACCGTGCGCCCGCCTTTCAGATAAAAGTCCATCACCAGAAGTGTCACCGTCACCTGCGGCAGCGTCCAGCTCATATCCCGCAGCCAGACCCCGCCGATAAAGGGGGAGAGCAGATGAAAGAAGCCCACCGCACCAAAGCCGAAAAGCCAGCAGGCAAAAAAACGGTACACCTTAAAGAGAAGATACTGACGCTCTCTCGACTCCGTGGCTACCACATTGCCGAAACCCGAAATCACGGAGTCAAAGATAATATTTACGAAGTTACCCACATAGGTGATGATGTACACATAGTTGCCCACTATGGCCGAGGTATCCACGTTGACAAAGGAAGAAATCACAAGGATATCCGTCTGCAGTCTTGCCACATCACCGACCTTATGGCAGATCAGCGCCTTCGTTTTCGTGGCCACCACCTGGGTCTCCTGCGCTGTCAGTTTCTTCACATCTTTATCCCGCAGATAGGGATAAACCCTGTCCAGATAGACTGTCACAAAAATTTTCTGTAAAAGCTCCACCACAGACTGCGCCAGCAGATAAAAAAGGAAATTGCGAAACAGCAGCAGAACGGTAATCTGCACCGTGGCCGTCGCAATCTTTGTCAATGTGTTGATATTGGTCTGGATATAGTTTTTCTGCTCCGCATTCGCCAGGCTGTATTTGTAGGCGACAAAATAGCTGATCACCGTGTTAAACAGAAACAGGTAGTAGTAGAGTGTCAGCTCTTTCACGGTCAGATTGCCGGGGTTTTTCAGAATATACTTCAAAAACGGGGAAATGGCGATTCCCAGAACCGCGATGACGCCCGCAATCGTCAGATACGCCTTTTTGTAGAAGCGCATGTAGGACTTGATCTTCTCAGTATCGTGCTCCGCCACCGGCTTGTAAAGACTGTAATTTAAGGCTGTGCCGATTCCCAGTTCCGCCAGGGACAGAACGCTTAAAACGTTCGTATATGTCTCGTTTACCCCCGAGAATGTCCTTCCCAGCACATCGATAAACACCGTCCGCTGGATAAAATTCACCAGCAGGATCACCAGATTGCTGATATATCCGAATATGATATTTTTCCCGGCTTTCTGTATTCTGCCCATGTTCCTTTACCCTCAGGCCGTCTTCCGAAGCTTCTTTGGTTTCACGCCGTTTCCCTGCCACTCCGGATCGTCATGCCGCTTCCATGCAGTCCGTAGCTTATATCCCGTTTATTGCTCCGCCCTGCTCTCATGCAGTTCCCTCCACAGCCTGCGGATCTCATCCCCCGCCCGGGCTGCCTTTTTGCAGTAGTCCGGCATAACTTTCTGCAATTGTGCCCTGATTTCGCCCTCTCTCTCCATCATCCACTCAAATGCGCCGATCAGTTCCTCGGGGTTTGAAAGGGTCTGTACGGGCAGCACATATTTCTCCCATGTGCCAAAGATATCCTGCGCAATCCCCTTCGCCTTCACGGAATAGCCCACCACCAATGTGGGAACCATGGACGAGTATGCCGCAATGGTCGCGTGTGTCCTCGCCCCGATAAATGCCCGGCATCTGGAAATCACATATTTAAGCTTCTGGCAGGACATATCCTCGAACTTCACAACCCGGTCATTCCCCTGGTAAACGCCGTAAAGTTCATGTATGGTCAGTCTGTCGTCATTGTTCTTCCAAATGACATGGGGAACCAGGGCGATATGGCAGTCCGTGGTCTCCAGAATATGATCAATCAGCTTCCTGTAATTCATAATGGTAATGCCGCTTTTTTCCTCATATTTGAGAATCATCGGGCTGATATTGATGCCGATGGTATTCCCCTCGCTGAATCCGAAGGGAAGTTTCGTCCTCTCCGGCTCCAGGGCAAAGGCTGGATCGGGAAACTGCTTCACGTTCTCCGTCACCCCGGCTGCCGCGAGCGCCTCCGTCGTGATGGATTCCCTCGGCGTAATCAGCGCGTACCGTTTCATATCCTCCACCACTTCGGGCTTTTCCAGAAGTTCCGGCTCAAGGGAGCAGCCCCAGAGAACCGTCTTCGCCCCCGCTCTGTTAAACGCGCTGTTTGCGGTGATCGCCTCTCTCATGGAGAGCTCGTAGCAGTACATATCCCCGCCGATGGAGAGATAGAGCGGCGCCAGATTCCTGCCCATCACCTCGCGGAAGCGATAGCGCATAAAGGACTCTGGATCGTGAAAAACCTTCCGCCAGACATAGTACCACACATGTGCCCAAAAATGCTCTGCGATCTTGCGCTCCTGTAAAATATCGCAGAGAGGTTCCACCGAGTAGTGTCTGTCCTCCTGCTCGCTGTTGGTCACAAGGAGCCTGGGGATTTCTCCTAACATATGACAGGTGCTGTTGACAATCGCCTCACAGCCGTGATTGCCACTGCCACCATGTAAATACATCACAATTTTGTCGTTGCCGTATTCCATATAAATACCTTTCCAAAACTTCGCATCTAAACAGTGCAGGCTTCGCCCTATCATCCGTTAATCTGGCAAAATCGCCTGCAAGCAGCCTTTTTGCCATCTTACCGTCTGGCACTGCTCATTGCCATCGCGAAGATTATACCATCATTTCCCTTTTATATCAAATGACCGCTCCATCCGGGGTGACGAGGGTCCAGCCTTCCCACAGTTTTTTCATCTGTTTCGGGACGCAGGTCTGTGTATTTTTGTGAATGGACGGCCGCAGCATGATCTTATCGGGGTTTCCGTTAAGACGCGCCCCCCAGAAGCTGAATGTGCTGTTGGCGCATATATTGTGCTTACAGCAGCTCATCAGCAGCATATCATAAAAACTGTTCTCTCCCCTGTTCCAGTCCACAATGCGAAATTCTCCGCCGGAAAAATGTGCCCGCACATAGTCCGCATCATCCGAAAACACATAGAAAACCGCGTCGGGACACTTCTCTTTTATATAATTGACACAACTGTCATAATAAGCTTCCGTACAGATGCCGCCAAACATGGCAGCGTTCACCGCATCCAGATAATCCCCCCTGCGGACATGGATACTGACGGAAGGCTGATCCGCCATTTCCGCAATAACCTCCTCGTTTCTTGCGTCACCGCTCCCGGGGAAACGGATCTCCTCCCTAAGTCTGTCCAGAATATCCGCATAGTACGCCTCGCATGCCCAATACCCGGCCAGATACCGGTTCTGCCACGAGAAAATCTGCGGATGATACATCTCCGATTCCTCAAACAGGCGACTCTTTTCCGGCATAAGCCTCTTTTTCACTTTTTCCGCCAGCCCCGCCTGTTCCTCATAAGCTCTCCCGAGAAGCGCACGCACCTCCTGTGCGGAGGCCGTCTGTAACGGCATCCCCTCAAAATCAGAAAGCGCATACTTTCTGGGTGCCGCTGCCTCCTCCTGTGATTTTTGTGAAAACCATGAGAGGTCCAGCTTCGCCTCCACACCCAGACTCTGAAATTTTCTAAACAGCGCGTACTGCTGCAACTGATTGCCCAGCCCGCCCATGACCCTTATAATAATCATGCCTGTCTCCGTTCCTCTTTGCCGCCGCTTCCCTTTAGGGGCAGCTCGCCATACACTTCACATCCACTCCGGTTTTTGCCTCAATACATGACCAGTGTGAATTGTAACAATGACGCACTCACATTCCCCGGATGGCTCACTTCCGGTCATAAATGCGAAGGATCAGCCGCAGCACCCGCAGCAGCACGCCGCCGGGATACATCATACCCATATACAGGAGCTGGTTGGATCGCTCCGTCACCGCGACCGGCGTATTCTGCAGCATTGTTCTGATTTTCTTCTCCCCGAAAATCGTCTGAATCCGTTTCCGGTAATCCTTTCCTGGCGCGCGCAGTTCATTCTTTATCACATACAGAAGCATATAGCAGTACTCGCGCGCTGCCGCGCCTGCGGCATCCGGCGCTTTTTTCTCCTCCGCCGTCCGCTTCACAGCCGCCATCAGCCGCTCCACACCCGCAAAAAGCCCCTCGTCATAGCCATGCACCAGCGACCCTTCCACATAGCGGTAATGGTAGTAGAACGCATCCTTCATAATAACCACCCGGCTGCTTTCAAGCAGAGCCGGATACATCAGATTCGTATCATCCCCGAAGCGGAGACTGTAGTCATAATACACTTCGTTGCCCGCAAAAAGGGATTTTTCGCACAGCTTCATACAGCGGGACAGGGGAATGACTTTCCTCTCTTCCCCGATCAGCCTCGCCTTGATCTGCTCCCGCAGTCTCTCACCCTCGTAGATGCCGGGCGTGACGCCGTTTCTTACCTGCTCGGTCCCCCGCTGTTTCTCCACCAGATGATCGCAGCAGACGATCTCACCCGGCACGCCTGCCAGACGTTCTGCCATCTCGACAAGCGTCTCCGGCTCCAGATAATCGTCGCTGTCCACAAACATATAATACCCGCCGGACGCCGCTGCCATGCCTGCCGCGCACGCCGCCGTGGGTCCGCCGTTCCTCTGGTGAATGACCTGTACCCTGGCATCCGCCTGCACGTACGCATCGCAGATCGCGCCGCTTCCATCCGTGGACTCATCATCTACCAGAATGACCTCGATCCGCCGGTAAGTCTGTCCCAGAATGCTGTCCACGCATTCCCGCAGATACGCCTCTTTGTTGTACACCGGCACAATTATGCTGATTAACGGATTTGTCCTCTTCATTCGCTTTCCCTGTTCCCTCTGTTTTTCTCCCCATTCTCTTTTGATGACAAACCGTGGAAGGGTCATCAGAACACGGTAATCACCCGCACGGTCCCATCCACTTTACATCTATCTCACATTGCCCTCGCGCAGTAGAAGCGCAGACCGGGCTGTTACAATTTCATGCAGTGATACAGCCACACATAGAGCCCTGGCAGACAGGCGTACAATCTCACCTTGATCCCATAGCCCGCGGGCAGGCACGGATAGCATGCCCTCTCTCCGACAATCCCCCTCAATTTTCTGTGGCACACCCGCAGATACGCCTTTGCCTTTCTGCGCTCTCTCCCGGGAAGCAGGGCGATCTTTCCCACCGTCAGCATGACCGCCACCATGATCTGGGCGTCCGCCTGCACCGACAGGTCCGGCTCTCTTTTCACAATCAGTTCGCGCGCCATCTCCCAGCAGTAAATCTGGTCCATGTAGTCCGGCGTAAAAGGCCTTTGCATCGCACCGGCCGGGTTCTGGTAATACCCGTAACCGGGATAAGCCGTCTCCACAGCCTGTCTCATACGCGGCAGAAGCTCCACAAGAAACAGCATATCCTCACCGATCGTCAGTCCCTCCCGGAACCGCACCTGTCCGATCAGCTCCCTTCTGTAGAGCTTACTCCAGCAGCGGGTATTTCCCCGCAGAATATTCTCTTTTAAATAGCAGCCGCTGTCGTATATTTTCCCCGCATTCCCGCCTGTAAGCTCTTCCGGCATTTCTTCCCCGGTACGCAGCCGTTCCCACTCTGCAGGCGACCCCCACGCGGCAAATCCACAGCCCGCCATATCGCTGTCCGTCCGCAGCAGCAATCTGTGCAGGCTCTTAAGCATCCCCGGACAAAGCCGGTCATCGGCATCCACGAACATAATATATGCCCCCTCCGCCTGCTCCAGTCCACGGTTCCTCGCCACCGAAACGCCCAGGTCGGGCAGCGTGATCACCCGCAGGCAGTCATGTTTCCCGCACAGCCGTTCACAGACCTCTGCCGTATTGTCCGTCGAGCCGTCATTTATGATGAGCACTTCCAGCGCTTCATAGTCCTGCGCCAGAATGCTGTCAATACATTCTTCCAGATAGGACGCCCCGTTGTGGACCGGGACGATCACGCTAATTTGATCCACTTGTTCGTCATGCTCCCTTTTACTTTGATGAAATCGGCGCATACACTGTCTCTCTTTTCTGGTAACAGATTGTATGAGCCGGCACATCTTTGTTAATGACGCTTCCCGCCGCGATCACACAGTCGTCTCCGATATGCACATCTTTTAAGATAGTGCAGTTTGCGCCAATCCAGACGCGGTTTCCAATTGTAATTTCTCCGACCAGAAACTCCCCGCCCTGATTTCTAAAATTATGGTCGTGGTCAACAATGACAACATTATTGCCAAATCTACAGTAATCCCCTATTTTGATATGCCCCATACACGTAATACAGCCGCCTATCGCATAGATGACATGATTTCCTATCTCCAGTCTGCCATCGCCCGCACAGATAAAATGCATCCTGCCCCGGTTCTCGTTTCTCACACCGAAGCTCATATGTCCCTTCTTGGACAGTTCAAGATAGACGCGGTCAAATCCCTGTATCCAGGGCATCTTCAGCCGGGATCCGTAGCGGCACTTCCAATAAGCTATTTTAAACAGACTTTTTAACGCTTTCAATTTCACATTCATTTTGCCAGGCATGCCTTTCTGTAAGTCTCTTCCAATTTCTGCAGATGAATCTTTAAACTATATTTCTGTTCTGCTGTTTCCCTTGCCAGTTCTCCCATATTGCGGCATAACGCTTCATCCTGTATAAGGGCACTGACGTCTTCAGCTATAGCGGACAGGTCACCGGGCTCTTCCAGAAATCCGCTCTTTCCATGAGTGATTAATTGCGGGATTCCACCTACGTTTGTCGTGACAATGCCTAGCCCGTAACCCATGGCGTCCAAAACTGCCATCGGCATCCCTTCATGGTAGCTTGGAAACAGGAAAATACCGCTCCCGCAAAGGAGCCGCTCCTTCTCCTCCCCCCGCACCCAGCCGGGAAAGGACACGTCCCCCGCAATCCCCCTTCGGGAAAACGCCTCTTTGATGCGCGCCATCTCCCCGTCCCCCGCCATCACAAGCGATGCGCCGGGGCATTTCTTTTTTACCTGTTCCCACACCGCGGGAATGTCAAAGCACCCTTTTCTCTCTCCCAGCTCTCCTAGAAATAACACCTGTTTTCTATTTCTTCCCGTCTCGGACGGCTTTTCCGGAATGCGGCAGTAATTTTCCAGAACATCAATTCTCTCCCGGGGCACAATCTGCTGCAGACGCACCGCCCACTCCTCCGACAAAGCCACCAGCCGCGTACATCTGCCGTAAACCTTCCGCACCCGCTTTCGCTTTGCCTCGGAAACATTCTCGTAAAACGCGTCAAATTCCGCCCCGTGTATATGGTTGACCACCGGAATGCCGCGCGATGCGCTCCACAGAATAAAGGGCATTTTCCGATAAAAACTGGGCCCGAAGGAAGAGTGTACATGCACCAGATCCGGGCGGTCCTTTATGAGAAGCCTGCGAAATGCCACATACCCCTTAAGAGCCTTTATCAGCTTGTCCCATTTGCTGCCGTCCCGATAAGATTCGATATAGGTAATGCGGTGATGTTTCTCCAACTCACTGCCCCGGTAGCCGTTCACCACGGAGGCAATTCCGCCCTTTACAGCCTCATTGGGCACAATCATACATACATGCAATGTCCGTCCTCCCTCTGTTTACATGCCACGGCATTCGCCAACTCCCCGCCTGCCAGCAAAAATTCTACCTGGATCCCCTGCCCGTGAGCACCACCCAGACCGTCTGGAACAGAATTTTGATATCCAGTCCCAGCGTCCAGTTGTCGATATACTCCAGATCCAGCTTTACGACCTCGTCGAAATCCACGATTTCACTTCTGCCGCTGATCTGCCAGAGCCCCGTAAGTCCCGGCGTCATGCTGATCCTGCGCCTGTAGTGGGAATTGTACTGCTCGAACTCGCCCTCGGTGGGGGGCCTGGTTCCCACCAGGCTCATGTCGCCCTTCACGATATTAAAAAACTGTGGCAGTTCGTCTATGCTTGTCTTTCTGATAAATCTGCCTACCTTCGTGATGCGCGGGTCGTTCTCCATCTTAAACATAAGCCCCTGCATCTCGTTTAGCGCTTCCAGCTCTTTTTTTCTCGCCTCCGCGTCCATATACATGGAACGGAATTTGTAAATCTTGAAACGCCGTCCGTTTTTGCCGATTCTGGTCTGCGCAAAGAAAACAGGTCCCGGCGAATCCAGTCTGATGGCAATCGCAACGAAAGGAGTAATAACAATCGTTATTAAGCACCCGGCGAGTCCGCCCACAATGTCGATCAGCCGCTTCACCACCATGCGCCTGTAATCAAAATGATTGATCGAGTATGTCACCACCGTAAACCCGGCGAAACTTCCCACACGCACTTCCTTGCTTGGCCGTTCTATGATATCGATGTTATAATGACACGCCACACCCATGGACTCCAGATCATAAATGATATGCTTTACATAGGCCATATCCTCGTCCGGCAGGCTGATAAACACCTCGTCGAGCGGCATCTGCCTTGCCATGGACAGCACGTTTTCCCGGTTTGCGTTGACCGCAATGCCCTCCACGGTCTCACCTTTCCTGTCCTTGTCCACACAGGCAAGCGCCACAATCTCATAATTGATATCCATGGCGCCCTTAAGCTTGGAAAGCGTCTTTTCCAGCGCTGCGTCTTTCGTGATAATCATGATTTTGACAATGTTGGACTTAGCTGTGAACCAGGCCCGCAGAGCCTTCTTCATGGCAAGTCTCACAAGCCAGACGATAAAAATATTCAGAATGGCAAAATATCCCATCACCAGACGGGAGACATCCGCACCTTTCTGCATCATGAAAAGAAAGGCCATTACGGACAGCTCCATAAAGACATTGAATTTGGTAACCGCTATAAATTCAACGAGGATACCTCTTTTAATAAACTCCCTGTTCCAGTCAAACAGAAAGCTGTAGATCGTACAGAACAGCAAAAACCCGATACATACCACAAAGTGAAGCTCCGGCTCCATAACTCTCGAAAACTTCCCGTACCGTATCAGAATGGCGATGATATAGGCAAGAGTTATGCTGCACAGATCCGTGAGAAGCAGCAGATAGCTCTCAATCAGTTTCATTCTACGATTCATAAAAATACCTCATTATAAAAAATGTAAAGTCTTTTTCAACACATGGACTTTACACTTTTTATTTGGTTAGGCTTGTTGCTATTTAGTTGATTAATCAGTTTAATCATAACAGATTACCCAAAAGGTGTAAAGTCCCAGCGCTGCACTATATGTTCTTACGGTCAGCGCAGTCAATGCGCAGACCTCTCCGAACTGTCGCACCCAAACATCATAAGCAGATAATTCCTGCCGATGTACACGGAGATCAGATGCGCCTCCACCACCGTATACACCGCAAACATCACAAAGAGCGCGAGTCCGCAGGCATCCCGCCTGCGCCAGATCCGCCACAGAAGAATCAGGTTCGCCGCCACATACAAAATACCCGGAATCACACCGTAGCGGTAAAACACCTTAACCCAGCCCATATCAAAATAATAATTCATATTATTCTCACAGGAAAAAGCCGACCACGTCTGTATCATGCCGTCATTCTTTTCAGAGTCCGTCAGTGAGACGATTCTGCCGTTGATATAGCGGTCGATTTTGCCGAGCAGCACAATATGCTCATTATCCCCGGGGGTCCAATAGAAGAACTCGTTCCACTGCGCAGTCCTCACCCGCTGGGCGCAGACCGCCGCGTCCACAGAAAAGGCGATACACAGGAGAAAGACAAGCAGCCCGCAGACATAGAGAAACGTCAATTTCCGCAAACCCTTCCAAAACGTCAGGAGACAGGCTCCACATAGATATGCCGTTGTGATAAGCATACTGGTCTTGGAGCCAGTCAGCAGATAGACCCCCACATTTAAGAGCATCAGACACAGGTAACCATACCACTTCATCTTGTCAAACCAGACATAAACTCCCAGAGCCGCCAGCATAAAAAACATACAGGAAAGCGCGTTCGGATGTCCCATACCGAGTGTATAGCGGGTTTCTTCCGCCGCCTCCTCACCGATATAGCGGGTGGTTTCCGCTGATTCATGGCCGAAAGCCTGCGTCAGGCTGATATCCCCGTAAATCCCCGTCACAGAAAGCGCCACAATGACAAGGCAGCCTGTCAGCGTCACATAAAATGTATATCTGAGGGCTTCCTTTAGCGGAATCCCCTTACAGGCCGCCACAAAAGTCACCACGCGGATGATGTCGTTGGCCCCCGTTACCCGGTATGAAATAAAGCCTGCTGCCTCCATCACAAGAATGAGTGCCCACTCCCTAAGCTCATAGCGCGTGAGCAGGAGCTTACACGCAAACAGAAGAAAAGTCAGCCGAAACAGATACCCTTCGATGGGATTGACATAGTTGCTCTTGTCGATAATCACCATCAGCAGCTCTATGGTCAGTCCGATATAGAAAGCAAGGCGGGGAACCGGGCTTTCTTCCCGCAGCCGCCTGTAAATATCCTTTATCATAGTTTCCTCCATGTCGGAGCATCTTTTCGCGACGACACGCGAGTAAAATCTCAAATTTTGCTCTGCGATTCCGAGTTTGTGGCTCCGACACAAACTCACGATTGAAAAATAAGGTCATCAGACTTATTTTTCAATCTTTCCTCCACTCCGAAGAGTCAGTCCCTACGGGAACCGTATATCGCAGCTTTTAAACCGCTGTCCTCACCGCCGCAAAATCCGCGCGGCCGCACCATGCGCCCTGCGCAGACACTGCTTCCCCGCAAGCTTCGCCCGCTTCCATAAAATTCCCCCCGGACTGACTTCCGGGGCAATCAGAAAGTCGTACTCTTGCCGGTGCTCCCGCAGATACGCGGGAAAACTCTCGTCGATTTCCACCCGCACAAACTTCGCATCCCGGTCAAAAATATCCTCACCACAGAGCAGCCTGTCCACCGCCTCAGTTAAATAACGTTTGCTATTATATTCCTGGTGGGCTGCCGCCTTCACTTTTACGCCGATGCGCTTCGCCACATCCCGCTCACCGTCACCACCCATATAGCCGAAATGCCAGCCGCCGTCCGCAACCCGCACGCTGCGTGGATCTTCTGGCGACACCTCTCGCAGATATACAATTCCCTCCTCCGGCAGCTCCGAGAAACTGCAGATCTTCGTGCCAAGCCACTGTCTTCTCTCCACGCCCGGAAATTCCCCCGTGATGGACAAAAGATTCCCGGAAACTTCCTCCATGTTGAGAAAACAGTAAAACATCCGCTGCGCCAGATGGTAGATTTTCCCGGGTTCAAACCCATCAAACAGTCCCGTCAGCGTCTCCGGATCCGGTATCTCGTCCACATCGCTGAATATAATGATATCCTCCGGCTTACAGCCGGAAAGTCCCCGGATCAGCTGGTTTTTCTGAAACTTATCCCGCTCGTGGGTGGTAACCCCCTCCATGGGAGAATTGTCCACCGCCACATAGATAATTTTATCCGCAAACTCTTCAAACATCTCCCTGTTTCTGGCGAAAACCATCTCTTTTGGCTCCCCCGAAAACGTCACTGTGGATTCCTCCAGTACAAACCTGTCAACATAGGGAGCGAGGATCTGCATTCGGAGTTTCAAAATATCCAGTTCGTTGAAAAAGGGAATACAATCATATATCATGTGCTATTTTATCCTTTCCCTCAACATTTAGTCATCAGACATCTATCATGCCTTTCTGCCGGTATCCTCTCAAAATCTGCGCCAGAAAAGCAGCGGCCGCAGGACATCCTTGCATTTTTGCCATCTGACCTTCCATGGGTTTACAAACTTCGGGTACTGCGCGTTTCTCCCCCGCCACTTGTGAAAGAGAAAGGGTTTCTCCACATCCATGATCTCGGGAATCATATGCTCATGCCCGAAATATTTTGCCTCCTCAATGGGAGCAAAACGCATCCCCGCCTCCTCGATCACATTTTTATACTTACAGCATAAAAACGTATCTTCATTATAATTATCGTCTTCCGCCATCTTCTCCCATTTAAGCCCTGCTTTTTTCGGAAAGTCCAACAGTCTTTTACTGCGGATCGACACACTGTTACCCACCCGGACAATCTCGCCTCTGGCGTCCCGATAGGCATAGTCATTCTCCGGCAGCGGCCATGGCGAACCGATATAGTCATAATTTAAAAATTCATCACGCCAGCTCTCCGGGTGCACCACAAAACCGTCCGCGTGTACAATCAGCGCAAACTCCGTGTGAATGTGTTCCCCAAGCTCATACACCATTTTGTAGTTAAACTTGTCAATATCATCCAGTTTTGACGTGTGGGAGTACCGGATCGTCCCCGGCAGCGACAAAGGCTTCCGATGGGTGACCAGTACCACGTCACCGAATGCAATCCCCCGCATACTGTACTCCAGCGCGCGGATTGTCTCATAAATATTCACACTGGTCATCGCCGCCAGCGTCACATTCGGCAAAGACACCTTCTTTGCCGCGTCGGTGTTTGCCTTTTCTCCCTGTGCTTTGTCCATCTGCGTCCCCTCTTTATACTTCCACATTACTGTAGAGCATGCCGCTTTTCATGCATTCTCCCAAACGAAACATCGTACTTCCCAGTCAGTTTTGCCGGCTTTGCGACCCATACTATGGCCGGGCGTCTTCGGAAATACTTTTCGTGTTTCTTACACTGTCCTTATGGTAATACCGTGCCACCGCCAGATTCAGCCAGTTCTCCGGATCTTCGCTCAGATCGTCGAAAGAGAACAGATGGGGCTTCTCCCTGTAAGGCGAAACAACCACATCCGTCTGCGCCTCGTCCGTATAGAGCGCATATCGCTCCATGGAGTCCTCGTAAAACGTCTGTGCCTCGCCCTTCGCCAGCGACCTGACCGCAGAGATGCTCGTGTATGTGTTCTTATCCGCCGTAAGCGCCCACACCGCCAGCAGCAGAATTAAACATACCGCACTCATGCGTCCGTCCGCCCGCTCCAGGAAAATGCCCAGAGCCTCCGCAACGCTTCCGGCGCTTTCCTCCCGCTTCCTGTGTGCAAAAAAACCAAGCCAGTAGACCGTGACCGCCAAAGCCGCCACATAGTAAGTTATCTGAATAATATTATCCACCCGGGACAGTCCTACCATACCGACCGCAAAGAGGGTGGGCGTAAACATTGCCGAGAGCACGCAGTACACGCCCGCCGTCACCCATACCGGATGCGCAAATTCCCGTTTTGACGCCTTTGCCATCCTCCACAGAAGAGGCAGAAGCGCCATCCAGACAAGCACGGCAAACACCGGCGTCCACCGGATCGCAAACACCGGCATATTGTAGAAGGAAAGAAGAACCGACTTTAGCGCGGAGTATCCCTCATCCACATCCGCGCCCGCCCGTGCCCCGTTGCCCGGCGCGAGCACATTAAAGAGAAACCCCACGCTTCCCGTGAGGAAGGGTATGATACTATATAAAATTTTATTTCGCTTTTTATAGAAGACATACAGGACGAGAAACGCCATGACAATCTCTGCCTGCAGCCCCGTTACCAGATTGCCGCCGCCCACAATCACAGAAAGGATTGCCGCCGCCGCACAGCAGACCGCCGCGCGTCCTTTTCCCTCCGCCCAGATAGTTTCTGACACAAGTGTCAGCGTAAAAAACCAGACTGACTGCATAAGCACGTAGTGGGTAGAGCCATTGTACCAGTAAATGCCCTCAAAGGGCGCTTCTATCACCTGGTAAAACAAAAAGAGCAGAAGGAGCACCGCCACGGTAACGCCCTGCCCTTCACAGCCAAGCCACCTGGTCAGAATTTGCCGTCCCAGCACAAAAGTGGAGACAGCAAGCATGCCGATCATCAGAAAAGGCACCAGCCAGGCCACCTCGTACCGGAAGTTCATGGGACACATCGCCATCAGAAAACAGGACACGTAAGTCCCCTGCCAGTCCCGGTAAAAGTCCATGTTCTGCCGCCACGCCTCCTGTGCGGAAGCCGTAAAAGAACCCGTCGCCTGCCAGACGTCATGCACCCGCCGTCCGTAATCGTAGTCGTCGATGCACATGACATTATATTTTCCCAGCCAGAGCAGAGGGATCAGCGACACAAACAAAAGCACCGCCGTCAGAACCGCCGCCCGTCTGCCACCCAGGAAATTCTCAACTTTTTCCCAAACCTTCATGCCAATCCGCCTTTTCCCTGCTATCCTACACTTTGCTGACGTATCATCACGCAACGTGCGCCAGCTTTTTCAGCCTTCTCATCACGCCCCTGCCGATCTTGCACAGGTACGCCTTCTTATAAATATACCACGCGTGAAGCTTCATCATCCGCAGCCTCATGCCCACGGGCTTCTGGTTTACGGTGGCATACTTTTTTGACCGTTTTTTATATGCCGCCAGCTCTTCCCGGCACTCTTTGTCCGTGAAGACCCTGCCCTTCCGGTCCATATAATGCCATCCCTCATAAATGTTCTGTTCCGAAGCCCAGTAGCCGTCGGACACATTGTGCCTCGCCCAGTACTTCGGCGCCAGAATGTACTGCACCGTATCGCTGGTGAATGCCGGAAAATATGCGAAGGATGAGTTCGCCAGTAATAAATAACGTGCGTTTTTTAATATCGCATAATCCTTTGCCAGATCGAAATTGTAAGCCGGAACGCCGGGCAGAAACTTGTTCGCCTCCCGCACGTCGTTCGTGATAATCATGAACTCCATGTCCGGGTTGATCGTTCGCATCTGCCGCATCCCCTGTATCCAGTAGCGTTTGCGCAGATAAAGCTCCGGTGAGCCCATATAATCGCTGCAGCGAAGATGCAGGATGCAGAGATTCTCCCGGCTGTACTCTTTACAGTCATACTCGGGCTTAACCTTAAGCCACTCCTTGATCTCCTCCTTGTGGGAGATAAAATATGCTTCCGCCTGCAGATTGCCGTAGAGGAGCGTGCCGTCCTCCACCTCGAAAAGCTGCCTGTCCGCATCCGTCACATAAACGCCGTGGGTCAGATCATGTCTGGAATTTCCCGCAAAAAGCCGGGTTTCCTTCTCATAGCAGACCTTCGTGTAGTCCTCCTTTTTCGAGGGGACGCCCATATCCAGATCCATAAAATACAGCCCACAGTCGCTGTGCATATTGTTGGCAAAGTGCTCCGGGTCAAGCACGCTGAACAGATATCCCTTGTCCTGCGCGATGCACCGGGTCGTCACATAGAAAAAAAGCTGATTCCCAAGGCCGAAGCCCTCCTGTGTCTCAATCCCCAGCATCTGTTTTCTATTTCCTCCTCTTTGTGCGGTTTTCATCAGCCTTTCCACCGGCTTTTTAGCCACTGTGTCCTATTGGCTCATTTCCCCTTGTCCCGCTGACTCCTTTTCCCTTTTCGGTACAGTATATAACATCTGATATATTATTCGAGAGCCGTCTCGGTAATCTTTCCGTCTTCTACCTTATAAATAACGTCGCATTTGGCGATGGTGTTCAGGCGGTGGGCGATAATCACCATCGTCTTTTTGCCGTGGAAACTGTTGACCGCCTCCATGACCGCCGACTCCGTATCCCCGTCCAGCGCGGAGGTCGCCTCATCGAAGACGAGAATCTCCGGATTGTGGTAGAGTGCTCTGGCAATTCCCAGGCGCTGCCTCTGTCCGCCGGAAATTCTGACACCCCTGTCACCTATCGTCGTCTCCAGACCGTCCGGCAGCTCCTCCACAAAACTCTTGAGCTGCGCTTCCTCCAGCACCTCCCATATCCGCTTATCGTCGATCTGATCCGCGTCTATGCCGAAAGCGATATTGTCCCGGATGGACTCGTCGATCAGATAGATGGACTGCGGAATATAGCCGATCTTAGAAAGCCAGGAAGGATAGTTCTCAAAAATATCCCTGCCGTCACAGGTGATCGTTCCCCCCTGCACATGCAAAAGTCCGAGCAGAATATCCACGATAGTCGATTTACCCGCTCCCGACGGTCCCATAATGCCCACCGACTGCCCTTTTCTGACTTCCATGTGGGCGTCCGTGAAGATAGGCTTGTCCGTATTCGGATAAGTAAAGCTGATGTGATCGAGCACGATCTTATCCTTCAGCGCAAGTTCCGGCAGCTCCTCCTTTGCTTCTCCCGTAAGCCCCGTCACACTGCCGTTCACGTCCTGCTTCATACTGTCCGTCAGATTCTCGTAGAGATAATCCAGACAGGGCTGCGCGTAGGCAATCTCCGACAGATAAGTGTTGATCCGGTTCGTCGCCGGCATCACACGAACCGCCGCCGCGGCAAACGCCATGAGCTGGGGCATCAGCACGGTGATATCACCGTCCCGCAGAATAAAGACAAGGATAAACGACAGCATTGCCGCGATAAAGACGGACTCAATCAGAAGCCTTGGCGTATTGTTCATCACCGCGTAATTTCTCGCCACATTGGCGCCGATCGCACCGCTCTCATAATAATTGCGCACAAAAAACTCTTCCCTGTGCAACACTTTTACGTCCTTTAAACCGTAGATGGACTGGATTCTCCACTTCGCAATCCGCGACTGAATAGACTGGTTCTTCCGCCCGATGGCATTCAGCCGGGGCTTTAATACCCTGGTGATCATCAGCGTCATACCAAGGAAAAGCACGCCACAGCCAATGGAGATCAGCGGACTCATCCACATCAGCACGATACAGATCGACACCGCCACCACGATCTCCGTGGTCATCTGGATCAACACCAGTATCAACTGGAACGCGTTGGGAATGTCGCTGTCCGTCAGCCGGAATACCGTGGGAATGTCCGCACCCAGATAGTCCTCGTACGGGCGATTTAAAAACTCCCGCATCACCCGGCTTATCATCCGGTTACGGTTCCTCGTCACAAACGTGTTCTGCACGTAAGTCAGAAACAGAAGATACACATTCTTAAAGATAAAGATGGCGATCAACGCCCCGAGCAGACAGACAATCAGTGTCCTCGAGGAATCAATCCCGAGAAAGGCAACCAGCTCTCCCACCAGCTCGTTCTCCATAATCTTGTCCGGCGCCATCACCGCCTCCGCCACGGGAAGCATCATGGAAACGCCAAGCGTCTCCAGAATACCGCCGATCAGGATAAGAAAAGCAAGTCCGCTAAGTTGCCAGAACTGTTTTCGGTCAAAAAGATATGCGATTTTTTGCAGCAGGCCTACCTGCTCCTGATTCTGTTTCTTCATATTATATATAGTTTCCTCTCAAATGCTGTAGCAGATTGCGCCAAAGCTATCGTTATGGTTCTTACGACAGCACAATTTTGCGCATGTCCGCCCGGTAAAAGTCGCTATCGTCCGTCCCGTTCAGCCAGCGCTGCGGCGCGAGAATCGTTTTTTCCTGATTCTTATTCAGATAGGACGCCCACCAGCTAAAACTGCTGTTGGCGAGAATATGATGTTTGCAGCAGCTCATGAGAACAAATTCCGTATAGTCGTTATCGCCAGACCCCGGCAGGTCGATCCACGTCATATCCGAAAGTATACCGTCCGCAAATACCGCCGTTCCTTTACTCCCATTCTCCGAAAACTGCCGCGCTGCCCATTCTCTGTCGTTGGTAAAAAGGAAGAACCGGCATCCTGGAAATTTCTCCCTCATCTGACGGATTCCTTCTATATAATAGGCGTCCGTACAGATACCGCCGAAAAGCACCTGGTTCTCGGGCGTCAGATAATCTCCCCTGCGGACATGCAGGCTTATAGAACATGTGTTATTTATTTCATCCAGATAGTCCTGCGCCGTTTTGCGCTTCCCGCTCACCGCGCCGGTTCCCCAACAGCCCGACCGCCTCAGATATGCCGTCAGCTTGTCCGTATCGTAAGCCTCCTGGACCTCCTTCTCCACCTGTCGAAAATATTTTTCCGTCTGCCAGTAGCCCTCCAGATAAATATCATCCCAGGTCAGCACCTCCGGCATAAAAAGTTTTCCTTCCTCAAAGTAGGCCTTTTTATGTCTGCCCAAAAGCTTGCGCCGCACCTTATGCCATAACATGGGCGAGGAATCCAGCATCCGCCGAAGCTCCTCCTCCGAGGGCCGCTCATAGGCAATCCCAAAGGGTGAAAGCGCAGGCGTTCTCTGCCCGTCTTCCACAAACCCCGCCACGTCGTCGATTTTCACTTCTCTGCCCAGACTTTTCAGTTGCACATACAGAGCGTACTGGAACATCTGATTTCCCAGACCGCCCGCCAGCTGTATAATTACCAAATCTTAATCCTGTCCTTTTCCAATCGTATGTTATTATATTTTCAAAAATCCACAGCCAGTCAATGCCCTTTCAGCCGTCTGATCATTCGCTTGATCCTGACCTTTGCCGGAATCACTATCTGCTCCTCCCAGCGCACTTTTCTGACATACGCCGCGGGTGACCGATAGAAAAGCCGCAGTTTTTTCCCATCCCGCGGATCCGCCACAGGCGTCCGGAACGCCTGCAGCGCCCGTTCCCTGTCCTTAGCCAGAATCTCTTCGATCCGCAGCAGATAGGTTGCTCCGTCCCCGGTTTTCTCCAGATCCGCATAAAACAGCAGCAGTCTCTTGTAGAAAAAATAATCGTGGGTCAGCGCCAGATCTTCCCTGCCAAGCTCCTGCAGAAACTTTGTCTTCTCATAATACGCCGGAATCTGATCCGTAAACGTGCGCGGATTGATCCTCCGGTTCATGATGCTGCCCTCTCTGTCTATTATATAGTTATACATTGCCGTGTCAAGGTAAATACAGCGATTCGCCCGGGCGAGCGCCGCTGTTGCAAACATGATATCCTCGTACCACTGTCCCGCCGGAAACGTCACATTCTTAAGAATCTCCCGTCGGTAAAGCTTGTTCCACGCCGCGTTCTGAATCTCGCATTCCTTCCGTTCTTCCACGTAACACGCCAATGCCTCCTGCCCCTCAAAAAGCACCGCCCTGTCCACCGACTCATCCAGCGTGTGCGTGCAGGAAACCTGACGGTAACGGCAGATCGCGATATCAGCCCTCTGGTCCAGAAGGGCGCTCAGAAGCTTTTCATACATGTCTGCGTCGATCCAGTCGTCCCCGTCCACATAGCCGATATATCTGCCCTTCGCCTCCGCGGTTCCCACGTTTCGCGCCTGGGCCGGTCCTTCGTTTTCCTTATGGATTACCCGCACACGCGCATCACGCTCCGCCAGGTCATCACAGATTCTCCCCGTGGTGTCCGTGGAACCGTCATCCACCACGATAATCTCCAGATTCTCATAGGTCTGACTGCAGACCGAACGGACCCCTCTCTCAATATAAGCTTCTATATTGTAGGCGGTAACGATCACGGAAATCAGTTCCGTCTGCTCTTCCTTATGCAATGCTGGTGGTCGGTACCGCTCAAAAATCTTCATTTCCGCTCCCCCTCTCTCCCTGACCGTACCCGGTCTTTGTCTGTCCCTTCCCGTCGCTTTTGTTTACGTGTTTGCAATTCTCAGACCGTATCAATATCTTGTGCTATTCTATATTACACTCGATTTCTTTCGCTATGATCTGTAATAAATAACACTGGTCAACTGTTATGAAATATTTCGTCAAAAAGTCGTGTTTGACCCATAACATCCGTTTGTCAGTCGTTATATGCCGCAATAAATTAAATCATAATTTTATATTTGAATGTTTCCACCACTCCTGGAACATCAGAATGTACCAAATCTGCGGCTTCCAGGCATTTTTCATTATATAATCATCCCATAATTTTTTTACACTTTTCGCCTCAAACAGTCCCTGCTCCTCCAAAAAAGATGGCGAGAGAAGACTCTCTGCCCACTCCCGCAGCTCCTTCTCCTTCAGCCAGCGATGAAGTGGAATGGAGAACCCTTTTTTGGGCCGCTCCATCAATTCGCGGGGCACATAACGGTAAAGAATGTCCCTCAGAATCTTTTTGCTGACCCCTCCGCCCTGCCGGAATGACAGGGGAAGCGTCCACGCAAATTCAACCACATCCTTATCCAGCATCGGCACACGTGTCTCCAGTGACACCGCCATCGCCGTCCTGTCCACTTTATTTAAAATATCGTCCGGATGATACATCAACAGATCCATCAGCATCAGATTGTGCTGTCCGTCTTCCAGAAGTCCTACAGGATAAGTGTCCATCCACGTTTCTCCCGCTCTGCGGGCCTGTATGGCATCCCAGGCGCCAAAGCCGGGCGCGTTTCCCGTCACCCCGCGTCTGACCAGATTAAGCCCCTCGCCGATCTCAGAACGCAGATACATATCCTCTATCGACTTTGCTCCCAGAAGTCTGCCCCTGGTCGCCAGCGAAGCTTTCCCCTGCGCGGCAAGCCCAAGCATGGCGCTTGCGGGCATACGGAGAAATCCCGGTATTTTCCTCACCTTATTCCAGATACGGTCAATAGAATAATAGGTGTTATATCCGCAGAACAGCTCATCCCCGCCGTCGCCGCTTAAGGATACCGTCACATGCTCCCTCGTGATCCGGCTTACGAGATAAGTGGGAATCTGGGAGGAATCCGCAAACGGTTCCCCGAACATCCCGGCGAGCTTCGGTATCACGCTCTTCGCATCCTCCTCCGTAATATAGACCTCCGTATGTTCCGTCCCCAGGCAGGCGGCAATCTCTTTCGCCACCGGCGCCTCGTTGTACTGCTCCTCCCACATGCCAACGGTGAACGTCCTGACCTTCTGTGCGCTCTGTGCCTGCATCAGCGCTACCACCGTGCTGCTGTCGATTCCGGCAGACAGAAAAGCACCCACAGGCACATCCGCCACCATCTGTCCCGCGATGGATTCCCGCAGAAGACGCTCCAGCTCCCCTGCCGCTTCCGCCTCACTTCCCCGAAAGAGATTTTGCTGTCCAATAACAGCCGTTTCGGTCATTGACCAGTAGCTCTCGACCTCCGGTTTGTTATATGGTGATTTAATCTTTAATATTTTCCCCGGTTCCAGCTTCCAGATCCCGCGGTACACAGTATATGGGGCCGGAATATAACCATAACGCATGTAATCGCCCATAATATCTACGTTGACCGAATTGGTAAATCCATCCAGCGAGGCGATGGAACCGAGGTCTGAGGCGAAAACAAAGCTGCCATCATTTTCCCTCTTATTTATATCATCTTTTAATATCCCATAAAATAACGGCTTTTCTCCAATTCTGTCCCGCGCGAGAAATAACGCATGTTCTTGCCTGTCGAACAACGCAATCGCAAACATTCCCTTAGCCATTTTCAGTGTGTCTGGCAAACCGTACGCAGCAATCGACTCCAGAAGCGTCTCCGTGTCGGAAGTCCCCCGGAAGGCAGGCAGCCGTCCCTCCGCCAGCAGTTTTCTCCGGATGGCAGTGTGATTATATATCTCCCCGTTATAGGCAATCACATATCTGCCGTCGCGGGATACCATCGGCTGCGCACCCGCGGGCGACAGATCCACGATCGAAAGACGCCTGTGCCCAAGAACCACCCTCTGATCATCCGAAGCCCACACCCCCGAGGCATCCGGCCCCCGATGGTACATCCGATCGCACATCCGCCCGATGTTCTTCTTCCAGTCCCCCCTGAAATTACAAAAACCCGCGATTCCACACATGTGTTATTTTCCCTTCCTCAGATATCTCTCTATTCTTATATAGAAAAAAGCATCTCCATATATTTATCCCGACAGATTATCCGGACTCTACTCCTCTTCCACAATCTCCGCGTAATCCTCGTTCGCAATACGCTCTCTGATGGTTCTGACAGCCTCATCCTGCCTTGTTTTCCACAGCTCATAAGATTTATCCCATGAATCATAAGAAGCGTCTCCACGGCGGTCCGGGAGCGCGTAGCGGGCCAGCAGATACTCTTTCAGAAACGCCGTACACTTCTCCGCGCCAACCGCATTGGTGTGGCTGCCGTAATCTGCGAAATCTTCCTCAAAAACAATGCCGATCTCATCATAATAATCGTTCATATTCAAAAATCCATAGCCACTCTCCTCCACGATTGCCGCCATATAGTTAAACATCTGCTGTTCCTCCAGAGATTCCCCGTAGGGAGAAACAATAAACAGCGCCTCCTGCCCGTTTTCCTTTAACCAGGCAAGCAGATCCCGCAGATACGTCTCCTGCTCCTCCGGGATCGCCAGAACGCCTTCTGCGCCGCCGCAGGCAGGCTGTGGCTGCGGTCCGACCTCATCCCGGAAGGTATATCCCTTTAACGGATGGCTGTGGCGATAGAACATATTAGCCCACTCGGAGGGAAGCACCAGCATTTTCCAGTTCGTGTGATACTTCATAATGTCAATGTAGTAGCTAAGCCGCCCCTCCCCGTCATTTTCCGGCACCAGCCCCTGTATTGTTCTGATCCGCTGGCGGGAATACTTCAGATTGTCTGTCACACCGCGGGTATACGCCATATTTTCCATCAGCCCCGCCTCTTCCATTGTGAACATGCGCATCTCAAAAATATAGAGCGCGGGCGACTGGCTTTTCTCTGCCTCCTCCGCCAGATACCGCATGGCGGCAGGACGCTGCACATTGGTCGAGAGCGGATACATCGCAATCCCCGCCTCCCCCCACAGCTTAGGCGCGGCATAATAGGGAAATACCGGGCTGGAACCGATCATCACAACATCCAGCGAATCTTTCTTTTCCGCGTAAAAGCCTGCAAAACGATCCTTCACATCGCCGTTGGTCCTCACCATATAGGACACTGGCAGAAGAATGAAAAAAAACAACAGCACAAAAACAGCCGCCTGCAGCGCTTCACGCCGCTTTTCGCCGGGTTCCTTTTTTCCAGGCGTTTCCTGCACCGAATGCCGGGATATCACTTCTTCCGTCTGTCTAACCTTATCCACAAAAGCTCTCCTTATATATCATATGTTATTTAATTGTCGCCGCAGAAATACAGGCTATTTGCGCACGTCAGCTACTTATCCATAACTTTCTCAAAGTAGTCCTTCCACAGGGTATTTACACGCTCCGGCGCAAGTCTTTCCTGAATCTTCGCCGCCTCCCGGCCAAGCCTGTCCGCATAATCCGCATCCCCCAGAAGCCTGTCCATCGCACGCGTAAGCGCCGTCTGATCCCCCGCGGGAATCACCAGGCCGTTCACCTCATCCGTCATCAGTTCTTCCGTCCCGCCGCTTGGCACATCCGTGGCAATCACGGGCAGTCCCAGCGCCAGCGCCTCAATAAGGGCATTGGAAACGCCCTCAGAATAGGAAGTGAGCAGGAACAGGGACGCCCGCCAGATCCGCGCTGCCACATCCTGCACCACACCGGGCAAAAAAACCCGCTCCGCCACGCCCAGGTTTGCCACCGTTTCTTCTATATGAGGGCGCAGCTCCCCGTCCCCGTAAATCTCAAGTGTGTATTCCGGATATTTGTCTTTCAGAGCCGCGAATGCGCGAAGCTGCATCTCCTGGTTCTTGTTGGCGTCCATGCGCCCCACAGACACGATTCTTTTCTCCCGCACACCCTCGTACCTCGGTCTGATAAAGACAGGATTCAGAGAGTTTGGCAGAATCACAGCCTTCTCCCCCACCTTCCTGCAAAAGAAACTCCGGGAACGCTCCGTCTGCAAGATAATCCCCGCCGCGCGGGAAAAAAGAAAATCCGCCAGCAGGCGCATCACCCTGGTAGGATACTCTTCCTTTGCCTCGCCCACCACCGAGACAACCGCTTTCGTTTTTGTCCCCATGGTGGTGACAACCGCCATAAAATTATTTTTTCCGATACAGGACAGCACGAGATCCGGTTTCTGTTCTTTCCATATCACATGTAATTTATTTAGCCTTCTGAGGAAATTGACGATCCTGCCTGCAGTCACTTTTTCTTCCCCGATATCCGAAAGGATTCTATCAATCCCGTCCGGCAGATCATACTCGTCCTCTCTCTGATATTGTGTCACCATCACGACACGATATCCCTCCTCCCGGAAGTACTCAGCCAGATTTACAAACACACGTTCTGCCCCTCCCTTGCTGAGGGAGCCGATATAGAAAGCTATTTTTTTTTGTTCTTTTTTTTCAATCATGGTCTTGCATAAATTCCTTCATTTTTCGACTAAAAACACCTGTTTTCAAATGATTTTCCTGCATTTTCGTCAAAATCCGGCAGAAATCTCATTCTTAATTAAATTTTCATTTATTTTCGTTCCTTTGAATGTGTTGACAATTTCGCTTATTTTCTGATAACTTTTTTCTGATTTCGTCAAAATAATATCTGTAATATTTTCATTTTATAAGATTTCACTTGTTACTCTGTTCGTGGAAATTTGTATACCACTGTTGGAAAACGAAGAAGGCCCAGATCAGCCCGGAATAATTTTCACCCGTCCCGCGCCCCCTGTCTCCTGTCTCAAGGTAGCTCTTAACCATCCTGGACACATACGGTTCATCGAATAAATTCTGGCGTTCTATTACGTCATGGTCCGCATAATATAACAACTGTTCTTTAAGCGGTCCCCTGAGCCATTTGTCGAGTGGAACGCCGAAGCCTTTCTTCGGGCGCTCCAACAGCTCTCTCGGAATATAATCGTAGGCGATCTCTTTCAGGATATGCTTTTTGTTCCCCGCTGCAAATTTATACTCATGGGGAATCCGATAGGAAAAGTCCATCACATCCGGGTCAAGGATGGGGCATCTGGCTTCCAGTGAATATTTCATGGATGCGCGGTCCATCTTGCAGAGAATATCCCCCGGCAGATAAGTGTCCATATCAAGAAGCATGCGGCAAATCTGCCAGTCCCTGACCGGATAACTGCTCTCCACTGGATAGTTCACCGGCAGCGCGCGTTTCCCGGAAGGCATTCCGCCCACCATGGCGCACGCCATCCCCGGGTAGTTTCCCGCGCCAAACTGGGTCTTCGTCTCCCGGTCTCTGTTCCCGGCGATCACACGCACTTTAAAGGGAAGCTTCTTCTCCAGACCAAACCGTCTGATACCCGGCATGTTGCACAGATCATGTACCAGACCGCCCATCGTATCCAGTTTCTGCGCCTGCGCCACCTTATCATATATATTGTAGCCACAGTAGAACTCGTCACCGCCGTCGCCCGAAAGTGCAACTGTCACCTGCTCTCTGGCAAGCTTACAGACAAGCATCGTCGGAATCTGTGAGGGGTCGGCAAAGGGTTCGTCATAATATTCCGGAATGCTCTCCACCATCCGCAGCATGTCAGCCTCATCGATCATCAGCTCCGTATGGGCCGTTCCCAGGTAATCCGCCACCGCTCTGGCGTAGGGCGCCTCATTGTAGCTCTCCTCGTTAAACCCGATAGAAAACGTTTTAACAGGCTTCCCGGAATTTGCCTGCGCCATCGCCGTAACCAGCGATGAGTCATAACCGCCGCTCAGAAAAACGCCAAGCGGTACATCCGCAATCATACGCAGCGACACGGCACGCTGCAGGAGCGCCTTCAGCCGCTCTTTCGACTCCTCATAGCTCCTGACAGGCTGTCCCGACGCATCCGCATATGCCTCCCGCACACTCCAGTAGCTGCGTGTAGTTATCTTTCCCCCATGAAACTTTAAAACCGTGCCCGGTTCCAGCTTGTACACGTTCTCATAAACGGTCTCCGGTGCATTGATATACTGCTGAAAGAGATAGCGCGAGAGCACACCCCTGTCTATCTCCGCATGAAAATCCGGACAAGCCATGATCGGCTTTAACTCCGACGCAAACACAAGTTCCTCCTGCTCGTACCAGTAATAGAGCGGCTTCTTGCCGATGCGGTCACGGATCAGATAGACCGCCTCCTCCTCCCTGTCAAAAAGAGCGATGGCAAACATCCCGTTAAACCGGTTCAAACAGGAAATGCCCCATTTTAAATAGGCGGCTATGATAACTTCCGTATCGCAGTCCGACCGGAAGGGATAGTCCGCCAATTCTTCTCTCAATTCTCTGAAATTATAAATTTCACCGTTATAGACCACAACAACCCGGCCATCCACCGAGTGCATGGGCTGATGTCCCAGCGCCGAAAGATCCATAATGGCGAGCCTCCTCTGCGCAAGCCCCACCCGGTAGCCGCCCGCCATCCCGAAAAACTCTTCCCCGCTGTCGTCGGGACCCCTGTGATACATCGTATCATTCATCTTCTTAAGCTGCCCGGGCGAAACCTCCCGCCTTCTAATGTATCCACAAATCCCGCACATACAATACTCCTTTATATCCGAGAATGCCTGCCTTTGGCATTCTCGCACATAAGACTTAGAAGTTCCTGGCATCGCGTCCTATGGCACGATGTCTTTAGAACTTCTTCTCACGTTGTTACTTTACGTCCTTACCCATAAAATATTCCCTGTATTCCCCAAAATCCTTGCATTCATTGTCCACGGAATCCACCAGTTCCTCGTATTTTTCCTGGATCAGCGCCCGATAGTTTTCAAAATTATTGCATCCCTTCTTACTCCATGCAAACGGATGGGTCAGAATCTGTACTTTTTCATAACCCGTAATATTCGCCTCGTCCGGATAACCATAACGCCAGATATGATTGGCGTCTGACAAATACTTCACATTTAATTTCGTATCCTCTGTTATTTTATCAGAAAAAGTAAAAAAATCATCCTGATAAGCATTGAGCAGGCCATCCAGTTTGATATTCTCCCTGAGCACATCCTTGGAAGGTCTGTGCACAGAAAATTCTGTGATGGCAAAGCCGAACATTTCGCTTAAAATATCTATTTCCATGCGGATACGCCTTTTGATCTGTTCCATATCCGTCATGCCATTTAAAGCGAAATGAAGCCCGATATGCTGTCCTCTCTCGTGCATATCCTTGATGATGTCCATATTCTTCCGGGAAAGGATATTATAAGAATTGTTTGTCCACTGGAAAAAGAAAGTGGAGGTGAAATCCATGCTCTGCTCCACCCTGGCAAGCTGCCACGCTCTCTCCACGCTGTACTCCACATCATGGCGCATAATAATAAAGGAGTCCCTGTTGAGTGCATCCGCGTAGCCGCACTGACGCCCTGTGGCCTTTATGATTCTGATTATTTCTTTGTAATCGTCAAATGAAAACATATTTACCTCCGCTCTGGGCGTTTACGCCCCACTGCCTGTCCCACAAACCGATTATAACTGTCCAGATACTGTCGTGGGTCCGAACTGTAATAAGTTTACCACATTTTAAAAAAAACCGCTACTGCGCCCGTCGCACAGACTTTTTCCCGTAATAGGATGCAATCCCCTGATTCACCCAGCCGGTTTCGTCTTCATCAAAATAAAGACACTCAAAATCTTCAATATACTCCGGCATTTCCAGTTCCACGTCCTCCTCCGGACAGGTTTCCAGATACTCATAGAGAGCGGCGCATTTTTCATAATAATCCCGGTAGCTTCCGTTGTGCACATAGCGCGCCACCCTGTAAAGAGGCAGTTCCTCCACAGACAAAGGCGTGACAATCAGCACCGCCAGAAAAATGTAGAGCAATACCGCTGCCGTACGGCCATCCGACGGCAGGCCCCAAAGCCTGTGACCGCAGACGCCCAGAAACAGCGCCAGATTTAAGAGCGCTATCACCATAGATGTGTCTATTATAAAATAACATCTGTTTGGCACATAATACCCGCCATACCCGAGAGCTACCGGGAAATACGCCACTGCTCCCGAAAGAAGCGCAAATGCGGTGGCAATGCCATATTCACGAATCGCAATCCTGCATCTTCCCGACAGATACACACCGGCCACAATCAGCAAAAGAAACGCCAGACCAAGCATTGTCTCCCGGAACAACCTGCCCGACTCCTCCACAAACATACGCGCCATATAGACAAGAGCCTGCCCGAAATGCAGACCTGCTCCCGCCGTCCCGTCATGTCTGGAAAAGTTACCGGGTGCGACCGCGTTGATCAGCGCGCCTGCGAACCCCGCCGCAAAAACAACCAGATTACACCAAAGCAGCTTACCTGCAGAGAGAAAAAATACCACCGTCAGCACTAACGTCACATAGCATCCCACACCTGCAACCGCCAGAGAACCACCGGAAGAAAAGAACAGAAGAACCGCCGCAATGCCCGCACAGACTTTTTTTCTTCGGGGATTTTCCTCTTTATTCATAAGAAGAAACAGCGTCAGTGAAATGAGCAGAAGCGAAAAAGGCATACTGTATGCCACCGCCCCGGAAAACCAGAAATAAATCTCCGCATAGACATCCGCGTTCACCACGGTCAGAAAGAAAAGTGTAAGAACCGCAAGCCGCAGAGAAACAAGGCTCTTTGCCCCGCCCGCCGCTGTTTCGCGTGACGCGTCAGTCTCTTTGCCGCGCAATCCCGTCCCTGCCAGGAAAAAAGAAAGCCCTACCCACAAAAGCGCCGCCAGAGAACCGAGAAACAGCAGCGCGTTTCCCACCATCACAGCCCTGAGCTGCGGCAGACCAAAATTGTTGATCGGCGAGAGAAACGCTTGCAAAAACATGGAAAACCAGGTTCCCTGCCAGTCCATATACAGATCCTTTACATACAGAAGGGACGCCACAAAATACTCCGGCAGCGGGACATGAAAAGCCCCAACCCGCACACCATGGGTAAAATCATCTCCGCTGATCACCGTATAACCCGCGCCTGTAGAGAAAACAAGAATTGTGGACACAATTATAATAACGCATGCTATTGAAAACAGAATTTCCGCTGTCTTTTTTCCTTTCACACCGATGCTCCTTCCGTTCAGCACACTAGAAACTTTGATACAGAAACGCCGCCGTATCATAACTTCCGCCGTAAATCCCCGTAACCAGCAAAAGCAGCACCACGCCGTAATAACAGCACCACCTCAGCGCCATGGGGCTGTCCGCAATCATCCGACGCACGTCTCTCCCCTTTTCCTCCCAGACGGAAACCGCAAGCCACAGAAGGCATGCCGCCGCCAGCAGCAAAAAGCCGTACCTGCTGAGCCCATAGTCTGTCACGCTAAGGATTCCCTCTTTCAGCCGGAAGTCTGTGAAAAGCGCCCGGTAAACCTCACCCGCCTGGGAAAGACTCTCCGAACGGATCAGCACATCCGCCACAAACACAATCGCCCACGTTCTTGCCATGGTAAAGTACCCGTAAGCTTTTCCCTCTCTGATATGAAGCTTTTCCTTCCATATACTATACTGCGATTCCAATACGAGGGAAATGCACATGATCACGCCGTAATAGACGCCCCACAAAATATAGCTCGCCGTTCTGCCGTGCCACATGCCCGTCAGCAGCCAGACAAGCATTGTTCCGATGATGCCCGTCACATGCTTTCCCATGCGGGGCATTTTTTTCTTCGCCGCCTTGCCGATCTTGCGCCCCGTACCCGACATGACAAAGGAAAACATCACATAGTCCTTAAACCACGTCCCGAGGGTGATGTGCCATCTGCGCCAGAATTCCGCCACTGATTTTGAAAAATAAGGTCTTTTAAAGTTCTCCGGCAGGTAAATATCGAAGGTTTCGCTGATGCCAAGCGCCATATCCATATATCCCGAAAAATCCGCGTAGAGCTGCAGCATATAGAGAACAACCGCCAGCCCGTAAATACTGCCTGGCAGCCCTCCTGCCACATTGCCGAACACATTTTCCACAAAGAGATTGATTCTGTCTGCAATCACCAGTTTCTTGAAAGCGCCCCAGACAAAGCGCTGCACACCGAACAGCATTCTCCCGTAATCAAAGACATGTCCCCTCTCAAGTTCCTCCTGCAATTTCGCATAGCGGTTAAAAGGCCCCTGCGTAATCGCCGGAAAATAAGTAAGAAACAGAAACAGTCTGAACGGATTTTCCTGTGCCTTGCACTGTTCCCGCCCCACGTCCACCACATAGCCAATCGCCGTCAGTGTGTAAAAGGATATCCCAAGAGGCATAACCACGCGCGCAAAGAATGCGTCGCCCACCGGCGTGGTCAGCCCAAGCTCCTGCAGAAAGGGCAGGATCACAACCATATACTTCGTACAGAGCAATATGCCGAGACTGTACACAAAATAAAGGATTTGAATGCGTTTTCTGCGCCTCTCAAATCCCAGCTTCAACGTCTTTTTCCGCTCTTTATCCGCAATATCCGAAAGCGCCTTTTTCTGTTTTTCCAGACTGCGCGCCAGATAAATACCGCACCCGTAAGTACCTGCACCTGTAAGAAGAATCCCAACCGGAATCCCCCCCGTACCAGCCACGTAAAACAGTCCGCTTGCCACGGCAAGAACCACCCACTGCCGTTTTTTCGATACCAGGTAATAAAGGGCGAAAAAAATCACCCACATTATGACGAAATTGGTTGATAAGAGTTTCATATACTCCTCACACTATTCTTCCACCAACTGTGTCACCAGTTCAATGATCGCCTCTTTGTTCCTGAAATTCTCCGCCACCACGTACTTGGCATCAATCTCGATATCGAAGACATCCTCCAGCTCACTCACAATATTGATCACTGTAAAGGAGTCGATCACGCCTTCCTCCATCATATTGTCGCCCGTGTAATCGAGGGCTTCCTCGCAGTACTCTTCCAATATTTCCAATACTTTTTCTTCCATCGTTCCTATCCTTTCTGTTATAGTATTGTACACCTGCATGTGCAGATTCTCAAATCCTTATTTTGCCATATCATAACATTCGATATTTTATTTTCAGCAAATCCTTGTCCGCTAACGGCAGATACAGCATGTCCGCCCCCTCTTTTTTCTTTTCCGGGGCAACCTTCCGATACCGTAAAATTTCCGCCCGTTTTCCCGCAACTTCCATCTGCAATGGGGGAAATATGCCGCTTTTCCCGTAATCCACGCTGCGAAGCAGGCGGTACAGCTTCTCCGGCGGCTCGTTTAAGTCAAGAAATCCGTCTCCAGGTATCTCGGTCGAGCGGTACATCCGTCTCTCCGGTGAAAACCCCTGCGGTCTCGCAACAGCGTTTTCCTGCAAAACCCCGTCAAAGCATTCACAAAAACCATCGTATGCCAGATCCATCAGCGTTTCCGTCAGTTCGTACGCCTTCGTATCGGGACCGATCCTGCAGCTTTTCTGGAGAATGATATTGCCTTCGTCCACCCCCGCCGTCACATAGTGCCAGGTGATGCCTGTCTGCGCCTCACCCCGATAAATAACCCAGCTTGGCGCGTTTCTTCCGGGATAATCCGGCAGAAGCGCATTGTGAAAATTGATGATCGTGATATTTTCCCGCTCCACCACTGCCGCTGGAAACAGAAAATTGTTGCTGGCGGAGACAATCAGCGTTTTTTCCTGTATTTCACCGAAATACCGCCCAAGCTCCCGCTTATCCGGCATGGACACGAAGGGGATACCCCGTTCCTCACAAATTTGTTTCGTGACCCCAAGCGCGTGAGGCTCATGCTCGATAAATTCCAGCCTATAGCCATAGTCCACCCGCCTGTCGTCCGTATATTTTAATATCCCGCCGGTGGCTTTTCCATAACCAATTACCACAACCCGCCGAAAATCTGACCTCATACAGCTCCTTTTCGTAGCGCATGTTATTTTATCTGCTGCCGATGCTTCTTCCCACGACATTCACAAGACGCGCTCTCTTCGCTTTCCGCCGCTTCCCTGCTATTTTATATATTCCTTCAGCTTCACCCGGTCAATCTTGCCGTTGGCGTTGATCGGCATTTTCTCCACCCGGATCACCTTATTCGGCAGCATATACTCCGGCACAAGATGGGCAATCTTTTCGTTGATATACGCCTTGTCCAGTTCCTCCTCGATAAAAAGCACAATCTTCTGCCGCTTCTCGTCATAGAGACAGCAGTTTAGGGAAATGTCAGGCAGCGAGGATACCGCCGTCTCAATCTCTCCCAGCTCGATTCTGTGCCCCATATGCTTAATCTGGAAATCCTTCCTCGAAAGATAGATAATCTCTCCGCGCTCGTTGTATTTCACCACATCGCCGGTCCGGTAAATCAGCTCCGGGACCGCCTGGTTCAGCGGGTTTTGCACAAACGCTTCTAACGTCTTCTCCGGGTTCCTGTAATATCCCATGGACAAGGATGTGCCTCTGACGCAGAGTTCACCCGGTTCCTCCCCCGTAACCAGTTCGTTTTTCTCATTTAACACGAGAATGTCTGTATTGGACATGGGAAAGCCGATGGGGAGCGGCTCCTCGTCCGAAAATTCACGGTCTACAATATAATAAGTACAGGCGTCAGTGATCTCCGTGGGACCGTACAGGTTCGCGTACTGCACCTGCGGCAGGAATTTCCGCCACACGTTAAGCTGCTTGTTCGGCATTACCTCGCCACAGAACAGCACCCGCCGGAGCGTGTCCGACAGATCCACGTTTTTGAACGCTTTCAGCTTCGCCACCACAATCAGCGCCGACGGCACCCAGAAAATGGTATTGATCTTCTTTTCCTTCAGATATTCCAGAAGAGGCACCGGCTGGGCAAAGAGCGTTTTCGGAATAATATAAGTGGTCGCGCCTGTCTTCAGGGTGCTGTAAATGTCCAGAATGGAATTGTCAAAGTAGAACGGCGCCTGGTTGCCGAAACTGTCCTTCTCCGTGATGGCAAAGGTCTCCGTCACCCAGTCTATGTAGTCAATCACCGCCCGGTGGTTGATCGTCACGCCCTTTGGCACGCCCGTGGAGCCTGATGTAAAGAGCACATACAGAAGATCGGTGTCAATGCCGCGCGCGCTCGCCGCCTCCAAAGCCGCCTCCCGCGCGGACCCGGTTTCTTTCGTATTTGCAGACAGGCATCCATTCCGCCCATCTTTTCCCTCCGGAGACGAAGAAAACTTCTCCCTTCCGCCATCCTGCCGTTCCGCCGCCTGTGCATCCACTGCCAGCACATCCTCCAACAGAAGGAACTCTCCCTTATAATCATACGCCAAAAAGACTTCCCGCAAAGCCCCTGCCGTTATCACCACGGCGGGTTCCAGTACTTCCAGAATCTTATTGACACGGCTCCCCGGCATGTCCACGTCGATGGGGGAGTAAAAGTTGCAACTGTAAGCCGCCCCCATAAAGGAGACAAGCACGTCCACGCCCTTTTCCAGAAAAACAGCGACAGGCTTTTTAAACAGCCCTCTCGCCGTCAGTTCACAGGCGATGGCTCTCGCCTGCGCCCGCAATTCGCCGAATGTAATTTCCTTTTTCTCATCCGCAAAGGCTGTCTTGTCGGGAAAACGCGCCGCCGTCTCGTCCAGCCAGTAGGTAACGTTCGCTCTCATCTTATCCTCATTTCCAAACATTTTTGCAGCAGACTTCGCAGCAAATGCAAAGTCTCTGGCCGAACTGTTACGCCATATCACCTCGCCGGAATCACAGGATAATAAGTGTCCGCCGTCTTTTCTGTCTTTACATGGTACACGTCGTACAGATCCGTCATCTCAAGTCCGCATCCCGCCGGATCGTAGGAACCGTAGAGTGCAAGCCCACTCTTAGCCGCAAGATTTTTCACCTTTTCCTCCACTTCCAGCGTAATCTGAAATGCCTCCTCAGATTCTATGTAATTATACATCATGGGCGAATAGGGTGGCAAGTATAAAATGACCTCCACGCCCGCATCCTGCAGATGCGAAATCAGCCGAGAAAGCCGCTGAAAATGCTGCTCGTCTATCTCCTCGTAATCAGTCATGCGGTATACCACATGCTCTTCCATCGCCTGCCGCGTCATCGCCTCCACGTCTGCCGGATCCACCTCGCGCAGCTCCCGCTGATAACTGACACTTCCGTCATAATGTTTGAGATACTTCTCCGTCTCCCACTCATCCGTATACTTTACGGCAAACCGCTTTCTGTCTGGAAGAAGGGTGATATTGTAGCGGAAATAGTCCAAAGAGAGGGCTTTTGAAAATTCCCGGCGCGTATCTTTATGGGGGGGCGCAAACTCCGGCGACAGTTTCCCGTCCAGAGTCAGCGACATATAGTTTTCGTAACTTTCCAGTTCCCTCCACTTCTCGTTATCGTGGCTTTTGTTAAAAAGAAAAGCGTCCACGCCGATCACAACCGTCTCCGGCAGCTTCTCCTGCGCGGTCAGGATGCCTGTCACCGCAAGCAGATCATAAATCGTAGCCTCCGACAGCCCCGCATTGTAAAAGGAATCCGTTCCGAACATGGTATGATCGAACGTATACACCCGGCTGGAGCCGAGAACCATGACCTGGGGCGCTTCCTCCATCCCCTTCAGGCGTGCTGCCAGAAGGTTCCTGTCGTTGTAGTCAGAATCCTCCAGACCTTCCACGTTTTTCCCCGCCGCCATCTGCGCGGCAATTTCATCATAAGTGACCCGCAGAAGAGCGTAGGAATCTATATACCAATTAACCCATCCTATAAAGAGAAGGAGCGGCAGGAGGAATACCGCCGCTTTAAGCCATTTTTTCATCGTTTGTTCCTCATAAATTCTGGTCAGATAAACTATACGTCATTACATTACTAAACAAAAACGGCAGCGCCACAAACACCCCGTAGGCGTACCGGAACTCATTGTACACCGGCGTCGCCAAAAGCAGGCTGCCAAGCAGCATCACGCATGGCGCAAAGGCGATCGCCCGACGCCCCCTGTAAAGGGTGCAGGCAAGCGCAAACAACAGCAGCCACGTATTCAGCCCAAGGCTCCACACTCTGTTGTAAAATGTCTGGAACCACTGCAAAAACCGACTCATTAAAAGACTGGCGTCATAGCTGAAAACCTTCCGCTCATTCTCGATGCCGAAGGGATTCTCCACCATAAAATACTCACTGTAAAGAATCTGGTCGTGGGGAATATGCAGTGCGTAATAGCCCGCCGTCTGCCGGATCTCCGCCTCCAGATAGAGCATGGGATTGCGAAGCCCCACCTCGAGCCAGAGCTTTGCGTATGCGCCTCTGTTTTCCGCAATGACCGACTGGTTACCGTGCTCGCGTATATAGTTCTTCGTCATATCAAACAGATAAGGATTGTAATACTCGTCAATATACGCCAAAGGAACAACCGCTTCCAGCATCTCCACTTCCTCCGGCTTGAGGTTTCCTCCTCTGGCATAGGCGCAGAGCAGATGCTGCACCGGCATGGTCAGACTCTCGATGGTGTCCGGCGGCTGTACATGCAGCGCCGTCAGAATCGGACCCTGCCAGAGCAGGTAGCAGACCAGCACCGCCGTTATGGAAGTATACATGCGCCCCCGCTCCTGTCCGATAAGGTTCCGACATCCGCCGTCTTTTCCATTCCGTGCGCCTTCATTCCCTTTCTGTAAGTTCCGCCTCCCGGCTCCGCCCGCCGCTTTCCCAGAAAAAAACCGCGATATCACAAGCAGCACCGCCGTCCCCAGAAAGACAAAGATCCCGTTACTTCTGAGCAGACAGACTGACACTCCCGTCACAAAAAACCAGAACCACCGCCGTCCGCCAGACGCTCCGGAACCCCTCTTACGTCCATCAAAGCTGCCCGCAGTCTCTGTACGCCCGACTGCCCCCCGCGAATCCTGCGCCGCAGCACAATTATGTACCGCCCATATAAAGAGCAAAAACGCCGCCGTAAACCAGGCGTCCTTGCCCATGCAGATACTGTACATGCCGTTGACCGGGAGAAGCGCATAGAAAAATACCGCGAGGACAAACCAGAGAATCCTTGTGCCCCGCCGGTACAAAAGATACAGATAAAACCCAAACACCGCCGCCGTCAGCGCCATCTGACAAAAGGTGTAGAGCGCCACCGCCGCCGTGTAGTTGTGGAAAAGACCATGACCTGCCGTCAGAAATACCTTGATAATAAGCGTATGGAAATAGGGATGGTGATTGGATTTTGCGGCCATCCCAAGCGCCTGCTCCATCTGCCACACCGCATCGTTGTTAAACCATGTCGGATAATACATAAGAAAGTAGGGCAGATGGCAGAGCAGACAGAATAAAGTAAACACCAGCCAGATCCACCAGTGACCCTGCCGTTCTTTCACGGGCGGAAACACTTTGCCGTAAAAGGCTTGCACACCGGAGGGCATAAGAGCGATCAGCGCCGCCCAATTCTCCAAAAGGAAACCCGCCCCGAGCAGTACGACAAGACTTCCCGCCGCCCAGAGCACAAGCCGTCCCAGATTCTGCGCATTGCTGTAGTCCACCGAGCCCTGCCAGTCCCCCAGCACGACAAAGCAGGCGTAGCAGAGGGCAAAGGGAACCAGAAGCAGGAGCTTACGTCCCGTGGGGCGCTGTATTTTAATATCCCTGTTAAGTCCCATGCGTTATCCTCCATGTCCCGCCGCCACGCTTTTTACTTCCGTCCTTCTCCGCACTTTCCGGCGATTTTTTCCTATCTTCCGTGCCTTTTCTTCCTGCCGCCATTCTTCACCTTTTACCCGGTTCCCCTGCTGTCATCCCTTTCCTTCTGCCAGCCGCAGTGGAAACGCCATCATCTCTTATGTTTTCTGCGGTACTCCTCGCACACCTCATCTATATAATCCCGCCACTGTCCGTAAATCGCCTCGTCGTTTGCTCTCGTGGCAATCTTTCTCGCCTCCCGCCCGAGCCGCCCGGCAAGCGCCGGATCCTCAATCAGCCGGTTGATACCGTCCTCCATCGCTTTCTGGTTCTTGATGGGAATTAAGAGCCCGTCCACCTCATTGGTCATAATCGTGCGCGGGCCGCCGCAGGGGCAGTCCGTCGCCACAATGGGCAGTCCCAGCGCCATCGCTTCCATCAGCGCGTTCGGCAGCCCTTCCCAGTCCGAGCTGAAAGCAAAGAGCGCCGCGTCCGGAAGCTGTTTTTCCAGACTGTCGCTGGCTCCCATCAGATGCACATAGTCCTGTGCCTGCAGTTCCTCTATCGTCTTCTCCAGCAGTTCTTTCGTGCCGTCCTCCGTGTCCCTGCCGTAAATTTTCAAATCGTAATCCGGGTGCTTCTTATGAACCTCGTAAAAAGCGCGGATCAGCATAACCTGATTTTTGAAATCTACCAGCCGCCCCGACTGCACCACCGTTTTCGTGCGTTTCTCAGGCTCCGGCACACCAATATACTTGGGATTGAGCGGGTTTAAGATAATGCGGGAGTTTTTCTGCAGTCTGGGCGCAAAGAATTCCCTCGCCCCTTCCGTCTGAAACACACAGCCGTCCGCCCTCGGAAACAGGAAAGGAATCTGCACCTTGTCAAAAGGTCTGTCGTAATGCCCAACCGGGTCTGTCCGTATGGAAATCAGCACCGGAATCTTAAGGAAAAAAGCCGCCGTCAGTCCGCGGTACAGCGCCTTTCTGGCAAAGGGTATGAGAATATCCGGCTTTTCCTTCTTCAAAAACTCCTTCAGATAACGGATGCGCAGGAAGAACTGGGTCAGCCGTCCCTTCTTCTCGTCGCCCGGACGAAGCCCCACATGCACGCGCCGCACCCTCTCGTCAATCCAGAATTCATCCTCGCCCTGCCACTCCGTAGCGACAAGCACCTCATAGCCGTTTTTCACAAAACGGTTGGACAGGTTGGAAACTACCCGCTCCGCGCCGCCCTGTTCCAGACAATTTAAGTGAAACGCAATCTTCCTTGCCATACTTCCTCCCCGAATCAGACAGACCACTCCCGAATCTTCTGAACATATGCCTCCTTGGAAAAAATGCCCGCGCGCTCCACCGACAATCTGCTGTAGCGCGCCAGTTCCTCCTCGTCCTGCAAAAGCGCCGCCACACGCGCCGCCGTACTTTTCTCTTCCTCTTCTATGTGGGAAGCGTCCATATCCGGCTCTTTTCCCATATTGGGCACTAAAATCCCATACTTCCCGTCAAAAATTTCCGCGGGCCCGGTCATGCAGTCCGTCGCCACCGCCGGAAGCCCCATCGCCATCGCCTCCACAAGCGCGTTGGGAAATCCCTCCCAATAGGAAGTCAGCAGATAGAGTGTGCCTTTCTTCAGATACGGATACGGATTTTTCTGCAGCCCGGCAAAATACACCGCGTCCGCAACGCCCAGATCAGCCGCCAGTTTCCGATACGCCGTAAATTCCCCTTTGCCGATAATGAGCAGTTTGGTGTCGGGCAGTTCCCTGTGCACCAGAGAAAAGATTTTTAAAAGATGCCAGAAACCCTTGACCACATCCTCCCGTCCCATGGAAACGATCACACGCCCATCCTGCCACGGCAGCGAAGCCTCTGCCTGCGCGGCACATGCCTGAATCTGCGGAATATCAAAAAATCCCGTCAGCGTGTATGTACAACGGCACGCGTACTTTTTCTCAATCATACCACGGAGTGTTTCCGAACAGCACAAGAGCCTGTCCGCCCTCTTGCAGAAAAGTCCCAGCCATGAACTGTCCATATCCATATAACTCATCACGCCGAGCCAGCATTTTGCTCCCTTCCGGGAAAAGAGTCGTCCCGCAAAAATATTTGCCAGATTTGCCGTGGGACCAAAACTGTATGCTATGTCAATCTGTTCCTTCTTTTTTAACCTCTTAAGCCTGTATCCCCGCCGGAAAACATTGATGACCTTTTCCAGTTTTCCCGGACGGCTGGGCAGACCCAGATCGGTCACCGGAACATCCTCCACATCAAAATCTATGTTTCTGGAATCAAAGATGGCAATGTGTACATCGAAATACGGTTTTAATACAACCGCCGTCGCCGCGCAGACTTTTTCCGCCCCGCCCTGATGAAGAGATGGTACGATCAATAATAACTTTTTCATATCTGTGAACTGTCTCCTGTCAGATAAAACTGCCTGTACCCCTGCGCCTGCGTACGCACGTCAAATCCTGCCTCACGCAGCTCCTGCGACGTATCCCTGCGGGCATAATCCACCTGCTTTAAGATTTCCTTTGCCCACCTTGCGGGCGGTTCCTCTATGCTCAGGTAAGTGACCAGATCCGTGGCTTTCGCCTCTCCCGTGACAGTATCCGACACCAGACAGCGAAGCCCCGCCGCCTGCGCCTCCACCAGCACGCCCGGCAGCCCCTCAAAAAATGACGGCAGGAGAAAATAATCCATTGCCTGGTAAAACCGCTCTGCGTCCTTCCGGTTTCCCATAAACCGCACGCTGCCGTCGATGCCCAGCCGTCTGCACTTTTCCTCCATGGCGGGCCGGTCCTCCCCGTCCCCCAGTAGAAGCAGCACGGCATCCTTTCTCTTCTCACAGACCGCCGCAAAAACTTCCAACAGGTAGGGATGGTTTTTCTGATATTGGAAACGCCCCACGTGCCCGAGCACAAGTTCCCCGGAAAGCCTGAGCTGCGCCCTGGCCTCCTGCCGCGCCTTCTCGTCATAAGTAAATCTGCCCACATCGATGGCATTGTAAATGACTTTGACCTGTCCCTCTTTCATCGCCGCTTCGCCAAACACATCCTGCCCCGCAAGCTGCGAACAGGCAAAGCAAAAGTCCGCCTTTTTCGCAAGCCCTCTTCTGAAAAAACGGGTCGCAAGCCCCTTCAGTCCCTTTACAACGCCCGCGTTTCTGGCGTGCGCCACAGAGACGGGCACACCGGCTCTCTTCGCAATGGGCAGATAAATGCCGGCGGTGCTGGTCATATGCCCCTGCACCACCCGGAAATTTCTGTGCGCCGCAAAAAACGCCTTCACCGCTTTTTGGTAGGTAAAATAATTATATACTTTAAATTTGGGGAGCACATAAATATGCCCGCCCATAGCCTGTATCTCCTCGTCGTAAAACTCCGGTTTTCTGACACACCCGTCACTCTTGTTATTCCGCTCTCCCGTGTCGCTGCCGGTCTGACGCACTTTTTGAAACCCCTTTTTCACGGCAGCCGAGTGTACCAGAAAATCAAACTGAATCTCCTCCCGGTCCATCTGCCTGTAGAGGTCCATAATACGGCTCTCCGCGCCGCCAAGCCCCACACCGCCAAGCACATGCAGCACACGTATCGGTTTCTCCATATTCTTCCCTCCGCCCTCCATGATTCCGCTCTGCGAAGGCTTAGCACTTTTTCGCAAAGCAGCCCTTGCCGCGAGTGATCAGAAGTTCTTCTCACGCTAAAATATCCCCCGCTTCCAACGTCAGACTGCTCTCGTAGCGGTCGATCAGAAGGGATCCATCCACCGTGCGCACCACAGGCTTCCCGTCAAATACGTCGATCACCTCGCCAGGCGCATAGGCAGAAAAATCAATCATCTCGTCAAAGGGATGCGCCTCCCAGACACGCACCTCCTGCTCTTTGCAATAGGCAAACGCGCCCGGAAAAGGCGCCGCCACACCGCGGATCAAATTATAAATATCGCGTGTTCTTTTATGAAAGTCAATTTTTCCGTCCGCTGCCGTGCGCTTCTCATACCATGAATCAAAATCCCTGGAATCCGTGCGGATCTCGATGTGCCCGCTCTCATAGGCGGCAAGCAGCCTGCGGATCAGCCGTTTTGAGCAGATCATATTTTTATACTGCGCTGTGCGGATATCGTCGTGGGGCGTGATGGAAAACATTTCCGTGGCAAACACATTAGGGCTGTCCGCCTTCTCGTCATAGCGGAACAGATTCAGATTGAAGCGTGTGTCCCCCAGAATCACGGACCAGTTTAAGGGCGAGCGCCCCCTGCCGAAGGGCAGATAACCGCTGTTGCCGTGGAACCCGTAAATGCCGTACCGGAAACAGTCCAGCACAGAAGCCGGAATCAGCCGCTGCCATCCCATGGAAATACCGACATCAAACTCATTCTCCCGCATCAGCTTCTGTGTCTTCTCATCTGTCAGGAAATAGCTGTCCGCCTCGTGCACCGGAATCCCGTACTTTTCCGTCAGAACCGACAGCCCTTTATACCCCGAAACCTGGTTCTTCTTCGTCACCTCCGGGCTGATCGTGATGACCAGATCCACCGGACAGATTTCTTTCTGTATAAAATCCACAATATTCTCGGACGTATCTTTCACCCCAAAAAGCACAACCTTATACTTCATAACCGTTATCCTCTCCAGACCATCTTCTCTATTCTGAATATTCTTCTCTATACCGTCATTTCATAAGTAACTGCGAAACGCTTCCCGGCGTAAATGCATTGCGCGCGCTGTATACCCTCGGCGTTTCGCTCTTACCCTCACATCAGATATTCCCGATACCAGTCAATGGCAAGCATAATCCCCTTCTCAAAATCATAGGAAGGATCATACCCCAGAAGTTTCTTTGCCTTGCTGATATCCGCGTTGGAATCCCGCACATCGCCTGCCCTCGGCGGACCGAAATTCGGCTCCACCGAAACACCCAGCGCCTGACAGAGCTGCTCATACATATCAATCAGAAAGAGCCGTCCGCCCGCGCCGATATTGAATGCCTCTCCCGCCGCACTGCTTTCCGCCTTGCAGGCGCGTAGATTCGCCTCAATCACATTGTCAATATAAGTAAAATCGCGGGACTGTTTCCCGTCCCCGTTGATGGTGGGCGTCTCTCCATGGAGGAGCTGTTTGATAAACTTCGGTATCACCGCCGCATACATCCCGTCCGGGTCCTGCCTGCGGCCGAACACATTAAAATACCGGAGACCGTAAGTGTCGAGCCCGTACAGCTCTTTGTAAAGCCGCCCGTACTCTTCGTTCGTCTTCTTGGTCAGGGCATAGGGCGAGATCACGCGCCCCTCCTGTCCCTCCCTCTTCGGAAGCTCCGTGGAATCCCCATAGACGGAGGAGCTTGAAGCATAGACGAACTTTTTCACACCGCACTGTGTCGCCGCCTCCATCATATTCAAGGTGCCCAGGATATTGATCTCCTCGTAGACAATCGGCATCTCCATACTTCTTGGCACGCTTCCCCAGGCCGCCTGGTGCAACACATAATCCACACCCTCGCAAGCCGACTCACACGTCTTAAAATCCCGGATATCCCCCTCTATGAAAGTAAATCCCTCTTTTCCCATAAAGCGTTCGATATTTTCATACTTTCCCGTGGACAGATCGTCCAGGCAGCGCACGCTGCAGCCCATGTCAATCAGCGCCTCGCAGAGATTTGAACCGATAAACCCCGCACCTCCTGTCACCAGAAATACAGTGCCATTCTCAAATTTGATGTCCTGATAACTCATTCTTTGCTTCCCTCCGCTTCTTTCCAAAACACTTTATTTTCACACGCTTCCCTGACCAGCAGATACAGCGCGATATAAAACAGCGAAAAACCGTATATCATATACCGTGACAGGCACATGATCGTGAGCGACGTCGCACACACATTCGCGGCGATAAACAGTAGCGCCGTTCCCATGACGACCGCCGCCTGAAACCGCCTTTTGACAGCCATCTGCCAAAACAAAAGTCCTGCCGCCAACAGATACAGGAAAAGCGCGGCAAAGTTGATAAGCGGATGCACCACCGCGATACTCCTGACAAAACCGTTGCGGCACAGGAGAATATAATCATACAGCCACTGCCCAAAACAGGCGGGCAGAAGTTTCCTGATCATCTTTCCTGCCATCTCGTCGGACATACTGCTCTGCTCGTAATAATCCACCTCTCCCAGACCGAAATAGTAAGCCGACAGTTCCGCCTCCAGAATCTGAAATTTCAACGTATCATGATTTGCTTCCAGATAAGCAACCCGCTCATCAAAACTATCTCCGGCGTAGACATAGTTCAGCCGCTGCTCCATCGCCCTTCGATAAAAATTATCAAAAAAAGCCTGCTCCAGATCCCCTTCCTCGAAAGCTTCCCTGTCTTCCTCGTCACAGGCATACATCACGTTGGTCAGTGTGTTTACTTTCCCGTAAGTATTCCCCATAAAATACCCGGTAACACCATAATTATACACGTGAACCGTCAGATCCCGCAGAAGAAAAACGAGAATCACTGCTGACGCACACATAAATAAGGACCGGTATTTTTTGTGCAGTATCAGACGAATCCCAAGAAGCAGCGCCCACAGCAGAATCGTAGTCATCATCTGCCCCCTGGTCATGGACAGCAGCCACGAAAACAGAAGCGCAGCCAAGGCATCGCGGACTTTCCCTTCAAAAAGCATCCGCAAAAGAAAATACACGAATATGGTAAAAAGCGGGATACACAGCCCCTCGCTCATCACCGAATTTTCGAGAAAAATGCCGAGTGCCGACACAAACCGCGTAATCAGATGCGGCAGAAGCTGAAAAGCCACAATCAACAGTTCTTCCCACAGCCGGAGACCAAAACGCCTTGTCAGATACTCCGTCAGCGCCGTGATTCCCACCGCCGTGAGTACACCCTGCCCCGCCATTGCCACTGTCAGATATCCCTCTCCCAGGACAACCCGGAAAGCGGCAAGATAAAGAGGATAGAGCGGTTCCCTGTGAATATGCATTGTGATATATTGCTGGGAGTCATTATAGACCCCGACCCCGCTGACTGCAAGCAGCCCCAGAAAAAAGGCGAGAAGCCCTGCGAAAAGGCACAGAGCTCTCTTTTTGTCTCTATTCAATCCTACAATCTCCAATACAGAAAATCCTCTGTCAGATATTCTTTGCGGTCCAGTATGCCTTTCAGATCCATCAGCACCTTTCTCTTATGTTTCGGATCATAGAAAGACGCAATTTTCTCCCGGTCAAGGCCCTGAAACTGCTCATGCGCCACGGCTATAATCAGAGCGTCCACATCCCGGATATCATCCATTGTCTTAAACTCGATTCCATAGAGGCGCTTCGCCTCCCCCGCATCAGCCGCCGGATCCACCACAATGGGCGCAATCCCGTATTCACCCAGCTCCTTGTAAATGTCTATCACCTTTGTATTTCTCGTATCCGGACAGTTTTCCTTGAAGGTAAAGCCCAGAATCGCCACCTTGGCGTGCTTGACGGGAATATTCGCCCGTATCAGATCCTTTACCAGACTCTCAGCCACATATTTGCCCATATCGTCGTTGATCCGCCTGCCGGAAAGAATGATCTGGGAGTGATACCCAAGCTCCTCCGCCTTATAAGTCAGATAGTAGGGATCCACGCCGATGCAGTGACCGCCCACAAGACCCGGCATAAAGGGCAGGAAATTCCATTTTGTTCCTGCGGCCTCCAACACGGATATGGTATCGATCCCCATCTTGTGAAAAATGATAGAAAGCTCATTCATGAACGCAATATTGATATCTCTCTGGCTGTTCTCAATGACCTTTGCGGCCTCCGCCACCTTGATGGATTCGGCGCGGTATACGCCCGCCTCCACCACCAGTTCATAGACCTTCGCTACGGTATCGAGGGTTTCCTCGTCCATACCCGACACGATTTTCGTGATCGTCTCCAGTCTATGTACTTTGTCACCTGGATTGATCCGCTCCGGAGAGTATCCAATCTTGAAGTCGACGCCGCACTTTAAACCGGACTCACGCTCTAAAATAGGCACGCAGATATCTTCCGTCACACCGGGATACACCGTGGACTCAAACACCACCACGGAACCCTTCGTCAGATTCTGCCCCAGAATCCGGCTTGCCCCTTCCACCGGAGAAAGATCCGGCGTATGGTCATCATTGACAGGTGTGGGAACCGCTACAATGTGAAACTTTGCCTCTTTCAGCTTTGTGGGATCAGACGTGAAGTCCACCTTCGTGTTGCGGATCACCTCGTCGCCCACCTCGTTTGTAGGATCGACGCCCTTTTTGTACAGGTTGATCTTCTCCTCATTTAAATCAAAGCCCACCACCTTGATTTTTCTGGCAAAAGCCACCGCAATCGGCATCCCTACATAACCAAGTCCTACCAGGGAAAGTTTTTCCTCCCCACTCACAATTTTCTCATATAAGTCCATCTGTCTCCTCCATCTCCCGATACTGTAAATCGTTTTTATAATATCATTTTATGATATAATCTGTCCGACCTCATCCATATATGCAGCCGTCACCAGTTTCCGGTCAAATTCCCGCTCCATCTTTTCCCTGCCGCGCCGCCCCATGGCCGCCCGTTCCTCCCTGGAAAGAGAAAGGAATTTTTTCAATGCATCGATCAGCTCCTCCGGCTTTCCCGGCGTAAATCCAAAACCTGTCACACCCTCCTCAAAAGCCTCCTTACAGCCGCTGATATCCGATGCGATAACCGGTCTGCCTGTGGCTGCGCCTTCAATGAGCGCGTTGGACATACCCTCGTGAAAGGATGCCACCACAATGGCGTCCGCCGCCGCCAGGTATTCGTGTACCTGGGTGTGAAAGCCGATCTGCCGGATCACGCCCTCTTTCTCCAGATCATCCAGAAGTTCCTGATAGTCCTCATCACAGTAACCCATGATATCAAAGAATACCCGGTCACTATGTAAGCGCTTCGCCGCCTCAATATACTCAAGAATACCCCGTTCCTTCATCACCCTGCCCACAAAGAGAAAATGCGTCTCCTCTCTCTCAGGGTACGGCTCATACGTATGTTTGTCCAGGCTCACACCGGACCCCATGACCATCCGCGTCTTTTTCGCTTTGATACCCATATCCTGAAAGATGCCTCTGTTCTCCTCGTTCTGGAAGAATACGCACGCCGCCCGTTTTAACCCGGCACGATACATCCCGACAATCAGCGCAAGCAACGGACCCGTCCTGTCAAAGGCGCCCCCAAGCCCCGTGATCGTGGCAATGTAGGGAATCTTTTTCATACCCGCCGCAAATCCGCCGTAAATATTCGGCTTGATGGTGTAGGTTACCACCAGTGAAGGCCGCAGATCCTTCATTATTTTACCGTAAGCGCGGTATAACTTCAAGTCCTCCAGGGGATTAATGCCCCTCCGGTTGATCGGCGTCCTGATTATATGGCACCCCATGTCCGTAAGCTCGCGCTCTTTCACATCGTCCGGCATGCTTACATACACCTCATACCGCTTACAAAGTTCCTCCACAAATTCCCCCCGGAAATCACAAAGACCGCCCGAGGAATTTATCAAAATCAATACCTTCTTCATCAAACTTCCCATCCCTGCACTTTCCCACATTTATCTCATATCTACGGTACAATCTCCTCCCCTGCCATATCCCGTATCATCACCTCATTAAACTTCATCATACAGATGTCCTCTCTGTAATCCCCGATCCGCACCTCGTTCTCCTGCCCGGAGAGATTGTTCACTACCGCAGCCGCCATATTCACGCCACAGCCGTAAGCGTGGGGATACCCGCCGCCGAAACGGGGATTGACCTCCGAAATATAATACATGCCGTCAATTTCAAAAATATCTATATCTATCATGCCCCTGAATCCGCACTTTTCCGCAAAATCCCGGATCAGGGCAAACAGTTTTTCATCTTTAAAGGAGACAGATTTATCGGTTTCTCCCGCCCGCATCTTGATCTTCTTTTTAACAAAGATATCCGTACATTTCCCGGAGAGCATGTCCACATATACGTCTGCGCCATATTCCTGTCCGTCCATGTACTCCTGAATCATCAGATCGTCGTACAGGTCACAGAGCACCTCAATCTCCTTTTTGCTCCCGACCTTATTGATATGGATGCTGGCGCTACCCCGTACCGGCTTCACGAAGACCGGATAAGCAATCTCCCCGGCTTCCTCTGCCCTGTAGAAGGATTCCTTGTCCGCATAGCACTTTGCCGTCGGTATCTGCATTTCCTGCAGCAATTCAGACATTCTGTACTTGTCAAAGCAGGTCTCCACCAACTCATAATCGGACACAATGGGTATCGTCCCCAGCGAAAGAAACCGTTCCCTCTCCTTTGCGAGAAGGGACAGCTCAGGGTCTATCAAAGAAAAAACACCCGTTATTTTTTCTTTCTCACAGATATCCAGCACCACGTCCAGATAATCCGGTGCCGTGATTCTCGGCACCAGATAAAAAGCGTCCGCCTCGTACACCGCGGGGGCCAGATTTGAGCAATCAGTCGCAATCACCCTTCCTTTGCCTGCCAGTTCCTTCTTAAAATATTGCACCACCTTATCGCGGGTGCCCGCGCTCAGGATCAGAATATTCATGTCCGCCCCTTTCGCATAGTGTCATTTGCCAAAATAGATCAGAGGTTTTGCCGGTCCAGAAAGTCAAAAAACAGAGGCGTCCCTCCCGTATGGATAAACAGGATGTTCTTTCCCTGCAGTTTATGCGCCTCCACATACCGCCTCATTCCGTGAAACGCTTTCCCCACATAGGTTGCGTCCATCGGTATGCCGTCGCTTTTCATGATTTCCTCTATGGTTTCCGCCACCTCCGGCGTGTACTTTCCGTAACCGCCCATGCAGTGTTCGTCCGTAAAGATTAGTTCCTCGTCCCGGTAGACTTCGTCATAGCGCACGCCCAGATACTCTTCAATGCTCTGTCTGACCACTTCCCTGCCGCGCTCCTCGTTTCTCGCTATGCTGATACCGACAATCTTCTGCTCTCTGACAGGCTGTCCGCACTCCCGCTTCTCTGCGTCCGCCAGCAGTTTCCCGCTGACCAGCCCGGCCTGCGTTGTTCCTGTACCCGAAGCATGAAAAATATAGTCAAAAAAAATCCCTGTCTGCTCCTCGTAAGCGGCAATCTCCCTGTAGGTATTTACACAGGCGCGGGTACCGGGATTGCCATGTCCCCCACCCATGATAAAGTAAGGATTCCGCCCCTCTTTCCTGAATGCTTCCATGCGGCGGTCGATCGTCCCCGACACTTCTGTCACAGGACAGGTCTCAACCGTTGCCCCAAAATCCGCCACCAGCCTTGTATTGTAGAGCCTCTCCCTGTTTTCCTCCGGGGAGATGATGTGACAGGCGATCCCCATAGACGCCGCCATATTCGCGATAATCCGGCAATGATTGGAACTGTTGCTTCCGTAAGTCATCACGATATCCGCTCCACAGGCCTTGATCTCTTTATAAAATTCCGCTGCCTTGCGCGCTTTATTGCCCCCAAAGCTGAACGGGATCATATCTTCCCTCTTTATATAATACTGGTTTTCCCCGTAACTGCCGGACATTTTTACAACCGGCGTAGGGGCAATTCCCTGTTCAAACAGTGCAATCTGTCTCATTCTACCCTCTTCTCGCGTTTTTCCCTGCGGTACACATCAAAATCCGCCACCGTCTGATCCGCGCCGGAAAGTGTGCCGGAACGCTTCAGCACCTTTCCTGCCGTCATGCAGATAATTTTCAGGTCAAGCCCGAAGCTTATGTGGTTTACATAATCCAGGTCATAACGAAAGCGGTCTTCCCACCCCAACGCGTTGCGCCCGTTCACCTGCGCAAGCCCGGTCAATCCCGGCCGCACATCATGGCGGTGACGTTCTTCTTCCGTGTAATAGGGCAGATAACGCACCAGAAGCGGTCTGGGCCCGATCAGACTCATGTCGCCCTTCAATATGTTGAACAGTTCCGGCAGTTCGTCGAGACTGGTAGAGCGCAAAAGCCTGCCAAATCTCGTAAGCCGCACTTCATCCGGCAGCAGATTCCCCTGCGAGTCTTTCTCATCCGTCATGGAACGGAACTTGTAAAGTTTGAAGATCTTCTCATGCCTGCCCGGTCTCTCCTGATGAAACAGAACCGGACTCCCCAGTTTCACCCGCACCAGAACCGCCAGAACGATCAGTATGGGACTGAGTACGATAATACCACACAGGGACAGCAGCAGATCCAGCCACCTCTTGATAAATTTCCTATACATATATTGTACCTCTCTGAGGATAAATTATAGCATATACATGATCAATTGTCTCCCCAGTACGATGAAATTATAGATATGTTTATTTCGGTATATTTTCCTAATACAACATTGATTTACATCGGTACAGGCTGTATAATATTTACAATGACATGATAATTCCTTGTGGAAAAATTGTGCAAAACTAAATTGTACCGTGATAGGAGGTATACACATGAAGGAACTTGTTAAGATTCACTCCAAAAATCATCCCAACATTGAATTAAAAGCAATCCACGGACATTTTGTAACCCCAAACTCCCATATCAATTATTTTTTGGATATGACCACAATGAAAACCAGACTGAGTGAAGCATCTAACGCCGCAAAGGAGCTTAGCCGGCAGATCATGCTTTCTACTGTCGTAGACACAATCGTCTGTATAGACGGCTGTGAGATCATCGGCGCATTCCTGGCAGAGGAGCTGACAAGAGCCGGTGTCTATTCCCGCAATGCACACCAGACAATCTATATTGTCACTCCCGAATATGCCACATCCGGACAGATGTTGTTCCGCGATAACTATCTGCCCATGATCAAGGGCAAGAATGTACTGCTTCTGCTCGCAAGCGCAACTACAGGACGCACCGTCACCAAAGCGGTACAGACCCTGACCTATTATGGTGCGACCATCAGTGGTGTGAGCGCGATCTTCAGCGCTGCCAGCACTGTGGCGGGCATTCCGGTCAACGCGCTCTTCACCACGTCAGACATTCCCGAATACAAGACATACAGTTCGGAGGAATGCGCATTATGCAAAGAGAAGCAGACCATTGACGCTTTTGCAAATGCATTTGGCTATTCCGCAATACAGTAAAGACAAAAGAGGTATTTCAAAGGCGTCCCGCCAAAAACGGGACGCCTTATGAATGATTGCTGTCTGCTCTGCCATCTACTTGATGTCCTTATACAGCGCATAATAATCCGTCTCCATATTATCCGCATATCTGGCATAAAACTGTTTCGCGTCGTCCAGCGCCTTATTGTAGATGCGTTCCCCCAGTATCTCCTGAAAGAAGTCCAGAATCTTTCCTGTCCCGATCACACCCAGTTCCAGGTCATGCTCTTCCTTGAAAAAAGCCGCAATCTCATCGCACATCCTGGTCTTATCTTTCTCCTCGAATATATCCCTCATTCCGCTCTCCTTTAAAACAATTCCTTCACCGTGCGGATAATCGCCTCCATCTCCTCATCCGTGTTCTTGATATCGCTGGGCAGGCAGAGTCCTCTTGTAAATACATCCTCCCCCACACTGCTGCCGTCCTCGTTGTGGGCAAAGAAATCACATGCCGCAAAGACAGGCTGCATATGCATGGGTTTCCAGATCGGTCTGCATTCCGCATTCAGCTTTTCCTCCAGCGCATCCATGACCATATCCGGCGTCACCTGAGATTCCGCGGCAATCGCCATGCCTGAGAGCCAGTTATTGGCATCTCCATCAGGATTCATGGGATTCATCCGTATAGCGGGAATATCCGCAAACGCCTCACAGTACTTCCGATAAATCTCCTTCTTTTTCGCCTTGTGCTCCTCCAGGTGCAGAAGCTGTCCCCTGCCGATTCCGGCTGTCACATTGCTCATGCGATAATTATAGCCGATCTGCGAGTGCTGGTAGTGTCTGGCAGGATCTCTTGCCTGTGTCGCCAGAAAGGTTACCTTCTTCGCCGCCTCCCCATCGGCTGACACAAACATACCGCCCCCCGAAGTGGTGATAATCTTATTGCCGTTGAAGGAATAGATTCCATATTTTCCGAAAGTGCCTGTGTGCTTTCCGCGATAGGTGCTGCCAAGGGACTCCGCCGCATCCTCAATTAAAGGCGTGCCGTGCGCCTCACAGATTTCCATGATCTCGTCAAGCTTCGCGGGCGTGCCGTACAGATGTACACAGATCACAGCCTTGGGATTGGGATATTTTTCGTAGGCACGCTTCAAAGCCTCCGGCGACATATTCCATGTATCCGGCTCCGCATCGATAAACACGGGCGTGCCGTTTTCATATGCAATCGGGTTGCAGGACGCTGAAAACGTCAGGTCGGATACAAATACCACATCCCCCTGCTTTATACCCAGAAGCCGCAGCGCCATGTGGATTGCCGCCGTGCCCGCCGACAGCGCCGCCGCATGTCCGCAGCCCGTATATGCCGCAATCTCTTTCTCAAACGCCGTTACGTTCGGTCCCAGAGGCGCCACCCAGTTCGTGTCGAAAGCCTCCTGCACAAATCTCTGCTCATCCCCGTGCATGGTGGGAGAGGAGAGATAAATCCTTTTCTTATCCATGATTCTGCTCCTTCCAAGTTATCTGACGTTCAGCCCGCGCCCATTCAAAAAGCCGCATCTCCGATGCTTTCCCACTGCTGAGCCGTTTAACTATAATGATATGTCGGTACAATCTTTTTGATTAAAGGTCTGATATCCGAGTTTTCAATCTGGCACTCGTCCTTCAGTTCCTTCAACTGCGTGAAAAATTCGTGCTCCTCCACTTCAATCGGCTTGCCGATATGAATCATGCGGTTTGCCGTGTTTTTCATGCCCTCCTCGTCCATCAGAAGTTCCTCGTAGAGCTTTTCTCCGGGACGCAGGCCGGTAAACTCAATCTTGATATCCTCGCCCACGCGGTACCCCGACAGCTTTATCAGATTTTCCGCCAGAGAGAGGATCTTGACAGGTTCTCCCATATCCAGAACGAAAATTTCCCCGCCCTTCGCGTAGGCTCCCGCCTGAAGCACAAGCGAAACCGCCTCGGGTATGGTCATAAAATAACGAATGATATCCGGGTGGGTGACCGTAACCGGACCGCCCGCCGCAATCTGCCTGCGGAAGAGCGGAATCACGCTGCCGTTGCTGCCAAGCACATTTCCGAAGCGCACAGCCACAAACTCTGTCTCGTAATGTTTGTCAAAAGTCTGAATGATCATCTCGCAGATACGTTTGCTGGCACCCATGATATTCGTCGGGTTCACCGCCTTGTCGGTGGAGATCATGACAAACCGCCGCACCCCGCTCATAGCCGCCGCCTGGGCGGTCTTGAAGGTGCCGAAAACATTGTTCTTAATCGCCTCAGTGGGGCTGTCCTCCATCAGCGGCACATGCTTGTGCGCCGCAGCATGATATACGATATCCGGCTTATACTTGGAAAAAATATAATTCATCCGGTTCGTGTTGCGCACGGATGCGATGAGCACCATCAGGTTCAGTTCCGGGTACTTCTGTTTCAGTTCCTGCTGCACATCATAGACCGAGTTTTCGTAAATATCCACAATCACAAGCTGTTTCGGCCTGTGGGTCGCAATCTGCCTGCAAAGTTCGCTGCCTATGGAACCGCCGCCGCCGGTGACAAGAACCACCTTCCCCTGCACATAGCCGAGAATGGAATCCAGATCGACGCTGATAGGATCCCTGCCGAGCAGATCCTCCAGTTCCACATCCCGGAGCTTGCTCACATTGACCTCGCCGTTTACAAGCTGGTACATGCCGGGAAGGGACCGCAGTTTGCAGTTCGCGTCCTTACAGATCTCCAAAATCTCGCGAATCTCCGCCCGCGGAGCGGAGGGCATCGCCACAATGATCTCGTCCACATCATAGATGTCCGCGCACTCCACGATTTTGTCGCGGCCGCCCGCCACCTTAATGCCCTGAATATATCTGCCCCATTTTCCCTTGTCGTCGTCAATGATACATTTGATGACCATGGTGGAAAAGTTGCTGTTGACGATCTCCTTGATAATCAGGTTTGCCGCTTCGCCCGCGCCGATCACCATAACCGAAATCCGGTTCTTCTTATTCTGTTGCTTATGCTTTAAGCCGCGGAAAAACCGATAGGAGAAACGGCTCGCAAAAATACAGACCACCAGAACCGCCATATAGGCAGGATAGTAGCTCCTCGGCACCGCCCGGGTCGTCACTTTAAAAAACTGCAGTCCGACCGCGTCCGCCAGCATGGACAGCACACATCCCACAACGATATTCTGCAGTTCCGTCTCCCCTGCGAAGGCCCACAGACTATTGTAAAGACGCATCACATAAAAAATAGCAAGTGTTATCAAAATGTTGATCGGGAGGAAACGTTCGATCGGCTGCATGAAATGTCTCGGGATCTCATCCAGATGAAAATCATAGCGCCACAAAATCGCCACATAGCTCGCCAGAACAATACTGATAATATCGTATATAATCAGGCATGTCCGTCTGTAAAACAGTTTTGCATTAAAAGGTTTTCTCGTTTTTTCCATAGTATTATCCAGTTTCTTAAGTTTCCTCAGAACTATTCCGTACCTTCACAGTTCCGATGCAAAATCCGTTTCAAATTGTCTTCCGCAATGGGATTTTGCACTCTTGCATCCTATTCTCACGATCTTGGCAGTAAGTGCTTCGACCTGTATTACATTCTTTCCGGTACCGCATCCGCTCGTATATCCACAAGCAGCGGCGCCATCACCAGAAACAGACAGCAGGCAATGGGACAGCAGGGATGAAAAATCCACTCCGTCAGTCCTGCCACCGCAAAGAGAAGCAGAAGCGCCAAAGGAAACAGCGCACACTCCCTGTCCTCCCTGTGTCTGCGATAATACAGTACTGCCTGTACAAGCGTCCCTATCCCCAGCAGCAGAAACACGCCGCCCACGAAAAGGCCGTGATCGTATGCCACCTGCAGATAGATATTATGGGCATGGGCAAGATAATTTCCGTCTGGTTCCATAACACCCATATCTTCGTGCCCCGCGTTGTTCAGTCTTTCAAAATACCGTTCAAATATATATAATCTTCCGTTTGTAAAGGATTCTTCTTCCTCATTTTCCGCGGCTGCCGCCATATCCTCCGAGGACGCAAGCAGTATCCTGCCACCATATTCCAGATAAGGGCTTCTGTACTCTGACTCCCCGTCCGCTTTGCTGAAATAATGAAAAGCGTTCAGACATTTTTCCTGCGGAGTCCCCAGCACTTTCATCTGGAACGTCTGGATAAAACGCTCCACAGTGATATAATAGTAGGAATCCATATCCCTGCCGTGCACAAGCTCCACAGGAAAGTCCTCGATCTCGTGACTCCTGATATCGGCCGCCACAGCGGGAACCGTTCTCTGCGCCGTAAACATCACAGGAAAGCTTATGATGACGGAAAGAAACATCAGCCCCATTCCCCCCAGAAAGCGCCGCCACTTTTCCTTTAGCGCAAGCGTTTTTCCGGAAAAGAAAGCCACAGGAATCACCACAACCGCCGTCACAAAGATGGCCAGATACCCGGTCCTCGACAGTGTAAACAGCAGATACATAGCCGATACACCAAGAACCGTCAGTTCCTTATAAGTCCCCGCCAGAGAGGGACGACGCCCATAGGCATCCAAAAATTTGACTAGCGCCGCACATACCACCAGAGCCAGATATACGGCGGAAATCGTCACCGTATGGAAATGGAAAGGATAACGGTAATAGCGGAAGTACATATAAGGCCTGTGCAAAAGGCAGTATCCCACCGTCAGTACAAAATGCAGCAGAATGCCATTTACTATATTGTGCAGCAAAATCGTCCGTTTTACCCCTGAAGCCATCCGCAGATAATAAAGTGTAAAACAGCAGACGAGAAAAACAGGCCATCCCCTCGTATTCCGGTATAGAATCAGCAGAACAAAAAATACCCCCACCAGAATGCCGTAAGGAATGGAAACTCTTTCTATTTTTCTTGTAAACAGCAGTTTCAAGGCATTCAGAATTACAAATCCCGCGAAAACGCCCGCCCAGACAGTCAGTTTCAGAGCCTTAATTTCCAGCTCACCCGGCTCTGCAAGCCCCGCCTGTGTGCTCTTCTCCACAAGGGCTATCAGCGCATCCCGGTAATACATAGGCCCAATCAGCGCAGCAACCACGCCGTAGATGAGATGATACCAGCAAAAAATCTCTCTCTTCTGGAATGTTACGATCAGAGCCAGCGCCAGGAAAATAAGCACCTGTCTGTATGCCACTGTATGATGGATTTCATACAGTGCATTCATATAATTGCAGCATCCCCAGATGGCTCCGGCAAACATCGCGGACTGCAGATCATCCCGCCATCTCTCGCGAAGCACCGCAAATACCGTCCTGTCCGTGGCAATCCCGGTTCTGTCGTGATTGACCGCATAAAGCGCCGCCACAGCCGCGAAAACCACCCCTGTCTCATAAAACAGGATGGAATAGGTATCTGTCGTAAAAAGACGGCACGGCCCGATCGCCACGGCAGCCACCACGGCAGCCACCACAATGAGCGGATTCAGGATAAAGCGCATAGACCGCTCCACCGTAAGCAGGGTATTTCGTTCAGGCTGTCTCCTATAATATAATGTGGAAAGCCAGGAGACAAGTACGCCCACGAGCAGAAAAGCGGCATACGCAGCGAGCGTCTTTCCCTTCCGCAAAGGTACTTCATAAACATAATCCGCGATCACACACCGCTCTGTGTCCTCCACACCATCATAGTACAGCGCGCCAATATAAATATTGACATTCTCTCCCGCATTGTCGGTGTAAGCCACATGAAATTCGGATTCCACTCCCTGTAATAAAAAGTAGTAATCCCGTCCCACTTCCGTGTCAATATTCACCTGCACCTTAAGATAACCGGGAATTGTCTCCATATCCCCGGTATCGATCACCTGCTGCATCAACGTCTGCATGGAGGCATCCCGCAGCACAAAATTAAGCTTTTCGCCCTCCGTCCATTCAGCCAGATAAATCTCTATCTCTTTCAGTCTGTCATACTGGGCGATAAATCTCTGCTGCACCACGCGATCCGCATTGACCGCCTCAGACACCGCCACCTGCTGGCGGCCGCTCTCAGCCCTCACTTCCTCATGGATCAGACGAAAAGGCCAGAGAATAAGCGCGGCGCATACCACCAATAACCAGACTGTGCCGCAAATGGCTTGTTTTTTATTTAGAATTCGGTTCATAAATTTCCTCTTATTTATCCCACAGTGCAGCCCGGTTCCGCTTCACTCCCTCTCGCCCTCGGACTGTCTGCGCTCTCCTCATTGCCTTCCGGCAGCCGTCGAAAGTCTGCCTTGTATCTGAAAAATCATCCTGCGTGATATAGCCAGATACTTAATATTCGCTGTACTAGTTTACCACGTTTGGGATGTTTTTACAAATCGAGCCCTTTTGATTCGTCACACCCAAGAATAAGATTCATGCACTGGATCGCGGCACCGGACGCGCCCTTTCCCAGATTGTCAAACTGGGAGGACACAACAATGCGCTCCTCATTCCCCGTCGCGTAAATCTTCAGCCCGTCCCAGCCGGACAGACTATTCCCTGCCAGAAAACCACTTGCCGCAGTCTCGTCATCCGCGGCGCTCACCTTGATGAACGGTTTGTTCTTATAATAATCCGCATAATATTGCAGCAGTGTTTCCGGCGTCTCCTTCTTTGCCAGCATATCCGCATAAAGCTGCACGGTTACCACCATGCCGCTGTAATAGTCATCGATAATCGGCGAAAACAACGGTGCGCGCGCAAGCCCCGTAATTTTCTGCATTTCCTTTAAGTGCTTGTGCTGCTGGGTCAGCGCGTACTCTCTCCCCGAGGACAACTCTTTCGGCCTGTCCGCGCTCTCATAAGCCGCTATCGTTTTCTTTCCCGCTCCACTGTATCCCGAAATCGCGAAGCTGCTTACCGGGTAGTCTTTCGGAAGAATCCCTCCCGCAATCAGCGGGTACACAAGCGCGATAAACCCGGTGGCATAGCATCCCGGGACCGCGATCCGCTTTCCCTGCTTAATGGCGGTTTTATGGGCATCCGACAATTCCGGGAACCCATATGCCCACCCTTCTTCTGTCCGATGCGCCGTGGATGTATCAATAATCACCGCATTTTCATTTTCCGCCAGCGCGACGGACTCTCTTGCCGCCTCATCCGGCAGACATAAGAACGTGATATCCGACTCATGAATCAGTCTCTTTCTTTCTGCCGGGTCTTTTCTCAGTTCCGGACTGATGTGCAGCAGTTCTATATCGTCACGTTTCTGAAAACGTTCGTTGATCCGTAATCCCGTTGTCCCTTCACTTCCGTCGATAAACACCTTTGTCTTCATTGATCGTTACTTCCCTTCGTATCATGTTTTTACAGTCCTGACAGCCTCCGCTCTGCCCTGGGCTGAATCTTTGCTTCCTCTCTATCTTTCATTTTCAGTCAATTGTACACCGTTTCTCCCTGTGTATCAATATTTTTCGCATCCCTGTCAAGTCCCATCTGCGCGATGGCGAGAAACAGCGGCAGGCAATACCAGAAAAACAGCACATACCGGGGCAGATAAGTCGGTCCCAACAGTACCGTCAGCCATATAAGGAAAATCGGCAAAAAGGGATACAGCAATTCATATCGCCCGTTATTTAATAGCCACGCGAACAAAAAGGCATACAGCCAGAACATGCCGCCCGGAGAAAACAGCCATGAAACCACAGGCACTTTCTCCTTCCAGACTTCCAGGGACAGCTTGCGGTACACCTCGTCAAGCCATGGAATTTTGCTCTCCCTGACGCCCGGCTGCTCCACCTCGTAGCCAAAATAAGAATTGTCCTTGTAGGTAAAGGTAAAAACTGTATTGCCCCCGTACACATTAATCACCGTGTCGGGATACCAGAATCCGTATGAGGTCATCCACCACGCATTCAGATAGACCAACGGTTTTTTCATGCCGACGCGCAGCCAGAGTTTTGCGTATTTTCCCTTATCCCGCGCAAATGCCTCATTGTCAAAACGGTATTTTACCGGGTCCGAAAGTCGCGGTGTATACAGAGAAAGCGCCTCCTCATCCAAAACCTCGTAAAGGATTTCCAGGTCCTCCCCGACAAACGCCTCCGGCGCGTACTTGTAGGTTCTGGCCAACTGCTGGATCGGCACAGTCAGAAGCTCCTGATATTCGGAGTCATCCGCATGGAGCACCGCTTTCAGTCCGCCGTTTATGAAAAGACATCCAGCCACCGCGCAGACCGCCAGAAGAAACAGCCGTCCCCGCCTCTTTTTATGCAGAAAAAGCAACAGCGGTATCATCACGAGAAAAGCGTAAAAACCGTTGTTGCGAAAAAGCATCATCCCTGCCCCGGCGGACACAAAGAGAAACTGCCAGCCCTTTTTCCCAAAGAAATCCTCCCCCGTGCCCATTTCCAGAAGACAGACGAGCAAAAGCAAAAGAGCAAGCGTAAACAGCGCGTCCTTTGCGGAGCAGAGAGTAAACATCACCACCGTGGGAAACAGCCCGAGCCAGACAATACCGATCAGCCGTACCACACGGGACACCTTTTTTTTGCGGAGATAAGAAAAAAGAAATGCGAAAACGCCCGCCGCAGCAGTCATCTGAAAGACCATATAGCAGGCAATACCCAGATTGTAGGAATCCGTCAATTTGTGGACGCCACAGATCATGCCGCCCAGAAGCAGTACATGCACGAGCGGATGATGGGTGGAAAATGCTCTTGTCGCCACCTGTATATATTCGTCCTGCGCGTCATACACGAAAAACCCCGGGTAGACCGCCAGAAACACGGGCATCCAGCACAAAATGAGGAAAAGAAAGGAGAGGACATCCGCGTATCCGTCCGTCCATTCGATAACACTTGCTATTTTCTCAAAGTATCTCCTGCGCCCCTTTCTCTCCCGCTTTCCAAGCGAATCGAAAAGCAGCCACAGAAGCCGCACCATTCCCGTAAAAATAATACTTAATGTCACCAGTTGAAGCCAGAGTGTCACATCCCTTACATCTACGTTCTCCACACGGTCCAGCCGTGCGCCAAACAGAATTGCCGCAGAAAACAAAAGGGAAAAAACGCCGGCAATCAGACGGCTCCTGAATTGTTTCTCTCCTCTTCCCATGTACTGCGTCTAACCTCCATAAAGAGAACATGCCGTACGCCCTGTTCCAGTTTCACACTTTCCCGCCTGTTTTCTATCCGCCGGAATCCTGCCTTTTCGTAACTTTTTCTCGCTCCCGCGTTATCTTCCAGAACACGCAGAAATATTTTTTCCAGATGAAGCGTCTCAAATCCGTACCCAAGCATCAGTTTTGCCGCCTGAACACCGTAACCGCACCCCAGCGCATCCTCCTCACCAATAAAGACACCATACTCCGCCTTTTTCTTTTCCCTGTCAATGTCCCTCAGATAGACGCTGCCGATTTCCCTGTCGCCGCTTTCTGTATGCTTTTTTAACGTGCCAGACGAGCCACCCGCCCTGCCGCGCTCCGTGTTCTCCACACAGATAATAAACTGCGCCACATGTCCTGGCTTAACCTGTTCTCTGAGCCAGGCCTTATGCCCTTCCGCCGTAAAGAGCTTCTGGTATATAAAATTTCCCCTCACAAAATCTTTATTCCGCCAGGCCACAATCTTCGCCGTGTCCGCAGCCGTTATAGGCCTTATATATACTTTCTTTGCACTCATCTGTCTCTCTCCATGCATTTGTCCCATCTATATCCTTTTATCATTCCCTTTTTGGCTCCCGCAGGAATTGCCCGTCCTCCGAAACGGGAATGATCTGATACACGCCATAATTTTCTCCTATCCTGCCATACTCCTCGACATACACACCCACACCGTTTTCGGCAAAAGGAATTTCAAGCCATGTAAGCCCTCGCAGATCTTTCTCCTCATCCGACATGATAAAGTCCGCTTTCCCCTCCACCAGCGCCTCCGCCGCGTCATCTATGCCAAAAGCCGCGAGCTTTTTGCGATAAAGGGGGCTTTTACACATCCAGCCCCCGGCAATGTCGTAATTTGCCAGCGTATTATCCCTGCATTCCAGAAGTTTTCCCGAAAACGCCACTGTAGAATAGACATCTTCGAAATAGAAGGTATCCGGATGCGCCCTGCAATAGGCGTCTATCGCCTCCCGGTCCCTGTTGGTCTCCTGCCGTCCTGCCTGATCAGCACGCACCGCCGGAACCCCTTTCCACAGCCCCCATGCCGAGAGGAGAAGAAGGACCGCCGTCGTCCCCGCCAAAAGGATTCGCGTTGCCGCCACGCCGTCGGACCGGAACGCAAAACGCGCTGACTCCGGCACAAAACCCGCGGACGACACAGGAAACGGCGCAATTTCCGCGGACGCTTTCTCCCGCCACAGGTGCCGCAATAACAGCCCTGCCAACAGGCTAAACTCCACCAGATAAAGAGGGTGGGTGATCCGTTCGGGATCGCGACCCCGCATGAGAATGAACATCCACAGCGCACTTCTCACCATAAGAGTCAGAAAAAGCTGTGACATCGCAGCCATCAGACGCCGCACATCCCTCCTCATTAAAATAACAATCGCTATTATATTTATCCCATATCCCAATATCACCAACAGATTATAGGGCATGTCGCCGCTGTGAAAACTTCTGTAACGGTAAAGCAGCAGTTTTTCCTTAAAGACCGCTCCCCAGTCCTTCCCGCCGCCCAGATGCGCCTTCGCGTACGTCGCCACATCCGAGAGCATCTGCGCGTCGATTCTCTCATCGAGACCGAAATTATAATTGTCAAGCAGAATCTGTGAGCCGTAAGAAACACCCTGTTTCTCTAAGTCCGCGTCAAAATCCTGACCCGGCAGTACATCGGGATAAAAATCATAAATCGTTGTCCTGTCATTAAAAAACTGTCGGAATGTCTTCCACTCACCGCCATAGGCGAGGCTGTCCGCCCCGGCAGAAAGCCCCATGCCCGCAAGGAGAATCAGAAGAAGAACGCCATATTTTTGCAGATTTTTTTTCTCAAAAAAGGGGCCGTTCTCCCACCAGCAGAAAAGACCCGCAAGACCAACAAACGGCAGATTGAGAAGCGCCATCTCAGACCGGAGCTGAAAAGCGAGCCAAAAGAGAAACAGCGCCGGCAGACTTCCCGTCAGAAATGCTTTCACGGAAAGACCCCTGGGCGTTTTCCCTAAAATGCCCTCCGGCATGGTCAGGAAAAGAAAGGCAGCCGTCCCCACAAGCATACCGCATGTTATTGTATATTGTGTATTGACCATGTGAGTCAGCCATATGCCCCACTGAAAAACCACCACTGCCAAAAGGCTGAACAGTTTTCTCACAAACCGGCGGCATGTGCCACCCGCCGCACCTTCGCTTCCTGCAGCCGCCTGCACCTGTGCGCAGGCAGTGTCCGACAGTGTACACAGTCTGACTCCGGCCAGAAAAAAGCAGCCGAACTGGCACAAAAGCAGGAATGCCCCGTACCACGGAAGAGAGCCGCTCATCCGATAGCACAGCGCAATCAAAGCTCCAAGCGGATAGAGCGTCTGCATATTGTGCCCGTCGGGCGTACCACTATAGACCCCCGACATGATGTCTAACATCATGGTGTCGTCATTCATATCAAAATAGAAATCGAAAAGAACCCCCATCAGAAGCGCACTGGCTCCCACAACAACAAACGTCAGTATGCAGTTTTCATGTCCCCGCATCTTTCTCTGTTCCATCAGCCACATGCCTCAGAATGTCCTGGTTCCTTGTCATTTCTCCCGGCTCCGGCATCCTTACATATGCCACAAGCCATTTGCCGGTGCATCAATTTGCAGCGTAAAATGCTTTCACCTGTTCTGCTATATACTCTGTCTCGTCCGCCGTCAGCTTGTAGAACAACGGCAGACGTAAAAGTCTCTCGCTCTCCTTTGTCGTATATATATCCTCACCGTGGAATCTGCCGTATTTTTTCCCCGCAGGGGCAGAGTGTAGCGGCACATAGTGGAACACCGACAGAATGCCTTTTTCCTTCAAATAGGCAATCAGATGGCTTCTCTCCTCCATATCCTTTGTCTTGATGTAAAACATATGGGCATTATGCGTACAGTACTCCGGAATATAGGGAAGTTCGATCCTTCCAGCCTCCGCCAGCGGTTTCAGCCGTTCCAGATACTGGTTCCACCTGTCCATCCTGGCCTGTGTGATCTCCTCCGCAAGCTCTAACTGCGCGTACAGATAGGCGGCGTTCATATCGCTTGGCAGGTAGGAGGAACCATATTCCTGCCAGCGGTACTTGTCCACCTGCCCTCTGAAAAAGCGGCTCCTGTCCGTCCCTTTTTCCCGGAAAATCTCCGCTCTCTCTATATTCTCCTCATCCCGGATCAGCAGCGCGCCGCCCTCACCCATGCTTAAATTTTTTGTCTCATGGAAACTGAAACAGCCAAACTCACCGAAAGTCCCCAGCGGCTTTCCCTTATAGGATGCTATAATGCCCTGCGCGGCATCCTCCACCACCATCAGATGATGCCTCTTTGCAATGTCCATGATGGCATCCATCTCGCACCCCACGCCTGCATAGTGCACCGGCACAATCACTTTTGTGCGTTCCGTGACAGCGTCCTCAATCCGTTTCTCGTCTATGTTCATCGTATCAGGACGAATGTCCACAAACACCGGCGTAGCACCGCGCAGCACAAAAGCATCCGCTGTGGACACAAAGGTGTAGGAAGGCATGATCACCTCATCTCCCGGCTTAATGTCCGCCAATAGCGCCGCAAGCTCCGTGGCATGTGTGCAGGAAGTGGTGAGCAGACATTTTGCAGTGCCGGTCTGTCTCTCGATCCACTCGCCGCATTTTTTTGTGAAAGGACCATCGCCGCAAATTTTCTGATTCTCCACAGCCTCTCTCATATACTCAAATTCTTTCCCAGTGAAGGGGGGTACATTAAAATTTATCATGGTTTTCTCTCTTTCCCTGTTACTTTCACTCACAGTGCCATCGCGTACAGTATACCACATCAGTTAACAAATTCCTACTCCGACAGAATCAGATCGTCCCGACTTTCCGCAAGCTCCTGCAGACGTGGGCTGAAACCGCTCATGGAAAAGATGCAGTACAGTTCCTTCCTGTCGCCCTTATGCCATGTTACGCGCCCTGCCTTTTCCTGCAGCCGGTAAAAAACATCCACATCCACGTTGCCGCTCCAGTATTTGCACTCCCCGAACAGGATCACACCCTCCTCCTCGTTTAGCGCCACAATGTCAATCTCCGTATTTTTGTCCCAGTACCGCCCGATCTTCGGAAAATGACAGGGAAGATCTTTCCTCACCGCCAGTTCTTCCCTGCAGACATCCTCATAGACCAAAGCGGTATGGCTTCGCACAAAACTTTTCTTTATTTTTTCCATAACATATGTTACGTTTCCTTGTTCCACATCCCCCTGGTTCGGATAAATCATGGTAAACCAGAACCGGATATAATAATCCGTAATCCGGTATAGACCCTTTTTGCTCTTTTCGGGGTTCTCCTCCGTGACGGGCACCTCCCGCTGTACCAGATCAAGTTCTATCAGCGTTTTCAAAGTCCTGGTCAGATCTGTAGCTTTCGCCCCCATAAAGGACGCGATCTCCGACAGCTTCGTCCGCCCGAAGGCGATGGCCCGCAGAACCGAAAAATAACCGCCCACCTCCGCCACTTCCTGCTGCAGCAGAAAATACGGCTCCTCGTACAGATAGCCTGTGCGGTTTAGAATGTTTTCCTCAATGCCCGCAAAAATATCCGTACAATCCGCGAAAGATTCGATGTATTTCGGGACGCCGCCAGTCACTGCGTACCGCTCGATCTGCTCCTTTCTGGACAAGCCCGGAACAAATTCGCGATAATACCAGAACGGTATCTGTCTGAGACGGATCTGCGCTGTCCGCCGGCCATACAGAGGGCTGTTGTAAGAGAGCGTCTGGGACACCATCATGGAGATCAGAGATCCACACAAAATCACCATGACGGAACTTTTCATCAGAATCTCGTCCCATATCCTCTGGAAGACCGAGGGGAACGCCGGGTTTGCCTTTCCCAGATACTGAAATTCATCTATAATCAGAACCGGTTTTTTCTCCCAGCCGCAGGAGACAATCACCTTAAAAATCGTGTCCCACTTATCTACAGAAGCCTCCGCCAGAAGCGGGCTTTCGATAAACGCCGCCGCCTTTTCCTGGAAAGCGCTCCTGTTAAGCACCTCCGCCTCCTGCGTTGCCAGAAAATACAGAGCTTTTTTCCCCTTCATAAACTCTGACAGAAGCGTCGTCTTTCCCACCCGCCGCCGACCGTATACAACGACCAGTGACGATTCTTTTTTTGCGTATTCTTTTTCAAGCGTCCTGATTTCCAGTTCGCGGTCTACAAATTGTTCCATATACCCTCCAGACAGCCTGCGCCGCTGCTTATCCCCTATAGAAAGAGTATACCACAATTTATATGTTTGTAAACATTATGTTTCACAACATTATGTTTTCGCGCATAACTTTTTCTGCCAGTTCCACTATTTCAGATAAACCACATACCGGGCGTTCCCAAATGCTTCCGCATAACCGTAATCCCTGATCCATTCTGCCAGAATCCGCTGCTTTTCATCCATTGCCATCTTTTCCACATTCACGCCAAACCAGTTGATCGCCTCGCCATCATCGCTCCAGTAAGCCGCCACCGCCGAGGATACAATAATCACCGGCAGTTCATTTCCCGCCCTGCTCTCCGTTTCCAGAGCCGCCAGATCCCGCGTGTACTCTGCCATGCGATAGGAATCCAGATCCGGCCAGCCTGTGGAAAGCGCCGGCGGCATATCCAGCAGATAGTGGAGACCGGGCAGTTCGCCATAGGTTATCATTTCCCTGCCTGCCAGTCCCTCTTCCTTTATGAAATCAGACAATTCTGCCAAAAGCGCGCCGTTTTCCAGGTTCGTGTAAACACCCGCCGCTTTCTCCGGCGCCTTGACGCGCATATCCCGGACCTCCCCGTAAATACCGTCCTGAAAAACGAAGCAGGCATGGGAGCCGATACTCTGCACCGTCACAAACAGGATAAGAATCACAACCGGCGCGCGCCAGACAAATTCATAAGATCCGACTTTTGTCGCAAACCGGCTCCACACCACCCACAGCAGAAAAGGCGCCGCCACAAACAGATTATTGATGATCGGATATAAATCATTGTTACTGCCCAGTGGCGTCAGAAAGATCTGCAAAAACACAAGCGCCGCCATAATCTTCTGCTCCCCGCACACCTTTTTTCCAATCAGACAATATACCGCAGCCGCTATCGTCACCAGAAGCAGCAGCACCGCGGGATCGTAAATACACCCGTTGCCATGCTCATAATACCGAAAATGAAACATCCCCCTGCCCCAGTAAAAGCGGAGCAGTACGAAGATTAACAGGATATAAACAATTTTGATTATCACACCGCTTATTCTATGTGCATTATTCTTCAGCGAAACCCCGGTTAGCGCTCCTCCGGTCGCTACAGCCACCGTTTCCGTATCCTGGTCCTGCCCTCCTGCCTGCATCCCCGCTCCATACAGTCTCTCCCGCACCCAGAACGCAAAACCTGCCGCCACGATACACACACCCGCAAACGCCAGCCAGTATAGTCCCCTGATATAGCCCCCAAACATGCCGGTCAGCATGGATGACGGTTTGTAGTCTTTCGCCTGCTCAGTCATGGCAAACATGGTCTGCACCATATCCGGGTAAGCCGATACGCCGTAACGTATACAGATTACTGCTAAGGGCACCCCGAAACCGACAACATAGCCAAGAAGACACCACCCGGTAACACGAAAAAGCGCGCTCCAGGGCAGCGGACTCCCCCCGTTCTCCCGCCTGGCAGTGCGAACTCCCATACTGTCTGCAGACGGCGTCATGTCTTTCGCCTGACGCTCCTCTTTTTTTCCGTCATTCCGCCCGCTGATCAGCACAACCCCGTACCACACCGCCAGAATAAATGCCGCCTGCACCACGTTCGGCATCCGCACCGCCACATTGGCTCCCAGACAGACGCCCGCCGCCACAAAATACAGCCGCTGTTTTCTGTCGGACACGCCATTTTGACTGCTGCCCGCACCGCATCCATCAGAACCCTCATGCACCATTGGCGAAGCCCCCGCCGAAAATGTCCCCGCCGTCAGCCCCCGGTAAAGGAGCAGAATCGCCGCCGTCATCAAAAAATAAGTCAGATAATTGTACAGAATCGTGGACGGGCACCAGCATAGCCCCAGTGCAAGAAACTCCCCCAAAAACAAAAGCGGCGCTGCTATCCGTTTTTTCAGCCCGAAATAGACCATAAGCGCCGTCGCCGACTGCACAAGCGTCGTATAACATTTCATGCCGAGCAGCGTTCCCCCGAAAGGAAGATGCATCAGCAGCCACCCCACTGCATTGGACATAAATGTCGCCACCATCCATGTCCCGTTCATGGAACCAAAATTCTGGAAATTCGTCAGACTGTACGTGGAGTCCGCCACGTCAAGCCCCTGATTGACAATCAGAAAAGGGTACAGCAAAAGAACGGCAGGAAACAGCCCGTTTTCTATGAAATTGCGATACTTTCTATAAATAGCCACCATTTTATTCCTCATTAATGAAATGAAACGCAAATATCTTAGCAGACTATACTTACGATGCCCCGCGAATTACTGCCGCCTCTTCCAAACTGCTGTCCGCACCCGTGCAAACACCCACGCCCGCACAAAATCCACCGCCGTCCCGGCCGCATACACCACCAGCACACACAGGATCAAATGCGGTACAAAGAGAAAACTATTCTTTACGTTCTCCACACCAAGCCACCTCATCCACTCATACCGCACCTGAATATGCTCATGCAGCAGATACACGCCGAATGTATAGGGCGCAAGCCTTCTCACTGCCCCGGCGAAACGTCCTTCTCCGATCCGCATATTTTTGAACACATAAAAAAGAGAAACCGCACCCGCAAGGCACAACAGATGATTGTAAGAATAGAGCATATCCGCATAATAGGCAAAAACATCGCCACTGTCAACACTGCGTGAATTGGAAAAGAACGCCAGCAGCCATATCCAGAGACAGGAAATCACATATCCCGCCACCGCATGAGACTGCTGCTCCAGCCACTGAATACCATATTTCCTAATATAACCCGCCAGCACAAACAGACACAGAAACCACCCGAAATCATAGCCATAGCGATCTGTGGCAAGACGCACGGGGAGAATGGTCTTCTCCAGTGAGAAGAATGCCAGAAGAAATGCCAGCACAATCTGCAGCTTACGCCTGTTCATTTTTTCCATACCCGCCGCCAGAAACGGTGCGAACAGATACATGAAAAGATATGCCGTCGCAAACCAGTAATGCTCCGTGCCAAACGGAAACGCGAAGCCAATCCAGTCATATATGCCTGGCTGCGAAGCGGATATGGCACCGGTCGCCAGAAGAAAAACGGGAATAAGCAGAGAATAAAAGAGAACCTGGAAAAACAGCGTGGCGATCCGCTCCGGCTTCCATCCCGATTGTGTCAAAAAATATCCGGAGAGCAGCACATAACAGTTCACCGCCACAATGCAGAAGGCTTCGATCAGCCAGGCAGAGACGCCAGCCGGATTTTCCCTTGCCACAAATGGAAAGGGCACGGCAATCCCACCCTTCACCAGATAATGAAGCGAGATGATCATAAGCATCGCCACAATACGCAACAGCTCAAAATTAGCCTGCCTTTTACTTCCCGATTCCATTCTCCTCTTTTCCGTTTCCTTTCCGCAAACATTCACCGGATTCTCAAAATCTTACTATCACTCTGTCTTCCTGGAGGTATCCTTAAATATCCAGATTTTACTGAGCACGTAATTTGCCAGAATGACAAGCACCTGGCAGACCAGTTTGGAAATCTTATCATTGATCGAGCAGAGATCCACCATCACATACATCAATACCAGTTCTAATACCTCTGTAGCTACCCTCGCACCAATAAACGAGACAAACTCCCTCACAACGGAAGCTTTCTCCTTATTTTTACTTTTGAACACAAAGGTTCTGTTTGTCCAGTAGGCAAACACCACCGTAAGTACCCAGGACACTCCGGTAGCCGCCATATAGTGCATGGCAATCGTATCCGCAAAGATAAAATACAGAATATAGTTCAGAACAAAGGCTAAAAATCCAAAAATCAGATAATTGATTCCCTCCTCATGCTTCTTATACATTCCCCATCCGAAATCCCATAGTTTTTTAATCATCTTTCCATGCCTTTCTTCTCAAATTTTCTCATGCACGCTGCCATGCATTGTTTTCCGTATAACCTTCACTATTTTTTATCTTTCTCGGGAAATTTTCCCGGGGATAATTTCCCCTGCAACCTTCACTTTTTCTTATCTTTCTTTGGAAATTTTCCTGGGGATAATTTCCCACACAGCCTTCACTATTTTTTATCTTTCCCGGGAAATTTTCCCCGCAGCCACACGGTACACCATGTCGCATTTCTCAATAGTCTGCAGTCTGTGGGCGATGATCACAAGCGTCTTTCTCCCGTGCAGCCTGTTGATGGAGTCCATGATCGCCGCCTCCGTCTCATTATCCAGTGCGGAAGTCGCCTCATCCAGCACAAGCACCTCAGGGTCTTCATAGAGCGCTCTGGCAATACTGATTCTCTGCCTCTGCCCACCCGAAATACGGATGCCCCGCTCACCGATCCCGGTCTCCATACCCTCCGGCAGACTCTTCACAAAATCATCCAACGCCGCCTCCTTCAGGGCGCGCCAGACCTTCTCATCGTCGATCTCCTCCTCCGGCACGCCGAAAGCCACATTCTTGCGGATGGAATCGTCTATCATAAAGATGGTCTGGGGAATATAGCCAATATTTTTCAGCCACGCCGCATAGTGTCCGCCGACGTCCGTGCCGTCCGCCAGAATCCGCCCGCTCTCCATCCGCAAAAGTCCCAGCAGAATATCCACAATCGTCGTCTTTCCCGCGCCCGTGACCCCCACGATGCCCACAGAGGACCCGATTGGAATCTCCATTTCCGCATGGTCAAAAATATAGCTCTCCGTGTTCGGATATCTATAAGTGATATCCTCCAGCCGGATCACCTTTTCCAACGGCAGTTTTTCCACACTCTGTCTCTGCTTATAGGCTTCCGCGTCATAAGTCACATTGCCGTCGTGAATCTCCTCCTGCAGGTTGTCGCTGACTCCCATAAAGAAAGGCTCGAAATAAGAAATCGAAGTCTGATAATTATTGATACGGTTCACGCTGGGAAGCAGACGCATTGCCGCCGCCGCCAAAGCCGAAAGCTGCGGCAGAAGTTCTTTCATCTGCGTGCCCTGCCCGATGGACATGACAAAATAACCCACCATGCCCGCGATACATACCGTCTCGATCAATAACCTCGGGGTCGCGTTAAAGAGATTATATTTCTGCACGGAGCTGACATAACCTGCACCGCACTTTGCATATTCATTGATAAAATAATTTTCTTTACAGCCGATCTTGATCTCCTTGATCCCCATCACCGACTGCTCGATCCACTTATAAAGCCCGCTGTAATAATCCTGATTGTCCTGCCCCGCCTTGATCATAATGGGCTTCAACACCTTTTTAATCACCAGAAGAAGCGCCACCATAAGCGCCGCCACCGTCACAATCATCATCGCGTCGGAATAGAGGAAAAGTGCCACCACCAGACAGATGAACACAATGCACTCGCTGAAAAGCTGCAGGCAGCTTAAAATCAGCCCGTACATATTGTTTACGTCAGATGTGATATTGCGCTGAATCACAGAAGTGTCCGCGTTTAAATAATATTCGTAGGGCCGCTGCATAAAATTGATCATCATGCGTCTGGAAGTCGCGAACTGATTTGTATAGACAAACTTAAGCTGTGCTTTCTGCTGAAAGAAGAGATAAATATTCTTAATTACCGTCATCCCAACAAATGAGAGCAGTAAAAACATGGCAAACTGGGTGTTGGTCTCCATTCCAAGCATCTCGTAGACCGAAGAGAGAAGCTCATTTTCCCTCACCGATTCCGGGTCCATCACCACGGTCACAATGGGCACCAGCATGGAAACACCCACACTTTCCAGCACGCCGCCAATCAGCATCATAACGATAAGCGCTGCCATGGCGCGCTTCTGCCTGCCATCCAGCAGGACATTCATTTTCCTTAAAATCTTTACCATTGTCAGGTTCCTTCTAAAACCGGGCGTCAATTCCTCCCGCGTCCGCGTCTATCCATTCTGCCTTACACCCGAAATGCCCCTCTATCCCGGGCTTCATCGGCTTAACTTCCATCGAGTATACCACAAGTGGACACGCCGCGCAAATTTATCGCGCAGTTGCCAACATTCTTCCCCGTGATCCGCCCCGCAATCCTCGCACGCACCCAATAACCGCCGCCCATCTGCCGCAGATATCAGGATCTGTCTGGTCTCAAACATGCATGGAAACACCGATTAACATGTTTTCTCAGATTTCCTCATTCTGCCGATGCAGCTTCGGGTCCTCATACTTGTCCATAAAATCCTCGCCCAGATAGACGATCTCCTCAGCAAATCGGATGTTGCGCACCACTGTAAAGACTGAAATTACCCGGCGGAACGTCAGCCCCTCGATATAGTTCAACACTTCCATCGGAAATTTCCGGTCGAGCACGATATACTCCGAAAATTTTTCTTCATAGTTTAAAAGGTCTCTCGGATGAGGCTTGATCAGTATCACGGACTCCGCCCCTTCTAATTGACCATATAAGTCAATACAATCCTTGAAAATCCGTTCGCGCACGGAAAGCTCGCATAGCGGCTCTGTCAGAAGCAGAATATTGTTCTTCCCCGTAGCAAGCTTTTCCTCGATCTCCCCTATATTGGCGATAAAAAGCCGCACCAGAAGCGCCTTATCCTCCTTCGTGAGCGCATCCGACAGCTCCTGCCTGGACTTTTCGATATATTTGGGACAGGGATAGGGCAGAACGGAAATGTCGTTGACCTCCATATCAAGACAGTATTTTCCCCATCCGTTCTGAATAAAAATGAGATTTAAAGAGGCGAGAAACGCTTTCAGCTTAAAATGCCCCCTGTTGTCGTAGCGGGCGGTGTCATAAGTGCTGATACAGTCAAGCCCATCCTCCAACGCGTGATAATGTATTTTCTTAAAGCTTAAATAATAGCCGATCGGGTCGGAATCGCAGAACACATAAACATCGTTATATTCCTTAAAATCCACCGGCACATAGGGCTCCTGCGCTTTGCCCAGAAGCTTCGTATAGCGGATGCGGGTCAGCAGATTCAAAAAAAGATTGCCCCTGTCCACATGATATTTCATGATCTCCGGGAAATTTACATCCTCCTTCTCATCGAACATATACACCGCCTCAAAAAGTCCGCATTCCAGAGCCCGCTCCTTCAAGTCCCCGAAATCGTTGGACATGGTGCTCATGACAAGGGTCGCGTTCCCCCGTTTCTCCCGTTCCAGATTCAATTCTTTCAGACATGCCACATACACGTGATAGTAAGTGTGGCAGACATAAATTCTATCTTTCATAAACAATCCCGTTACTCTTCATGATTCCACTTACGCGGAAACTCCTATCCGCTCCGCCTGTCTAAATGTGCAAACGCATCTGTTCTCCCGGTTTTGCGCAAACGATAAGATCATACGACCGTCAGTACGATATCTCCACATGAATCTGCGCCAGTATCCGCTTCCCCAGTTCCATAGCCTGTTCCGGCGTCTCTCCCGTGGTGATCACATGCCCCAGCCTGTCATTGCTCGATCGCGTTCCCTGTACAGGGTCTCCCGGCTTTTTGTAGAGGCTGATCTCCTCCACGCCCTCCTGCTCATAAAGCGCATCCGGCACGGTGATCCGGGCAATCACACGCCCCTGTTCCTCTCCACGCTGACCGTATGCCGCCGGCATACGCCCCTCCTCCATAACGCCGTCCGGTTCATTCCCTGTGAAAGCCGACATCCCCTCCGTAAGCTCCGGGGCCTCCGGCTCTCGCAGTGCTTGCGAAATGTCTGCTTCGCTGCCGATTGGCTCGTTACCCGCAGAGATAAAATGAATCGCCGCGCCGCGGTTCCACCCAGGAGTCAGATCGGGTTTCTCCCCTGTAGCCAGAAGTACCGATGCACCCACCATATCAATGCCCGTCGAGAGCGGCACCAGTCTGGAGGTGATAAAGTCGCCGCCAAGTCTCGCCGCCAGTTCCACGATCTTCGGTCCTTCCTCTGTCACCTTGATCTCCACATGGGCAGGCGCATTCTCAATACCGATTGCCCTGACTGCCTGCGCCGCCACCCTCCCTATCTCTTCCTGCGTTCCCGCATCCAGCCGGCTTGGTTCACAGTGCGCCAGTTCCACAAAATACGGCGGCGGCGTAATATATTTGTCCGTGATTGCGAGGATATGCGGCTCGCCGTCTATCACCATGATTTCCACGCTGACCTCCGGACCGTGCATGTATTCCTCCACCATCACTGTGCCGTTGCGGGCATTTCCTCTGCTGTAATGGTATACGTCATTTTTTAATATGCCAGGCTTCTCTATCCGTATCCTGTCCCGGCTCTGCGGCTCATTCTTCACCCCGCAAGGCGCCGTATCGCGTCCCTCCGGCTCTCCATTTACCCCCGGAAGCATCAAATCAAAATTCCCCGGCTCAAGCAGCACCACACCCCGGCTCCCCGCGTTGTCCGCAGGCTTCACGATGCAGTCCCCGCCCAGCCTGTCCACAGCCTCAGAAAACTCCTCATAGTCCTCAGCCACATAATATTCCGGTATCGGCACACCGCACTCTTTTAAACGGTCCCGCATTTTGCTCTTTATCGTGGCGCACAGTGCGTTCTCGTAAGACAGATCCGGCTTTTTCCCCAGCTTTTCATTGACAAAAGCCGCCGTCCGCACAGGGCCATCGCTAGTGGAAGTGATCACCACATCGGGCTGGTAAATAAGCGCCTGCCGATAAACTTCCTCCTGATCCAGGGTGCTCACCACCAACTTTACATCCGCCAGAGCAAAACCGGCCGCATTTTCGTCATAGTCCACCAGAATAATCTGATACCCCAGCTCTTTCGCCTTTTTTATGGCGGGAACCTGCAGCGCGCTTGCGCCCAGAATCATCATTTTTTTCTGCTTTTCTTCCACTTCACTTTTCTCCATCAAAGCACCTGTCTGCCCTAATCAAACACCACAGCCCCGCAGCGCATCGCTCCCAAACCCTTTCTCCTCTGACAGCATAAACCCATTTGTCGTGGCAGCTCCGCTTTCGGCTTCCCGACCACGCGGCGCCTACTCCACAAACTTCCAGTCCATCGGCGTCCCACGGGAAATATCACAGCGCGCCTTTTTGCCAAGCATCTCTTCATAATACATAGGCGCCATGCCGAAAGCCGGGCGTATGGAACGCAGATTTTCCGGCGTAAAAGCCTCACCCGCTTTCATATCCTGCGTCACAAACAGGGAACGCCCCTCCTCCCGGCTTCTCTCCTGCTTTTCGGTCAGTTTGTAAGTCACCCTGCCGAGCGCTTTCTCGACAATACGGATTTCATCCACCATCTTTTTAAACTCCGCAGGCTCCATAGAAAAAGCACCGTCCGGTCCGCCGTCCGCCCGGGAGAGCGTAAAGTGTTTTTCCACCATCCGCGCGCCGAGAGCTACCGAAGCCACCGCTACCGCAGAACCCATGCTGTGATCAGAAAGTCCTGTCATGCAGTCAAAAGTTTCCGCCATATGGGGAATGACTTTGATATTCATATCCTCATATGGCGCTGGATAAGTAGCCGTGCATTTCAGAAGTATAATCTGCTCATTCCCCTCCTCACGACACGTTCTCACCGCCCTGTCAATATCCTCCAGATGCGCGAGTCCCGTCGCCATGATCACAGGCTTCCCCTGTCTTGCGATCTTACGGACAAGAGGAATGTCCCAAATTTCGGGAGATGCAATCTTATAGGCGGGCATCTGCATCTCTTCCATAAAATCCACCGCCGTGAAATCAAAAGGCGACGAAAAACAGTCCATCCCAAGATCGTTTGCCAGCTTCATCAGTTTTGGCTGCCACTCCCATGGCGTGAACGCCTCCTGAAACAGTTCGTAGCAGGTCATACCGTCCCAGATCGTCCCCTGCGTGATCTGAAAGTATTCGTTATCACAGTCCATCGTAATGGTATCTGCCGTGTAAGTCTGCAGCTTCACCGCATCCGCGCCCGCTTCCTTTGCCGCCCGTATAATTGCTTCCGCCCTGTCATAGTCCTGCAAGTGATTTGCCGACATCTCCGCCACAATATAGGCAGGCTCGCCTTCGCCGATCAGGCGGCTGCCGATTCTTATTTTATCCTGTCCCATGTTTCCTCTCTCCCTGCCGATCAGCTTCTGCACATATCGATATCCCTTCCGTTTACTCCCGATCTATTGGCATCTTTGAACAGCTGCGTCCTGCGCATGGCGCATAATTTCGAATATAAGACGGCTCATTCGTCCGCCGCAATACATTTCTCTTACCGCTCAGATTTCTCCCGCATCATTCGGAATTTCATCTCCGCCAGTGCCAGATCGGACGGATTGTCTATGTCCTGCACCTCCGTCTCCGGCACAATAATGGGCAGATACCCGTCCGGCAGATCACCCTTGCAGGCAAGATACTTCTTTACATGATAACAATAAAACTGTCCGCTGTCATGGTATACAGGCTCCAGATCCTGCGACCGTTTCATGGCGTTCTCCGGATAACAGTACACAAGCTTTCCGTCCCGGATCGCCATGCCCCGCTGCGGCGGAAACGAATAGCGGACCACAGGCATCACCCCCGACGCATCCTTCTCCACCAGAAGCCCCATTGCCTCCTGCAGTTTCTGCGCCGTCACAAAGGGCGCGGTCGGATAAATACATGCCATATAATCGAACGTCTCGCCCTGCTCCTCATACGTCCGAAGCACCTCCATTAGCACATCATCCGTGGTGGCAAAGTCACCCGACGTCTCCGCGCTTCTCATAAAAGGAACCGCCGCGCCCGCGTCCCGTGCAATCCGCGCAATCTCCTCATCATCTGTGGAGACCATGACCTCACGGAATATGCCGGACTGAAGCGCCGCCTCAATGCCGTAGATTAACATCGGCTTTCCCATAAACTCTTTGATATTCTTCCCCGGAATCCGTTTACTGCCACCCCGTGCGGTGATGATTGCCACCGCATTTAACCCTGCTCCCATTCTGTTCTCGCTTTCCTACGTCTATTTCCAGTACAATAAAAGTCTCTTCTTACAATAATCCCCCGCAAATGCATGTTCCAGTTTCTGCCGCATCTTCTGTTGTCTGTGTAATAGAAAAATCCGACAGAAACTGTCTTGAACGTGCAGAATGCACCTCTGTTAGAATTTCTCTGATGGATTTATTGTATAGAATTACTTGGTAAATGTCAATGGAACTTATGAACGGAATAACGTTTCGAAGTTACAATCCCATAATCTCCTCCGCGATCCGTTCCGCCCCTTTACCATCCGTCACCTGCCCAAGGTTTTCCTTCATGCGCTCCCGAAGCATGGCGTCCGACACCAGCCTTTTTAGCCCCTCGCAGATCTTTTCAATGCAGGCATCCCTGTCCTGCGCAATGTCCCCGGCAAAGAGCATCCGCTCCCCGGCTTCAAAAAACTCCCTGTCGTAGCGCTGATTATCAGCCGACTGGAAAAATACCGTGGGAACCTGCATGGCACAAAGCTCAAACAGCATGGTACCCGCCGCGGAAACCGCTGCGTCACAGTCCGCCATCAGTCCTGCCATATCAAAGCAGGGGCGGTATACTCTCACATTTTCGTGAGTACTGGCAAACGCTTCAATGGCATCGCCCTGCGGATGATATGCACCCACCACCGCATGAAACTCAATCTGGTTCAGTTCTTCTATTTGCGCGGCACGCTGTAAAACACCAAGAACGGCATTATGCGCATCCCCACCGCCGCTTGACAGCAGTACGGAAAATCCTTTCTTTTTACTTTGCGCATCCCTGATCTGCTTGACGCCAAATTCTTCCCGCAAGGGCACATAATCGGTTCCCAGAAGCAGCCTTGTCTCACCGCCGTAAGTTTCCCGGTAGGGAAAGCGGATATGATAGGCATTATAATTGATCAGCCCGTCTACCGGAAATACATGCTCAAAACAATCGTCAATACAAGCCAGTTTCACAAATGGACGAAGCTCCTCAAAATAAGCAGGTACCGCCTGATAAGAATCCACCAGAAGCGTTTTTACTCCCGCCAGTTTCAGGATTTCCCGCAGCACCGGCAGTTCCTCTTCCATGTGGTTCCACTGCGTATGCAGACAGACATGATCCATCCCCGCACGGAAAAGTATATCCTCCGCCTGCTCGTCAGCCGTGATAAACAGCACCTGCCCGCCCAGCTTTTTAATCTGCTCCGCTATGGTAATGCAGCGCATCATGTGCCCCATGGCCACCGTTTCGTTGGCGTCCACGCGGATGCCGACTACGGGCTGTCTCTCGTACAGGGCAAGCACTTCCGCAATCTGCTCCATCTCACAGGCCCCGTATCGCTGGTCGATGGGCAGCGCCAGCAGATGCCCGAAGATATATGTCTCATCCCCTTCCAGGAACTCCTTATTCTCTTCTCCTACCGGCCAGAGCACCGGCGCGTATATCCCATGTCTGGCCAGAAATCTCTGTAAACCGTCCCGCTCCTTCACATATACCGGCAGATAGAGTGGCGCCTGCTCCTCCTTTAACAGCATGGGCCAAAGCCTTTTCATGCCGCTTATATGGTCATACAGAATATGATAATTTTCCGTCCTTTTCCGGCGTGCATCCTCCTCGTCCACTCTGGAAAGAATATCCACAGATATACGAGAAATGCGCCGCACCCCACGATAGCAGTCAAGATCACGTTCCAAAAAGCGGTTTCTTTTCAGATACTCCGCCTTTCTCGGCAGCCACCCCGCCGTCAGCGCACCCCCGGTCCTTCTCTCTTTTTCCCGCAGATACTCCCATTTCTGGACAAGCGGCACCAGCCGTTCTCTTGCATACGTCTCTCCAGACTCCAACACATCTTCCGCCAGAGGAAAATCAGATGCCACAAATCCGCCGTCGGGAACCGCATACCATTTCCGCAGACTTCCCACCACAAAATCCGCATCCTTTCCCGCCTCTTCCAGATAGTAGGACTGGGTCACATCCTCCATTACAAGCACCCCTTTTTTTCTGAGGGCAGCAAGCTGTCGGCGAATCCCGGCACAGGTATCTGTCCCGTAATACGGATGAATGAAAAGAAGGCCCGGATCATGCTCCAGCGCCAGACGGAAAATCTCCTCCCCGGCCGTCTCCAGATCCCTGTCTACGGAGTAAAAAATAAGTTCCCATCCCTGATGACGGAAGGGCAGAAAAACACAGTCGCACATATAGGCCGGCATTAAGCAGCGTTTCGTTATATCCGGCTTTTCCCGCTCCAGACTTATCAGGGCAAGCTCAATCGCCTCCCTGCCGGAAGCTGTAAAACAGCATTGCTTTTTCCCATACTTATCCACCTGTCCAAGATGGAGAGTATCTGTGATTTCACCGTTTCTTATAGTAACGGGATTGATTTCAAAAACACTTCCGATTTCCATAGGCAGTCCTCCATACGATAATCAATTCTCCCTTACCGTTTTCTCTCATGTTTTTTCCTGAAGTTCCGGTACGTCCACAACAGTTTATAGTACACCATGAACACCAATGTCGATTTCATCTGCATGCGGATCAGCTTTTTCTCCTCCGCATGGGTCCGTTCAATATAATAGGGATTATTCTGAAAATCCGGAAAGCGGCATCGCATTTCCTCTCCAAGCTTCTTCACAAACCGGTATTTTGTCCGTTTCACACCCGCCATATAGGTAAACAACGTGTTCACATAGAAGAGCAGGGTGAAACTGTACTCCAGTTCCTCCCGGTATTTATCCAGGAAATCATGCCGCTCGGCCTCCTTTAACATCAGCCTGCCGGCCTCACACCGGTCCTCACAGCGTTTCTCCGAAATGGTATGCACAGTGGAGGAATCATGCTGATAATAATAATACAGCGGCTCCTCAATGTACTCGAAATGATCTGCCAGCACGAGATACGAATTTCCCAGCGCATTGTCCTCATAAAAGATATGCTCGGGAAACCAGAGCTCATGTTCCATAATCATGGAGCGGCGGAATATCTTTACCACCAGACTGCCCCCGTCCAGAATCAGACTCCGCCTCTTTCCGTCGTCCAGAACGCCCGTCTGGCTGCTCTTGTTATTGTGCACCACTTGTCCCACTTTCATGGAATGCTCAGACGTCATATTATAGTCGCATCCCGCCAGATCGGCTCCTGTACTTTCCGCCCTTTCAATCAGACGCGCGTACATGTCGGGCGTAATCCAGTCATCGCTGTCAATAAATCCGATCCACTCTCCCTGCGCGATTTTCAATCCCGCGTTCTTCGCGCCTCCCTGATGCCTGTTTTCTTCCAGATGCAGTGCACGGAATTTTTTCGGAAAGCGTTTCTCGTAACTTTTCAGTATCTCCCAGGAATCATCGGTGGAACAGTCGTCCACTGCAATGATCTCGTAGTCCGCCACGGTCTGTGCCACAAGCGAGTCCAGACAATATTCCAGTTTTTTCTCCGCTGCCATATTATAGACCGGCACAATAATACTAAGTTTCATCTGATTCTGTCAGCTCCTCCCCGAGTAGCAGTTCAGCCTTCCTCTGCTCTGCTCTGTTACTGATTCTGCCCCGGTATAAGCAATAAAGTATCGCCAGTGCGGACACCACATCCGCAATCACAAATGCCGGTACCGGCCCATAGCGCACATAGATCCGATGCTCCGCGCCGTCCCCGTTTACAAAAAAGCGCATCCGCCCCCCTTCTCCCTGCTCTATCGTCACAGGCTTTCCCTGCTCATCCGCCGCCCGGTAACCGAGATAATTCTGCAGGGGCAGCTCAATATAAGCCGTGGAAGAGTCCGCAGTATAGGACACCACCGCCCGCGTTCCCTCCTTTTTAAAGTCGCGCACGGACACAGATCCCATATCTGACGTAACCACATTTCTGGTCAGCTTATCCTCTGTCGCCCCTGACAGCCGCCATTCGTGCGGATAGAACAGTCCCACACCAACGCCCAGCTTCGTCTCATGTCCTTTGGAAGCCACCGACTCCGCATTCTTATACGGCACATGATTATTGTCGGCAGGCACCGATACGATCACTAAAAGATTGAGACTGACTAACATTGCGAAAATGATATTCCGGTAAGGCTTTAACACCTCTGAGCGCTCAAGTCCAGCCGCTCCTGCAAAGAGCAGGCAGGCGGACGCAGGTCCCAGAAACCGCCAGGGAAATTGCAGTATCGTTGCTATGTTTCTGAAAAGATCATTTGCCATGAGCGCCCTGCTCGGGAAATAACCCGTGGACAGAAAGACAAACACGCTTCCAAGAACCAGCATGTACAGCATAAAACCGTCGGATGCATTCACCCGCCCACGCCTTTCACATAAAAGATATACAATTCCAATTCCCAGACAGCCCAGAAGCGCAAGCCCCAGTGAAAAATACTGCTTATTATAAAGACTTAACGTCTGCGTCATATTAGAAAGATTAATCGACTGTTCAAAATAGCCGCTCCACCGCAGAACTTCCTTTTCCATATTCTCCATAAAATAGTAATACAGGAATGGAACAACATACCACGCATTCAACAGCATGGTAAGGCCTGCAGCCTTTAAAACTTCCATGTAGCGTCTTTCGCGCACAATGCGCACGCAGTATAGAAGCACAGTAATGACACAGACCGCCGCCACATAAGCCACGCTCAGAATATGACTCTGCAGCGCGCCGGTAAACCCGATCACGAGGTAATGCCATTTTTTCCGGTCACCCATGACGATATGATAAAGCCCCGCAATAACTAACGGCCAGAAAACAAGGGCAAGTGTCTCCCCCAGATCTCCTCTGGAGAGAATATTGGTAAAACGGTATGGCATCAGCGTATAGAGCACTACTGAAAGAATAACGCTTCGTCTGGATTTCACCATGGATTTTACCGCCACATAGGCGCAGGCTGCCGAACCCAGATTGGACAGAAATACCAAAACCTTGTAAGAAAAAGCCAGAGACACCCTGCATATCCTCAGAAATGCGCCTATATATAAAAACAGATACGGGTACATGGCATTCATATAACCGTTATTTTGCAGTCCATCCGGCAGAATATTGACAGGAATCACCTGCCCATCCAGAATGCCGTCCTTAAGTCCTTCCAGTCTGGCCAGATGATAGCACAGATCATCTGCATTGTAGAGATAAGTCTGCATCAGTGGCGTAGTGGCAAGAAACGCCACCCCTAAAATCACGGCACAGTCCACCAGTTTTTCCTGCGACAGCTTTCTGCCACTTCTCACATACAGCCAGGCTGCAAGATGCAGCAACAGAAAAACAACAATCAGGAAATACGTATCGGTATAAAAGAGCGTATCCGGCGCGAGGGACATCTTCCTGATCGTAAGCGTCCCTTCCCCGCAATAATTAATGCGAAGCTGCAGCGCTTTCGCGTCTTTGGAAATAGTAAAATCTGCTGTCAGCTCCTTCTCCGATGCATTGATCGGCCATGCCGCAATCTTATCGCCCTGCTCCCAGAGCTCCAGCACATTGCCCTCCTGCTCCGTGCTGTAAAGCAATGTTGCCCTATAACTGCCCTTGTTTAAAACGTAGGATGGTGTGCTTGCCACCGAGCTGTATCCGGCCAGAATATCTCCCAGCGTCCTCATATCCTCTGAATCAATTAATCCCGCTGCCTTTTTAATTACCAGTGCATTCTCTGTATTAATCAGACCCATGGAATGCTGCAGCTCGATACCGTCATAGACAATTGGCTGCCTTCCTTCATCCCCCGCCCATACAAGCGCGATGAGCAACGCTGCCAGAGCCGTATATATGATTTTTATCTTTAAGGATATTCCTTCTGTCATGTCCGTCTCAGTTCCTTTGATCTTCTGTGAGGATTTCCTGTCAGCGCCCATACCAGAAAATTCTCCGTCCTGGCTGCCAATCCTTTACACGTCCTCCTTCGCATAATAGACCGCAATTTTCTTCACCGCCCTGATCACACTCTCCACGTCCTCATCGCTCATGGCATAGTAGAGCGGCAGGGAAATGATTTCCTCATAAAGTTTTTCCGCGTTGGGGCACAGTCCCCGCTTATAGCCTAGTTTCTCATAGTAAGGAAAATAGTAGGTCGGTATGTAATGCACATTACAGCATACATTTTCCGCCGCCAGTGCCTCAAAAAATTGTTTCCTGTCAATCCTCAATCTTTCCGGCACGATGCGCAGAATATACAGATGTCGTGTCGTATCCGACTCCGGAATCTCACGCTGGATAAAAAGCGCCGGCATCCCGGAGAATGCCTCATCGTATCGCTTCACGATCTCTTTTCTGCGGCTGCTGAACATGGGCAGCTTATTAAGCTGGCTTATAATCAGCGCCGCCTGCATGTCCGTCATACGGTAGTTATAGCCGAGTGCAATCTGCTCATAATACCAGGGACCGTCCGGCTCATGTTCCATAAGGCCTTCATCCCTCGTAATGCCATGGGTACGGTATAGAAGCAGTTTTTGATAGAGCGTATCGTCGTTTGTCAAAACCGCGCCGCCCTCGCCGCCCGTCACGGTTTTAACGGGATGAAAACTGAACGTAGTCATATCGGAAAGGGAACCGTTGGGCTGTCCCTTATATTTCGTGCCGATCACATGGGCGCCGTCCTCGATCAGAACCAGCCCTTGTTTTTTACAGATCTCTCTCAGCGAATCAAGAGCCACAGACTGACCTGTATAGTCAACCGCAACAACCGCTTTTGTGGCAGGTGTGATGGCCGCTTCCACCTTCCCCGGATCAATATTGTAAGTTTCGGGATCAATATCCACAAAGACAGGTCTTGCCCCACAGTAGAGCGCACAGTTTGCCGAGGCCGCAAAAGTGATGGGTGTGGTGATGACCTCGTCCCCCTCTTTCACACCTGCTGCCATTGCCGCCATGTGCAGTGCCGCCGTGCCGTTGGCACAGACCACCGCATGCTTCGCTCCCGTCAGCGCGCAGAGCTTTTTTTCCAGTTCTCCAATCTTCGGTCCGCACGTCAGACAATCGCTTTTCATGACCTCCACCACAGCCTGAATATCCGCCTCATCTATATACTGATGCCCGTAATAAATGGGCGTCTCCCTTGCGGGCTTCCCACCCTCGATCGCCGGTTTTTCCATATGCTCTCCTCCATAAGCCAAAAATGCCCCTGTTTCAGCGTTCTCCCGCATAAGAAGAAGTTCCTGGCATCGTGTCCAATGGCATGATATCTTCAGAACTCCTTCTTCCGCTGAGAAAGGACACGTATTTCCACACATGTCCTTCTAAGTTGTCGTATTATTTTTCCAGTTCTACATCTTTTAACAGCGCACGGATTTCTTCCACGCCGATCCACTCCGTATTATTGTCGGAACTGTAATGAAACCCTTCCATCACTTTCTTACCCGAAAGATCCGGCTTCTGTCTGTTGTTCCATGTCATCTGCGGATAGACAATAAAGTGTTTGTCATACTCGTAGGTAGTCGCCGAGTCCTCCGTGGTCACCATGATCTCGTGCAGCTTCTCCCCCGGTCTGATACCGGTCTCCTTAAGTCTGCATCCGGGCAGCATCGCCTCCGCCAGATCCGTGATCTTAAAGGATGGTATCTTGCTGATGAAGGTTTCCCCGCCGTTTGCCTCCGCAAGCGCCTTGATCACCAGCTCCACACCCTGCGTCAGACTGATCCAGAAGCGGGTCATGCGCAGATCTGTAATGGGAAGTTCCGTCGCTCCCTCCTGAATCAGCTTGTGGAAAAAAGGAATGACAGACCCACGGCTGCCCGCCACATTTCCGTACCTCACAATGGAAAAGCTGATATCCTTCGTACCCACATAAGCGTTCGCCGCCACAAAGAGCTTGTCCGAGACAAGTTTTGTCCCACCGTAAAGGTTAACCGGGTTCACCGCCTTGTCCGTAGACAACGCCACCACCTTGCGCACCCCCGTATCCAGCGCCGCGTCAATCACGTTCATGGCGCCGTGAATGTTTGTCTTAATGGCCTCGTTGGGGTTATATTCGCAGGCGGGCACCTGCTTTAACGCCGCCGCGTGAATGATGTAATCCACCCCCTCGCAGGCGCGCTTCAGACGCTCCACGTCGCGCACATCGCCGATGAAAAACCGGAGTTTCTCCTCGTGCTCCTTAAACTCATTCGCCATCATCCACTGTTTAAATTCATCTCTCGAATAGATGATGATTTTTTTCGGCTCATAGTTGGTGAGCACGTATCTGGTAAAGCATTTTCCGAAAGAACCCGTTCCCCCGGTTATCAGTATGGTTTTATCTTTTAACATAGATCTCCTTCCTGCAAAAAGCGAAAACTCAGAATCCACGAACGGGCAGGCACTTCTCACACTATGCCAAGTTCCCGGAACGCCTTCTCATAGGGCGCCCTGCAAAGCCCTTTTTCTGTAATAATGCCTGTAATCAGCGAATGATCTGTCACATCGAAAGCAGGGTTATAAACTTTCACACCCTCCGGCGCCATCCGCTCCTTATACCACATCTGTGTCACTTCTTCCGCCGCCCGCTCCTCAATGGGAATCTGATCCCCCGTCGCAAGGGACAGGTCTATGGTGGAACTGGGCGCGCATACATAAAATGGAATCCCGTAATGTCTCGCCAGCACGGCCACCCCCGAAGTACCGATTTTGTTGGCGGTATCGCCGTTTGCCGCCACCCGGTCACAGCCCACAAAGACCAGATTCACAAGTCCGCTCTTCATCACGGTGGACGCCATATTGTCACAGATCAGAGTCGTGTCGATGCCCGCGCCGTGAAGTTCAAAAGCTGTCAGCCTGGCTCCCTGCAAAAGCGGCCTCGTCTCGTCACAGTATACCCGGAAATCCGTCATCCCATGCTTAAGCGCCACATACATAGGCGCCGTCGCCGTACCGTATTTCGCCGTAGCAAGCGTTCCCGCGTTGCAATGGGTAAGAATCCCGTCACCTGGCTTCATCAGCCCGAAACCGATCTCCCCGATGCTGCGGCTGATCGCTACATCCTCATCCCGGATTGCCTGCGCCTCCGCAAAAAGCCGCTCCTTGATCTCTGCCACCGTCTGGTCCGCATGTGCAAGCAATGTGCGTTCCATCCGGTCCAGCGCCCAGAACAGATTCACCGCCGTGGGACGCGAGGAGGCAAGATATTTTTTCTGCTCCCTAAATGCCGAAAGAAACGTTTCATAATCCTGCGTCTCAATGCGGGATGCGGTGAGGGCAATTCCGTACGCGGCACAGACGCCGATCGCCGGCGCGCCCCGGACGCGCAAAAAACGGATCGCCTCGTAAATGTCTTCTATTTTCTCTACCCGCAGCACCTTCACCGTGCCCGGCAGCAGCGTCTGGTCCAGTATTTCCAGACAGCTTCTGTCCTCGGAGAGAAGAACTGTGTCTAATTTCAATGCATCCATATCGTATCCCCAGTATCAATCTTTCAGCACACGCTATTCGCAAAATCGCATCTTCGATGCTCTCCGCCGCTTCGCAGCTACTCTTGCAACACATTTATTATAGGCAGTTTTCACAGACGTGTCAACGTATTTCACGCTGCGCCTCCCACTCATCCCGGGGCATGGCAACCAGCGACTTTTTTCTGAAAAACAACGCCATTTTCTGATTCGTCCATTCCTCTTTGTCAAGCGTGACAGGCAGATGTACAAGCGGTTCCTGCTCACCCACAATAAAAGGCACCACCGCATCCTCCACACTCTCATCCGTCAAAATCCCGGTGAGCTCGTCCATCTGCTCCTTATAAGCTGCCGCCTTTCCCGAGCGGATGTAATAGTAGCACACATAGTCCGTACTGTTTTTCAGATCCGCCCTACAGATAAACAGAATCAAAAAAGCCGCCGCAAAACCTGCCGCATATACGGGCAGACTTGCTTTTTTGCTTCCACCACTTTTTTCACAAATCCATCCCAGCCCATAAAGAAGACTTCCGAACAGTGCAAAAATGAATACCCAGAAAATCGTATTGGGAACGCCCACGGAAACTGACCCTTCAGAGACTGACCCTCCCACAAACACGACCGGCCAATATACCGCGCAGTACAGCCCCCACAAATATAAAACCACCAGTACAGGGCAGGGAAAATGCATCTGTGCCGCCGGAACGATCCCGCGCAGTATATCCCACATAAAAACCGCCAGTATAATCATAACTGCCATAGAAGCAGGGTAATCTGCAAAAAATTTCCACATGCCATGCGCCCCCTGTACCAGTGCTTTGATAACCGCATGAAACATTTCGGACGCCGTGATATGATACCCCGCCCCACCACGCACCGCATTACCCGGCGCAAGCGCGCTGACCAGAAGGCCTGCCATCTCCAGCGCAAGAGGAAGCAGCATAAAAAGCACTTTGCGCCCTCTGTAAAGGAACAAAACCACAAACAACGCAAACAGACCCAGACCAAAAAACGCCGTCAGATAATTTGTCCCCCCAAGAAGCGTCATCCACAAAGATGCCAGAATCAGATCCCGTCTTCGGAAATCCAGAATATAGCGAAAAAAACACGCGCAGGCAAACATGGTAAGCGCCAGGGGAACCGTGTAATGCACCGCCCCGTTATACCAGAAGAATGCCGAAGTCTGATAGGGCACAAACTGGATCAGCACAAACAGCAGAATCATATCAAGCAGCAGGAAATCCCGTTTGTCCATATGTAAAAACCGGACCAGCAGGCAGTAGAGAAAATCCGTCACCCCACCAATCAGAAGTCCCGTCATCAGCCATGGAACAATCCAGTACGCGTCATGCGAAAAAACCTCCGGCTGCAGCGAAAACAGAAAAATCGAAAACCAGGTTCCCTGCCATGAAAAATAATACTTCTTAACACTTGCAAAAGCCGCCTGCAAAACCCGTACAATCGAATGCGTATCTACCCATGCCAGATGAGTCAGAAGACCGAAGGACCAGTCATCCCCCGACGCCCTGTCCACACCCGCCACCGCCAAAATGGGCAGCAGGCTTAGAATAAAAATGATAACCGCCATCCATGTCAGCGGCGTCCGGAAATTTCCTGCTTTTATGCCAGCAATCCAACTTTTTTTCATTTTGTACCATTCCCCGTTATTTTACCGCTTGTCACACAGCCATACTTTTTCCACTAAACCGTAAATCCCTGCCGCCGCCCAAAATGCTTTCAGCGGGACAAGTCATACACATCACAGTATTTCTCCTCAAACACCAGCTGCAGCCCGTTCTGAACAGACGCGCTGTCTTTTCCCCCAAGTCTGCCAATCTGTTCTCTGGCATCCGTCCCTTTTGCCAGATATACCACCAATGAATCGGCATCTTCTAATCTGGCATCCGCAACCGGGTCCGGGCTGTCCGCAGAGACAAAACAGACCGCCGGATACATCAGCAGCTCATTGGTTACATCCCAGATACACCATTCCTCCCCGGGCTTGTAAAAGTAAACCACCGGCGCATCCGCTGCCGCCCGCTTCCCTGCCCAGGCCGTCTGCTCCATATCTTCCCGATAAAGAAATACCACGTCTGCCCGCACATAGCTCAGCGCGACGAGCGCCAGACTGAAAGTCACCGCAATCCCGATCATCCTTTTTTCATGTAAAGCAGCCCGTATGGGCAGACTCGTCCCTTTTTCTCCACCTTTTTCTTCCGCCGCCCACGTCCCGTCCGTCTGCCGCAGAAGGAACGCCGCACCCAGAACCAGAAGCAGCACCATAATGCCATAAACCGGAAGCTGGTAGCGGTTGGAGGTATCTCCCAAAAGCAGCCCGGTCTTGGATACCGTCAGGAAATACCCGGCTGCCGTAAACAGAAGCATATAAAATACCAGACCGGGAGTACCCTGCCTTTTTCCCGCGACACCCAAACGCCTTACCGCCACCGCAGCCACAAGGAACAGAAGCATCAGGCCAAGCAACCCGCCAAACACATACCTGTTCATCAGATCCCAGAAAAAACAGATCCTCTCAAATGTATTCGACAGATTAAAGAAATTCTCCGTCGCCTGTGCTCCCCGCTGCCCTTTAAACATCTGTCCCGGAAAAGCCGGATAAGTCAGATACGCCAGAATAAACGCCATCCCCTGGGAAATGCCGTACCGCAGGCAGTTCCGGATATTCCTGTCCCGCCACAACATCCATATGCAAAAGAATATCGCAAGAAAAAACAGAAAGATGAAATAGTAATACTGCGTCAGAAAACCCACATAGGTCACCGCCGCCATGGCGAGAAGAGTTTTCACCGGAAGAGCTGTCCAACGCCTCCCGCCGGATCCACCTTCCTCTCCCGGCTGCGGTTTTCCTTCATCCGCTGGATCCACCTTTTCTTCCCAGCCACTTTTCTTCTGTCGGAAACCGTCCTGTAATCCCAGCACTGCCCGCACATGCAGAATGGCGCAGAGTAGTACAAATGTTGTCAACATTTCATACATTCTGATAAACACCACCCCGCTCATGGCTGCCGGACTGAAACCATAGACAAACAGCACGGGAAAAGGCAGCCGTTCGTCCCTTCCCGCCGCCAGATATGACAGGTATGTCAGCAATATAAGATTCATGCCGTGAAAAAAGAGATTGACCGACAGTCCGGTCCACTTTGAGAACACGCCAGACGACAGGGAAGCCACTGTGTGGAACACCCAATAATACATGGGCGGATGTACGTCCCATGACTGCACCTGTTTTACAAGCCCGTACTGGAACTGCTGACCCGGAAGCACCACAAACTCGTTGCGGTACACATCCCGCTCCATCCACTCTCCATCTTCCACATAAAAGCCGTTCGTACGCGCGGTGGAATAGTAGGTGTAATACTCATCCTCATGGAACCCCTGTTTCTGGGTGCAAAACCAGAATGCCGCCGCCATCTGCAAAAACCACAGTACAATGAAGCACACAAAATATTTTGTTTTCTCCCTGCTTCCCTTCCATTTAACCATTCCTGTTATTTCCCACTTTCACGCCTCGTCCATCCTGTATTCATTACGAGCTATACTCCGTCATCCCGTTTTCTCCCTCAGGTTCATCTTCCATGCGTGCGCACCCCTGACCGTCCGGGGCGCCACGGAAAGCAGCAACAGATATACTTTATTTTTTCCCGTCAGATACGGATTTTTGATCATATCGCACACATGCCGTCGCAGATACTTTTTTACATTTTTATAAAAAACGTTATCCCCCTTCATCTGCGAAAGAGGCACGTGCAGCATGTAATCCAGTCTCTGATAGAGATTAAAGCGCACCGCGTATACATGTAATGCGGGATATTTACGGTCCACAAGTTCCTGCGCCATATCCGCGTTTTCCACGATATCCATGAACACCCGGGAGAAGGTGTCTTTTGTCTTTTTTCTTGTAGTGCTCTCCTTGCGGCACACCACATGGTAACCCTGTCCCGGCAAAATACAGACACCCGGAATCTCCTGTAAAATATCCAGAAGCAGCCGGAAATCCTCATTCAGTTCCCCCTCCGGGAACCGATGCCCGGCAAAGATTTCCCGCGGAAACAGCTTAGTGCAAAAGGAGCTGTCCCCCCGGTGCAAAAGAAGTTCTTTTATAAAAGTTTCCGAATCGCAAAACCGCTCCTGTTCCGGCGGCGTACAGATGTCCGGCAGCCGCCTTCCATCCTCGTCCACCTCGTCGCGCGAAATCTGCGCCACAGGATATTTCCCATCCTCCAGCACACGGGCAAGTTCCTCATACACATAATTGTCTATATAGTCGTCGCTGTCCACAAACCCGATATAATCACCGGATGCCTCGGAAAGCCCCGCATTTCTGGCGGAAGAAGCGCCGCCATTTTCCTTATGGCGCACGAGAATACGCGCATCATCCACCGCGAGCCGCTCACACAATTCCCCGGTGCCGTCCGTGGAACCATCGTCTATCAGAAGAATTTCCAGCTCTTCATATGTCTGGGCACAGAGAGAGCGCACACATCTTTCCAGACAGTTTATGGAATTGTACACCGGCACAATCACGCTGATTTTTTTCGTTTCCATCTGCCCCTTTCTGTCCACCCGCCGCGTTTTGCATATCCTCTGCCATGCAGTGTTTCTGTCATCCCTTTTAATCGTCTTCTGGTGGATATTTCCCCGGTCTGATCACGGGCGCCTCACTTAAAGGTCCCGCTTCCTCCGGGCACAGCCTTCCCTGCCGCATGCCCTCCACAAACCGCAAGAGAGCAGACGCCGCGTGTTCCGCGTTCCACATATCCCGGATTGTCTCGTAAGCGGCACGTCCCATGCCCCGCCGTTCTTCCCAGTTTTCAAAAAGATCGAGCACTAGCGCCTCCATTTTCTCGTAGCGTCCGCCGGAATAAAGCAGGCCGTTTTCTCCGTGGCGGATCAGATAGGGAGCCGCGCCCACACGGGCGTCAACTACCTCCACACAGCCGCTGTTCATGCCTTCATTGACCACCGCGCCCCAGCCCTCCAGATGATTGCTGGTAAAAAGGTGGATATGGCACTTCTCCATCACATCCCGCACCTGGCCGGGTTTCGTATATCCATAAAACGTAAAGGCATCAGACAGCCCTTCGCGTTCCACCTCTTCCTTAATCGCGGACTCCAGGTCGCCGCCACCCAACATATGCATCCGGTAGGCATATCCCTTCTTTTGCAGTGTTTTTCCAAGCCGCACCACATACTCCGGATGCTTTAACGGAATAAACCGTCCCGCCCAGACAATCTGCAGCGGTCCTCCCTCCGGTTTCATTGCCGCAAATGTCTCGTCATCATAAGTCCTAAGTTCGGTAAAATACCCCCACTTGAATAACTTGCCCGGGTACGCCCCTATCAGATGAAAGTCCGACGCCGCATACGCACCTGCACAGAGCATACAGATGTTCTGTCCCCGGTATCTGATATGCTCCTGATATTTTGCCACCAATCCTCTCGGAGAGATGGCCTTCCACTGCCCCTCCCGGTACAGCCGCTCACTCACCCGGAGTGTGGTCTTTCCCGACCGGAGCCTCGGCGTCACAATATCTTCCCTGCCCGTCCAGCCAAAAAGCACCACGTCACTTTCCATAATCCGTTTCAGACACTCGTACTCGTCCTCATAAAGGCACATGACATAGGGTATTTCCTGCAGATCAACACCCCACCCCATTTCCACGCGCTCCGCCTCCATGGGCATGGTCTGGATGAATACAAACCCCTTCCCCAGCCGCTTATACAGCGCCTCGCAGAATGGGAGCTGATGATGGTTGATGTAGTTTGACACAAATGTGAATGTCATGTTACCACCTCCTCCTCGGAGAATACCGCTTTTCAGGCATTCTCCCGAGTGAGACTTAGTATTTCTTAACGAAGCAGCCTCTGCTGCGAAGTTTTTGAAGTACTTCTCACTTTATTCCAGCATCTCCCTGTAAATATGCATCAGACGGTAATAATTCTGATCCGCGTCGTGGTTGACACGGGCATGTTTTCTGGCATTGTCGGAGAGTCTGTCCACAATGGCCTCCTTCGTGAACACTTCGATAATGCTGTCAGCCAGCGCGTCCACATCCCCGGGCGGGTAGAGAAATCCGTCCCCGCCGTCCGTCAGAATATTATGTATGCCGCCCACATTTGCCGCCACACAGGGCACGCCCAGAAGCATTGCCTCCCCCACGGAATTGGGAGAATTTTCAAGAACCGACGGGCAGACGAAAACCTGACAGCTCAGATACTGCTTTTTCATCTCCTCCGCGTCAATCCGTCCAAGCATGTTGATCTTTTCTTCCAGATTATTTTCACGGATCAGTTTTTTGAGATATTTACCATATGCGGGCAGTTTTAACGCATCCTTCCACGTCTCTGCCTTCAGAATATCCGCTCCCGCCACGTAGACCTCCGCATCCGGAAACTGCTCCAGAATTTTAGGCATCGCCTGTAACAGATAGTGGAACCCTTTCAGCGGATAATCACCCTGGCTTAAGAAAATACGATGGGTCTGGCAGTTGTATTTACTCCACCTGTCGCGGTAAAACACGCCGCGCAAAGTCTCATTCAGAAAGTGATAGACAGCGTCCGGATTAATTTTTGAAGTCTCCGCCCGGTCAAAATCCGTCCGTCCCGCGATATGCCCTGTTCTCTTGATGGCCTCAATTTCATACTCGCCACGCTTTTCAAACTTCTTCTGCTGCCGCCGGATACTGTCCTTTCTGACACGGTCACGGAATGTGCTCTGTCTTTGTACCTTCACAGGCAGATCCGCCATATACACCTTCGCAATCGCGGAAACCAGCCCCTGAATGCCAATCAGCGTCCTCTCCGGTCGGTCAAAGACTTTAATCGACGCCAGCGCGTGGGGAAATTCGGTGCCGAACACATGCAGAATATCCGGCTGAAAGTCATTGATAATAAGCTCAAAATGCTTTTCCAGATCAGAATCATAGTGCTCCGGCGCCGTCAGATCCTCCACAAAACCATAACAATGACAGGAAATGCTCTCCCCCAGCGGCATCATCCGGTCAAAATTTCCCAACGATTCTTCCACCGGAAACGCAATGCCCAGCTCAATCCGGTTCCTCTCCTGCTCCATCACCACCCGGTCAAGCAGTCCGGAAAGCCACCCCTCCCTGTTGCTGCAGGGAAGATTCAACCTTTTTGCAATCGCCGGAAGCATGATATTACACACCCATAAAACTTTCATTCGTACCTCCATTCCAAAGCCTTCAATGCTAAGAACCCCTTCTCATTCCAGTGTTTATCACGGCGAAACGCTCATATCTGCCTTCCGCCCTGTGTTTCTCTGTAAAATCCCGCCTTTATTTTCTGGTAGACACCTGCTGTCGCTTCATGGGTCGCCAGATAAGTCCGAAGCGGCGCAAGCGTCAAAAGCAGAAACAGTCTGTACTTAAAGATCTGCCCGCAGCTCATATATTTTTTTACAATATGCGCGTGTTCCGCAGCAGAACGTTTCCTGTTTTCTTGGTTTTCCGAAAAACCTTCTCCCTCGTAGGATGCCACAGTCAGAGGCATGTAAATCATAGTTGCCCGCGCCCTGTAATAGCACCACAGAAAATGCTCGTAATCCGCACGGACTCTGTAGCATGTCCGAAAGCCCCGCTTCGTAAGGAGCCGTCTGTCATAAAAACAGGCCTGATGACAGGGTACATTGCGGTAACAGGCAAAATCGTCAATCACGGGATTTGACATTACATGCGCGCCCGTTGCCCGTTCCATGATATTGCCGTAAAAAATCGCCGGACGGGGCCGTTTCTTTTCATTTCCGTGGCTGCCTGCTGCCATTTTCCCGCTCTTACGCTTTCCCGGTTCCGTCCCGGAAGCCACCACATTTCCACGCTCTTCGATTTCATGCTTAACCCTTGCAAGCACCTCTTCATCCGCAAAGTAGTCGCCGCAGTTCAGGAAAAACAGATACTTCCCCGCTGCGTGGGAAACCGCCCGGTTCATGGCATCATAAATACCCTCGTCACACTCGCGGAAAAGTTTTAAATCGCCCCCGGCGGACAGTCGCTCCACCGAGCCGTCCGCAGAAAGCCCGTCCTGCACGATAATTTCGTAATCGTCTTCTGTCTGCCTGCGGACACTCGCAATCGTTTTCTCCAGTTTTTCGCCCGCATTATAACAGACGACTATGATGCTGAATGTCATTTCTTTTGTCTCCGTATTATTTTTAGCCATGCTTTTTCGCAAAAACGCAGCTTCGATGCTTCCTTAGGTCGCGCACACCCCAACCGGCTCTTCGTTCGGGCTCCGGCCCCAGCCACTCGTTCAAAAGCCGGCTTTCTTTCTGTAAGATTTATATCGTAACATTTTGCCAAAAACAAGCTTTCACAAACTGCATGTCCTGAATCCCCACGGCTCCCTGCTTACGTCACATCTGACAATATGTCCACCATCTCATGGAAGAAAAATGTCTTGTAGGGCAGAATCAGCACGCCGTCATTGGCTCCCTTTTTCAGGTACATGGCGAAGTACAACACCGCCGCCAGAAGAATCCCCACCCGGAAAAGCCGACGCCATTTTTTATCCGGCACTGCTTTTAAAAGCATGGGCAGAAACAGAATCTGGCTCACCATCAGATAATATCCAATCCGCGAAATAATGGGCAGAAAGGAGCAGAACACATAGAGAACAAGCGCTCCCGAATTCAGATAAGTGTAAAACCAGAACCGCCGGTTCCACGTCTTCTCTTCCTCTATATTTGTATCTCTTTTTTCGCCAATTATTCCTGTTCCATTCCCGTCGGTTTTTGTATTTTTTTCAAATCTTTTGCCCACTTTCTGGGCATTCATGTAATTTCTGTCGCTGTTTTCCCTGCATCGCATCAGATACACAATCCCCGCAAAAGCCAGAACCGCCACACAGCGCAGAATACTGATGTAGCTTGTACCGCCTTCCAGATACTCCGTATCCTCATAAGTCGGGTACAGAAATACCACCAGCTTTAAATAAAAATCCTGCAAAAACAGAAAGGTGGTACAAAAAGCGGCCGCCATGGCAAGCTGCCATTTTTTCCATGACAGGGACGCCAGAAAATAGAGCGGAATCACGACCAGAAGCGACTTGTGGAACGTCGCGCCCAAAGCCACCAGAACCACAAATCTGCCCCACTGCCTGCGCAGTACAAACTTCATGGAGTAGAGCGCAAGCGCAAGCGCCAGATAATAGCGCACCGTGCTGAATGTCTGAAAATAATAGCCCAGCGTCATAAAGAGGAAAAAAGTCAGCCCAAACTCATCGCTCTGCTCATACATGGCAAGCAGGAAAAACAACACGGTCACAAAGGAATAGAATGCAAATACCAGCAGAAAGTTTTCATAACCCGACAGGCCATAAATCAGTTTCACTAACAGATTGAATCCGATCTCCGTTGGCACGTAAGCGTCACAGTTGACCAGATGCATGAACTCCACATACTTTGCGTAATCGTTGCCCACATTGAGCCTGCACGCAGAGAGCAAAAACAGAATCAGAAATATGGCCGTCAGACTGACGCGGTTATAAAGCTGCTGTCTTGTAAGCGTATGGGATTGTCTTGTCGGACGGTTGTTCACCAGACTTGCAAGAAGCGCTGTGACAACCGCAACCGTGATATATAAAATCATCTGCCGCGCGCCTCCCGCACGCCTGCGCACATCATGCGAAACGCTTTGCAAACCGGAATTTCCCGGCACATGGTTTTCCTGTGCACCCACAAAAAACGCAGGGAAAGCGGCAGCGCCAGCTTCCCGTAGAGATAGTGATAGAGCACGCCCCTGTCCCGGAAAAACCTTTCATGATACCCTGAAAACCATGTGGATTCCCGCTCCTGCTCCCTGCCGATACACGCGGTATGTGCGTAAATCCGAAGCCCCGCCTTCAGGCAGTCCCGCAAAAACAGGCTGTCCTCCCCGTTGCTGTACTTTGCGCCGCCGCCAAAAAGCAGCGAATAGTGCACATTCGCCCTTCGCAGCGCATTTAGCCTGGCTGAAATACTATAAGCCGGATATCTGCCGTAATTGCGATAAGTAATCCTGCGGATCTCCCGGTTCCAGTAAGTTCTGCGGGAAGCGGCGACCTCCACGTTGAAGAGAATCAAATCCGCGTCGGGAAGCGACTCGTAAGCTCTGCGAATCTTCTCCACATAATCCGGCTTTAATACAATATCCTCATCAGAAAAGAGCACCGTATCATCCGACGCGTGTAAAAGCGCGGTATTCCGGCTTAATCCCACGCCACGCTCCGGCATGGAAAAGCACTTCACACGCCCGCCCTGCACCGCAATCGTCTCATAGGCATAACAGTCACATTGGTTTACAAGCACCGCGTCCGTAACGATATGCATTTTTGAGATAAGCGCTGCGGCATCCTTATTCACCGCAGAAACCAAAACTTCCAATTTCATCGCGTCTCCAATCTCTTTTCTGAAAATCTCCCGCTCTGCAATCCTGTAATCCCTTTTCTCCGGCGGCTGTCCGTTTCCCCGCTATCCTTTCACGCCGCGACACTATCTACAATCCTTTCCTGTCTCCCCGTGTAAGAAATACGTTCCCGTAATATCTCCGCAGAAACCGCATATCACAATCCCGGACCGCCACTCCGCACAGCGCACAGTCCTGCACCTCTAACTGTTCAATCACATATGACACAAAAGCGCCATGTACCTTTCCGAAAGGCAAAGACAGTACCACGCCTCCCGCCTTACGCATATCCCGGAACGCTTCCTCGGAAAAAAGCACATTCCCATCCAGTTCACAGATCCGGATATCCCCCATCTTCTCCCGGACATAGGCAAGATTGTTTTCATAATCCTGCTTAAGCGTTTCCGCTCCCGAAGCATAGCCAATAAATGACATATCTGTCACCTTTTTGACATCACCCGCCACAAAAATGCGGTCGTCCATCACATAATAAAGTGAGAATCCCAAAAGACCGATAAACAGCCCCAGAAATGCACCGACAAACACCGCCTGCGCTGTCCTTCTGTCCGCCACCACAAGTTTCGATTCTGTCTTCTGAATCGCATGGATCCGGATAAATTCCTTCGCCTGCCCGCCATATGTTTCAAGCGCCCGCACCGCCGCCGAGAGAACCTCGTCCGTGCGCTCCGGCCTGTGTGTCGTAACCGTAATCGTCAAAAGACGGATATCCGAGAGAATCTCCGCTTTGATTGCCTCCTCCGTCTCCTCCCGCGTATAATCCGCGGGGAGATTGCCAAGCGTCAGTTCCATGATCGGGTCCGCCGCCATCAGATCGTTCCACGTATACCCGTTGTAAGCCTGATACACTTCCCCCGTCTCGTCCGCCGCAAAATCCAGATACACCTTCGCGTAAGCCGTATACTCCCGCTCCGATTCCGGCACCATCCGCACAGCCGTATACACGATTATGCCAAGCAGGGCGCCGCCAGCCACCGCCCCCAGCACAAGTGGCAGTTTCCCCAGCAGACACAGCATATATTTTCTCAAATCCATGCCATCATCAGCATAGTGACTATCTTTCATAGCGTAAATCCTTCCACTCTATATTTACACCCGGCGGCTGCTCTGTAAACGCAGCCAGCAGCCTGCCATCCGCGCGCCGCTCTTTACTTCAGTGCCGTCGTCTGGCTCTCCTCAACCCCCTCCGTACTCTCCGGCTTAATCAGAATCTTTAACGTCAGCAGCATCAGCTTCAGATCCAGCCACACGGAATATTGTTCGATATAAGTCAGATCCAGCTTCAGTTTATCGTATGGCGTCGTATTGTACTTCCCGTAAACCTGCGCATAGCCCGCAAGCCCTGCCTTCACTTTCATGCGGAAGGCAAACTCCGGCATCTCCTCCATATACTGGTCGATAATTTCGGGCCTTTCGGGGCGTGGTCCGATAAAGGACATCTCCCCCTTAAAAATGTTAAAAAGCTGCGGCAGCTCGTCGATTCTCGTCGCGCGGATAAACTTTCCGACCGGTGTGATGCGGGAATCATTTTTAGACGCCAGCCTTGCCACCCCGTCTTTCTCCGCATCCACCCGCATACTGCGGAATTTTAAAATATAAAATTCCTTTCTGTCCCGGGTACAGCGGATCTGCTTGTACAAAACAGGACCGCCGTCATATAATTTGATCGCTGCAGCCGTGATCAGCATAAAGGGGGATGCAATCACCAGAAGCAGTATCGAGCACACCAGATCAATCAGCCGCTTCGCCACCCGCTGCTCCACTTTAAGGGAATACTCCCTCGTCAGATAAATAGGCGTGTCAAATAAGTGAAGCTGATCCGCGCCTTTGATAAGCACATCAGATATCTTCGGCATTGTATACACACGCACCGACAGACTGTAGCAGTATTTTAACAAAATGTTCCGGTCTACCGCGGAAATATCCCACAATACCACCGCACCATAACCTTTTCCGATCTCCCCTTTCACCGCCTCCATGCCCTTGGAAATATTCACACATTTCCTGATCTGATACTTGTCCTTCCTCGTACCAAATTTTCTTACGATATCATCAATAGGCCGTTCCCCGTGTACAATCAGAATCTCTCTGGGCGGGAACGCCTTATAGTAGCAGGCATTGCAGAAAACCACCCAGAATCCCGCCAGCGCCGTCTGCAGCAGCATCGTCCAGACAATGGGTCGCACATCCACCACCCAGTTTGCCATCAGGGAAATCTGAAAGTAGGAAATCACATTGACAATGAACAGGGAAAACAGTTCCGAAATGAATACATCTACGGGTTTCAGATAACCGATCTTCAACGCGCCGTATGTATTCGCGAAGAAAAACAGCAGCACAAAATAGATCAGAAGGATCAGTACGTGCCCCTTGAAATAAAACCGAAAATTTCTGTGCGTTCTCAAAAACGGGTAATACGTCGTCAGCCAGAAGTACGCATAGACCGCCGTCTGGAAAATCAGCCCGATAAAAGAAAGTTGTAAAATAATCAGTCTTTTTAAGGTTTCCACTTTTCTCATGGTCTTATATCCGCCTCATTGTCGCTCTGTACGCCCAGAACACAAAATAGAACGCGCTGGCAAAAACAGAGAGTTTCTCCTGTCTGCGGTACAGATTCCAGATCCGTTTCACCGCCTTAAGTTTATTAGATGACAGAGACTTTGCCGGTCTCCTGTAAACCGCAAGCACCTCGTCAAGCCCGTACGCCGTATGCCCGGCGCGCAGAATCTGCCACCATGTCGCCGTATCCTCGCTCTCCACCTGCGGCATCCGGATCAGTTCATCCGGGACAATACTCCGGTCAATCACAACGGTGGTTGTAAAAATAATCGTGCGGGACAGCGCCTTTTTATAAGTCAGCGTCCCGGGCACATGCACCACCCTGCCGGTGGGTCTTGCCTCCTCGTCGCCAAACTCATAGGCGGAAAACGCAACCCCGGCCCCTTTTTCCCTCATAAAGGAAAGTTGTTTTCTAAGCTTGTCCGGAACCCAGATATCGTCCGCGTCAAGAAAGGCGATATACCGTCCGCCCGCCAGATCCATGCCTGTATTGCGCGCCGCCGCGGCGCCCTCATTTTTATTCTTGCAGATGAGGAACACCTTTTTCCCGTCCCCGCACAGATACTCCTCAATATGCTTTACATGTTCCAATACGGCGTCCGACGGATGATGCCCGTATGCACAGAGCGCCTCTTCAACTGCCTCCACGCTTCCATCCCCTGAGCAGTCGTCCACTAACAGAAGCTCCCATCTGCCGTATGTCTGCGAAAACACCATCTCAATCGTATCCGCGATATAGGCTGCCGCCCGGTACACCGGCACGATAATACTGACCAGCCCGTCCACTTTATCCTTCAAGTTCCTGTCCCCCGATCTCTTCCCTGACCAGATAGATCGGTCTCCTCTTCACTTCCATATAAGTCTTTGATAAGTATTGCCCGACAATCCCCAGGCAAAACAACTGCACGCCACTGACCATCATAATAATGCAGACCAGGGAAGGCCAGCCGGAAGTCGGATCGCCAAACAATAGTTTGCGCACTATCGTCACAATAATCATGACAAAAGCAAGCAGACAGAAGAACACGCCCACCACGGACGCAATTGTCAGCGGAACCGTGGAAAAAGCCATAATACCCTCGAGGGAGTACAGGAAAAGCTTCCAGAACGACCATTTCGTCTCGCCTTTTTTGCGTTCCACATTTTCGTACTCCAGCCATTTGGTCTCATAGCCTACCCAGCCGAAAATACCCTTGGTAAAGCGGTTATACTCCGACATAGACAAAATTGCATCCACTACCGGTCTGGTCATCAGCCGGTAATCCCTGGCGCCGTCCACAATCTCCGTTTTGGATATTCTATTCATAAGTCTGTAAAACATCCTGGCAAAAAAAGAACGGATAGCCGGTTCTCCCTTTCTGGTCACACGTCTGGTCGCCACCGAGTCATACCCCTGCTCAATGTAAGAGTACATCTCCGGCAGAAGAGAGGGCGGATCCTGCAGATCCGCATCCATCAGTACAGCCAGATCGCCGCTGCATTTCTGCAGACCGGCATAGATTGCAGCCTCCTTGCCGAAATTGCGTGAAAAGGAAACAAGGCGCACCCGCCCGTCCACCTCATGGAGCTTCTTAACCTCAGAGACCGTCTGATCCCGGGATCCGTCATCCACATATATAATTTCGAGCGCTATCTGCTTCTCGCAAAAAAAATCTTTATTTTTGCATAGCTCATCATAAAAATCCCTGATATTCTCCTCTTCGTTGTAACAGGGTACAATGACGCTGAGTAACTTCATAATACTCTCCTTTCATGCATACCGATATAAGTGTATCATATTTACATAAAAAAAGGAAGAGACGTGTCTCTTCCCAAAACCAGCGTGGAACAGGCCTGGCCCGCAAACCCGGCCTGTTTTCCCATTTCACTTATATCAACTTGTTTTTCAGGCGTATATAATCCGCCACAACGGCGATATATTCACTGTTCGTCGGTCTGGTATACTCCAGTGTATTGCTGTAACCGAACAGTTCCTCAAAGAGATCACTGTTTCCCCTGTCCCACGATACCTCAATCGCATTGCGGATCGCGCGCTCGATCTTCGTGTCCGTGGTCTGGTACATCTTCGCCAGATCCGGATAAAGCAGCTTTGTCACGCTCCCCACCAGTTCCATGTCCTCCACACACATTTCCACCGCACTCCGCAAAAACTGGTAGCCACGCAGATGTGCCGGTATCCCGAGTTCCAACATAAAATCAGAGATTGTTTTCTCAAGCTCTCTCGGACTTATCATATTCTGTTGTGCCATTCCCCTCTTACTCCTTTGCAAATATTGATACGATTCGACGAATGTAGTTAATTGTTTCTTTCGACAATCATATCAAAAATGCATCGCGCTGTAAACGGTAATTTATCGCGCAGAGGAATATTTTTGCACGAAAAGGCAGTTTCAAGGTTTTAAATTTCGCGCAAAAAATTACTTTCCAGTAAAAAACATCCTACAGTCTCGCCTCGTTTACATTTTCCCTAAACCACTCGTAAGCAAGCCGTACGCCTTCCTCAAGTTCTACTTTATGCTGCCAGCCGAGCCCTTGCAGCTTCGTCACATCCGTGAGTTTCCTGGGCGTGCCGTCCGGCATCGTCTGATCCCAGACAATTTGTCCCTTATACTCCACTGCCTTCTTCACCGTGTCAGCCAGCTCTTTGATCGTAACCTCCTTGCCCGTACCGATATTGACATGCTGCTCCCCACTGTAATTCTCCAACAGGAATACGCAGGCGTCTGCCATGTCATCCACATACAAAAATTCCCGGAGCGGTGTGCCAGTACCCCACAATGTGACCATAGGCTCACCTTTCACCTTTGCCTCATGAAACTTTCTGATCATCGCCGGCATGACATGGGAACCTTCCAGATCATAATTATCGTATGGGCCGTACAGATTCGTGGGCATACAGCTTATGAAATCGTCCCCGTACTGCCGTTTATAAAACTTGCACATTTCAAGCCCGGCGATCTTGGCGATGGCATACGCCTCGTTTGTTTCCTCCAACGGACCCGTCAGCAATGCATCTTCCGGAATCGGCTGGGGCGCCAGTCTTGGATAGATACAGGTGCTTCCCAGAAAAAGAAGCTTCTTCACCTGGTATTCATGGCAGCAATGAATGACATTGCACTGGATCTGCATATTCTCGTAGGCAAACTCCGCAGGCGCCGTGTTATTTGCATTGATGCCGCCTACCTTGGCCGCCGCCAGCACTACCACGTCAGGACGCTCCTTTTCAAAGAAATCCCGCACTTCCTGTTGACTTGTTAAGTCAAGCTCCCTGTGCGTCCTGCCAATGACATTTTCATATCCCTTTGCCTGCAGGGACCGCACAATTGCACTGCCCACCAGTCCCCTGTGTCCTGCCACATAAATTTTATCTGTCTTATTCATTACGCCGTCCTCCTAACTTCTATCAGTCTATCACAGTACAATCCCTTTTACAAGGGAATGGCCACCGCCGCAAACCCGCCGTCACCGCTGTTCTTCACTTCTTAGCCCCTGCATGTCCGCCGCGCAAAACCCGTCCCCGATTCCTGTGCCCAGAAACGCAATATCCGCCTCAGACGGCGAGGACGGGAAACTCTTATATCCCACCTGGTCACCCACAATCGGACAATAAAAAGTAACGCCATCAATCTCGTATGACCGTGTCTCATAATTTTCATAATCTTTCTGGACAAGCCAGTAATCATTCCCATAGGAACCGGCAGTTTCCCGCGCCAGCGCAAATCCCTTATAGAGAAGGAGCAAAACTACGAAGACAGAGGCTGCCCGTTCCATTGCAGTCCGCCATCCTCCGCCGTTTCCATGCGGATCACCCTGCGTTCCCGCGCTGCCCCGTACCCGGAAGGCATCCTCACTTCTCCCCGCTCCCGTCACAGGACGCATCACCGCCTCGTAAAGTCCCCCAAACACCACAGCCGCCGTCAGGTACACCCATACACAGCCGTAGCGGATCAGCGGCGAAGTGCACAGCCAGAAGAGAAAAGAACCTGCCACGGTCGCCTGCGCCGTGAAAAGAGCGGGGGATATCATACCTTCCCGCACCACTGCCGCATCTGAAACCGCCGGACGTCCCTCTGTTGCCGCACGTCGTCCTCTGAACCATCTCCACGTCAGATACGCTGCCTCCACCAGTAAAGCGAAAACTGCCACCGCCGCCGCCAGCACGAGAGCCCTGTCGCTCCCCGCCAGTGTCCGAAACCACCCGGGCAGCCACTGCCGCATGGGCATGTCGAACTGTGCCACGTCCGTGTAGCCCCTGCCCCAGACCTGTATTTCCCTGGCGTCATAATCCGCCAGCCCTTTTGGCATTTTCCAGACCACGTCAAACAGGTCTATCTGTGTGAAAGGATAGACAAGCCACCCCGAAATCACCACATTGCGAATAAAGAAGGGCAGCGCCGTCAAAATCCCCAGGCCCAGATAAACCCCTGTCTCTCCCCACCTTTTCTCCCCTATCAGACGACACGCCGGATAAATCGTGAGCAGAAGAATCAGTGCCGCCGACAGCTTCACCGTCATCAGGAACACGCCCAGCACACACAAAAGCCCATAGGGGAGAATCGTCCGCTCCCCGCTTTCCGAAAGATCCAGCCACTTTATCACCATATAAAATGCCACAAGCACCATAAAATAATCCGAAGCCGGGGAAATCATTTCATCAAAAATATTCACCAGATAATACACGCACATCACTCTGGCAAAATCACTCGCCCGAAGCCGCCCGGCACGCAGGGACTTCCTCATCCGCAGACAGACCACCGACAGCAGAAACGCAAGCCATCCCGCCGCGCAGTGATAGGACTGTCCACCCAGAAAGGCCATACTGTATAGCGCAGAAAGGGCAAAGGAAGAACTGTTGTATGCCAGTCTGCAATGCAGATTGCCCAGCCCCTTCACCACGCCGTACTCTTCCATCCAGCGAATGCTCTGGGCATGGTAAAGCCCCGTATCATAATGAATGATGCCGCGGGAGGTGCCATAGGCGAATAAGAGAAACAGGCCAAAGACTGCGCAGAACCGAAAAACCCTCGAGCCATTCTGCTCCCCGTGATCCGGCATACGGCTGCCTTTCCGGTCTCCTCCAGTGAACGTTTCCGCCTCGAAAAACACAAGCCGCCGGACCGTTTCCGCAAACACCCTCTTGTTGACCGCAACAGTCAATGCGCAGAGAACACACAAAATCACATTTGCCGCAAGTCCCACACCAGAAAACAGGCTGAAAAACTGCGCATAAACCGTCACACTGACAAGGCCGCACATAAAATACGCATCCCAGGTCCGAATCATCGGGCAGAAATGTTTGCTTTCCCTGCCCCCGCGCCGCCTGCACACCTTGTCAGCGTCCGTATTCCCCGTACAGACATGTGCATAATAAGGAAGGTGCCGCGTGATTACACGCAGCACACCATATCCGATGATAAATGTAGTTATACCCATGTAGAGCCAGATCAAAATTACCGACAACATTTCTGATATACGTTTCCTCTATCTTTCTCTTCTGTCCCATGCATTCCGACCCGCCGGTTGCTTCCGGCATATCCTTGAACGCAGCAGACAACCCGTCAGTTTTCGCCCTGCGCTTTGTACTCCCCGCAGCTCATTCCCGCGATTTCCTTTAAGTCCGCATCCATCATCATGGATACCAGCCCTTTAAAGTCCACTTTGCGTCTCCAGCCAAGCTCCTTCTCCGCTTTCTCACAGTTGCCCCACAAAAACTCCACTTCCGCCGGGCGGTAAAATTCGGGATTCACGTCGACGAGCAGACGGCCGCTCTTTGTGTCATAGCCCTTCTCGTTCACGCCGGTTCCCTCCCAGCGGAGCTGAATGCCAAGTTCACCAAACGCCGCCTCCACGAACTCCCTTACCGTGTGCGTCTCGTTGGTGGCAAGCACATAATCGTCGGGCTTGTCCTGCTGCAGCATCAGCCACATGCCCTCTATATAGTCGCCCGCAAATCCCCAGTCTCTTTTCGCGTTCATATTGCCCAGAGACAGCTTCTCCTGTTTGCCCGCAATTATATTCGCAATAGCCAGCGTGATCTTTCTCGTCACAAAATTCTCTCCGCGTCTTGGCGACTCGTGGTTAAATAATATACCGTTGCAGGCAAACATGTTGTAAGACTCTCTGTAATTTACTGTTATCCAGTACGAATAGAGCTTCGCCGCGCCGTAAGGACTCTTCGGGTAAAAAGGCGTCTTCTCACTCTGGGGCGCCGTCTCCGGGATTCCCCCGAAAAGTTCTGATGTGGAAGCCTGATAATATCTGCATGTCCCGCCGTTTACACGAATCGCCTCCAAGAGTTTCAGCGTGCTTACGCCAGTAGCCTCCGCCGTGTACTCGGGGACCTCAAAGGAAACGCCCACATGGGACTGTGCCGCCAGGTTATAAACTTCGGTGGGACGAATCTCCGCGATCAGCCGCATAAGATTGCTGGAATCCGTAGTATCCGCATAGTGCAGAAAAAATTTTACCTTATGATAATCAGAGGCAATCAGATGATCAATCCTTCCCGTATTGGCAATACTGTGCCTGCGGACCAGACCGTGCACCTCATATCCCTTCTCCAGCAGAAACTCCGCCAGATAAGAGCCGTCCTGTCCTGTAATTCCTGTAATTAGTGCTGTTTTCTGCATATTTTCTTACCTTACCTTCCTAATTCTCCTTCCGTCTTCACACTGCTCATTGTCATCGTAAACATTCTCGCACAAAAATCGCCGGCTGTCAAAAACCGCATTCCGCTACTCGCATCATTGTCCAAGATACTCCGCAATCGCGTCGTGCCAGTCCGCAAACATAAAGTCTGTCGTCATTTTAAACATATAATTTTCCAAAATGGAGTAAGCCGGACGCTTCACCGCCGCGCCATACTCTTCCGAGGTAATCGCTTCCACCACAGTCTTTTTCCCCGCCAGACGGAAAATCTCCTCTGTAAACTGCGCCCAGCTGCAATCCCCTTCGCAGGTGGCATGAAACAATCCGTAATTTTCTGTGGGCAGCAGATAGACAATAGCCTTCGCAAGTTCCCTGGCGCTGGTGGGAGAACCTACCTGATCCCGTACCACCCTCACCTTATCGTTTGTCTCGGAGAGCCGCAGCATCGTCTTTACAAAATTCTTCCCGTCCCCGTATAGCCATGCCGTGCGCAGGATGAAATGCCTGTCGCTGAATTCCTTCACGAATTCCTCCCCCGCCAGTTTCGTCCTGCCGTATGCGCCCTGCGGACCGACCGGATCGGTTTCCTTATAAGGTCTCGTTCCGTTTCCGTCAAACACATAATCTGTGGAAATATGCATCAGCTTCGCACCCGTCTCGTTAGCCGCTATACTTAAGTTGCGTGCGCCGACGGCGTTGATCCGGAAAGCGAGATCTTCCTCTTTCTCACATGCCTCCACCGCTGTGTAGGCGGCACAGTTGATAATCGCGTAAGGATTGATTTCCCGCGCGAATTTCATCACCTCATCGATCTTCGTGATGTCCAGTTCTCCCACATCCGTGTTGACCAGTTCATATTCCGTGCTGCCTGCGTATTCCAGATTGACGGCCCGTCCAAGCTGCCCGTTGCAGCCGGTCACAATTATTTTCTTCATGTTTCTTTCGCCCTTTCCCAGTTTTCTGCCAGTCGTCTACAACTGGATTCATGTCTTATATTCTAACACATAAAAAATCTGACATACAAAAAAATTTTCCATATGCTGCGCTTTTTGCCCCCAGATTAAAACGCCTTATCCTATCTATAAAAAATTTAGGGCTCTCATCATCCTGCCTTTTACATAGAAAAATTTTATTTATATTATACGCTATCTTTCAACATTCACACAATGAAATTCTTATAAAGATAACGAAAAGCCTTTAAAGATCCCCCGCAGCACTACCGCAATCCCAAGAGACACCACTCCCGCAAATAAAACCACGGCATACTCAAACCCCTTGCAGAATTCAAACAAAACACCGTACATGGCATTGCCAAGCGGCTGGGCGCACATCGCCACGGTAATGATAACCGCGATCACCTTTCCCAGAAGATGGGGCGGCGTCACCGTCTGGAAAAACGTCATCATCTGTATGGTAAAAACGGTACAGCATGTCATAACCACAAAGCAGCCTGCCGTCAGAATCACATAGTTTACCACGCCGGACGAAAACACAGCTAACGACACGGCAATGGGAAACATGCTCAACGCGGCAGTCACGATCAGCACGCCCGACTTTCTGATGGAGAGCTTTTTGGCAAAAACACCCGCGCAGATGCCGCCTGCAAGCCCGCCAGCGGCGAGAATCCCTTGCGCAAATCCGTAAAGCCGGTTCGCCTGCGCTGCGTCCAGATCAATCACCTCCGTCACCAGGTAGGGCAGCGCTACCATAATCATGGAAGATAAGAACAGATTAATCCCGCAGACCGCCAGAACCGCCTTCCCAATCACAGGCATATCTCTGCGTATAAAGCGGACGCTCTGCCCGAAATCCGACCGGACTGTCTGCCAGATACTGCCCTCCGAAACCTGTTTCTCAAAAGGAATCCGAATAAAAATTTCCATGACCGCCGAGAAAACAAAGCACAAAGTACAGACCAGAAGCACAGGCTTGAGCCCGTACGCGCTGTACACAATTCCGCCAAGTACCGGACCAAGCAGAGCCGAAAAAGAACTGATCATATTGACAATGGAATTTGCCTCCATCATACGGTCCGCCCCCACAAGCACAGGAATGGACGCCTGCACGGACGGCTGATAGGCGCCCGCGATACCGTACAGAATCATCAGCGTGGCAGTCAGCAGCATTACAAGATCAGCCCCATCCATCAGGAGACAGAATACCAGCACCAGCGCCGCCGTAAAAAAATCCAGTATAACCATGACATTCCTTTTATTCACCCGGTCCGCAACCATGCCGCCCACCGGCGAAAGCAGGATTGACGGGATAAATGCGCACGCCATCACGGTACCGTAAAGCGCAGACGACCCGGTCTGGTTTAAAAGATACAACGGCAGGGCAAACCGCAACGCCGCATTGCCGAACAGGGAAATGATCTGCCCGATCACAACCAATGTGAAATCCCTGGAAAATAATTTTTGTTTCATTCTTTCATCCTCCTTTTAATACCCACTGTCGGTATGTATTTATTTAAAAATATTCTGCCCGTTTTTCAGGACAGAAACATTTTCTATATTATTTACGTTCCTGATATATTGCGGTCAGTTCGCGCATTCTCGCTATCATTTCCTCATCTACGATATCCAGCCCCATGCCCTTCAGCATCTGGTCAAACACCAGAAACTTATAATAGGTTTCCTCCACAGAATTATCAAATATCATCGGATTGATCCAGACATTTGCCACAAGCGAAATCAGTTCCGCAAGCTGCTTCGGATGCTCTGCGACGATGGAGCCGTCGGCAATGCCTTCCATAATGATTGGCAGGATATATTCCGGCGCTGTCAGTTCTATGGTTTCATACAAAAGACTGGCAAGGAGCCGCGGATTATTGTAAAAGCCGGGCGCCACCTGAAATATCTCATCCTGCGCAGGGCGGCACAGGGAAGACTTAAACAATGTTCTCAGCTTCTCTATGCCATTCAGATCCCTGCGTTCCAGGGTGCCCGCAAGCTTCCGATTTGACTCCTCCATGATCCTGTCCGTAACCGCATCCAGAATTTCCTCTTTCGACTTAAAGTGATGATAGATTGCACCCTTGCTCAGCCCGCCAAGATTGTCTATGATATCCTGAATAGACGTATGCTCGTAACCCTTCTCCATAAACAGACGTCCCGCAACATCCAGTATCAGATTGACTGTTTCTTCGGGATACTTATTTCTTGCCATACCTCATTCCTCCCCCCGCCCATACATACTAGTAGTATGTATGTACATTAACATACCACCAGTATGTTTGTCAACTATATCTTTTTTGCGCCTGCGCATCCCATAACACCTTCCAAATTTCGTAAAAAATGTGGATATTTTAAGATTTTTTGTAGTGACTCGCCCTGTCCGTTGTGATAAAATGTACGCGTTGGCAAAATCTGCACTATGATAAGGAGGATTTACACGAAACATGAAAAGATTACAAGTTTTACTTCTCGTCGCTCTGTCTTCCGCCTTGTTTCTTACCGGCTGCGGTAAAGAGAAGGAAGAAAAACCGAAGGTTGAAGCGCCTGTCGTGGAACAGATAATCGACGATATCCCCGATGAGGAAGAAACACCAGAAGAGGCAGAAGAACCCGCGCCCGAAGAAGATGTACCGCCCGAAGAGGGCATGGTGCGCAGCCGCATCACAAATGAGTGGGTGGATGAGGCAGTCAACAACACAAGGCCTCTCGCCATTATGACCCCCAACACAAAAACCGCGTCCCAATATGGCATTTCCAATGCGGATGTTGTGTACGAATGTAACGTGGAGGGAAGCATTACCCGTCTGATGTGGATTATCCAGGACTGGAAAAATGCCGACAAGCTCGGCAACATCAGAAGCTGCCGTGACTACTATGTGTACTGGGCTTTTGAGTGGGACGCTCTCTACGTTCATTTCGGCGGTCCCTTCTACATAGACGAGGTAATCAAACGCACGGACGACATCGACGGCAAGACCAGCAGCAACTTTTTCCGCGATAAGAGCGCCAAGAACTCCACAGACAACGCTTTCATCGATGCAGCCGGCGTCCTTGCCGACGTGGATAAACTTGGCTATGCTACCCAGATGCGCGACGGCTACGCTGATGAACAGCACTACCGTTTTGCTCCCGTAAATCAGCCAAACGACCTTTCGCAATACAGCGACGCAATCACGGCAAACAGGATAGACATGTCACCCACTTATCCTGTGACCAACTGCTACTTCGTCTACAATGGCGAAACCGGGCTTTACGAGAGATTCCAGCATCTATCCGGTTCCTCGGACGGACCGCATACGGACATGGCAACAGGGAAACAGCTTACTTTCAAAAATATCCTTGTTCAGAACACCTACTATGAAGTGCGCGACGCCAAAGGCTACCTGGCGTTCCGCTGCCACGACAACACGAGAGACGGCTGGTTTTTCACCAACGGCAAGGGTATTCATGTGAACTGGGAAAAATCTTCCGATTACGGCGCGACAAGATACTATGACGATGCCGGAAATGAAGTTGAATTAAACACCGGCAAAACGATGGTGTGCATCGTGGAGGACGGTGATTCCTTCCTCGTGGATGACCAGGAAATAAAATAAACACCGCTGGCCGGCTGTGCCGGGTCAAAAAGGGAGCGCCCAAACCGGACGCTCCCCTTTCTATACTGTCTGTTTACTTAATAACAAAGATTTTCTCAATCGGCTTTCTCGTAAAGTAATTGCCTTTTCCCTTGATCGTAACCGTGGCAGTATTCGTACCGCTGCGTTTGATGTTCTTGTCATACGTCAGCTCATAATCTTTGCCTTCCTTCAGTTTCCTGCCGTTCACCTTGATGGTCACCTTCGGCTTTAAGGTTTTGTTCTTGAAAGTCTGGAACACAACGTCTTCGACATCCGTCTTAATGATCTCCGCCTGGTTGATCGTAAAGTTCAGCACTCTTGACTTCTCACTGTCTGAAGCCCATCCCTTGCCTTTCACCTTGACGGTCAGCACCGGCTGCTTTCTGCTCACACCGAAGATATCCTTGTTGTTCTTATAGCTTACACTGTAAGCCGTATTGAGCTTCAGGTCAACAACCTTACCAGTCACCTTGTCACGGAAAATTACCGCCGGTTTCAATGCCTTGCCATTATAGGTCACGGGCGAAACATCAATACTGAGTCCATCCAGCTTTCTCGCCGTCACCGTGAACAGCTCCGGAATCTTCACACTGCCGCTGTAGTTGCCCCGGCCTTTGACTGTTGCCGTGACAGGCGCCACTCCGTTCTCCCATTTACCAATTTTGTAGGAAACCGTGTAATCACTGCTCGGCAGTTCCTTTATCTTCTCCGTATCGCAGTTCATGAAGTTAAATTTCAGTTCCGGGCTCAGTTCATATCCCGTATAGGGAATTGCCAGAGAACCGTACTCCGTCTTCCCAGTGGTGTCCGTGTTAATCAGCAGCCCGCTGTCCGCTTCCGAAGATGTCCATGTGCCGTCCTGTTTCGCCTCAATATTCTTCTTGGACAGCTTCACATACGCAAAAGTACTTCTCTTACCCTTCTCCTTTTCGCTGATTGTATTGCCGCTGATCGTATTGCCACTGATCGTAAGCGCGCGCTTGTTGATCGTGAACGTGGCAGTCTTCGTTCCCACATACGCGCCTGTACCGGTGATCTTGATAACTGCCTTACCCGCATTGATATTGCTGCGGTCCATGTACTCAACATAGTATCCGTCTTTATCAGAATCTTTATTATCCTGTGCTATCAAAGCGAAGGCCTTCGAGCCCGAACCGGCTTTCACCTCTAATTCGGGATTCACATCTTCCGGTTTCGTCCTCATGCTCAGTCTGATCGGATCGCCAGTATAATAGAACTTGCCCGTCACGGTAATCTTCGCATTGGAGATCAGATGATCCTTATCTGCCACATGGAAGGTTTCTGTCACTGTTCCCTCGTAGTTGGACTTGGACTTTCCTGCAATTGTCACTGCGTAGGCGCCCGCTTCCTTCACCTTGGCTGTACCGGTTCCCTTCTCCCTGGAATATATGATTTCCTCGCTTTCAAGCACTTTTCCGTCCGCACCATGGGTACGCTTGATCTCCGTAATCTCATACTGGCTCGCGGCCACTTTCTTAGCGCCGTCCTTCACGGTGATCTTCAGTGACTGCGCGCTCGTCTTCTCCGCCAGATCCGCCACTGTTACCGCGTCTTCGCCCAGGCCTCCCAGATCTCTCGGCCTGATGTCAAACGTAAACTTCTTTGTGCCAGGCTTATTGTTGGGTCCTACAAGATCTCCCGTTGTCCTTGTTCCCGTAAAGTTTCCTTTGCCGGTGATCTTGACCGTAGATACTTTGTTCGGGTTGATCCGCTCATATGATCCATCTGCGTTCTTGTACACATTCGCGTTCACATTGTTCGTGCAGGCGATCGTGTAATCTGTTCCCTTTGCCAGCGTAACTGTCTTTTTGTTGCCATTCTGCTCTGTGTACTCATATTTCACAGTGATCGAAGGCTCCACCTTCTTACCCGTATAATAATTTGCCGCCGCGTTAACGGTCACAAATATATTTTCCTGGTTCACCGGGCACTTCGCAATCGTGAAGTTCGCGGTGATCGATCCTTCCCTGTAACCGTTCGGATCATTCAATGCCTGATCTGTCGGGAGTACGACAAGCGCCGCCTTACCGATCTTCTTGTTGTTCTGGTAGTAAACTTTATACAAATCCGGAGAAATTGCCTTAGTTGTATCTGTTATGTCATCTGCAATACCATACAGACTTATCTTAGGCTCGATCTCTTTCTCCTTGCCCAGATAGTAAACTGCCTGTGCCGCCTTGTCTGTTTTTATACCGCCCTTATCCGGAGTCTCAAACACCACTTTCAGCTTCTTCGCGCTGAATTCCTTTCTGGTATCCTCTTTGATATCAAACAAAATCTCTCTTGTGCCGGTGAACCTGTCACCCTTGGCAGTCAGCGTGATCTTTGCCTGACTCTCCGATGTGGTAATATTCTTGTTATTCGCATAGGTTACTGTGTAATCCGCCGTCGTCAGCTTATATCCTTTATAGGACAATTCCACTGTCGGTGTTACATTCTTACCTGTATGGAACTGCGCAGGAACCGGCTTCTCGCCCGCCGGATCAGTATTGATAGCTCCGTCCGCTTTCACCTGCACCAGATACTTTCCTGTCTCATCCTTCACGTCCAGGGCAATCTTGTCTGTTGATTCCCCAAAGACACTCTTAAATGTCGCACTGACAACCACGTTGCCGTTGGGCATGGTAAAGGTATCGGTCTTCGCCTCCGCTGTCTCCGCCGTGTAGGTGAGCACTGCCGCATTCGTCGTACCCTCTGCCGCCGCCCGGAACGCCACCGTACCGTTAGCGCTTGTAAATATATCCGCACAGTTCTCAGCTGTAATGCTCGCACCGGAAAGGGTCATGGTATCCAGATAATATCCCTCTTCGGGCGTAACCGTCACGACCACTTTCTCACCACTGTTTGCCTTTACAACGCTCGTTTCCACACTGCCATTCGCAATACCTTCTGCTATGGATACGTCATGGGCGCCGCACAGATAGAAATCATCCATGGTACCCCAGATTCCGCTCGTGCCCACTTTGGACGCATGGATCTCCACACCTACTTTCAGGGAATCTCCGTCCTCCACCGCGATATCCGTGACCTCCGGCTCGCTCCAGTTCATCCATCCGCTTAAGGTAAAGGAAACCTGTTTGCGTGATTTCAGTTTATTATCCTTGTCATATACTTCCGCATATGCATAGTGCACATCTTCCGTGTCCGCACCGTCGCCTTGAATATATCCGCCGAATGTGTAAGTACCGGCTTCGGGATGCTCCACAGTCTGGAATGTCCCCAGATCCGTGGCGGTCTCTGACCAGAAATGCATTGCGTAAACGCCGCTGCGTACATTTTCTTTCCAGTCCTTTTCGTTCGCGGAAATACCCTGTCCTGTCACTTCCCATCCCGTATGTGCGGTGCCATCCTGCTCAAATCCCGGGTTCACCAGAATATTGCTGAAAGATGTCCTCATGACTTTAATGGTCAGTGTCAGTTTATATTCTTTGCCCTCTTCTGTCACGGTTCCGTGTACGACGTACTCGCCCACCTTATCCGTATTGACTAAGTCAGTCTCCTCCCGGACCCAATTGACATCCAGCTCTTTCGTGGTCCCGTCATTATAAGTTGCCACAGCCTTCGGATATTCAAAAGTCTCGCCCAGTCCAACTTCCAACGGGTTCTTGTTTTTCGCAAAGCCGATGCTGGCAACAGACAGCTCCGCCACCGCACCAGTTCTGATCAGACTGTAAATCTTAGCCGTGGGAAGCGCCGTCCCGTCGAAGTCAAACCATGACTGGTTATCCACCGCACTACCGCCGTACCACTTGCCCGCGTCTTCCGGATCGTACTCCGACGCATAGCTGGATGCCCAGCCGGAGCCATATTTCTCCCACGCCTCCTGGTTCTGTTTTACCAGCTTCTCATCGGCGTTGCCATCCTCATCATATACATAATACGGGGAGATCCACGCCGGCTCCCAGTAGAATACGCCGATCGCCCTGCCGACGCCTTCCTTTCCAACATTGTTGCTGTTTACGTTGTTTACAGCATTGATCACATCACGTATCTCATCCGCCTGCCCCTGCATGGAGATATCGTAATCCAGATCCTGCGTCGTTCTCGGCGCAGTATTCTCATGTCCGTCGCCGTCTTCCCAGCTCGTCGTCCAGGACGTCTCCGCAACCATAACCTTCTTGCCATACTCACTGGCAATCTCAGTCAAAACGGTTTCCAGATTGGAAGTTGTTCCATGCCAGAACGGATAGTAAGAGCTTGCAAACACGTCGTAATCGACTTTATACTTGTCCAGATCAGTAGCCCATCCCTTGTAGTATCCGCCTTTTTCGGGATTCGTGAAGTGCAGCGCCACAAGACAATCAGGGTCAAATGCTCTTACCGCCCTGCTTCCCGCGTTGAAAATCTTCGCCATATTCTCTCTGGAATTTTCCCCGCAGATTGCATTGTTCGTCTCGTTGCCGACCTGCACCATTCCGACATCGACACCAGCGCCTCTGAGCGCATTCAGGCTATCCAATGTATAAGATTCAACCGCGTTTTCCTTTTCTGCCAGGCTGAGCGTTTTCCATGCCTTGGGCGCCTGCTGTTTCGCCGGATCCGCCCAGAAGTCCGAGTAGTGGAAGTCGATCAGGACTTTCATGCCGGCATCCGTCGCCAGTTTACCCATGATCTTGGCTTTCTCTAAATCATTGTTACCGCCGCCATAACCCCTGCCGCTGCTGTCGTAAGGGTTGTTCCAGATACGGATACGCACCCAGTTCGTGCCGCCTTCACGCAAGTATCTGAAAAATGCTGCGTCGGAAAGAGGCTTGCCGTCTTCATCCTTAAATACAGTGCCGCTCTCCTTAAGCGATATGTAGGATGAGAGGTCAGCGCCAGTGATGAAATCATCCGCCAAGGCAATTTTACTCACATTTACATCAGCATCGACCGCATCCTTAGGAACCAATGCGTTTATCGCTGCTTTCAGCTCGTTATAAGCTTTCTCAATTTCTTCATCTGTAGGAGCTGTTTTCGCAGGATCAGCTACTGCTTCAGCCGCTGCCTTCAACACCGCCTCCGCCGCGGTGAGCGCCATCTGGAATGCATCCCAGCCTTTCCTGTAATCCTCTTTTTTCAGCTTCTTGGCATCGTCCACAAGCTTCTGCAGTTTTTCAATGGTGATCTTTTCTGCTTCCGCTGCATCCTCCGCCTCTTTGATCGAGTCATAAGCTTTTCCGTCCTTGATCGCAATACTGCCGCCTGCTGCCAGAGACACAAGTTGCGCATAAATATCGGCGTTTTCCCAATAGCTCAGCTTAATCAGCCCGGTATCACTCTCAAGCGCGGTGTGGGTCACCTTGTCACCTGCTGTCACCGCCTTACCTGTCTGGATAATAAACCCGTCACCATCAGCGCCGTCATTTGCCTTAATCACTTTCACCGGTATGGAGTACCAGTTGGCATAGCCCATGTTGACAGCCGCATCTGTCACCTCGTCAAACATGTAAGCCGCATAATTCCACGTTCCCTGTGAAAGTGCAAGCTCTTCTTTAGTGGACGCAATTTTATTCTTATCCCATGTCGACATATACAGATGATACTTTTCTGTATCCGAATCCGTATATTCCTTCAGAGCATCGGAATAGAAATACAGGGTAACCGCCTCATCAACTAACGGCTCCATATGATCTGCCGCATTAACCAAAGCGATATACGCTACCCTGATGTCATCGCTCGCATAGCTGTCACCATTCGCGTTGTTATCACTTACGGCTTTGTCTGCCTGCGCTTTCGCCGTACTGAATGCCGTCCATGTTTCCGGCGTGTAATATGACTCACCGTTCTCAACGATTTTTGTTATTTTCTCCGAAGAGATTAAATCCTTAAGTTGTAATAACGTTACCTTTTCCGCCAGTTCAAACGAAGCGTAAAATTCACCGTCCTTATAATAAGGCCTGCCTGCAAAAACCGGAGTAAATCCTAATTTCCAGCTTTCACTCTCTGTCGGTACTTCATCCACCAGATCCTTCACGTAACTATACGTGCCGTCACCCTTCTTTTCAAATAATCCGGCTATCTTCTTATCTTTCTTAAACTTTGACGGAGCAGAAAACGTCAGAGAATACCAGTTTTCATGTCCCGTTACCGTCTGTAGATCATACACAGGATTCCCATAGCTGTCTTCTCCTGACGAAGTCAGTTCTGTAACACTGCCGTCCTTTTCATTTACAACTGACAGCACTTGCGCTGCCGAATTTTCGTCCAGTTGGATCGCCGGTACGGTCCCCTCACTGTATACGTAGAAGGTAACGTTTCGCATGATCTGCGCGGTCTTTTCACCTTCATATCCTATGCCGCCCTTAATCGCAAACGTATCGGCTGCACCAGATGCCAGTTTGCCATAAATCTCCGAATGATCTATTTCATCATACGTATCTAACGGGACCTTCTGCTCATCATTTGTCGAGGTACCCGCAGTCTTGGTATAAATCTGGAAGCCCGCATTGGTTCCGCCGTTCATAAATGAAAGAGGAATGCTGTACCAGCCCGTATAGCCGGACACCTCCGTCATCTTATATGTTTTGCCGTTGCTTCCCACATTCCAGTCAGCAGCCGCCGCCGTGGTCGTCAGATTCTTCTTGTCTGTGCTTTCATCCCAGCAGAACAGACCGATCTCGTCTTCTGTATCAGCAATGTAATAGTAGAATGTCACATCCGCACTCAATGACACCAACGCCTTCATCGCGTCCTGCAGATCGTTGTAGGCTTTCGTGATTGCATCATTTGTAAAATTCTCAGCCTGAGATTTATTGTCATCTGCCGCTTTCTGCGCGGCTGTCAGCGCTGCGCTAAAAACTGTCCAGGTCGGTTCCGTATAGCCATCCGCGCCTTTATCCGTGATTTTCTTAAGTTCCTCTGACGCCAGAAGCGCGTTGAGCTGCCCAAGCGTTATAGCCCCAACTTCATCCATAGAGGCATAGAAGCTGAGCTTAGAAGTATTCCCTTCGCCATGCTCATACTCACAATAATTTCTGCCCGCAAATACGGGGGTGAAATCAGCCTCCCAGGCATTATTTGTAGATCCGTTCACCAGATCCTTCGCCCATGTATACCCTGTCTCTGTCTTGTAATAAAGTTTGCAGACTGTCCCGCCGCCCAGAGTAATCGAACCTGGCACAGCAAATGCCAGAGAATACCAGTTCTCCTTGCCCGCCACCGGCTCTAATTCGTATACGTTGGCGTTATCTGCTGTTCCAGAATTAATAAGCGTAGTAATGCTTCCATCTTCCTCGTTAACTTTGGCTAAGGAACCTTCACTCAGCCAAATCGCCGGCACTATCTCTTCGCTAAATACATAGAACGTCACATTACGCATAACGGCAGCGGCCTTGTCCAGCCCTGTCGCCTCATCGGTTCCGCTATAATTTTTCCCGTTCTTATATGCACACGTTTCGATTGTACCGTCCGCTAATTTCTCATATATATCAGTATTATCACTTCCTCCATATTTTCCATTGGAAACAGGCGCACCGCTATTACTGCTTACAAAAATCTGAAATCCAGATTCAGCGCCGCCCTCCGAAATTGTCATGGGAATACTGTACCAGCCTTCATAGCCTGTTACTGGTGTAAATAAATACGCCTTATCACTGCCATATACATTCCAAGTGGCTTCTTTTGCGGTCGTAGAAATATTGCTCCCCCAATAGTACAGGCCGATCTCATCCTCCGTCTCCCCGGCATAGTAATATAAGGTCACATCCGCATCCGTGGACGATGACTGCAACGCATCCATTGCTTTTTTCAACGCAAGATAAGCCTGCATAATCTCCAGGGCTTTTGTCTCATCTGTGGCACCGCTCTCCACCAGACTCTGTGCCGCGGACTTTTTCTCCGCAAATACAGACCATGTTTCTGCCGTATAGTCAGTTTGCGTTTTATTGTCTGCCTCTGTAAGAAGCGTATTCAAATCTGTGAGTGTGTAGGTTACAAACTCTATATTATCTAAGTTTAATTGTTCTTCACGATCTGTTCCAATTTTTCCTGATATAGTAATCTTAACATTTACTTCTGTTTGCTCACTCGGAACCTCTACCTGAAAAGGATCCGTTGTGATATCATTCCATTTTTCCCAGCCATCACATTCTCCCAGACTTTGCGTTGCCAGCGTGTCAATGACAGTTGTAAATTCTTCGTCTGTCTCATCTGTCTGTTTTACGCGTTCTACCTTCAAAGTAATCTGGTCTTTTGCGTAGATACCGCCGGCGTCTAAAGCAACCAAATAAACCCCCGGTTCCATGTTTTGAACCACCTGGCTGACAGATATTTCTGTTTCTTCACTATTTTTATAAATATAGAGCGAATTGCTTCCATGCTCACTGTCAATCGTTTTTGTTTTAAACCCGTTTCCATCGTTTCCAGTAAAATCCGGGGTGAATTTCCACGAATTCGGCACCCACACGTCGCCAACCTGCACAAATTCCCCTTCAAAATCCCCATTCACAAGTGTCCCATACTCGGCACGAGCACTCTTTAACGCACTCACCTCTTCATCATCTTTCTTGATGACCGGCTTGTCGTCTTCCTCTGCCTCATCTTCCGCATCGGGATCTTTCACGTCCTCATCCCCTGCCTCTGCATCGGAATCTTCCAGATCGCCGTTTCCAGTGTCCTCTTCGTCAAGGTCTTCCAGATCCCCATTTTCGTCAGAGTCACTGTTGCCCTCACCGTCACCGGGCTGTGTCGTATCGTCACCCGGCTGCGTACCGTCTTCCGCACCTTCCTGGTTAGATCCATCGCCGTCTGTGCCGTTTTCATCATCCGTCACAACATCGTCACCATCGGCAGGGTTCTGGATTGTGTCCTTACTGTCTTCCACATCATCCGTCAGCCCTCCCCCTTCGTTTTCCACGTCCGGCTGCGCCGCATACACAGTCATGCCGGAAATGGCTGATCCTGTCAGAATCATTGCCGCGCTCAAGACGCCGCAAAGACTTCTGCGCAAGTACTGTTTTACCTGTTTCCTCATGCTTTTCCTCCCGTCTTTACTCTGCTACCCACTTGTACCTTCGTGAAAAAGTATCCGCGCAACGTTGCGCAACCGTTTGCGCGGATATCTAATTTCATTATAGTAAAAGGCGCCACTTTTCGCAAGCAGCATTGTCCCGTAGTATTTACCAATCTTCCCGGTTGTTTTTTATGAAAAAAGACCAACAATGAAAAAGGCCAGCACCCGAAGGCCCGGCCTATTCAACCTTTATTCACTAAACACGTTCTCACTCACCATCCTGTGGAATCCAGATCCCGTCCTCCCCGTAAGGCTGTACCAGCTTCACCGAATCGCTGCTGCCATCTACTGGAAAAGAAATGATCACCTCCACGCTGCCGTCCTGCGAAAGCACGACTACACCCTGATCCGCCATGGCTGTTTCCGTCCTCACATATCTTTCTTCCGGCGAAAGATTTAAGAGAAACACTGCCGCTGTCTCCGGTGCAAACAGATCCCGGTAATACGCGCTCTCTCCGTTCTGCAATGCGTGTTCATTCAGTGCCTCCCCCAGGCCGTTCTTCAGATAGTCGATGGGTGTACTGTTAATGCCTGCACCGTATGCCGCTTCAAAGCTATCGCCGTCGGAAATACTGCTCAGATAGTCCATAGCGCTTTCACCTACCCGGTAAGCATCCCCCTCCCGCTCCCATGTCAGGTGCTCCCGCCACACTGTCACGTGGGGATCCGACGTCCACGCATAGTACAAAATAACCGTGTCCTCCTCCGTGCATGCCACAATGCGGTAACCATTCTCGCTGTCCCACGGCCATGGGCTTGACCAGCCGAAGCTGTAAGTCCCATCCTCTCCGCTCAAAAGCTCCTTGTTTATCAGATGCGCCCGGCCCTGCGCGGTGCAAAGCTCCACAATCGTATTTCCGTCCCTGTCGCAGACCGCTTTCGCCCACCTGTCTGCCGCCTGCCATAATTCCCCGTTTTCCACTCCCGCCGCCTGCTGTTGTCCGGCATCCCCAGCCTCTGCCACCTTTGGATCGGTGCCAAGAGCCACCGCAGCCACCGCGACCACCATCATAGCAATTCCCACCGAAAACGGCTTCGGACTGTGCCAGCGCATCACATTTTTTATGCGCGTCTTCGTATCGCCCTCCCCAAAGGCTAACGGGGTGCCGCCCGAAAAGAGTCGTCCTGTCGCCAGATTCAGCAAAGAAGCCGCATAATCCGCCTGGATGCTGTCTCCCATCTTTCGCATGACCGCCTCGTCGCAGGACATTTCCATGTCTTTCCCGGATAGATAATAAGCCGCCCAGACCAGCGGATGAAACCAGTAAACCGCCAGCGCAAAAAAGGAAAGCAGTCGTATGATGTGATCACCCCTGCGGATATGCGTCTGCTCATGCAGAAGGATATAATCCATTTCCTTCTCCTGCAAAGGGGAAGGCAGATAAATCCGGGGCCGGACCACCCCGATCACAAAAGGCGTAGGCGCATAGTCGGACAGATAAATATTGTCCCGAATCCGCACCGCGCCTTTCAGTCTGCGGGACAGAAATACCAGACTGACTGCTCCATACAGGAGCATTGCCGCAGTGCCTGCTGCCCAGACATAAGACGCAATCCGCAGTCTGGACTGGTGGGTCCACCTCTCTTCCCGCAATATGTCAGGTTCCTGCTCTTTTGCCTGTAAGGTCTCTGCTTCCCCCACTCCGCCTATTGGCTGCATCCCTTGAGAAAACGCCGTCGATACCATCTGTGTCTGCGCGGCATCCTCCGTTTCAAACATGCCCAGGAACGAAAAGGAAGATATAATCGTAAAAGGGCATAAAAGGCGGTAAAGCACAAGCATCCACAAAAGGTAACTGTATATCTTCGGCGCACGCTTAAGCAGTACCCGTAGCAGCAAAATAGCCAGCACGATCCAACCCGCTACCATACTGCGGTACAACACCTTTAAAAATATCGTCTCTCCCCCGCATATGTACTCAAAATCATAAAATTGCCTGTTAAGCCCCATTTGAAAAAGCCGTTGCATACCGCCAAGGAGCGTCTCTGCCCATTGATTCATCTCGCCCTCCTTATCCCCGTTCTGAACAACGATCCCTATTTGTTCCTGCTTTGGTCAATAATTTCCTGTAACTCCTTGATTTCCTTTTCGGACAGCTTACTCCTTGATGTGAACGCCGCCAGAAATTTCGGCAGAGAGCCGCCAAACGACTCCTCCACAAACTGCCTGCTCTGCATGGCATCAAATTCTTCCCTGCTGACAAGGGAAGTCACTATTCCGCTCTCGTTCTGAAAAAGCCCTCTGTCGCAGACCCTGCGGAGAATCGTATAGGTCGTGGATTTCTTCCAGTCCAGTTCCTTCTCACATAATTTCACCAAGTTTCCCGACGATAACGGTTCGTTCTCCCAGATCAGATTTGCGAAGCGCATCTCCACCTCGCCTAATTTGTACTCCGCCATTTCTGTTCCCTTTCCGCATCCGCACGATCGGCTGTCACGCATGTCTGTAAATTTATTTTATTTCTCGGTCTACTATATGTAGACCATATAAAGAGTCTACACGCAGTAGACCATTTTGTCAAGCCTGTAAATTATCCTTTTCAGTAATGGACTGTATTCCCCAATTATCTATTCACCCAACATCAGCTTTTTCCCTTATTTCTTCTACCAACTGATAAACCGTTGTGCATGGACACATTTGGGATGGGATAGTTTTCCCTTCCCGCACACATTGCTCATATTTCTGCCTTGCTATTTGAAGTGCTATTTCTTCATCTCCTGTCCGGCAGACTTTTTCATATAATCCTGCGTCCGCTTTTGAATACTTCTGTCCGGTTTTTCTTTGGAAGACCTTTTCAAATTCGCTACAGCATACCCAAGATTCCATAACAGCTGGCATTAAACCATAATAAGAATGCATCCAGATTTCAAAACATGGATTTGACCACCCCACCCTAATATCGAAAGATTCGGCTTCTCTGATTATCTCATCAAAGTCTTTCACCTCATCCCTGTCAAATACAATCCAAGGTATTCGATATTGTGCGTCATAAGCGGTCATTGCAAGACACTTATCAATCATTGCCCTCGTCTTGGTCTCCACTACCTTAATTACCAATTTCTTTTGTACTTCTTTCGGAAGTTCCTTGTGCAGTCCCTGAAAATAACATCTCTCCGTTGCTTCCGTATCTGTAACGATCAAATAATACCCTAGTTCTGGAATCTTAACAGGAAGACGCTGTTCTCTGGATTTACGGTTCCCAGTCCTGTCTTTTCTTGCCATATCCGTCACTCTCCCTTAAAGATATCAATACTTTTCAATGTAGGAATCGCACCATACTTGCCTATCAGATAATTTTTTTCATAACTCTCATCCTTTCGGATTCTGGCTCCAGACTCATCTACAAAATCTGCCAGAGAATACAGTTTAGAAATTCCCTGTTCATCTTTTTCCGTAAACCACACCTCATCCCTGCGTAAAAGCTGATTCGACAACTGCCATGTATCATGTGTTGTAAAAATTAACTGTGCATGCTTTATGTTGATTTCCGGATTTAGGAAAGTAAGCAAAAAGTTACGAACCAGTAATGGATGCAGACGTGCATTCAGTTCATCAATAAAAAATACACTTCCCTTCTCCAAAACATTCTGCAATTCCGGATACAACGCAAACATTTTCAACGTTCCTGCCGACTCCATACTCAGCGGAATAGCGGCAAACGTATCAGAATCTATTTTTTTATGCAATGAACTAATCTTAAAGGTTTCTTCTTTACTATCCGCATCATGTGGAATCTTTTCTATCTCAAAATCCTTAATATGCTCGTCAAAGGATGCAAAGTATTCAATTACTTTCTTTTGTACGCTGGTATCATCAACAAATCCCTTTGGCAGACGGCGCGACAAAAAGAAGTTAGTAAATGGATCCCCGAAATCAGCAAACTCATTTGCCATGAACCAGTCACGGATATCTTTACACTTACTTACCTTTAATTTGGCGCCAAGAGAAACGATTAGAACCTGTTTTTCCAAAGCTACCTGAATATTATCCCTGCTACTTTTGGGAAGCCCGGATAAATCCAATATATCTTCCTCAGTAGAACGGTAAAATACAGAAGCATATTTGCGTGCAGTCTTTGCCTTAACATTTAGCCATTCTTCCGTCACCCCATGTCGGTCTATACAAAAACCATAATTATATGTTTTTTCAGCCTTATCTCCCGGAATTGTAAAATATACTTCAAAACTGGATTCCGCATCATTTGAAACACTGTCAAACAAAAACGGGGTAGGTCTGTATTCCTCAAACTTTTCTTCCTCATCTCCATATTTAAAAGATTCAATCACATAATCAGCCATGTATTCAAATGCATTATATATATTGGATTTTCCACTCGCATTTGCCCCATATATAGCCGCCATAGGCAAAATTTTATCATTTCCCTCAGTAACTACTCTATCAGAGAATTCTGTCATCTTTGCAGCAGATAAATCCAATGACACCTCATCTCTAAAAGATTTGAAATTTTTAAAATTAAATTGTATAAGCATATTTGCACCCCACTTCTTTCTTTATATCTATTATAGCGTATTACTTTTATTTTCCAATGACTAACTTAGATTTTTTCTCATTTACATGTACTTTATTCTATTTTTAGCTACATACCATATAATTTGTTAAGACAGTATGAAGGCAAATCTTTTACTCAACAGACAAAATACCTGGAAAAATTATATTTTCATGTCTGGCACGACATTTCTCATAGGCAGCCCGTCATATAGGAAGCGCAGCCGTAACGGCACACCTTTGCAACAAGATTACTTAATAAAATATCAAGTCATCAAGATATAAAAGCAGTGCCCAAGCTACCAGGGAATGAATTTTGAAAAAATAAGAAAAAAGAACGGAGGCTTAAGTCTAAAAAGACAATAAGAGAAAGAGCGGATAACAAAAAACCCCGACACATCGGGGTTTTTAAGAGGCGCAGACCGGATTTGAACCGGTGAATCAGGGTGTTGCAGACCCATGCCTTACCACTTGGCTACTGCGCCGTAATATAATCGGAGTAAATTCTTACAGAATTAACTCCTGAAGAATTACTTCGTAATTCTTCGCTTCCCGGTCTTTTGACCGATGACTCCAACGGGAATCGAACCCGTGTTACCGCCGTGAAAGGGCGATGTCTTAACCGCTTGACCATGGAGCCTAACGAAAGGCTTCATGTAGCCTTAACGAATGATATAATACCATATCTCCAGGCATTTGACAAGGGCATTTTCAAAGAAATTTACATCGGCGGCTGAGAGAGCGGCACAACGCCAAAGCTGTGCCGCCTCTTCCTGCTTTTATTATATTCCACTATTTCAAAAAAGTGCCATCAGATTTTTGCCGCCAAAACCGCCACAGCCCTCATATCCTCTGGAATCCGGCACACCAGCCTGCCGTCCTCCAAGGTAACGTCCGCCTCCGCATCGGAGTAAACTTCCTCGATCCGATACGTCCCGTCCGCCGGAAGCGGAACCTCCAGTGCCCCGTCGTGCGCACCGTTAAAGCTGTGGAATACAGCCAGCAGCCCATCCTTTTTCTCATGCTCCACACCGCCCTGTGTCCGCACGAGGCACTGCCAGCCCTCCGGGTGCCGCCAGCTTACCACTTTCGGCCCATAAAGCCTGCTGTAGCCGTCCTTAATGATGGGCGCCGCCTTTTTATAAAAAGCGATTCCCCTGTCAATCACATCCCACTGGACATCTGTCAGCCTGGTCACATCCCCCGACAGACACATCCTGCCAAGAAACGTGTTGGCGATGGAATAGGCAATCCTTTTCGGGGAATCCGCCTCCCGGATCACGGCCCAGATCTGGCTCTGTCTCGGCAGGATCACACGGTGCAGGGCTGCCGCAATAATCGGAATCTCCTCGCACTCATGGGCATCCGAGAAGGATGCCATGCTGCACTCTCCCATCATAAGCGGCTCCAGCTTGTGCCCGCCCGAAGAACAGTTTTCCAGTATGATGCCGGGCACCCGCTCCTTCACCTTCCGTATAAAAGCAAGAGATGCCTCCATATTCTGGCGCAGGCCCTCACCCAGCGACTCCGCGCCGTCGCACCCAACGCCTATGGTGTCATTATAGTCCATTTTCATGTAGGAGAAGCCATACTTTTCCAGCGTTCCGATGACCCTCTCCTCCAGATAGTTCTGCACCCACTCCTGCCTCATATCCCAGAATCTTCTCATGGTAGTGGTGAGGGGCGCGCCGTTTCTCTGAAGCAGATGCGCCATATTCTGGTAGCTCTCCGCCCGTTCCCCCACATTGTCGATCTCAAACCAGATCCCGGCCTTCATGCCGTGATCGTTGATCGTCTTCACCGTCTTGTCAAGGCCGTCCGGGAACAGTTCCTTCGACACATGATAGTCTCCCATCGCCACATCCCAGGGAATCCCCTCCTGCTTATACCAGCCGCAGTCAATCACGAAATACGAAAATCCCTTATCCTTGATCGCTTCCAGAATCCCACAGATATTTTCGTGGGAGGGACAGCCCCATGTCGTACAGTATTCATTAAATATGATGGGAAGCGCCTGCTCCGACTCCGGCCCTTTGTCCACCGCTTCCTCCAGAGCCGCCGTCATCCTCTGGGAGATCTCTTCGATGCCGCCTCCCCAGCAGACCGACAAAATTGCCGTGGGCGTCACAAAGGTTTCTCCCGGAGCAACCGTCTTCATCCAGTGGCCCAAATCATAGTCCGCCAGCCCCCCGGAAAGCGCCGCCTCATCGCCCCTGCGGTAAAGCTCCATCTGCCAGCTTGCATTGTGACAGATCATCGCGCCCCAGAATATGTCGGACTTCACATCCTCCACCACCGCATACGGAAAATACCCGTTTACCGGCATGGAGCCCACCTGCCCGAACCGCTCACAGCGCACCGCGTGGCCGCCCCATGAAGGCTCCAGTTGTAAATCCTCCAAAAGCTGCGACTCCGTTCTTCCCTCCATGCTCCACACACTGCGGATGCGGTGTAACTTGAGACAGCCGCTCTCGTCCGCACCGGCAAACGGGGAAATACCGCCCAGCGAAAAGCTGGAGAGCATCTCCAGATCTGCCGCCTGCCCGGATGCATTCTCAAATTCCGTATGGGAGAGCAGACTCTTCTTACCCTTTTTCCAGACAAGGTAATGCCGGTAACGGTATCCCCGCTTATCCGAAAAGCTTGTGCAGATCACCGTCCCGCCGGTTTCCCGATCTCCGGCCTCAGCGCCTCCGTCCGTCGCCTCCTGCCCCTCAAACGCCAGGTTCTGCACGGACGCGCTCTGCCGCATCGTCCTGCCGCCCGCGTATCCGCCCGCATAAGTGTCCCCGGCAAGCTTCACCTGCACCAGGGAATCCGGGTACGGCTTTTCCCGGTAAGAAACCTCGTAAGTCCTGTCCGCCGGGAGCAGTACAAGCTCCATGCTTCCCGTCTCCTCGTCCTGCACATAGCAGGCGCGCATGTCCCCCAGTATAAATTCGCTGTATACTTTCTTCATCACTAACCTCCATCAAGCCGCCCGCCGCACCCCCGGCAGGCACAGAGAATCCCGCTTCCGCGCATTCTCCTATGTGAAACTTTGCACTTCTCTCTTCAGCCTTTTACCGCCCCCACAGTCATACCTTTGATGAAATACTTCTGCAGGCTCAAAAACAAAATCGAAATCGGCAGCACAGATACGACAATGGCCGCCATCGCGGTCGTGTAATCGCTTGCCTGCGCCGAAAACAGCGACTGTATCGCCACCGTCAGCGTCTTTAATCCTTTTTTGCTCACATACAGGCTCGCCAGCAGATAATCGTTCCAGATCTGGAATGACTGCATAATAATCAACGTGGCAAAAGCCGGTTTGAGCAGCGGAAATACGATCACGAAATAGGTCCGTACCACGGAACAGCCATCGATCCGTGCCGCCTCTTCCAGCTCCAGCGGAACCGTGGTCATAAAACTGTTCATCAAAAAAACACCGAAAGAAATGCCCGTTGCAATGTACATAAATATAATACCATATCTCGTATTTGTCAGGTGCATTTTGTACCCGATCGTATAAATCGGCAAAAACAGCGCCTGAAAGGGAATCAAAATACCGATCACAAAATAGATAAACGAAAACTGAAAAATTCTGCCTTTCCCCCTGGAGATTGCCCATGCCGTAATACCGCACAGAAACGCCAGAATCAGTACGCTGATGACCGTGTAGAGAAACGTGTTCGTAAAGGTCGTCGTCAGATTCAGTTTTTTTAAGGCCGTCTCATAGTTCGCCCACTGCAGAGAATCCGGCAGCTTCAAAGGACTGGTCAGATACAGCTCTTTCTTCGTCTTAAAAGAGTAATTCAAAATCACAAACAGGGGGAACAGAAACAGTACCGCCACCACCGTCATCACGGCCTGTACGGCAAATGTACGCAAAGTATACGGTTTCTGGTTCACATCTTCCGCCTTTCCCGCGCGCTTTATAAATGCCATTATGACTGCACCTCCTTACTCTTTAAGCCCTTCACCTGCACCATAGCCACCAGCAGCAGAATAAATACCAGCGTCACCGACATGGCCGAACCATATCCATACTGCCTGCCGCTGATCGCCGTCGAGTAAATCATCTGGATAACGGAGGTGGAAGCCCGGCCCGGGCCGCCGCCTGTGGATGATACCAGCAGGTCATACACTTTGAGGGAGCCCGTGGTAATGCCTACCACGCAAATCGTGATTGCCGGGGCAAGCATCGGAATTGTTACGTTGAAAAACCGCTGTACGGCACTGGCCCCGTCAACCTTGGCCGCCTCGTACAGATCTGAGGGAACAGACTGTAACCCTGCCAGATAAATCAGCATCCAGTAACCGATCCACTGCCAGTTGTTGGCGATAACCAGACCAGAAAGGACGGTCTTTCCGTCTCCAAAAAGCAAAAAGTTAATATTCGTTCCAAAAATTTCATTCAGCTCCGGCAGCACATTGGAATACAGTTTCAGCCAGACGAAACCGACAATGACCGCGCTGACCAGACAGGGAATAAACAGAATCGTCCGATACACTTTCTGCGCCTTGATTCCGCTGTCCAGGGCCACCGCAAACAGCAGGGCAAATACATTCTGCACAATGGTGTTGGCGATGGTAAATTTGATCGTAAACCACCACGCCTGTCTGAAGTTCGCGTCTTTCCAGAGATTGATATAATTGGAAATACCAACAAACTCTTTTTCTACACTCATACCATCCCAGCTTGTGACAGAATACCTCAATGCCAAAAGCAGCGGCAGGATCACTCCTATGGTAAAGATCACCATACCTGGGACAACCAGGAGAAAATACTGAAGGTTCATTTTATCCTGCATTGTTTTCTTTTTATTCATATCTCAACTCTCCATTCCCGGTTTAGAAAAGCGGGGAGAAGAATACTCTCCTCCCCGCCAAGACACATCCTGTCACTGCGCACTGCTGGAACCGACTCTTGCGTCGGAGGCCGACAGGCACTCCTCAAAGCTGATGTCTCCCTGCAGATATGCCGCGATATCCGCCGCGTTCTCCTCCTGGAAACCGCCCCATACGAGCTGGTTGTTGCCCAGTGTCACGTCGACGATCATTCCCTTGGACGCATACGCGTCGATATCCGCCTGGCTGGGATTCGGGAAAGTAGGCACGACATCCTTCAACATAGGAGCCGTCTTCGTGAAATCCAGAATCTCCACTGCCAGTTCCTTGTCGCCGGAAAGCACGTCTAACACACAGTTTACGGCATCCTGATGCTCTGTCTCCGCACTCGTCATAATCGCGATATTCGGCTCGAAAATCAGCTTGGAATCACCAGTCTGGTTCGGGAACGGGAAAATACCGAAGTCAAAGTTCTCGTCGATGTCAAGGAAATTCTGGATCGACCAGGAACCAGACACTTTCATAGCCGCCTCACCCAGCACCATTCTCGCATCGCAGTCCGTCTGCTCTGTGGAGAAAGTCTCGGGATAGGTGTTGTCAAAGATCAGTTTATTGTAGGAATAAGCCGTCTGTGCCGCCTTATCCTCTGAAAAGCTCACTTTTCCGTCTCTGAACTGGTCGCCCCAGTCAGGTGTGTTGTTAAACACGTCGTTCATCATAAACTGCATGGTCACGTTACCGATGGACCAGGTATCTACCATATGGCTTGCAAAAGGAACAATTCCCTTCGCGTTGCAGTCATCCACAATCGCCTGCAGTTCTTCCTGTGTGGTGGGAACAGACCAGCCGTTTTCCGCAAACATCGTCTTATTGTAATATACGCCTTGATACAGCGCATTGTATACAAGTCCGTAGGTTTTGCCGTCGATGGTCACATTCTCTCTCGCCGCATCCAGCCCTCTGTCGAGGTAGACTGCGTCAATCTCCCCCAGAAGTCCCTGGGAAGCGTATGTTGCCACGTCCTGCGCTTTGCCGATGATGATATCGGGAAGGCCGGACTGCATGTACTGCTGCATCTTCGGATGAAACTCGCCGTCCCAGCCTGTGCACTCCCACTCCAATGTTATATTGGGATATTTCTCAGCCAGCGCCGCGTCGATCATATCCTCGATTCCGGCATCCGTGGTGGACTGGCCCGCCAGCACGGTCAGGGTAACCTCTTCCCCGTCAGCGGCCGCAGGCGCTTCCTCCGCTGCAGCTTCCTCCGCAGGCGCCTCTTCCTCCGCTGCCGGCTCTGCCGCAGGTGTCTGCGCCGCACCGCCGTCATCTGCTGCGCCGCCGCACCCTGTCAGCGCACTGACTGCCATTGCCGAACATAAAATCGCACTTAACAATTTCTTTTTCATAATTTTCTCCCTCCGTAAGATTGATTTGTTTTGTTATAATAACTATATAATCTTACACAGGGATACTACTATGCTATTTTTGAAAAACTAACTTGTAAAATTTTGAAATAATCGGTTTCTGTATTCCCTCGGACTGACGCCTGTGTGTTTTTTAAAGACTTTGCTGAAATAAGTATAGTCGTCATATCCTACCATAAAGGCTACCTCCGCGATATTGATATCCTCCCTCTGCATCAGCTCCTTGGCCTTTTCCATCCGTTTCCCCGCAATGTAAAGCATCAGATTTTCACCCGTCTCCTGCTTAAAAAGCCTGGAAAAATAGGAACTCTCCACCGCATATTTATCTGCCAGCCCGGAGAGAGTCAGCTCCTCAAAGTAGTTCTCATTGATGTAAGCCACCGCCTCCTTGACGTAGTCCCTGATATTCCCGGATACCTCGCTCTTCTTCTCTCCCAGCACCACATTCTGCATCTCCGCAAGCAGTGACAAAAGCTGCTCCACATCCAGGCTCTCCACCACCTTGTCCGCCATCTGCTCCAGACGGCCCAGCTCCCGGATGCTCTCCTCCGATGCTCCCTGCCCGGTGAGATAATCCTGGAAAATGGCTGAAATCCTGTTCACGGTCTGCTTCATCTCCATAAAGTTGCGCCGCTCACAGGCGCCGAATCCCAGCTCGTCCAGCAGAAACTCCGTCAGTGTGCGCTCGCTGCCTGTTTTTAGTGCGGCCCTCAGTCTGTGCTCCATCTCCTGCGTGAAGCAGTCCACCACCTGATGGTTCATGCTGTTCTTTTCCTTATTGCTAAAAAGGATCACGCTCTCCGTGCTGTAAGGTCTGGTCATCAGGACGGAGATGCTCTGCACATAGGCATCGTGCAGACTGTCCATCGAGTACGCCTGCTCGCTGACGGCAATGGTAATGGGGCTGTCTGTCTCCTCCTTCAGCCGCTTCATCATCTTAAGTGCCAGAATCTGCTGCTCAGCCACATCCAGCTCACTGACAACCAGAAACTCGTTGCTTCTGTTGATATAGTTAAAAATGACCAGATTTTGTTTCTGGTCAAATTCCCGCAGTTTCTTTTTCACGGAATAGGATAAATAGTTCATATCATACTGGTAGCGCCCCATCAGCGTCTGCAGGTCGTGAATTTTAATCAGCATAATGCTGCATCCCACCGAATCCAGCGCTGTCCCGCTGACCGGGGTCATGGAAAGCCGCACCCTCTCCTTTTCAATCAGAAGGCTCAGCTCTCTGTCCTGCAGAAGCGAAGCCGCTTTCAGCGTCTGTCTCTCATTTTCTTCCTTTTCGCTGATCAGCTCAAGCGCCTTGGAAACTGCCCGGATCAAATCAATTTTCGTCACAGGTTTCAACAGGTAATTGATGGCTCCCGCCATCAGCGTCTCCTTGACATAGTCAAAATCATCGTAGCCGCTGAGCACCAGAATGACGATCTCCGGGTACTGCTCCTTTACCTTTTTCACCAGATCCACCCCGTTTAAAAAGGGCATGTTGATATCTGTTATCAGAATGTCCGGCCTGTCCGCTTCCAGGATCTGCAGCACCTCTTCCCCGTCCTGCGCAGGAGACATAAAATCAATCTGGTACTCCTCCCAGGCTATCATGCTTCTGATCTTTTCCCTTGTCCAGTACTCATCATCCGCAATCAGTAACTTATACTTTTTCCTTCCCATACAGTTCATCCTCTTTCAATGCCGCCACCGTCAGATACACCGCCGATCCCTCACCCAGTCTGCTCTCAATCGTAAGACCATACTCCTCGCCGTAAATCATCTTTAATCTGGCGTTGATATTTGACAGTCCGATAGAGTTCCCCTCCTCGATCAGACCCCTGTCATTTTCCCTGAGAAACCGGTTGAACTTCTCCGCATCCATGCCAACACCGTCATCACGGACCATCACAAACAGTTTTCCATCTGCCTGCCATACTTTGATGACGATATTTTTTTCGCCGCGCTTATTTTTCAGACCGTGGTTGATGGCATTTTCCACCAGCGGCTGTATGGAGATCTTTGGCATCGAATAGAGCAGCGCATCCTCGTCTATGTCGAAATGATAGCGGATCTCCTGGCGCATGCGCACATTCATCACAAAAATGTAATTTTTCAGATGGGCAATCTCCCTTGACACCGTGGCATACGGATATTTCATATCCAGGCTGTAGCGGAAAATATTGCTGAGCGACTGGCAAAGGTCACTGACCAGATCGCAGTTCTGTATGCTGGCAATGCTGCTCATGGTATCCAGCGTGTTGTAGAGAAAATGAGGGTTGATCTGCGCCTGCAGGGCCTGGTACTGCGCCCTGTTTAAGAGAAGCTGGTCCTGGTACCTCTGCCCGATCAGATTCTCAATGGAATCCAGCATATAATTAAACTCCTCACCCAGTTTCCCGATCTCGTCCTGCACCTGGTAAGTGACACGAAGATTCGTCTCTCCGCCCCGTATCCTGCCGATCGTCTCCATCAGACTGGCCAGCGGCTTTGTCAGACTCTTCGTGATATAAGTGTACAGGATAATCATTAGAATGCTCAGTGCCGTCACACTCATAAACAGTGTTCTGGAAAGCATTTTCTGACTCGCTTTTAAAGCAGACTGCGGCAGAACCGCATAGACATCCAGATCATATTTTTTTAACGGCAGATGGAAAAATACCTTCTCCGAATCCGCCATCTCCACAGCCGATTTTCCATCCACCCGGATGTCCTCCACGGTCTGTTCGTAGAATCCGGTGTATTCCTGCCCCGTCTCCCCCATCTCCGCAAAGGCCCTGTCACCCGCCGGCTGCAGCCAGACAAAGGTATTTTCACCCATCTGGTATTTCTGCATGATCTTCTGCATCATCTTCACGTCCGCATCGCAGACAATGTATCCGATCATACTTTTTGTGCTGGAGATCCCGTAAATTTTCAGCACAAATCTGACCATATCCCCTTCCGTGGACGGATTATGGTAACTGGAGATCAGCATCCTGTTTTCATCAGACTCCGCGTAAGCCCTCACCCGGTCCGCATTGTAGATCTCCGCCTCCTCGTAGATATCGGCCGCATAGTTGCGCTTCGGCGTAGAAGCCTTCCGATACACACTGACCACCTCGTGGGCGCTGTTGTAGAAATACAGCGCCATCATGCCGTCACTGGCCGTAAAGTACTGCTCCGCATAGTCTCTCGCATAGCGGTAATAGTCCTGCCGCAGCGCATCCGTTGTCTCATATTCCCGCAGCGCACGCAGAAACATTTTGTCATTATAAATATTGACCATGCTGTTTTCAATTCCCTCGATATAGCTCCCAAGCTCATTCTGCATATTATCCAGGGAATTATAGGCGATGTCCCGCGCCTGCTCGTAAACCATGTTGGAACTGACATTGAGAAGCAGCATTGTCTGCAAGACCAGCGCCACCAGAGTACACAAAATACAAATAAGCAGTATCTTGTTCCGCATGCTTCCTCTGACAGAAACTTTTCCAATCATCCGCTATCCTTCCTTGACAGGCTGACACACCAAAAAGCGGGAATGGTCCTGTTTTTCTGTGCCGCTATTTCCCAAGCGCCTCCTCCTGTAACCGATCAAACTGCGCCATGCACTCATCCACGGTTGCGCCGCCTAACAGCTCCCTCACAATCAAGCATGTGTTTCCCCACTGTTCCACTTCCATCGCCGCATTGGAACCAAGCACATAGACATTATTGTGAATCCTGTCATGCAAGAGCTTCAGTGCAGGAACACATTCCACTTCCACATTTTTGGACGGGGAAATGACCCTGTTCGTCTCCGCATAAATCTGTAACGCCTCGTCAGAGAGCATCACATCCAATACCGCCAGCGCATCTTCCCCGTGTTCCGCATTGATCCCAACGCCAAACCCTGTCATGGTCATAACCGGCATCTGTCCACGGCTGCTTGGGAAGCCAATGACCTGCATTTCAAAATCTGTCTTTCCATAAGCGGTCTCCGTGTTCGCCGCACCCCAGTATGCCATAACGATGGGCGTCTTCTGCGCAAGAAAATCCGCTCCCTCTCCCTCGATCGCCTCGCTCACAAGAGCCTTCTCTGCGTCCACATATCCCTTGTCAATCAGCTCCTGCAAAAATACAAATCCTGGACGCATATAGTCGCTGTATTTGCTCTCCCCGCTGTTTAATGCGGCGATTTCCGCCTCTGTGTTCCCACCGTTGTATAAATCAGCGTAAGCCTGCGCCAGCACAAAGGTTTCCAGCCACCATCTGTTCGCGCCAACCGGCGTCTCTACGCCATTCTCCTTAAACACTCTGCAGCACTCTAAAAAATCTTCCGGCGTCTCCGGCAAAGTGAGCTGATACTTGTCAAACATATCCTTATTGATAAACAGACCGTAAGCCACTACCTCCTGCGGAACCGCCACCAGCTTTCCGTCTACCATATTTGCCACTTTCACCACATCCCTCAGATTTTTGACGCAGTCCAATCCCGACAGATCCTTCAGCTTACCCTCTTCGCCCAGCATGAGAAGGGTGTCCGAGTTCAGCAGATAAATATCATCCATATCGTTGCGCGCCCTGTCAAGCGTCACCTCATCATATGTCTTATCTTGATAATCTTCTGCCGTATACGTCACATAGCCCACGCTTACGCCCATCTTTTCCTCTGCCAGCATAATCGTCTTGTCTGCTGCGCTTCTTGCCACATTTTCCACATTGGCTTCCGTTTTTTCCATAGGGCTGAACAGACTTACTTCACGATTCGTCTCTTCCTCCACGACAATCAGCTTATGATCGGATCCGCTTATTCCGCCACACGCCGCTATAGAGAAAGCTGTTATTCCGGCAAGGCACAATAGTCCCCATTTCCTGAAACCGCTCTTTCTGCTCATTTACACTATGACCTCCATTGCCTATAATTTCAATATTTTTATTGCAGTCCAGATGCACTGCCACGCATACCATATTATATGTGTATATTTATCACAATCATTGCTCTATATGCTTTGTATATTGCTTGATTACCTTCTTTAACAATTCTATGTCAATCGGCTTCGCCAGATGGACGTCCATTCCCGCATCCAGCGCCTCCTTTTCGTCTTCCGCGAAAGCGTTCGCCGTCATTGCGATAATCGGAATTGTCCGCGCATCTTCACGCGCCAATGCCCTGATCGCCCTGGTGGCGTCATAACCGTTCATAACCGGCATCTGCACATCCATCAGAATGGCGTCAAACTCGCCCGCCACAGCTCTCTCAAACCGCTCTACCGCTAGTTCTCCGTTCTCCACAATCTCGCACCCTGCATTTTCATAGGTAAGAATCTCCCGCAGGATTTCCGCGTTAATCTCATTGTCCTCCGCCGCAAGAAAATGCAGCCCTTCCAGACTTTGCCCGGGTTCCGCCGCAGACTCCCCGTCTCTTTTCGGCTCTGCCCTCATCTCCAGTATCTTTTCTTTGAAAGCCGACGCAAAAAACGGTTTTATGAGCACGTCGGCATTCTCTGTCTGATCCAGATCCACCGCTTCCGCTTTGCCGTGATCCGATAAAACCAGAACAGGAACCGTTTCCCCGATCCTCTCCCTGATCTGATTCACCGCCTGCGCTGCACCCGTCTCCACGATACTTCCGCCAAGCAGCGCCACCTGATAGCCGCCCGCATTCTTTTCCAGCAGAGACAAAGCCTCCTCCATATTATGCGCCAGATCCGCCTCCACGCCCACATCGCCCATGAGCGTCTTTATATTTCCGCAAGTTTCCTCATCCGTATCCATAACGAACATCCGCGAAATACCCATCTGCGCCCAGAACTGCCTGTCTGCCTGTCCCTCCGGGATGCGGAACTCCAGTTCAACCCTAAACAGGCTGCCTTGATCCACCTCGCTGAAAACGTCAATCGTGCCGCCCATCAGCTCTATAATATTCTTGGTGATCGCCATGCCAAGCCCTGTGCCCTGCACCTTATTTGTAGTGCTGTTTTCTGCCCGCGTAAAGGCATCAAATATCGTTTCCAGATACGCCTTCGTCATGCCGTATCCGTTATCCTGCACCTCGATCCTAATATGCTCGAACTGACTGGACCGCTGTTTCAGACCAATAATCCGAAACCAGATGCTGCCGCCTTCCGGCGTATATTTGACAGCGTTGGATAGCAAATTAATTAAAATCTGATTGATACGCGTCTCATCGCCCAGCAGGAACTCATGTTTGATTCCCGTCACTTCCACTGAAAACTTCTGCGATCTCGCCTCCGCCATCGGACGGATGATCGCATCCACGGAAGACACCAGATCATTCAACGTAAATTCTTCCACATTCAGGACGACCTTGCCACTCTCTATCTTAGACACATCCAGAATATCATTGATCAGACTGAGCAGATGCTGCCCGGACGCCATGATCTTCTTCGTATATTCCCGCACCTTTTCCGGGTTTTCCGCATCTCTGGCAAGCAGCGTCGTAAATCCCAGAACCGCGTTCATCGGCGTGCGGATATCGTGGGACATATTGGAGAGAAACATGGTCTTTGAATTGCTTGCAATCTGCGCCGCCTGCAATGCCTCCGCCAGCCTGCGGTTGCTGATCTCTCTCTCCTCCTCCCGCTCCCTGCGAAGTCTGATCTTCTGCCTCTGATTCAGATAATACACTATACAGCACAGGATAAAAGCGGTCAGCATGACAAAAACCACTATAAAAATATTCTGGTTGACCGTCCTGCCTTCCTGCTGTATCGCCTCGATCGGCACATAGCCGATCAGATAAATCGTGCCGCCATTTACCGACCACATGTAATTCAATGCATCTTTATTTCTAATATCATGGTAGAACATAATGTTCTTATTGTTTTTCAGGCAGTCCTCCACCTCTTCCCGGAGACCTTCCTCCTGAATATTATTTGCCCGATAAAAATCCGTCAGGTTCAGATGACCCGCACTCCGTTCCCCCATGCCCTTAGGTTTTAAGACAAACCGCTCTGTCTCCGCGTCCATGATATAGAGCATTGCCTGTTGGTTGTAAAAACCCTCCGGCAGCGACTTGTCAAAGCTATCATAAATATACTCCACATAAAGCGTGGCAATCTCCTGTCCATCTCTTATTACAGGGCATTTGATGCAGTAAGCCCATGTCCCCATATAGTTTAAGTAAGACTGGGATACCAGCAGTCCATCAATCATTCCCCCCGCGGAAAAGTCCATTCCTTCCTCCGTGAACGCCTCTCCCGTGCTGCACACGCCCACCGTTTCACCCGACCGTATCAAGCCGAGTTTTACCATGGTTTCGCTTTTATTATAGTTGAGTACATACTCTTCCGGTCTCTCCATCGCGGCAATTCCCTGCGCCATCAGTCTCTGATACTCCGCCTCTTTGTTTAAAATCGCTTCAATTGTACATTTGATCAGATCAAGGCTCTCATTCAGATTCTGCGTCGCTGACGCCGCCATCTCTGTCATAATTTTGCTAGATACGGAGAAAACGATAACGCCCAGAACAAGGAAGACCAAAACGATAGAAACAAGCAATGAAATTCCTCTATCTCTCTTACTTTCATTACGTTTCTTATCCATTTTGATCTCCATTCCACTTTTAAAACCAGCTACTTCAGTATTCATCATTTCTTTGCTCTTATTATATTCCAGATTTTGCATATAGTCAGTATAAAAATTACTTTTCCTGCCCAAACAGCGCCGCCGCCTTTTCCATCCGCTCTGCAATCTTCACACCGAAAGGACAACGGCTTTCACAGGCCTTACAACCGATACACGCATCCGCTCCGCGCTCCAGCGCAAGATAGTGCTCCCTCACACTGGCGGGAACCTCCCCCTGCATAACGGCAAGATCGTAATATTTGTTTACCATGGCAATGTCAATCTCTTTCGGACAGGGTTTGCAATGTCCGCAGTATGTACATTCGCCCTTTCCGAAAGTATTGCGGGGCGCTTTCGCCAGAACGGCGGCATAATTCTTTTCCTCCTCATCAGCGGTTTCATATGCCACCGCCTCCTCCACGTGCTCCGGCGTATCATATCCCGCCAGAACCGACGCAACCGCCGGGCGGGTCAGACAGTAATGGATACACTGTACAGGCGTCAGCGCAACACCGAAAGGAGAACGCGCCGCATCAAACAGCCTGCCTCCGGCATAAGGTTTCATCACGGTAATGCCCACATCATTCTGCTCGCAGAGCTTGTAGACTTCAGATCGCGCCGGGTCAATGCCGCCAAAACCGTCCGCATACTCCTCCGCAAAATAATCATCAATATTATCCGTGGGCGGCAGGAGATCAAACGCCGGGTTAATGCTGAACAGAATCATCTCAATCAGCCCGCTCTCTGCTGCCTTTTTCGCCATAAGAGGGTTGTGCGTGCTCATGCCGATATGGCGTATCTTTCCGCACGCTTTCAGTTCCTTCACGTACTCGATAAACGGTCCGTTCATCGCATTTTTCCAGTCATCCTCCTTATCAATAAAGTGTATCATACCCAGATCCACGTAGTCCGTCTGCAGACGCGCCAGCAGATCCTCAAAAGCCTCCCTGCACCTGTCCACATCACGGGTCCGCTCATA
>CASWVG010000002.1 GCA_949472775.1 uncultured Lachnospiraceae bacterium
TAATTTTTATCAAAAAAGATTTTTACCCATAGACACAAAATTTTTTACAGCCTCCGATCACCCAGTCATATTCCTTCAGATCCAGCCCCTGTCCGCAATATTCACATTTACCGCCGTTAAGCAGCGTTAGACTCGCGCCGCAGGAATCGCAGCGGTATACATTTACGTCGTTGATACTCTGTGTCAGCGCGCGGATGCTCTTGACAAGAGCAAGATTAAGGTAAGCCTTTTCTTGATGTACCCCGCCGTTTTCGTATTTGGTCAGCAGTATCCCGACTTTTACCTGTAAATGCTGAAAATTGCTGTCTGCCCGGTAATCCATCAAAACGCATTCCAACAGTTTGCAGTCAATTACGCCGCGGAAAGCTGCGATGAATGGTGTCATGTCACATACCGCAAACGGTGCGATTTCCTGAGGCGAACCGGCATAGCAGATGCTGAGTAGTTTGTTGGAGAGATTTCCGATAAAGGTTTCTGCCGAGAAATGTTTGTCAACGCATCGTATCTTTTCAAGGGTCTGATTTGTTCTGGCAGGACCGCTGGCGACATTTTCCTTTGACTTTTTTCCTACAAAAAGTGTCATAACCAGTAGCATCACACCGATTCCAAGCAGTGGCGCAAACATCATCATGGCGCCGCCCATATGGACGCCGATTGCCAGAAGTGCGATTACAATGATAACAAGCGCCACATACATAGGCACAAAATTTTTATGAATCATAAAACCGTCCCTGTGCTGTGTCCAGTCTCCCGGGGTATATACGGAAGAAACTTTCTGCTTCAGATCTTCAATGTGGAACTTTGTCTGACAATAGTCGCAGCCGTCCACAAAGCATTCCAGAGGACCTTCCCAGCCGCAGCTCGGGCAGATATAATTTCCGTTCACGCTTCTGGACTGGATGATATAGTATTCGCCCGGCGAGTTTCTTCTTTCGTCCGCCCATACACAGCGGTTTCTGTCATAAAATGATTTTCGGTAATTCATCGAATCACTGATTTTACATATTAAATTTTTGCCGTCGTGTCTATAGTCCCAATAGGGGTATCTTTGATTCTCGCCTTTTTCATACTTTGTAGGATGTATGTAATCATAATGTGCCGTCAGGCCCAGAGACATAAGCCGCCTTTTATTGAGATAATGCGTATACCAGAGATTCTGCGTTGTCGTCATAAAACCGTTTTCTGTAATTTCCAGACTATTGTACCATGCTGCTTCCTCCTGTTTATATTTGTTGACCAAGGTGGTCATATCGTTATTCCAGATCTGGCAGGAAGAACTGTAACGATATTCGTCCATTAACTGTGTCGTCGCTTTTTTGAACTGGTTCCAATCTTCCTGTAAATGATATGTCATAATAAACCCCCGTGCTGTCATTTTGTCCCTATACTATTTTAAGAGGATTTGGACAATAAGGCAACAAATATTTGCGGATAACAAGCAGGGTAGAATGGTTGGAACTATAGACACAGAAGTGATATAATCGATTTGACAAAATGAGGTTGACGTGCAGGAAAAAAGGTTGATGGGCTATATAAATAATACGAAGTGGGGTAAGTGTTTCGAAACCTCAATAAAAACGCCCGATTCTGAAAGGAAGGACTCATGGAAGGAAAAGCAATGACGGAAGGCACACCGTGGAAACACATTTTAAAATTTGTGTTTCCCGTGCTGGCAGGTTCCCTGTTACAACAGCTCTACAGTACGGTAGACACAATTATCGTTGGAAACTTCTCGGGGGAGGCGGCACTTTCCGCAGTGGGCACTACGGGAAGCTTTATTTTTATGTTTCTCGCGGTTGCAACGGGTTTTTCTGCCGGAAATGGCGTGGTGGTGGCGCAGTCCTACGGGGCGGGTGACCAGAAACAGGTGAAAGCCAACGCTACAACAGGCATTCTGCTCCTTTTTGGTATGGGTGTACTGTTTACGCTGGTGGGTATTTTGATATCACGTCCGGCGTATACTTATTTTATCGCTGTGCCGGAGGAAATTCTGGAGCTGACGCTTTTGTATTTCCGGGTGTATGTGCTGGGGCTGGTTTTCCAGTTTGGCTATAACATCATTGCCGCGATTCTGAGGGCTGTGGGGGACAGCGCCGCCACACTGTATTTCCTGCTGATCGCCTCCGCCGCGAATATTGCGCTGGATCTGCTTTTTGTGGCGGGCTTTCAGTGGGGTGTCCTGGGAGCGGCGCTGGCAACGGACATCGCACAGGCAGGTTCGCTTGCCGCCGCATGGTTTTATATGACGCGCAAGTATACGGTCTTTTCTTTCGGAAGGAAGGACTTTACGTGGGATTTTTCTCTCGCGAAGAAAACGCTGGCGACGGGGCTGCCGATTGCGTCACAGCTCATTATCGTATCTGTGGGGCTGACGCTGATCCAGCGGGCGGTGAATGAGTTCGGACAGTCCATGATTGCCTCCTTTACGGTGGGCAATCGGATCGAGCAGTACATTAATCTGCCCTGCAACGCTTTTCAGACGACGCTGGCGACTTACACCGGACAGAATATCGGCGCTGGGAAACCGGAGCGTGTCAAAAAGGGCGCGAGGCAGGCTGTAACCATTTCCCTTATCATGACGCTTTGTATTTCCGCGCTGCTCTGGCTGTCTGCGGATATCATTATACAGATGTTCGGGATCGGTAAAGAGGCGGCATCCTACTGCCAGGCGCATCTGAGAGCGCTTGCACTGATTAATCTGGTGCTGTCCACCTATATTCCATTGTTTGGGGTGTTTCAAGGGACAAACCACGCGGCGCTTCCAATGGTTACAGCCACCTGTGCGCTGAGTACGCGGGTGGCTGTGACGTATCTGTTTCGCTATAGCCCCTTTTTGGGGCATACAATTATCTGGTGGAACGGCATTTTTGGTTTTGGCGTGGGTTTTCTGATTACGTGGTCGTATTATCTGAGTGGACGCTGGCTGAAGAATCAGCGTGAATCCCTCTCTCAATAATGCCGAATCCAAGCGGGTATGGTCCGGTGTGCACGGCGATGGTTGCCCCGATCTGGTAAAGGGGTATTTCGTCTATGACATATCCCTTTTCGCGCAGGATGGAAAGCGCCTGATCGCGGAAAGCGACTCCCTCTTCACGGTCATAGCCGTATCCGACAGCTATGCTGTAACATGCAATTCCCAGAGAACGCTCCTGTAAGTAGTCCAGCAGGAGCGACATTACTTTTTTCAGTGTGCGTTTCCGTCCCCGGTCAAGTCCGGAGGGGAAGATTTCTCCCTGTTTTAGTGTGATGATGGGGCGGATATCCAGTGCGCCTCCGGCAAGTGCCGCCACTTTTCCGATTCTGCCGCCGTGTTTTAAGTATTCCATATTTCCTACGGTAAAGAAAATCCTGCCGGTGCTCTTGATAGCTTCCAGCCGCGCGACGGTATCCTCGTAGCTGACGCCGTGATCCCGCAGGCTTGCGGCTTCCAGAACATACTGCCCCTGCAGAACGGTATTGATGGTGGCGTCGATGACGGTAATTTCGGCTTTCGGATATTTTTCCAGAATCAGTTCTTTTGCGTTGAGTGCGGACTGCATGGAACCGCTGAATTTTGTGGTGATGCAGATGCATATGACGGGAGTGTCTCTTTCTGCGAAGGGGCGGAAAGCAACCTCGTAATCCTCAATGGACGGCATGGAGGATTTAGGGTATACGCCCTTTTTTTCCACCATCATCTGATAGAAATCACGGACTGCAATGTCCACTTTTTCCTTAAAAGAATGCGCATCATCGAAGGACACATAAAAGGGTACGACGGTAATATTTTTTTCCTTGACCAGCGCGGTGGGCAGGTCGCAGGAACCGTCGCTGATAATGTGAAAGGCTTCTCTCATATCAAATATCTTCCTTGCAGCATATATTTCGGCGGGCAGCCGGATGCCGGCGCGTCGCCTGATTGCTGATATATAGAATACTACGTTTGAAAAGCAAATGCAATCCGCGGGGGTGCAAATTGACACCCAAAACGACACCACATATAATGGAAACAAGAGGAATTTTAGATTTTAAAGGCAACGGGGGCGTGGTATGAAAAGCGACATTACCTACAGAAGAACAGGCAAGAACATGGAATCCATCTATTACACAAACTTTATCCGGTCCTATCCCACCCACACCCACGCGAACCACCATACAATCGGCTTTGTCTTAGGTGGCGCAGTCTGCATTGTCTGTGACGGTGAGAAGAAGATTTACCATGAGGGACAGATTTTCTATATTCCGTCGGACACACCTCATGCGATAGAGGCGGTAGAATACACGACCTATTCCATGATGACGATCTGTGTATCAGTGGATGAAATGCTTGGACGGGAGGACGTGGGCGAACATTACATAAAGCGGTTAAAAAGACTGATACAGGAAGCACCGGAGAATGCGTTTTTGATAAAGGATATGTCCCGGACCATAAATGTGAGCCCCTACCATATGATCCGGCAGTTTAAAGCAGTCTGCGGTCTGACGCCACACCAGTTTCAGATACAGTGCAGGGTCAGAAAGGCGCAGAAACTTTTGGAAGAGGGAAAAAGCGTGACCGAAGCGGCTTATGCCGCAGGATTTTGCGACCAGAGCCACTTCGACCGCTGTTTTCAAAGAATTGTCAGGCTGACGCCGGGTGAATATAAAATTCATGCAGAGAATGTCGCTTTTTAGGCGTGCGATTCTCACGCTAACAAAGCGCAGGCATGAATTTGGCGAATAAGAACAGTCCGTCGCTGTCTGCATTCACTTCATGGGGCACACCGGCGGGCAGGATGGAAATGACGCCAGGTGCATAAGGAATGGAGACGCCTTCATTGATGCAGATGCCGGAGCCTGCGATTACCTCGTGGGTCTCTGACTGCGTCTCGTGGATATGATTCCGGATGCTTCTGCCAGGCGCGATGCGGACAAGGTGATAGCTGAATTGCCCTGCAGTGTCTTTTGCGGTGACAATGTGTTTGAGTTCCACACCCTCAAAGACAGGGTGTTTTGCCCAGGGAAGGTTTGCAAATTCTGTTGACGATGCTGGCAGTCTGAGAGAACCGTTGTCGAATGCTTTAAATAATTCATTACTCATCATTGTGAGCCTCCTTTGTTTTGATAAATGTATTGTAAGATTTGCAGGGAATTGCGGATTGGATAAAATTGCGCTGTTTATCCGGGTGAGGAAAAACAGGCAGCAGAAGAGCCCATATCAAAACGGGCACAAATTATGATACTATATTTGAAAAAGGGTAAGAGGAATCGAAGTATGATACGACGCGCGACGGTTGAGGATGCTTCCAGAATTGCGGAAATTCTGGTATTTACGAAACGCATGAACTATAGAAAGATTTTCCGCAACGATAAGGTGTCTTTCGGAGAAATACAGGTTTATCCTATTGCGAAAGAATATATTGATAATCCGGGAAAACTGGAAGGCGTCTTTGTTTACGATGATGCGTTTGTAAAGGGCGTGCTGCATATTTCCGGGGACCGCATTGAGGAACTGTACGTGGATACTTTCTTTGAGAACTGCGGGATCGGCGGCGAGCTGATGCGGTTTGCCATAGAAAAGAACTGCAGGTATCTCTGGGTGCTTGAGAAAAACGTGGATGCCAGACGGTTTTATGAAAGGTACGGATTTGTGGATACCGGGAAGAAGCAGTTTCAGGAAGGGACGACGGAATATATTGTTGAGCTGAAACGGGAATGCAGCCCGGAAAAATTTTGTGGTTAACAATCGTAAAAGCCATAAAAGCTGGAAAGAATTGGGAGATTACTATTTTGGGGAAATTTGGGTGAAATTTGAAAAAAACATGTTTGTAATTTTTCACGCTTATGTTACAATGAATGCAGACTATGCAATTCAGAATTGATTAGGAAAAGCGTAGTCAATATTATTATATTAAAAATGGAGAAAGTGGTATGGGAAAAGAACAGACGACTGAAGGAAAAAAGAGCAGAAGGAAACTGAGGCGCATCGGAAAAAAGGTTGGCAATGTGGTAGTGATCATGCAGGCAATTTCCGTTGTGCTGGCAGTAACCATCTGCGTCAGTATGTACAATTCTCTGGTCAGGAGCATGCAGGAGAAGATTTGTACAAACGGCACGAATCTGCTTGCCTATGAACTGAGCCGTGCATCGGAGGAGGAAGATCTGAATCAGGTGCTGGACGGCTTAAAGAAGCGTCAAGGCTGTGAATTTACCATTTTTGAAGGCGATACGAGAGTTTACAGCACAGTGACGAAGAACGGGGAACGCGTGGTGGGAACCAAACTGGCCTCCAACCTTGTGGATATTGTATTGAAACAGGGAAAGTCGTATGTGGGCGAGGCGGAAATTCTGGACGAAACTTACCTTTGCTCTTATGTCCCCACAAAGGGCGAGAACGGACAGGTTGACGGTCTGATTTTTGCGGGTATATCCATCGCTGAGGCGGAGGAGGAGACTGCCAGAATTATTGACTATGCCATAGTGATCAGCCTGGCTGTCATTGTTGTCTGCATTATCTTCCTGACCGGATATTTGAAAAAGAGTGTGTCCGGGCCCCTCAGAAAGATCACAGAGGCGGCTGAGAGATTGGAAAAAGGCGAATTGGGACTGGCTGACGGAAAGCAGGTTCAGATCGGCGTGCGTTCTAACGACGAAATCGGCCTTTTGGGAGAGATATTTGAGGGGACGATCAGCAGCCTGCGCGCATACATAGGTGAGATATCCGAGGTGCTTGGCGCTATTGCGAAGGGCGACCTGACGCAGGAGACACAGCAGAATTATACGGGAGACTTTCTGGCAATTAAAAAGTCTTTGGACAGCATTCTGGGCGCATTGAATCAGACGATGGGTCAGTTTGCGGCCAGTGCCGGACATGTGTCCGACGGGGCGGATCAGGTATCTGCCAGTGCACAGACACTCGCGCAGGGCGCGACCGAGCAGGCAAGCGCCGTTACGGAAATTTCAACTACAATTGCGGATATTTCGGCGGGCGCAAGAGAGACTTCAGTTGCGGCTGCGGAGGTGGGTAAGATTACCAATCAGGCCGGCGCGCAGCTCGGAATCAGCATAGAGAGCGTAGAAGAACTGAGTGTGTCGATGAACCGTATTTCAGAGGACTCCAAGCAGATCAGCACCATTATTGCAACGATAGAAAATATTGCGTTCCAGATCAATATTCTCTCGCTGAATGCAGCGGTGGAGGCTGCAAGAGCCGGCGCCGCAGGCAAAGGATTTGCCGTGGTGGCTGAGGAGATCAGCAGTCTTGCGTCGAAATCGGATGAGGCGGCGAAGGCGACGAAAGAGTTGATAGAGAGTTCCGCAGCGACGATCGTGGAAGGCGGCAAGGTAATGAACAGAGTGTCGGAAGCGTTGGGGCGGACAGGCGAACTTGCCAGCAATGTGACGGTCAAGATGGAGCAGGTTGTGGACGCGGTGGAGAAACAGACTGTGGCAATGGAGCAGGTTTCTACCGGCGTCGAGCAGATTTCTGCTGTGGTTGAGAACAACTCCGCGACCAGCCAGGAGTGTGCGGCGGCCAGCGAGGAGCTGTCGTCCCAGTCCAGTATGCTGATGGAACTGATCAGCTCCTTCCGGTTGAAAAACGGTCGCCGGTAATATCCGTTCCGCCTGTCAGTTGGCCCATGCAATTTGCGGATCGGTTACCAGAGGATACGTTTTCAGCGTATCCGCATCCAGATTTTCGTGGCGCAGGTCAACGGCGGTAAGCTGGGAGTTGCCGTAGGTTTTATAGTAGTATCTGCCCTTTGTGGCATTCATGCAGCAGACATAGGTGGTGGTGTCGTAAAGCTCCTGTCTGGTTACGACACTACCCTTGATCATGGACACGGAATCCAGAATGTGGAATAATTGGGAGACGCTGCTAAGCTCATCTTTTTCGCAGACGGAGTTCATGGAAAGATAAGCCGCCTTGACAAAGCGCGAGGCGGGAGAATAATCACCCGGCAGACCGAAACTGCCTAAGCCTTGTCCGAATGGGACGAGGCTTTTTATATTGCTGAAACAGTTTTGCGGACATGCCGTGGTCAGATTCATATATTGGCAGAGATTTGTAGTCTGGAAATGGAATCCCGGGTTGTTTGTCAGTACACCGACAGGGTTGTCATATATTTCCATGCCGCTTTTGGTGGATTCCAGCACAATGGAGCGTTCTCTGTCTGCGATATGCCAGTGCAGCGGCGCCAGCGGTAGAGAGTCGTTAAAGGGAATATCTACCAGATGCGTGGCGGACAGAAGTTCTTTTACGTCAGTGATGGAGGCGCATTTGGCGCACAGCCACAGGATCAGTTCAAAGGGGGACACATTCTGTTTTACAGGATCTTCCTTCGGGGGATAGTAGGCGTTGTCGGGAAAATTCAGAGCCGCAATACATAGCCCTCTCTCATTTACCGCTTCCGCATAGAGGGGGTAATCGTCCCTCACACTTGCCATGCCAAGCAGGGCGTAATGTCTGTGAAGGGTATCGTTTCTGCGGAAAGACAGGGGATAGTTTCTGGGTGTAAAGACAACGGTTTCACCAAAAGAATATTCGATATCCATGGTGCGCCCGAAGTAAAAATCCTCGGTTTTCATGGCAATACTCGTACACATAGCGATTCCTCTTTTCTATCGTTAGTATGAGTGTATGCAGACGTTTGCGGTTATATACGGCATATGGGCAGGCGTCAGTTTTTCTTATAATTTTATTAATTTTAGGGGAAAGGTATTATAAAAAATTGAATTTCTGGTATACTTTTAATAGTTTACAGCGAATTGTCGGTTTATAGGGAAATCGACTGTGTAAGAGCCAAGCTTTTAGGGGAGGCGTTTTTGCGCGTCAGGCAGACTACATGCGGATGCGGAAATTCATTTCCTGTGAGAAGACAGGCGACAGAAAAGCGGACGGAACTTTAAAAGATTAGTTGGAGGAATCAGTTTGTTTATATCAAAATTTTTCCTGCTTTTGCTGGGGATCACTGTGCCGGCTTTTTTTGTGTTACCTATAAGATGGCGTGCAGGAGTGCTTTTGGCGGCAAGTTACGCATTCTGCGCATATGTGGAGCCGAGAGCGCTGCTTATTCTTGTTGCGGTTACTGCATCAGTCTATTTCGCGGCGCTTTCTATTGAAAAGTACCGGGACAGGGGCAGCGGAGGAACGGAGAGAAAAATTACACTTGCAGCGGTATGTGGTCTGTCATTTCTTCTGGTGATGTATAAGTACGCGGCATATTTGGCACGAAGCTTTGGCTGTGCGGACAGACTCTCAGCGAGCGTGATAGACAAGCTTCTGATGCCGGTTGGCTTGTCTTTTTACTCGTTTCAGGCGATTGGATATCTGGTAGATGTATATCGGGGCAAAAGTGCGGTGGAAAAAAGCTTTTGTCACTTTGCCCTGTATCTGTCCTTTTTCCCCAAGCTTGTCAGCGGACCCATAGAGCGGGGAGAACGGTTTTTCCCTCAGATAAGAAGGCTGGGAGAGGTCAGATTCCGAAATAGAGGAAGGATGTCCGCTGCATTTACCTATATGCTTTGGGGCTATTTTATGAAGCTGGTGGTGGCGGACAGGCTCGGGGGAATAGTCGGTCCCTTGTTTGGAAATCCGGAGGAATTTGACAGCTTATGGCTCCTGCTTGGCGTCATGTTGTATTCGGTTCAGATATATTGTGACTTTGCCGGATATTCCTATATTGCGATCGGCTGCGCGAAGGTGTTTGGGATAGAACTTAAGGAGAATTTCAGAGCGCCCTACAGGGCGGTAAACATGCAGGAATTTTGGCGCAGATGGCATATTTCCCTGAGCGAGTGGCTCAGAGATTATATTTATATCCCTCTCGGAGGAAACAGGAAGGGAGCGGTAAGGAAGAACTGTAATATTCTGCTTGTGTTTTTGGTATGCGGCGCGTGGCACGGAGCGGGGCAGCATTTTCTGATCTGGGGACTTCTGCACGGCATTTACCTTCTCATTGATTCTGTGACGGGACAGAGAATGAAAAGCAGAATACTTACCTTCTGGATGGCGGGATTTGCGTGGATCTTTTTCCGGGCGGACAGTCTGGGAGGTGCGTTTCGATATATCAGACAGATGGCGACGGCAGGATTTAGACCGGAACGTTTTAGACAAGCGGTGGAAAGCCTGCAGCTAAACGCAGTGGAGATTGGCGTTACAGCGATCGGCATTTTTATCGTCTGGCTGATAGACTGGCTGTGTGAACGCGAAAAAATGCAGCTCCCGGTATTCATTCAACAAAAGTCAAACGGAAAAAGATATTTGGTTTTTTATCTGCTTCTGATGACAATCTTTATTTTTGGGGTGTATGGGGCAGGATATCACACGGAACAGTTTATCTATATGCGTTTTTAGAAAAAGGGATTAAATGGAATGAAAACAAGGATGAAAAAGAATATGCTCAGAGCCGGATTCCTGCTGTCGCTTATTGCGACGTTTTATCTTGCGTCGAGTATTTTGCGGGTAAAGTCCGGGCACGGGATCAATCAGCTTGAGGGACTGTACTGGCAGCCGGAGCATTCGATTGATGTGATGATGATGGGCAGCAGTCACATTCACTGTAATGTGAACACGGCGCTGCTCTGGGAAAAGTACGGGATAGCTGCATATGATTACAGCGGGGCGGAGCAGCCTCTCTGGATGTCCTATTACTATCTGAAAGAGTTGTATAAATACCAGTCTCCGGAAGTGATTGTACTGGATCTATATGTGCCCGCGAGGTACAAGTCTGATTATCAGTACGACTGGATATCGGAAAACATTCTGGGAATGCGTTTCTCTGCCAATAAACTGAAAATGATGGCTGTCAGTGTGGAAAAATCCAGATATTTTCAATACTTTCCGTCCTTTACCATTTACCACAGCAGATATGACGATCTGGAGAAAGACGATTTCAACGATTTTTTCTGGAACAGTGGTGAAAAGGAGGATTTCAAAGGATATACGCCCTATTGGCAGCGGACGCCGCAGGAAAAGCCGGAGATTTCGGAGAACGGAAAAGGAGGACTGACAGAGAAATCAGAGAAGTATCTGCGTAAGATCATTGCCTATACGAAGGAAAAGGGCAGCAAACTTGTCTTGATGGCGGCGCCCTATGTGGTGACGGAGGAAGATAAGCTTACCTATAATCAGGTGGCGGAAATCGCGGAGTCGGAAGGGATTGTCTTCGTTGATTTTAACGAGTATTATGATGAAATGGAACTTGATTTTGCACAGGATTTTAACGATGCTTCTCATTTGAATTACTGGGGCGGGTGTAAGTTTTCCGATTACCTGGGGGAATTTCTTGCGGCACGATTTGAGCTGACGGACCGAAGAGGGCAGGTGGGCTATGAGTCCTGGGACGATCATGTCGTCTTGATTGCGAAAGAGCTGCAAAATTATCAGAACGGTATGATGGGACAGCAGGCAGATGCACAATAAATACAGGAGTGGAAGGGAATAAACAGCATATGAAACGTATCTTTTTTGTTGAGGATGATCTGAGTCTGATAAACGGTATGACCTACGCGCTGAAAAAAGAGGGCTATGAGGTGGAGACGGCGCGCACGGCGGCGGAGGCGGAAACGCTTTGGGCGGAAGGGAAATATCTGGAGGAGCTGCTTTCCGTGCTGAATCTGAAAGAGCGGCGAAACCATCTGCCGAGTCAGCTTTCCGGCGGGCAGCAGGGGGCGGCAATCGGGCATGCACTGATTACAAGACCGTCCTTGATTCTGGCGGACGAAACGACGGGCAGATTATGTTAAATACAAGCGCCGGGGAAAGGCTTGGCGTGCAGGCGGGCGACAGCGTTACCCTCCATATTCCGTCAGGCGATTTTACTTTTGCGGTGAGCGGGTTCTGCGCCGATGAGTGGGAAAAGTATGACGGCAGGTTTGAGGATGTGACGGCATATATGAGCGTAGGAGCGCTGGATGCCATCTGTGATGCGAACCGAATCGGCAAAAATTCTGACATAAATGTCACAGACAGCGGTAAAAAAAGTGACGGACACAGGGAGAATACAGGCAGTTCTGATGATGAGATGGAAAAGGAGGCGTATTATGTCCACTTTGCAAACGGCATCCATTTGAAAACAGCGCTCGCAGATCTAAAGCTTCAGTACGGTCTGTCTGACGGGGATATCGAAGAAAATCTGGCTGTTATGGGCGTGTCGGGAGAAAGCAGCAATCTGGCAATGCAGAGTTTCTATTTGCTTGCCGTCATCGTATTTGTGTTGATTATGACTGCGGGTGTGCTGATGATTGCAAGCTGCCTGAACAGCACGGTGGCACAGCGGACAAAGTTTTTCGGGATGATGCGTTGTATCGGTGCAAGCAAAGAGCAGGTGATGCGCTTTGTGCGGCAACGGATAATTCCCTCGACAGGGGAATGAAAGAGAAAATAGGCGTTTTGCCAGGCGTGGAAACGGCATTCGACTGCGCCAGAGGAGACAGTGGAAACCATTCAGGCGATAGCAGGTGAAAATGCTTTTGTGGACAGACGGGAGGATGACCAGACGAGCAATTCCAGTTTCTGGGTTTTCCGCATTGCGGCTTACGGGTTTCTGGCGGTCATTGCCTTGATTACGGTCTTTAACATTATGAACAATATTTCCATGAGCGTGTCTGCCAGAATGAAGCAGTACGGCGCCATGCGTGCCGTGGGGATGAGCGCAGAACAGATGACCCGGATGATTGCGGCTGAGGCGGTAACCTATGCGGTCTGTGGTCTGGCTCTCGGCTATATTGCCGGACTGTATTTGCACCGGTTGTTTATGGTGAAGGTTGTCTTCACACATTTCGGCGGGTCGTGGAAGGTTCCCTTTGATGCGCTTGCGGTTATTACGATCATCGTTTCGCTCTCCTGTGTGGCTGCCGTGTACGCGCCTGCGAGAAGAATCAGGGAGATGGCGATCACGGAGACGATCAATGAGCTGTAAGCTGGATTTACAAAGCGTTTAAAATATAGAAATTCCGATGTGCATTGCTTTTAAGAAGTGATGCGGATATACTATACCTAAGGAAAGCGGGAGACGGTCATGTTTTGGAAGCGGGGGACTGGTTTATGTCGAGAGTGGTTGCAATCGGGCACCAGGATTTTGAGGTGATTCGGGAAAACGGATATTTCTATGTGGATAAGACGAATTTCATTAAGGAGTGGTGGGAAAACGGGGACAGTGTAACCTTGATCACGCGCCCCAGACGTTTTGGAAAAACTTTGAACATGAGTATGTTAGAGAAGTTTTTCTCGATTCGGTATGCGGACAGAGGGGAGCTGTTTGAAGGGCTCTCTGTCTGGCAGGAAGAAAAATACCGCGGTCTGCAGGGAACTTACCCGGTGATTTCTTTAAGCTTTGCCAAGGTCAAGGAGACGACCTTTCCGAATGCCAAAAAAATGATGTGCCATATTCTCACGAGGCTGTACGATGAGTTTGATTTTCTATGGAAAAGCGACATACCGACCGAAAAGGAGAGGCGTTTTTACGACATGGTCACCCCGGACATGGATGATTATATTGCGGTGGATTCCTTGAATGTCCTGTCAAATTTACTGATGAGATATTGCGGGAAGAAGGTTATCCTTCTGCTTGACGAGTACGATACGCCGATGCAGGAAGCTTATGTGAGCGGATATTGGGAAGAGATGGTAGCTTTTATCAGAAGTCTGTTTAACGCCACGTTCAAAACAAATCCTTATCTGGAGAGGGCTTTGATGACGGGGATTACACGGGTCAGCAAGGAGTCGGTCTTTTCGGATTTGAATAATTTAAAGGTAGTGACCACAACTTCGGATAAGTATGACGACTGCTTTGGTTTCACGGAGAAGGAAGTGTTTGACGCACTGGATGAACTCGGTATGTCCGGGCAGAAACAGTTGGTTAAGGAGTGGTACGACGGTTTTACATTCGGAGAGCAGAGGGATATCTATAATCCGTGGTCGGTCATCAGCTTTTTGGATGAAAAAAGAGTGGGAGCATATTGGACAAATACCAGTTCCAACAGTCTGATTGGAAAGCTGGTCCGCGAGGGAAGCCCGGAGATTAAAATGACGATGGAACGGCTAATTCGGGGAGAAAGCTTTGAGGTGAGTTTTGACGAGCAGATTGTTTTCAGTCAGTTGGACCAGGAGGATGAAGCGGTGTGGAGCCTGCTGCTGGCGAGCGGTTATTTAAGGGTCGTGCGGTATCGGTTTAATGTTGCACTCCAAAAGGCGGAATATACGCTGCGGCTGACCAATATGGAAGTGCGCGTGATGTTCAGGCGGATCATTTCAGACTGGTTCGCGGGATGCCGCAGGCTCAACAATGCGTTCTTGCAGGCGATGCTGACGGGTGATGTGAGGGCGATGAATACTTATATGAATAAAGTCGCCTTGCAGACGTTCAGTTATTTTGACACGGGAAAGAATCCCTCGGAGGAGGAGCCGGAGCGTTTCTACCACGGGTTTGTGCTTGGCATGATGGTAGAACTGGCGGACAGATATGTGATTACCTCAAACAGGGAGAGCGGTTTCGGGCGGTATGATGTGATGCTGGAACCACGGATGGAAGCAGTCGAGAGCGGCGTGAATGGCGGTTCCGGATGGGACGCTGTCATCATGGAGTTTAAAGTGCAGGATGGGAATGAGGAGGCGCTGGAAGATACCGTGCGGGAGGCGCTGCGGCAGATTGAGGAGAAGGATTACGAGGCGGCGCTTACGGCGAAGGGAATCCCGGCACAGCGGATTGGAAAGTATGGGTTTGCATTTCGCGGGAAGCAGGTGCTGATCGGTACATCCGGGAATCCTTGAGCAATCCTTGCGGGTATTTACCGCGGTTCGGGCAGCGGCAGATACAGAAACAGATCGAAAACCCCGTCCTCGGTTTTGATCTCCAGTCTGCCGTGATACCGTTTTACAATCTCCCGTATACTCTGCAGACCGAAACCATGATTTGTTTTATCGGGCTTGGAAGTGGGCAGAAGCGGGCTGTGTTCCGATCTTTTTTCAGATAAGGAACCGGCTCGCTTTTTTGACTGCTTTACGGAGCCGCTTTCTCCCGCGCCGGGCTCCGGGTTGCTGATTTCCAGACAGAATACCCCTTTTCGCGCCTTGCTTTTCAGAAAAATTTCCCTCTGCGCTTCGTTCAGCTTCATACACGCTTCCATGGCGTTGTCAAGCGCGTTGGCGTACAAGGCGCAGAGGTCCGTCCTGTCGTAGGGGAGCGGCGATGGAATATCTATCTCCGCTTTCAGACGGATATGGCACCGCTCCATCGCGCTTTTCTTGACGGTCAGCACGGCGTTGACTGTGGAATCCCCACAGTAAGCAAAGGAATGGGAGAGGGCGGCATTGCCGGAAAGCTCTGCGGCGTATGCCGCCCTTTTTTCTTCGGGCAGGGCGGATAGGATCTGAATGTGGTTTGCCAGATCGTGCTTTAACCGCCGTACTTCAAAATGCTGCTGCTCCATTGCCTCGTAATACTTGCGGTTGATTTCCGCAAACATACCCTGCTGTTCCAGTTTCCTCTGTTTTGCCAGAACCGTGACGCACCAGAGCAGACTGATGAAGGCGAGCAGGGTGATCAGCAGCAAAACAACATATTCTATATGAATCCGAAGGTTGATGGTTTCATATTCGTTGATGGGAAATAAGGCGACCACATCAAGCACGATGCCAAAAGGAATGACCGTGAGAAAAAGAAGCAGCCGCCACATGCTGTCTGAGAGGGAATATTCCTTATCGGGCGCATTTTTTCTCGTATAAAGGAAGAGGATCAGCGCAAAGGGCAGCGTGAACAGGTAGGAAACGTGATAACCGAGCCCGGACTGTATCCATGTCTCTGTGAGAAGCGTGTCGGTATTGCTGTTCCCAAAGGAGATTACGACGAATCCGTCCGACTTTGCGGGAAATATAAGATCGTGGATATAATTATCCCGCAAGGCGCTGAAAGAAATGATCGTGCTGGAAAACATCAGCGCGATGGCAGTCTTCTGCCAGAAACTGCCCTCGCATGTAAAAAGGACGATCGCCAGAAAGACCGGGGTGATTGCCAGAATATTATAGGGGTCTCCGATAAAAATGACCGTGGAGCAGAGCAGGGAACAGTCGAAAAACAGCAGGAGATGTCTGAACCGTTTTTCGGAAATTTTGAGCAGATGCGACATGGCAAGCATGACAAGCCACCCGGAAAAAAAGATGGCGGCAAAATGCAGGGTTTTAATTAAAGTTATCATGTTAATATTCCTCTTCCAATTAATGTGGAGAATGCCACATTTCTCACATCAAAGAGCGTGCGATTTTTGGAAGGGCGGTTTCCCGGTACCTTCTGCTGCAGGGAAGTTCCCGCCCGTTTATTGTGACTGACTCGCTGCCAAGATACTCCACGCCTGCGGGATTGATCAGATAGCGTTGGTGAATGCGCACGAAATCGGGAGAGAGCTGATGCTCGATCTCATCCAGTCTGGCATAAAAGGGATACTCGCCTCTGGCGGTCACCAGAATGACCTTCCGCCTGTCGGAATAAAAAAAGAGAATGTCACAGAGCCGGAAACGCCATGTGCCGTCCGTGTTTTTCAGCGAGAACATGCGGGACGCCTCCTGCGCGGACCGGGTGCGCACCCGTCCAATCAACTGCCGCAGTTTTTCTTCCGCGACAGGCTTCATCAGATAATCCAGCGCGCCGACAAGGTAGCCGTCAAAGACATAATCGGAATACCCGGTCACAAAGACGATGAGAATCTGATTGTCAAAGGTTCTGACCTTTTCCGCGGTTTCCATGCCGTTTAAGCCCTTCATTTCCACGTCCAGAAAAAGAAGGTCGATTTCGCCCGGATGGTTTGCAAGCCATGAGGCGGCGTTCGTGCCCGAGGAAAATTCGTAGACGATCTCCTCGGCATCCTCGATCAGTATTTTTTCTAACTGGAAGCGCAGGGCGTCCCTTGCGTCTGTCTCGTCGTCACAGATTGCGATTCGTAACATGGAAAGAATCCTTTCACTAACTATTTATGGATTAGGTAAGCGCTGAGATGCGTTTCGCAATTACCTGATTATAGGTTGAGTATATCATATTTTTGAGGGTGTAGTCTCACTCAGTGTTTCCAAACTTTACATTTCAGCTGCCTAAACTTTACATTCCTTGCAGCTTCCTTCCAAACGTTACATGTGGTTTGTCAGAAATGACAGCCGTTTTTTGCAGGCGGCGTATTTGTGGTAGGGTTAATTTGCGTTAAAAAATTGAGTGGACGATACGCCGGAGGGAAAAGATCGGTTCCCGCACCGGCAGTAAAAGGAGGAAACGGATATGCTTTATGTGAAAGAACTCTACAAATCTTATGAGGCGGGCAAAAATAAGTATGAAGTGTTAAAAGGGATTGGTTTCCATGTGGCGCAGGGGGAGTTTGTGGCGGTCATGGGTCCGTCTGGCTCCGGCAAGACGACGCTGTTAAACTGCATTTCCTGCTATATTCCCTTTGATAAGGGGAATATCAAGCTGGGCGGCGTGGAGCTTGCGGGCATGGACGAGGAGGAGCTGGCAAGGGTCAGAAATACGAAGATCGGGTTTGTGTTTCAGGATTTTATGCTCTTGGACGGGCTGACCATCCGGGAAAATATTCTGGTGCCGCGCATTGTGCAGGGAGAGGTCCCGGGGGAAGCGGAAAAGCTGGCGGATCAGCTTGCGGCAATGTTCGGGATCGGGCACATCTTAAACAAATACCCGGCGGAAATTTCCGGCGGCGAGAAACAGCGGGCGGCGGTGGCGCGGAGCCTGATCAACAATCCGCTGATCATTCTTGCCGACGAGCCCACCGGGAATCTGGATTCCAAGTCCAGCCGGGCGGTGATCGAGACATTTATCCATGCGAAACAGAAAGTGAATGCCACCATCTTTATGGTGACCCACGACAGCTTTGCGGCGTCCTTCTGTGACCGGGTGATTCTGTTAAAGGACGGGACGATTTACCGCCAGCTTGAAAAGTGGGAGGATCGAAGCGTATTTCAGGATCAACTGCTAGATGCCATAAAGGAGATGAGCGAGACGTAGAAAAATGTTTTGCGGGATAAATGACGTTTCGGGATGAAGGAAAGAATGAAAAGAGCAGGAGGACGTATTATGGGTCAGATAATCAATATGAGACAGATGGAACAGAAATTGCAGCGGGCGGACAGGAAACAGTCGCGGCTCTATCTGTTCTGCAATTTTATGGCACTGATGATCATTTCGGCGTATTCTGCGCTGATGCTCTCGCCAACGGTGCAGAAGGTATTCCCGGAGGGCGGCGACAGCCGGAAACAAATGTACATGATCTTTGTGATGACGCTGCTGGGGTGCGTGGTTTTTACGATCTATGCACTTGGGTTGTTTTTCCGGCATAAGTCGAGGCAGCTCGGCGTTCTGATGGCGCTGGGCGCGTCCAGAAAGCGGCTTGCGCCGGGGTTGTATCGGGAAGTGATTTTGTTGAGCGGTGTGTCCGCTATATTGGGAACGGCAGCAGGCTTTCCCTTTGTGTGGGTCATCTGGCACGCGTTCCGGCTGTTCCTTGTGGACAGTTCAGATATGGTGCTCACCTTTGATTTCAGATGCTTGTTTATCTCCATGCTGTTTTTGCTTCTGGTGGTTGGATTCGCCGGTCTGACGGCATGGCGGTATCTGAAAAAAACGAACATTATGGAAGTGATCAGAGAGGAGCATATCAACGAGCCTGTGAAGGAGCTTGGCAGATGGTGTGGTCCTGTGGGTTTTCTGGTACTGCTGACAGGCGCTGTGCTGGGGTACGGCGCGCCTTTGGCGTGTGATAAGTGGTTTTCCATGTTCCCGCCGGCCTGGGTGAGTGTGTTCTATGCACCCGTGTTTGTCGGACTTTACATGATCATGCTGCACACGGTGGTACACGGCTGGAAAAGTCATCGCAAGAATCCTTATAAGAATATCATATCCCGCAGCATGATGAAATTTCAGGGGAAACAGACGGTCAACAACCTGCTGGTGGTCACGCTGTTAATTGCAGGCGGATGCTTTGCGGTTTTCTATCTGCCGACCAACGGTATTTCGGCGGTATTGCGCTATGCGTCTCTGCCCTATGATTATTTCTATAAATATCAGGCGGATCAGGACATGCCGGACAGGACAGAGATCGAAGCTCTTGGCAGAGAATATGACCTTTCCTTAAAAGACTGGAACGAGTGCGATTATGTCACTGTGGGAATGGGCGGAATGGCTAAAATTTATGAAGAAGACGGTCTGCGGTATCATATCGAATATGTCCCTATGCAGCAGGAGGCAATGGTACTTTCCGAAGACGCTTATCAGATGATTACCGGACAGGAAGTGGACGTTGAGCCGGGCACTTACTGGTGTCTGAATGATAAGGCGGAAACTTCCCTCTATGTCAATGATTCCGCAAAGGAGATCACCAATATGACGACGAGGAAGGTGCTTGCCACAGAGTTTGCAGGATTCCTGCACTATGATCATCTCGCGGAGACGATACCTTGCTGCGTGCTTGACAATGCGGACTATGCCTTGATATCCGAAGGACTGACGGACGACTGGCGGGGGCGTTTTGTGGCATTTAATGTGGACGGAAAGGATTCCTATCCCTTTGCCAATGCCTTTTTTCGTCTCTTCGTATCGTCCTTTGATGAATCCTGCGAGCGCCCTTCCTACTATGACCGGGTACAGAAAATCAGGGAAAACGAGGAGGGAAAAGAATATTGGGGAGACACGGATGATATGACGACGATTCGTTATGAAATGGCGGACTCCTTTATGTTCAGAAACTTTTGGGTTTACATGCCGAGTTTTCGGATCTTGAGTCAGAATGATTATCTGCGCAACATGGCGGTAATGTTTATGATGTTCCTCTTTATCTTCATCGTGTGCATGATCACGGCGCTGGTGGTGTGCTATACCCGCTGTCAGAGCATTGCCCTCAATAACCGCTACATTTTTGACGATCTGAAAAAACTGGGGGCGTCGCCCGTCTTTCTGGACAAGGAAGTGCGCAGCCAGTGCGGCAATGTATTCAAGGTGCCTTCTATGGTTGGTACGACAGCAATGTTTTTGCTGTTTTCCATGATTCTGTACGCTAATGACGGCAGGATGTTAAAGACGGAATGGATGGCTATGGGTGTATGCCTTTGTATCATTGCGGCGATCGGCGGGGTGATTTACGCGGTATACCGCTCTTCGGTGCGGGCGATTAAGGCGCAGCTTCAGATTTGAGAGTTCGGTTTCTGTATTCCCGCGGCGTACAGTTATAAAACCGCTTGAACATTTTGGCAAAATGGCTCTGGCTGTCAAAGCCGCAGAGTGTCCCGATCTCTGAAATGCTGGCGGACGGATTTGTAAGCAACAGTTCGGCTCCCTGCATCACCCGGTATTTCAATAAATACTGGATGGGCGGGAGCTGGATTGTTTTTTGAAAACAGCGCAGACATTCCCTCTCGCTGATGCCGGCTTCCCTTGCGATATCCGACACGGAAATGGGTTCGGCAAAATGCTTGTGGATATAAGCGAGCAGCCTGCTGAGGCGGAGGTTGTCCTGATTGGGCGCTGCCTCCGGCAAATCCATCTGCGGCGAAAATTTCTGATACAGAAAAAGACAGATGCGGGACAGGTTTTCCCGCACGGTAAATTCAAAACCGTAGTGATCCCCGGCAAGCGCCTCAAAAGCGCGGCGAAACAGACATGCTACCCCTTCACCGGAATCTGCGCTTATGTAATAGCCGGAAAAGGCGGGGCAGGCTATGAGGGGGGATATATATTTTTTGGAAAAGACAGAATCCTCTTTTCCGCTGATGAGCGCCGGGCTGAAAACGAGGGAATGCAGGGAACCCTCCGGGACTGCTGTCGCGTAATGGACGATATTGGCATTGATGACAAGGCAGTCCCCTTTTTTTAACAGAAAGGATTGGGAGGGGATTTTTACCTCGATCTGCCCGTTTTCTATGTATATGATTTCTATTTCTTCATGCCAGTGCCACGGAATACTGTCTTCCGGCCTGTCTGTGTGGCGGGATGCGTACCCGGCGCAGGGGAACGCAAGGCTGCCGTGGGGCTGCAGCTCTTTTGACACGCTGTTTAAGTTTAGTCCGCATTCTTGTAATGCCATTTGGCAGTCCTCCTGATTTTATTCCCGTGCGCCATGTTCTGATTATGCGCTGCGCAATCGGAAAATGGAGCGCCAGGTATACATCTGACATCATAGGTATCAGTATGTCTGGCGGTTTTGTTATATTATATGTCTGAAAATGAGTTGTATCAAGTGCCTGTTGACGGTATTCTTTTAATAAGGAAAAACAGGAGGGCGATACGATGTTTCAACTATTGCTTGTGATTATTTATCTGGCTTTTATCAGTCTGGGGCTTCCGGACTCTCTTTTGGGCGCTGCGTGGCCGGTCATGTATCGGGAATTTTCGGTGCCGGTTTCCTATGCGGGCGGCATTTCCATGATTATCGCGGCAGGAACCATTGTTTCCAGCTTACAGAGCGACCGTCTGACGAAAAAGCTGGGAACGGGAAAAGTGACGGCTTTCAGCGTGCTTATGACGGCAGCGGCGCTGTTCGGATTTTCCGTCAGTCACAGTTATGCGGCGTTATGCCTTTGGGCAATTCCTTACGGGCTGGGCGCCGGGAGCGTGGACGCGTCCTTAAACAATTATGTGGCGCTTCACTATGCGAGCAGGCATATGAGCTGGCTTCACTGCATGTGGGGCGTGGGGGCGTCCCTTGGTCCGTATATTATGGGATATGCGCTGACGGGCGGACATGGCTGGAACATGGGGTACCGCTATATTGCCATTCTTCAGATCGTGTTGACGGCGGTCCTGCTTTTCAGCCTGCCTCTGTGGAAAAAGCGGACAGCGGAGGGGGCAGATTCATCCGGGGAGGCAAATGCAAAACCGCTTTCCCTGCGGCAGATTTTCCGCATACCGGGAGCGAAGGAAATCATGGTGACATTTTTTTGTTACTGTGCGTTAGAGCAGACGGCAGGACTGTGGGCGAGCAGCTACCTTGTACTGCAGCGAGGGCTTTCGGCGGAAACAGCGGCAGGGTTTGCAGGTCTGTTTTATATCGGGATTACAGTGGGGAGAGCCGCCGGCGGATTTTTGACGATGAAGTTAAACGATACGCAGATGATTCGGCTTGGACAGGGGCTGATCCTGTGCGGCATCGTGTTCCTGCTCCTTCCTTTTGGAGAGACAACTGCTTTGACCGGTCTGGTCATTACGGGTCTGGGATGTGCGCCCATTTACCCATCCGTCATACATTCCACGCCGGCGCATTTCGGGGCGGACAAATCGCAGGCGGTGATCGGGGTGCAGATGGCGTCCGCCTATGTGGGAACCTGCCTTATGCCGCCTGTGTTCGGTTTTCTGGCAAACCATATCGGCGCGTTTCTGTACCCGGTATTTTTGCTGGCAATATTGCTGCTTATGGTTGTCATGCATGAAAAGATGCTGTCTGTGGTGCGGCGGGAATGCTAAATGAATTTTTTGGCAAGCAAATGATTCCATCTGGAATTTGTGACGATTCGGAATGGAAGAAGGAATGCGTGCGGTGACAGTGTGAAAAGATATTTCAGAGAGGCCAGGACAGGGGAAATAAAATACACAGAACAGGAGGACAGCATGATTGATTTGCATATGCACAGCAGATACAGCGATGACGGGGAGTACACCCCGTCTGAGCTGGTGGAGAAATGTGAAAGAGCGGGCGTCCGCCTGATGTCGGTGACGGACCATAACTGCGCGAAAGCAAATGAGGAAGCGCAGAGGGCGGCGGAGGAAAGGGGCATACGGTATATTCCGGGCATCGAGATTGACTGCACCTATGAGAACATAAATTTCCATGTGCTAGGATATGGTATTGACTATCGGGACAGCGGCTTTGAGGCAGTCGAAAAGAATGTGGCGGATCAGAGCGCGCAGGCTTCTCTGGAAAGGCTGGAAAAAACGCGGGCGTCAGGGTTTTCCCGTATTACGGAAGGGGATATGCTGGCATTATCAGAAAACAGTTACTGGCAGAGGTGCTGGACGGGGGAAATGTTTGCGGAGGTTTTGCTGGCAATGCCGGAGTATGCGGAACATCCGCTTTTAAAACCGTACAGACCCGGCGGGGCAAGAAGCGATAATCCTTATGTCAATTTTTACTGGGACTACTATTCACAGGGAAAACCGTGCTATGCGAAGACGGTCTATCCGACAATGGAAGAGACCCTTGACACGATCCACAAAGGGCGGGGCGCGGCAGTTCTGGCCCATCCCGGCGTAAATCTGAAAGGGAGAGAGTCTTTGCTGGAGGGGATTATGGGGCTTGGAATTGACGGGATCGAGGCGTTTTCCAGCTATCACAGCCCGGAGCAGGCGGAAAAGTTTTACCGCGCGGCAAAAGAACATCATGTATTTGCCACCTGCGGCAGCGACTACCACGGGAAAACAAAACCGTCCATTGTGATCGGGCAGCATGGGTGCACGGTGCCGGAGGGGGAAGTGGAAAAGGCGCTGGAGCGGATGGGTTTGTAACAGTAGTTTTGGTGTGGTAGAATGTAAGGTAAACGCAAGGTTTCCACAAGGCGCACGTAAGGGCGGCATGATATCTTATCTTGTAAAGACAGACAGGAGGATATCATTATGAAGAAAAACGTGTTAGTGGGAATCGGAATTGCTGTAGCGGTTGTGGCGGCTCTGCTCAGTCTTGGCGCGTGGCTCTACTCGGGGAGTGGAAGTATTTATTATTACACGCAGATTGACAATAGCAGGATCGTAGACGGCAAGCCGCGGGACGGTGTGATTGATATGCAGGGAGGCATGAGCTATTCCTATACGCTGCCTGCTTACAATGAAAAAGGCGTGGAAAAAGAAATTACCTTCGGGGCATCCCGGGCATTGCGGGAGGGTGCTTTTTTGAGACTGACCGTCAGCCCGATTCGCGGCGTGGTGGAATGGAGCGAGGTGCAGTATGAGGAACTGCCGGAGGCGGTGCAGGAGTGCTATGACGCGGGAAAAATCCATTTATCGGAGTGAAAAATCTAAAAAAGAGGTTTTGGAGTTGTATGACAGGCAGATGGAAAGTCTGAAACTGTCGTACACAGATTTATATATAGACACTTCTTTCGGGAAAACGCATTTGATTGCGTGCGGCAGCCCGGCGGGAAAACCTTTGCTGGTTTTTCACGGCGGCAATGCGACGACTGCGTACAATCTGAAGTATTGCGACTTCCTGCTCGAAGAGTTTCACATTTTTGCTGTGGATACAATCGGGCATCCCGGTAAGAGCGCGGAGGTCTCACTGTCGCCCCGGAATCGGGATTACGGGAAGTGGGCGGTTGAAGTCATCAAAGGTCTGGGGTTTCGGAAGATGGCATGTTTCGGCGGTTCGTTTGGGGCGGGAATCTTAGTGAAAGCCATGTGTGTGGCGCCAGAGGCTGTTGAACGAAGTGTACTGCTGGTGCCGTCCGCGATTCAGAATGCGCCTGCCCTTAAGAGTATCAACATGGCGTTCCCGATGCTCATGTACTGGCTTACCCACAAAGAAAAATGGTTTGTGAAGTGTCTTCTTCCGATGGCGGTAACAGAAGACAATATCACAAAGGATATTTTGCAAACCGCCCGCTGCAGTATTGACCATGCAAAGATTAAGTCTGTCATGCCGCAAAACGAGAGCTGTGAGGCGCTTGGCAAATATCAAAATCCCGTGCTTGTCATGGCGGCGGAGAAGGACTGCCTGTTTCCGGCTAAAAAGGTTCTTCGGAAGGCGCGAAAAGTCTGGAAACAAAGCGTTTGTTACCTGCTAAAGGACAGAGGACATATACACAAACTGACGGATCGGGAGAAGAAAATGATTGTTGACTTTCTGATTGTGGAATGAAGCGGGTGAGGGTATAATAAAATCATAAAATATGTGTTTAGTACGGAATATTTGTGGAGGTGAGATGGATGCTGTCTGAGGGTATAAAGAAAGAACTGGTGAGTGGATTAACAGAAATCTTTCAAAATAACATGTCTATGATTATATTGTATGGATCAGTTGCGAGGGGTGAGGCAACTGACGACAGCGACGTTGATATAGCCATTATTGTAAAAGAACAGATGGACAGTAATACAAAGAAACGGCTTGTCGGTTGGGCAGCGCACATGGATATCTGTTATGAAAGAGTGTTTTCCATTGTGGATATACAAGAAAGGAATATGGAGAAGTGGGGACATATTCTACCTTTTTATCAGAACGTGCGAAAGGAAGGAATTGTCTTATGGAAGGCGGCGTAAAAGAACTGGCGGGATATCGTCTGGCAAGAGCAAGAGAAATGTTGTCAGCATCGAAGGGAAATCTGGAAATCGGGGAATTTAAGACTTCATTAAACAGGTCATATTACGCTGTTTTTCATGCAATGCGCTCAGCGAATGCGTTAAAGGGATTTGATTCTTCAAAACATTCAGGCGTAATTGCCTTCTTTACCAGAGAGTATTTGAAAACAGAAATTTTGGATAGGAAACTGGCTGACATTATAAAGGACAGCTCGTTTTGCAGAGAGAAATCCGATTATGACGATTTTTATGTTGCTGGTCGGGCAGAGGCGGAGGAACAGCTAAAAAATGCGGAACGCTTTGTCAAACAGATAGAGGATTATGTTGAAGGTTATAGAGTATAAAGGAGCCCCAGATGCTTTCCCACCCCATCCCACCGCTCTACGACGAGCATTCCAAAATTTTGATACTTGGCAGTTTTCCCTCGGTGAAATCGAGGGAGCAGCAGTTCTTCTACGGTCATAAGCAGAACCGCTTCTGGCGGGTGATGGCGCAGGTACTGGACTGTGCGGTGCCGGAGACTGTCGAACAGAAAAGGGAGATGCTTTTGTCCCACCATATTGCGGTGTGGGATGTGATTGCGAGCTGCGAGATCACAGGCTCCTCGGATGCCAGCATCCGGGATGTGACGCCCAACGATTTATCACAGATTTTAAACTGTGCGGACATCCATGCCATTTACACCAACGGCGGGAAAGCGCAGCAGCTGTACCAGAAATATATTTTCCCGGTGACGGGGCGGGAGGCGGTTGCCCTGCCGTCCACGAGCCCGGCGAATGCGGGGTATTCGCTGGAACGGCTGGTGGAGACATGGCGAATGATACGGGAAGAACTGTAAAATATTCCGGGTTTAGAAATACATTTTTATGAAATGGGAAACTGTGGCAGCAGTTCCAAAATAAAAGGAGGTAGCAGGATGCCGTTAGTATTGTGCATTGCAGACGCTCCATGCAGAGGATGAGGACGCTGTATGGAGGAGAGACCTAAGAGGGTATCGTCCTCAGCCTTTGCATCCTGAAGGTAACGTAAGCAGAAAAGAAGGAGCAAAGGAAAATGAAAAATACAATAAAAGATTTGAAAACGTTTCTGATTCTGTGGAGCACCCAGTCGCTGTCACAGCTTGGCAGCGCCATGACGGGCTTCGCGCTCACGCTGTGGCTGTATGAAAAAACGGGGTCTGCGCTGCAGACGGCGCTTCTGGCAGTGTGCAGTTATGCGCCCTATGTGGTGATGAGCATTTTTGCGGGCGCATTAAGCGACAGGTGGGACAAGAAAAAGGTGATGCTTGTCTGCGATACGCTGGCAGCCTGCTGTTCTGTGGTTGTTCTGGCACTGTTAAAGGCAGATCTTCTGCTGCCTGTCCACATGTACATCCTGAATGCGCTGACCGGCCTGATGAATACCGTGCAGCAGCCTGCAAGTGACGTGGCGATGACCATGATCACGCCGAAGGAATATTACCAGAAGACGAGCGGCCTGCGGTCGCTTTCGGCATCCCTTGTGACCATATTAAATCCGATCCTGGCCACGGCATTGTACGCTTTGGCGGGGATGGACATTGTCATTTATGTGGATCTGACCACGTTCGCGATCGCGTTTCTTTCACTGCTGTTTGGAGTGAAGCTCTCCGTGCCGGAAAAGAGGGAAGAGGCGGAGAAAGAATCTTTTTTGGAAACAGTCAGAGCAGGGCTTGTCTGTCTTCGGAAAAACGAGCTGGTACTCGTATTGATTTTGTTTCTGGCGGGGGTTAATTTTGTGGCCTCTGCCTTTGACGCGGTGCTTCCTGCGCTGATTCTGCCGAGAAAAAACGGCGGGGAGGCAGTTCTTGGGATGGTTACCTCGTGCGCGGGGATTGCGATGCTTGCCGGAAGCCTGATTGTGACGGTGCTGCCTGCACCGAAGAACCGCATACGGGTGATCTATCTGACGATGCTGTTTTCTCTGGGGACGGAGAATTTTATTCTGGCATTTACGGATTTGCCTGTGCTTTGGTGTGTGGGACAGATCATCGGCTGGCTTCTGGTGCCTGTGATGAGCGCCAATCTTGACGTGATTCTGCGGACCACGATTCCGCTTGACATGCAGGGGCGGGTGTACTCCTGCAGAAATACCCTGCAGTTTTTTACGATCCCCATAGGGCTGCTTTTTGGCGGCTTTATGGTCGATGATATGTGCGAGCCGGCGATGGCGGCAACTCCTGCACAGGGAATGCTTGTCAGGCTGTTCGGCACGGGAAAAGGTTCGGGCGCGGCGCTGATGATGTTTATTCTTGGTGTGCTCGGGGTAGGAATCTGCCTGGGATTTGGAGGCGTGCTAAGGAAATATACTTATACGGAGCAGTAGGCAGTGTGAAATTTAAAGAGAGTACATATAAGAGAGCTATGCAAATTTATGAAAAGGCGGGACAGATGATTGCCCGCCTTTTTCTCTTTCTTATAGGAAATGCGGCAGTGTGAATCATTTGAGGAAAAGGCAAGGCATTCTCCTGATGGTGTGTGCGGGCATTTGATTTCTTACACCTGCGCGCAAAAAGCGAAATACCCCTTCCCCTCCGCGCCAAGAAGCAGGCTGTAGGGCGGATATTCTTTGTCAAATGTGCGGACAAACTGTTCAAAGGTCAGCATGTCGTTCCGCTCAAGGGTACCGCATTCTGTAAGCGGGAAGTGCGTTTTCAGCCGGGTTATAAACTGTTCCGACAGAAGTTTCATGGCGGTGACAACTGTCTGGTCAATTCTGTGAATATCCTTCCCGAGAATTTCGCTGAGAGTGTGCAGGACAAGAGATTCTTCATAAACCAGATAGATTCGGATGGGTTTCTTTTCCTCTGTGCGGTAGGTCAAGCGGAAGCAGAGTGTTTTTCCAGTGGAAAATTCCTCTCCGCTGTAACGATGGCTTATGACATCGACACCCGTCTGCGCCAAACTTTCCAGCGCCTGCGAAAGCGCTTTTTCCAGATTCTCCAGCTCATTGTCATCCGGCTGGTGCACCCATTTGTGCGGGTTCTTACCTGTGATGGCGCGGTCTTCGACCATGATATGACCATTCAGCCATCCCACGCAGATTCCCAGAAAATGCCCTACCGATTCCGTGGAATAGTCGTTCGCTTCCATCTCCGCTTCCAGAGCCGGGAGCGTCTTATCCCGCAGGCTGTCGTGCAGACTTTTATGGATGGCGAGGCCCGGGTAATTGATGGACTGCATGTAGGCTTCTTCATCCGCAAAATGCTTCATGGTATAGCTTTTGAAATATTTAATGCCCTCCCGACACGCGTGCTGCTGTTTATTCTCGTCTTCGTTGAGGGCAATCAGTTTTCCGACGATGGAAAACAACTTCCGATGAGCCGTATCGATACTTGCCACGCCAATGTTAAACCGCTCGTTCCACTTGATTTCTTTGATCATATGTAAATTCCCTCCCCAGATTCTGCTATGACTAGTTTAGCATACTTCCCACAAAAAAGCAGTGTAAAAAGTGGGAGATTTTGGTATACTTGTTTTGCATAACTGCAAGCTTTAAAGAAAAGCCGGGGGACTTTTCGAGAGGGCGGTGTGAATAAGAACATATTGATGAGGGGGCAAAGAGTATGAAGTACAAGGTTTTACTTATGGGAAACAATAAAATGGTAATCAATGAATTTTTTACCTATATGGATTTTAGTTTCGAGTGTTTCAGCACTTCGGACCGGTATGACGATGTGATCAATCATATAAAATATATACATCCCGACGCGCTTGTCTACTGTCTTTACGGGGAAAACCTCGACGATCTGAAGCGGTTTGTCAATGTGGAGGGAAAGATTGCGGAGGAGAAGATTCCCATAGTGATTGTCGGGGATGCCGATGAGTGTGAGCAATTTGTGCGTATCGCGCCTTCCATGAACGTTACAATATTCCGCAGACCGATTTCCACGCAGAAGCTGGAAGAGGCGCTTGTCAAGCTTCTGAAAGAGGAGAGACCGGATGGCATGAGAGAGAAGCGATCTGTGACGGTGGCGGAAAGCACGCTGAAAACAGAGGATGTCATGCGGGTGGCGGAGGAGCTTCTCGCCCAGCTTGCGAAGGAAGAGGAAAAAGAGAAAAAGCTGAGAGAAGAGGCGGCGAGAAAAAAACATATTCTTGTTGTGGACGACGACAGCAGCGTTCTTAAGCTTTTAAAGGGGTATCTGGTGGAGCGTTACGATGTGGCGACGGCAATCAGCGGCAAGATCGCGCTGAAGTTTCTGGAGACAAAAAAGACGGACCTGGTGCTTCTCGATTATGAGATGCCGGCGGAGAACGGAGCGGAAGTGCTGGCGAAGATCCGCGAAAATCCGGCGACCAGAAATCTGCCGGTGGTGTTTCTCACGGGTGTGACTGACAGAAAGAAAATTATGGAAGTTCTGTCAATGAAACCGCAGGGATACCTCACCAAGCCTATCGATATGGGAAAGCTGTCGTCCACGATAAAGGGTGTTTTGGGCTGACTGCATCATGTTTTTAGCGGGAGGTTGATATGGCTATCATAGAAAGCGAACTCAAGCTGACGGATTTGATAGATGTGGAATCCTTACAGAAAATACAGGATGCCTTTTCGGATATGTCGGGAATCGCATCAATGATTACGGATGATTCCGGAACGATACAGACGAAGCCTTCCGGGTTTACGGATTTCTGCAAAAAGTATGTCAGAAACACGGAGGAAGGGCGGAAACGCTGTCAGGAATGTGACAGGATGGGGGTGGAAAAAGCGGCGAAGGAGGGCGGCTCCTGTGCCTATTTCTGCCACGCCGGACTAGTGGCGTTTGCGGCGCCCATTATGGCGCATGGGCATATGGTAGGATGCTTTGTCGGCGGACAGATGCTGACCATACCTCCCGATGAAAAGCATATACGTGGAGTTGCAAGGGATATTGGCGTGGATGCTGACGAACTGGTGCGGGCGGCGCAGGAAATCCGCATCGTAGATAAAGTGACGGTCAAAAAAGTATCCAATGCGCTGTATACGATAGCGAATGTCCTGTCAGACATTGCCTACAGCAAATATCAGGTGAGTCTGACCAACATGGAACTGAAGAAAACTTCCAATATGAAATCGGACTTTCTGGCGAATATGAGCCACGAAATCCGCACACCCATGAATGCGGTGATCGGGATGGCGGAGATGGCGCTCAGGGAAGATCTGACCCCGGCGGCGAGAGAATATATCGGGCAGATCAAATCCTCGGGTCAGACGCTCCTCACGATTATCAATGATGTTCTGGACTTTTCCAAAATTGAATCGGGCATGATGGATATCAGCTATGTAGAGTATGAACCGATGTCCATGATTAACGATGTGTCCAATATTATTATGACGCGTATCGGCAGCAAGGATCTGGAGCTGACGGTGGATGTGAATCCGGATCTGCCGACGGGGCTTTACGGCGATAATGTCCGGATCAAGCAGGTTATGGTGAATCTCGCCAACAACGCCGTCAAATTTACCAAAGAAGGAAATGTCCATGTGAAGATTGATTTCCTGCAGACGGCGGAAGACATGATAGAGCTGATTGTGTCTATTACCGACACGGGAAGCGGCATCAAAGAGAGCGATATGGATAAGCTCTTTAAGTCTTTTCAGCAGCTTGACAGCAAGAGAAACCGGAATATTGAGGGAACCGGACTGGGGCTTGCGATCTGTAAGCAGCTTGTGACGCTGATGAAAGGTAAAATCCATGTGGAGAGCGTATACGGAAAGGGATCTACCTTTTCCTTCGTGATTCCCCAGAAGGTGACCGATATCCAGCATTCTGTCGAAAAGCTGCCGGAAAATGTTGTGGCGGCGGGGCTGCTTCAGAGCGATTACATTGCGCAGGAACTGGCAATTGATATGGAAAGGCTGGGCGTCAGCTATGAGAGACTGGAGTCGGAGGAGGTTTTAAACCGGATCAAAGAGAATGGTGCGGGCTATTTCTTTGTGGAGCAGCCGCTTTTTACAGAACCGGTGCAATATTTTCTGAAACTGAATCCCGACGTAAAAGGCGTGCTTCTGACGAATTACCGTTCGGTGCGTTCTTACGATCTGCCTAATCTGCTCGTGGTGAAAAAGCCGCTCTATATTCTGGGACTCGCAAATATTTTTAACGGCAAGGAGGACAACGCCGCCTTTTCACTGATGGAGGCTGAAGATTTTGACTTTGTGGCGCCCAAGGCGGAGATTCTGGTGGTGGATGACAATGCCATCAATCTGACTGTGGCAAAGGGGCTTTTAAATCCGCTTGAGATGAAGATAGAGACGGCACTCAGCGGTAAAGACGCGGTTCTGATGGTTACGGACAAGCGCTATGATATTATTTTTATGGATCATATGATGCCTGAGATGGATGGGGTGGAGACGACAAGGGTAATCCGCAGACTTCTCGGGGACAATGGGCAGGTGCCGATTATTGCCCTCACGGCAAATGCGGTGGAGGGAACGGCGGAGATGTTTATCAGCGAGGGCATGAACGATTTTGTGACGAAACCGGTCGAGATGCGGGATATGGTTTCCAAACTCCGCAAATGGCTGCCGCCGGAGAAGATTGAGAAAAAGAAAAATAAAGGCGGCGCGCCTGTCCGGAATATACACAGGGACGACGGCGGCGCGCAGATGGCTACAAACATTGTCATCGAGGGGTTGGATGTGCAGAAGGCGTTGGGGTTCCTCGGAAACGAGGCGCTTTTCTGGTCCGTATTGAAGGAATACTACCGCGTGATTGAGAAGAAATGTGCGCTCATACAGGAGTATGAACAGAAGGAGCAGTGGAAAGATTACACGGTGGAGGTACACGCGTTAAAGAGTGCGTCGAGACAGATTGGAGCTACGGATCTGGCGTATACAGCCGAGCAGATGGAGGCGGCGGGAAATGCCGGGAATGCGGCGTTGATTCACAAAATTACGCCGGGTATGCTTGAAGAGTATATGTTCTATAAAGGCATTCTGGCCCCCTACTTTGTAAAAGAGGAGGAAGAGCAGAGCGGAAGGGCGGCGGAAGTGGAAGAACTGAAAGCGCTGTTTGAACAGATGGAAGAGGCGATGGAAAATCTGGACATGGATGCCATGGAGCAGGCAATTAAAGATATGAACCAGTATTCCTACAGCGATGCGCAGCGGGGTATATTTGAAAAACTCAAAAATGCGGTGGAGGATATCGACACGGAACGGTGCGAGGAAATCATCGCAGAGTGGAAGAAAGAACTGGATAGGTAACAGACAGCCCAGGACTTTGCACTTGCTGCAAAGTCCGTGAGAACACGTAAAGGATGAGAAGAATCCGGCTTCTTTGCCGAAGGCAAAGCTGGAATAGGCCGGATTCAGTAACAATGAAGCCGGAGGCTGAATAGTTATCTGAACGCTTAAATATAAGGAGAAAAGTGTATATTATGCATTTTTCTCCTTTTCTTTCGGAAATGGTTGTGGTATGATAGAGCGGGCGTGGATGTAGGAAATGGAAAGGATGAAAAACGGATGGCAGAGTGGGCAGCAAATTTCAGTGATCTGTTTTATAAATGTTTTATCAGGGAAGACCGTTATAAGCTTCTTCTGAGCGGCATCGGCGTGACGATCAAGGTATCGCTTCTGGCGATCGTCATCGGTATTCTGATTGGCATGGTGATTGCCACATGCAATCTGTCAAAGAAGAAACTGCTTCGGTTTATCGGAGGTGTTTATACGGACGTGATCCGGGGGACGCCCTCGGTGACACAGCTTATGATAATCTATTTTGTCATCTTTGCCACGGTGCCTTTGGACAAATGGATCATTGCAGCCATTGCTTTTGGAGTCAACTCCGGCGCCTATGTGTCCGAGATTGTCCGGGCGGGCATTCTGTCAATTGATAAGGGGCAGACGGAGGCAGGAAGGTCCCTGGGGCTTTCCGCATTCCAGACCATGAGCCGGATTGTGGTGCCGCAGGCGGTCAAAAATATTTTTCCCGCACTGTGCAATGAGTTCATTGTGCTGATTAAGGAAACCGCCATTGTCGGGTATGTGGGGCTGATGGATATCCAGAAAGCGGGAGACTTCATCAAGAGCGCAACCTTTATTGCATTTATGCCGTTAATCGGAACCGCGGTGATCTATTATGTGCTGATCAAAATACTGACACTGGCTCTCCGCCAGGTGGAGATACGGCTGAGGAAGGCGGATGCAAGGTAACCGTGTGAGAGGCAGTTTGGAATCTCACATGGGAGAATACCAGAAATGAGGTGTTCTCTGTATGGAAGACAGATGGAAAAATCATGCTGACATGGAGAATGTGATGATAAAAGTCAGAAACTTACATAAAAAATTTGAAGATCTGGACGTGCTGAGCGGAATTGACGAGCACATCACGCAGGGAGAAGTGGTTGTGGTGATCGGACCTTCGGGATCGGGTAAAAGTACCTTTTTGAGATGCCTCAACCTGCTTGAGACGGTTACCGAGGGGGAAATTTATGTGGATGACGAGCTGATCACGGACCCGAAAGTGAATGTGAACCGGGTGCGTCAGAAGATGGGCATGGTATTCCAGCAGTTCAACCTGTTTCCCCATCTGACCATTATGGATAATATCACGCTGGCCCCGGTACTCCTTAAGAAAATGACGAAGGAGGAGGCGGTGAAGCGTGGGCAGGAGCTTCTGGAGCGGGTGAATCTGGGCGAGAAGGCGAACGCTTATCCGGCGCAGCTCTCCGGCGGTCAAAAGCAGAGAGTAGCGATTGCCAGAGCGCTTGCCATGGATCCTGAGATCATGCTGTTTGACGAACCCACGTCTGCCCTTGACCCGGAGATGGTGGGCGAGGTGCTGGATGTGATGAAGGATCTGGCCAGATCGGGCATGACTATGGTGATAGTCACCCACGAGATGGGCTTTGCCAAAGAGGTGGCATCCCGTGTGCTCTTTATAGATCAGGGTGTGGTTATGGAGAGCGGCACGCCGGAGGAAGTTTTCGGGAATCCCCAAAACGAGAGGACGAAAAATTTCCTGAGCAAAGTGCTGTAGATGCGGCGGAGTCCGCAATGGACGGAGCGGTATCCGGGCTGTGACAAGGAGAATATGTGACTTGCGCGGGCGTATTGTCCGTGGGGTGATATATGATATAGGAAACAAGGAAATGCAGAGGAGGAACACATTATGAAAAGGACAACAAAATTACTGACAATGACGCTCGCCGCAGTGGTGACGGCGTGCACACTGACGGCATGCGGCGGCTCTTCCAAGGGCGATGCGCTTACCTTCGGCACCAATGCGGAGTTCCCGCCGTTTGAGTATGTCACATCAAATGGTGCGATCGGCGAGTATGACGGGATTGACATGGCGATTGCAAAGCAGATCGCGGAGGACAACGGCATGACAGCGGCCGTGGAAAACATGGAGTTTGACTCCCTTCTGGTTGCCCTGCAGAATGGGCAGATCGACGCGGTTATCGCAGGCATGACGGCCACCGATGAGAGAAGGGAAACGGTAGATTTTTCCACGCCCTATTACACGGCGACCCAGGTTATGATCGTGAAAGAGGATTCTGACATCACATCGGCTGCGGATATGGCGGACAAGAAAATCTGCGTGATACAGGGTTACACCGGCGAAGTGTGTGTGCAGGATATGGGTTACACTTACGAGGCGTTCAAGAAGGGTACAGAGGCTGTCATGGAACTGACAAACGGCAAGTGTGACGTGGTTGTCATCGACTCTGCGACGGCGCAGAAATATGTGAGCGACAATGAGGGCTTAAAAATCGTGGAGGATCCGAGTGCATTTGAGTCCGAGGAGTACGCGATCGCGGTACAGAAGGGCAACACGGAGCTGCTTGACAAGATCAATAAGACCATTGACAAGATGCTGGCAGACGGCACGATCAATGAGCTGGCGGTGAAGTACACGGAGGAAGCGACTGCTGAATAATACATAGGAATGCAGAAATGGGGCGGCACAGATTTGTACCGCCCTATCTTGACGCAAGATACTTTCTCGTAGTAGTATAGTGAAGTAACCCGTAAATTTGCATAGAAATGAGGGAAGCATGAAAAATGTGTGGGAGAAGTGGACAGGCATAAGTCTGGTCAAGAGAATTGTTGTGGGGTTGGTGATCGGTGTCATTCTGGCTCTTGTCGTGCCGGGAGCGTCAGGCATCGGCGTGCTTGGGGATGTGTTCGTAGGCGCGCTCAAGGGGATCGCGCCGCTTCTGGTATTCTTTCTGGTGATGAGTTCGCTCTGCAATGCGGGAAAGTCCCACGGCGGGGTGATCAGAACGGTCATCATTCTCTATATGTTCAGTACGGTGCTTGCGGCGGTGATCGCTGTTTTTGCCAGCATGGTATTTCCCGTGGAGATGGTGCTTGTGGACGCGGCTTCGGACGCCCCGGCGGCTCCCAGCGGTATTGTTGAGGTGCTTAGCACGCTGCTGATGAATGTGGTAAAGAACCCGGTGGATTCCCTGGTGAATGCGAACTATGTCGGCATTTTGTCCTGGGCGGTGCTTTTGGGCGTGGCATTCCGAAACGCGGGAGAAGGGACGAAAAAGACGCTCGGGGATATTTCGGAGGCGATATCCAGGGTGGTTGTGGTTATCATCAACTTTGCGCCTTTCGGTGTGCTCGGACTGGTTTATACCAGTGTGACGGCGAGCGGTCTGGAGGCTTTCAGTGATTACGGCAAGCTGCTGATCCTGCTTGTGGGATGTATGCTCTTTATCTACTTTGTGACGAATCCGATTCTGGTGTACTGGTGTATCCGCAAGAATCCCTACCCGCTCATCTTTAAGTGTCTGAAACAGAGCGCGATTACGGCTTTCTTTACAAGAAGCTCGGCGGCAAATATTCCTGTCAACATGAAGATCTGTGAGGAGATGGGACTGGATAAGGATACCTATTCCGTGACGATTCCGCTTGGCGCGACCATCAATATGGACGGTGCGGCGATCACCATTACAGTAATGACGATGGCGACTGCCTTTACGATGGGCATCAACGTGGATATTCCGACGGCGATTATTTTAAGTCTGCTGGCGGCCCTCTCGGCCTGCGGCGCATCCGGCGTAGCCGGCGGTTCCCTGTTGCTGATACCGCTTGCGTGCTCGCTGTTCGGCATTCCGGATTCCGTATCTATGCAGGTGGTGGCGGTAGGCTTTATTATCGGGGTGATTCAGGACTCTGTGGAGACGGCGCTCAATTCTTCTTCCGATCTGCTGTTGTCGGCTTCGGCGGAGTTCAGACAGTGGCGGTTAGAGGGGAAAGAAATCAAATATTAATATCATGTGGAGGAGAAAATTATGAAAAAGAAATTGGCAACGGTACTTGTGGCAGCAGTGGCTGTCTGCGGAACACTTTCAGGATGCGGCGGCGCGAAGGAGACGGCTGCGGATGCTGGAAACCGGGTGTATGCGGTGGAGGCAGGTTCTGCCGGAGAGGCGGCAGCCAGTGAGAAAGGCTTTCAGACCAATGTGGTGGCTTCCCAGGCAGATGCACTGATGGAGGTGGCTTCGGGCACTTCGGACGCGGCGATCATTGATCTTTTGATGGCGGGCGCCATGATCGGAGAGGGAACCAGTTACCCGGATCTGGTACATACGGATAAACTGACGACGGAGGAGTACGGCGTCGGCTGCAGGAAGGGCTCTGATCTGGCTTCTTATATTAATGCCGTGTTTGCGCAGAGTTACGCAGACGGTTCTATGAAGGCGACGGCTGAAACTTACGGTGTGCAGGAGGCCCTTGTGGAGCAGAAGGCCTGTGAATTTACGGCATCGTCTGCGGACAGCGATGTGGCTTATATTCAGGGCAAAGGTACGCTGATTGTTGGTATTACGGAGTTTGAGCCGATGGATTACAAGGACGATTCCGGCGAGTGGATCGGCTTTGATGCGGATATGGCGCGTCTGGTTGCGGAGCAGCTTGGCGTGGAGGCACAGTTTGTGGTGATCGACTGGGACAACAAGATCATGGAGCTGGAATCCAAGAATATTGATGTTGTGTGGAACGGCATGACATTGACTGACGAAGTCAAAAACGCGATGGAGTGTACCAATGCATACTGCAACAATGCGCAGGTGATTGTGGTTCCCGGCAAGTAAGGCAGGCGGTGCGGCCATCATGCAGATAGGGAAAGATATGTTGAGATTTTAGGAGAGTAAGCCATGTTCTTTAGTGTGACACAATCGCTGTTGGACGGTCTGTTGACCACTTTTCAGATTTTTATTTTCACACTGCTCTTTTCGCTGCCGTTTGGGCTGGTGCTGGCTTTCGGCGCAATGAGCAGATGGAAAGCCCTGCGTGGGTTGATCCAGACGCTAGTGTGGATCATACGCGGCACGCCGTTGATGCTGCAGTTGATTATCATTTTTTACGGTCCCGGTCTGTGGCTTGGGCATAATATATGGAGCGGCAGCGAGGCGGGACGGATCACCGCCACGGTGGTGGCTTTCAGCCTCAACTATGCCTGCTACTTTTCCGTGATCTTCCGGGGTGGTATCGAAGGCGTTCCTGTGGGACAGCGGGAAGCGGGCGAGGTGCTTGGCATGACGAAGTGGCAGATCTTTTTTAAGGTCACCCTTTTACAGATGGTGAAGCGGGTGGTGCCGCCCATGTCCAACGAGATTATCACGCTGGTGAAGGACACGTCTCTGGCGCGGATCATTGCGGCGTATGAGCTTACTTTTGCGGGCTATTCCTTTATGAAGAGCAACGGGCTGACATGGCCTCTCTTCTATACGGGTGTGTTTTACCTTTTGTTTGTGGGCCTTTTGACACTTTTGTTTAACTATATCGAGCGCAGACTGGACTACTTCAGATAAGCGGCAGATTTTGAACATGTGCAGCTATCCTGTCGACGGATGGACAAGGACAGGGTGGTCTGGAACGGAGGAATAAATGGCAGTTTTAGAAGTAAAACATATCGGAAAACATTTCGACTCTACGAGAGTGCTTGATGACGTGAGCTTTGATCTGGAGGAAGGGAGTGCGCTGGCGATCATCGGGTCTTCCGGCTCCGGCAAGACGACGCTCTTACGGTGTCTGAATTTTCTGGAGACGCCGGATCACGGTTCCATCACGGTGCGGGGCGAAACCCTGTTTGACGCGGATCACCCCGTCGCAGGGCAGGAGAAGGACCTGCGAACCAAAAGACTGCATTTCGGCATGGTCTTTCAGGCGTTTCATCTGTTTCCGCAGTACACGGCGCTTGAAAATGTGACGCTGGCGGAGAAGCTTCTGGCACAGGAGAAACCTGATTTTAAGCAGAAGAAAAAGGAAATTCTGGAGGAGATTGAGGCGCACGGGAAATTGCTCCTGGATCAGATGGGGCTTTCGGAGCGCATGGATCATTATCCCCACCAGCTTTCCGGCGGACAGCAGCAGAGAGTCGCCATTGCCAGGGCACTGGCGTTACAGCCGGATATCCTCTGTTTTGACGAACCCACCTCGGCTCTTGACCCAGAGCTGACGGGGGAGGTGCTAAAGGTGATCAGAGGGCTTGCCGAGAAGCATACGACCATGATTATCGTAACCCATGAAATGAGCTTTGCCAGAGATGTGGCGGATCAGATTATTTTTATGGACGAGGGCGTGATCGTGGAGCAGGGCGATGCCAGACAGGTGATCGACCATCCGAAGGAGGAGCGGACGAGACAGTTTTTGACAAAATATTGAGAAAGCAGGGAGTCTGCCTTGAGCAGACTCCTTTTTTACTCCCTTTTTTCGCAAAAGTACCATAGAAACCGACAGGCGTACATGGTATGGTGGAAGTAGAAAAAGGAAAAGATTTCTGGAGGAGGGCAAACGATATGTTGATGGAAATGATCAGTATTCTTTTGGGGATTATTTTGCTGGGAGCGGTAGATTATGGAATCGGAGCGGTGGACTTGAAACTGATGCTGTATCTGGTTGACTTTCCGTCCGCTATCATTATACTGGCGCTCACTGTGCCGGTGCTGCTTCGGGGCGGTATGTGGAAAGACTTTCTGAGGGCCTGGAAGCTGCTGAACAAGAAGTATACCTGTCATTTAAGTGAAATAAGAAGGTCGCTGGACGTGATCGAGATGATGCAGAAACAGTTGGCTTGTGCGGGGATTATCGGTATGCTTCTGTCTTTCGTCCATATTCTGCACCAGTTATCCGATCTGGCAAGCCTGGGGCCAAATATAGCGGTGGCGATTCTGACGATGCTGTACGCCACAATTTTTGAAATGCTGCTTCTGCCCCTGCAAATCGAGGCAAAGCGCCGGATTATTGATTATATGGAGGTGGACACGGACGCGGAAAGTGCGGGGAGCACGGCAGGGGAGACAGGCGCGGAAGGTATGGCTGCAGCAGAAGAAATTTCCGGGACAGGGAAGGAGCGTGAGACGGCGGTGAAAGAGAGGGAAGAGGCGGGGGCTGGAGCAGACAAAATAGGGGATGGGCAGATATGAGGAAGCGACTGCTTCGGGCTTTGCTGGGAGCCGGTTATGTCTGCCTTCTGACGGCGTTGCTTCTATATCAGGCGGAGGTGTTTGGCGGCAGGGGAGAGTGGCAGACTGCGGTGCTGGGGACATTGATTCTCGGTGTTGCGCTGGCAGTGGTTCTTGTGCTCTATCTGCGTGTGAATGACCGGCTTTCGCAGGCGGAAGAAAATCCGGGTGTGGGTCATGTGGAGAAGGAGCGGAGTGTCGGAACGGATGGGATTTTGCCGGAAACGGATGGAGAACGGTCTGCATCTGCCGGAAAGGACAGCCGTATTGAAAGCGATAATCCATTTGCCGGTGAGGACAGACCGGCGACACCGCGAAGCTACGAGGAAATTTACGCGCAGTTTCTGTCCATAATGGAGACCTGCGCGCTCTCTGAGAGGGAACTGGAAGTGGCGTGGCTTCTCTACAGGGGCTACACCAACAGGCAGATTGGGGAGGAACTTTATATTGCGGAGACCACGGTGAAAAAGCATGTGTCCCATATTTATCAGAAAATGGACGTGTGCAGCAGAAAGGAATTTCGGGCAATGGTGCAGGGTAGCGCGTGGGAGCGCTCACGCCCCGGCGGATGAGCCGCCTGTGTTTTCCTGTGCAAACACATCTTCCCTTGTAATGTTTTTCAGCCATTTGCCGCTGCGGTAATGTTTGATGACCCATGGCCATTTCACAAACTCGTCGGTGCACAGCAGAAAGTACACCCAGAGAACGGGAAGCTTGAAGACGAAAGCCGCAAGAAAGCCGAGCGGCACCGCATAGCCCCACATGTCGATCACGTCGCAGATCAGACCGAAACGGCTGTCGCCGCCGGCACGGAATACGCCTGCGATCAGCGTGGTATTGACAGCGGCTCCCATAATATAGTAGGTGTTGATGAGCAGCATATATTTCAGATAGTGCATGGCTGTCTCGGAAAGTTTCGCGAAATGCAGCACAAAGGGAGTGGCGATTAATACCATGACACCGCCGATTGCACCGGTGATGATTGTGAGCTTCATCAGTTTGGAGGCATATTCTTTTGCGCGATCCATATTCCCTTCGCCCATCACATTGCCAAGCAGTATGCCGCCTGCGCTGGCGGTGCCGAAACAGAGCACGGTGCCGAAATTCCTGACAACGACCACAAGAGAGTTGGCGGCCACCGCGTCGGAACCCATGTGGCCCAGAATCACGGAGTACATGGAGAAGGCGACGCTCCATGCGATGTCGTTGCACAATGCAGGCAGGGAGAGTCTGACAAAATCCTGAAACAGCAGTTTATTGCGCAGGAACATATAGCCAAAATTCAGCTTGATATCCTTGCTGAAAATGGATACCACAATACAGCCGATCAACTCGATGATCCTGGACATGGCGGTGGCGATAGCCACGCCCGTGGCGCCAAGCTGCGGCATGCCGAAGAGCCCGAAGATAAACACCGCATTCAGAAAAATATTTAAGGTGAAAGCCATGACATTTAAAACCATGCATACGGTGACCCGTCCGATGCTCCGGAGGATCGCCAGATACACTTCTATGATACCCCAGCACAGATAGGTAACTGCCATCACCCGCAGATACCCGGCGCCGATTCTGATCAGCTCCGCCTCGTTGGTGAAAAGCTTCATCATAAGCTCCGGCGCAAAGAAGGCGAAACCGGAGAAACCGAGGGAAATCACGAGGGAAAAACGCATGGCGATACCCTGAATGGCACGGATCGGCTGGAGTTCGCCCTTTCCCCAATACTGTGCGCTCAACATGGAAGCCCCCGTCCCGAGACCGTAGTAAATCATAAAGAGGACGTTTGCGTAGTTTGCCGCAAGCGACACAGCTGAGATGGAGGACTGTCCCACATAGTTTAACATCACCACGTCCGCGGAACTCACAGCAGCGCTTAAGAGGTTCTGAATCACAATAGGAACAACCAGCTTTAAAATTTTCTGATAAAAGTTATCTTTTGCAGCCGTGCTTTGCATGGAAAAATCCTCCGTTTTTGCGTAAAGTGATAACATCTTAATACATTCCATTACCTGTGTCAATCGGTTTTCTTCAACATAAAAATTTTTTTAAAATATTTTAAATTTTATGATAAAGCCACTTGCGTTTTTACAACAGTGTGATAAAATCGTCTCCAATGACCCAGCGCAGCGGCAATGAAAACTGTGCCTGTTGCAGAGCGGACAGTGGGATAGCCGCAGGGAAAAGGGAGGAGTTTTTATTATGGAAAAAGATATGACGAAGGGAAGTCCCATGCGGCTGATTCTGGGCTTCGCCGTGCCCCTTTTATTCGGGCTTGTATTTCAGCAGTTTTACAGCATGATGGACGCGGTGATTGTAGGGCACTATCTGGGAGTGGACGCGCTGGCGTCGGTGGGAGCCACGGGCTCTGTCAACTTTCTGATTATCGGTTTCTGCATGGGCGTCTGCAACGGCTTTGCGATTCCGATTGCGCAGGAGTTCGGCGCGAAGCACGAGAGCGAGTTGAAACGGTTTGTGGCGAACAGCGTATGGCTGTCCGTGATTTTTGCGGTTGTCATCACGATCGTGGTGTCGCTTTTGTGCCGCCAGATCTTACAGATTATGCGCACGCCCGCGAACATTATAGACGGTTCTTATAGTTACATAATTATCATATTTCTGGGTATACCTGTGGTGTTCCTCTACAATATGACCGCGGCAATCCTGCGGTCTCTGGGGGACAGCAGAACGCCGGTCGTGTTTCTCGTAACGGCAGCGGTGTTGAATATTTTTCTCGACGTATTCTGCATCGTGGTGCTGCACATGAACGTGGACGGCGCGGCGGTGGCTACGGTGATATCGCAGGCGGTCGCGGGTTTTGCCTGTCTGATTTACATGCGCAAGAAGTTTGCTATTTTGAGGTTGTCTCAGGATGAGCGCAGATGGGACAGGGATTATGCGGCGAAGCTGTGCAATATGGGTATTCCCATGGGATTGCAGTATTCGATCACGGCGATCGGCAGCGTAATTTTGCAGAGTGCGGTGAACAGCATTGACTCCAATGCGGTGGCGGCAGTCACGGCGGGCGGTAAGGTGAGTATGCTTCTGGTCTGTCCCTTTGACGCAATGGGTTCCACCATGGCGACTTACGGCGGACAGAATGTGGGTGCGGGGGACCTGGAGCGCGTGGACAGGGGACTTAAGAGCTGTACGCTGTTAGGGCTGATTTATTCCCTGATTGCACTGGGGGCGGTATTTCTGTTTGGGAAACAGCTCTTGCTGTTGTTTCTGGATGCGGGGGAGACGCAGATCATTGCAAACGCTTACTCCTTCATCCAGATGAACGCGGTGTTCTATTTCCCGCTTGCGCTTGTAAATATCGTGCGCTTTTTGATACAGGGAATGGGATTCAGCAGACTTGCTGTTTTTGCGGGCGCATTTGAGATGCTGGCGAGAGCGCTGGCGGGATTCCTGCTTGTGCCTTATTTCGGATTCAGCGCGGTGCGTTTCGCGAATCCGCTGGCATGGATTTTTGCTGATATTTTCCTGATTCCGGCTTTTTTCTATGTGAGGAAGAAGTTGGAAGGGATGTTAAATGCCAGGGCAGGCGGCGCGGAAACGACACAGCAGGTGTGACAGGAATGTCCGGAAATCTGAACGATACGTCAGAGACTGCCCGGAGTATGGACATTTTTACACGCGGACTTGAAACCAGGGAATTTATATCATAGTTTTAGCGGAGAACATAATATGAGTGTAACGATTTTCACCATGACCCACAAAAAATTTCCAACGCCCGGTGATCCCGTCTATGTGCCTTTACAGGTGGGGCGCGCTGGAAAGGAGAATCTGGGATATATTGGAGATGACACGGGTGTCAGTATTTCGGAGAAAAACTGCTATTACGGGGAACTGACGGGCGTTTACTGGGTGTGGAAAAATATAAAAACTTCTGGCTATGTGGGGATATGCCATTACCGCCGATATTTCTGCACGGAGGAGGGAAGGATTCTCACGGAGAGGGAGTATGAAGAAATCCTTTCGGATTATGATATCATTACATCGAAACTGCTGAAGTTAAACTTTACTTATTATGAAGGATATGCCAGCGACTACAACATCCATGATCTGGACGCGGTGGGAGAGGTGATCCGGCAGTTTTACCCTGCGTATTATGAGACATTTGATAAAATGGTGCACAGTAAAGGCACTTACTTTGGAAATATGATGGTCTGTAAAAAGGAGATTTACGACGCTTACTGTGAATGGCTTTTCGATATTTTTGAAAAGGCAGAAGAGAAGATCGACGCTTCCGGTTACGACGATTATCACAAGCGGGTCTACGGCTTTATCTCGGAGTTTCTGCTCTATGTCTGGACACAGGTGCAGGGGCTTAAGGTTCGCGAGTGTAAGGTGGGCATGACTGAAGAGAAGCGGGAGACGGCGGAGATCAAGGAGAGGCTGGCAGAGTTCTTTCTCAAAAAGGATATTGCCGGGGCGAAAGCGTATATGCTCTCCTGCCTGGAGAAGCGCCCGGACGTGCTGATGGAAGCCTCTGACATTACGGGAGAGTTAAAGATGTCTATGCAGGTAATTGCGGTTAGTGAACTGGAAAAACAGGCTTACGGCAGCAGTACCATCGACCGCATACAGGATTTTGGCGCGCTGATGGCGCATTTCCAGAAGCTGAACGACCTGATTCAGACATGGAGAGAGAGGGAGCGTGAAATGTCTCCCTCTGAAGTAGAGTTTTATTTGAAAAAGGAAAGTATTACCGACATTGCGTTGGAAGCCTCGGCGCGGCTGTTTTATCCGGCGCAGGAGGCTTGTGAGATTGCGGAGGCGGTGAAAACCTGCAGGGGTTAGTGCGGCATCGGATTTCGTGACGGCAGGCGTGAGTTTGCGAACCAGAGAAAGCGGAGGTCAGTCCACCCGCCGTACCGGTCTGACGTACTTAAAAAACCGCTGCGGGTCATGGTAGATATCGCTGCCATTCACACATGTTGACCTCCCAGCCTGAGCAAGGGTACACATATCGCAGCGTTACGGCTGCCTTGGCAGCGTCACAAACCCCTCAGCCCAATACATATAATACAGTCCTTTCTCCTTCGTGTAGCCGAAAATGAAGGAGAGCGGCTGTGAGACGGGATTTCCGTCACTGTCTGTTCCTTCTCTGAACTCCGTGAACAGCACGGCGATCGCCGGAACGCCGCCGTCCGGGGCATCCGCGTGATACAGCGCGTAAGTGCTTTCCATATAGCCGTTGCCTTTTATATTCTGCAGTTCGTCATTGATGACATCGCCGTAATCTTTCCCGTCGATATAAAAAGCATAGCTGCTTTCCCCGGTTTCCGGGTCAACGACCTGACCGTAGAAGGCGAGTCCTTCTTCCGTGCCGTCCCCGTCCAGATCAAAATAGCAGTCGGGCGTGCCGTCCACAATGGGCGCGAAAGTTTCCGGGTCAGATTTGTAGATATAGTAGCGTTCATCCACAAAATTGCCGTTGTAACGGTAGTCTTCTTTTAATCCCAGATCATACGCCTTTTCGTAGGGAAGCATAAAGGCAATTTCCCCGGAGGCATAAGGACCGAGTGAATAGGGGGCAGCTAAAAAGCTGATGCCGCTCCGGGTAAATACCCAGTTGTCCCCGTCAAACAGCGTGCTGTCCAGATCATCCTTGGAGGGGGGACCGAACAGTTTATCTTTGTAGGCGGGTGTCTCTGCCAGATTGACCATGTAATCCAGAACCGTGGCGTGAAAGGCTTCGTAGTCGTCTGCAATCTCGTCGAAGGAGAGCAGCTCACCTGTTTTTGCACTGTAGTTTCTGCCGCCGGAGCCGTAGTTGCCGTGGGCGCCGCCGGTGTAATCGTAGAGGGTGATCTGAAAGGAGATTACGGCGTCGTCCAAGCGAGTCACTTTCACGCTGACATCCGTACTGTAGGCGAGAAAATCCCAGCCGTCTTCCCCGAGGCTTGCCGCATAGTCTTCCCGCGCTATTTCCACAGTCCCGTTATTGCCCGTGGAAAAGGTTTTATAGTATGCTTCCAGATCGGCGTTGATTTTTTCCGCGATATCCTCGGCACCCTTGATGCGCACCACGGGCATCTGCACGCTGTTTGTGCATATCACCGTGCCGTCGTCGCTTTTCACTTCGTCAATGGATTTCTCAAAAGTGACGGAGACGGGATTTTCCGGGTTTCCCTGCTGCTCTGCGCCGGAAACATCGGATGTGACATCTGTGTCAGAATTTTCGCCGGTATTCTCAGCGTCGTCTCCTGTCTGCGAAGCGTCCTGTGGATTTTCGGTTTCTGACCCGGTGGATGCTCCGTCATCGGTAATCGGTGAAATTTCCAGTCTGGTGTCCGTATCGGTATTGTTTTCTGTGCCACATGCGCCCACGCTTCCCGCAAGGAAAGCGGCAGCAAGCAGTACGGCTGATTTTTGGAGGGAGAGCGGTTTCCTTTTCATGTTGTGGTCCTCTTTTCTTAGTTCGTTGTTTTGTATGTCCAGTAACCGTCATACGCGTAACCTGTTTTCCAACCAGATATTTTTTTAAATTGTATCATATAACCGGCGGGGTCACAATGCTGTCTTGGGCGATGAGAATAGCGGTTTAAAAACGTTGGAGTGAGATATTGCAGGCTTGGTTTTGGATGTGTACAATGAAATAATCAGACAGATTTGGAAAGAAGGGTATTATGGGAAATGTGTTAACTTTGTTTGAAAAGCAGACGGCAGATTGGTTTGCCGATACGCTGGGGGAGCCTACTCCCGTACAGAAGGAAAGCTGGCCTGTCATCGCGGAGGGAAGCCATGCGCTGATTTCCGCGCCCACGGGTACGGGGAAAACCTTGTCGGCTTTCTTTGTGTTTCTGGAGCGGATGAAGCGACAGGCGGCAGCCGGGATGCTGCCGCAGGAATTACAGCTCATCTATGTTTCCCCGCTTAAGTCTTTGGCGGCGGATATCCGGGAGAACCTAAAGCGTCCCTTAGAGGGGATTGGTGCGCAGGAAATCATATCGGTGGGAATCCGCACGGGAGATACTTCCCAGCGGGACAGGCAGAGAATGGTCAGAAAACCGCCGCATATTCTGATCATCACGCCGGAATCTCTGTATCTGATGCTCACCAGCAAGACGGGGCAGAACGTGCTGGCGACAGCCGGTGCGGTGATCATCGACGAGCTGCACGCTCTGATAGATACAAAAAGGGGCGCGCATTTGATGCTTTCTCTGGCAAGGCTGGATCATCTGTGCGGAAAACCCCTGCAGCGCATCGGACTGTCCGCCACCATAGAGCCGTTGGAGATAGCGGCGCAGTATCTGGCGCCCGAGGAGGTAAAAATCATTGCGCCAAACATGAAAAAACAGGTGCGGCTGGAAATTTTAAGCCCCTATCCGGATGCGACCAAGGGTCCCCGAAAGGATCCTGTGTGGGAGGAGTTGGGGAAGCTGGTCTATCAGTACTGTCAAGGCAGCCGCAGCGTGATTGCCTTTGTGGAGGGAAGGAGATATGCGGAGAAACTCGCATATTATGTAAACCAACTGGGCGGAGACGGATTTGCCAGGGTACACCACGGAAGCCTTTCCAAAGAGCAGCGAATGGAGACGGAATTACAGTTGCGGGACGGGAAGCTGAGACTGCTGTGCGCCACATCTTCTATGGAACTGGGAATTGATGTGGGAGAGATCGATCAGGTACTGCAGGTGGGCTGTCCCCGCACGATTTCGGGAACGATGCAGCGGCTGGGGCGTGCGGGTCATAACCCGGGCCGCGTCAGCGTGATGTATCTGTTTCCCAGAATGGCAGCGGAGTGTGTGTCCTGCGGCATGACGGCGCAGCTTGCAAGGGAAGGCGGCGTGGAACACGTCAAACCTCCTACACAGTGTCTGGATGTGCTGGCGCAGCATCTGGTTTCCATGGCGGCATTTCGGAGTTATGAGATCGATGAGGTGATGGAAATTCTGCCCCGCGCATGGCCTTTTTGCAAGATCACCAGAGAGGATGTGAAGGCGGTCCTTTCCATGCTGGCGGGAGATTATGAGCATGAGAGGGATATTCCCGTGCGGCCGAGGATCCTTTATGACAGGATTCATGAGAAGGTGGAGGGAGACGGCTACAGCAGGATGTTAGCCGTGTCGGCGGGCGGAACGATTCCCGACAAAGGATTATATACGGTAAAGAACGAGGAAGGAGTCAGGCTGGGCGAGGTGGATGAGGAATTTATCTATGAGTCCCAAAGAGGGGATCGATTTATCCTCGGTTCTTTTGCGTGGAAGATTACGAATATCAGCCGCGACACCGTGACGGTGACGCAGGCAAAGATGGAAGGCGCGAGGCTTCCTTTTTGGCATGGGGAGATCAAAGGGAGGGACAAGCGGACGGGGGAAGCGTTTGGGCGTATTTTTCGTTCGCTGCAGGGCGCTTACGAGGAGGACAGATTACAGGAGGCGCTTGGCGAATTAGGGCTTGACGAGACGGCGGTGTCCTTGGCGTCCGGCTATCTGGAGCGTCAGATTAAGGCGGCAGGCAGCCTGCCGGATTATGAGACGATCATTGTGGAACACTTTAAGGATACGGTGGGAAACAGCCAGATGATGGTGCACTCTGTCTTTGGCAGGCGGATCAATGCGCCCCTGTCCCTGCTTGCGGCGCAGACAGCCAGAGAAGAATTGCAGATGGAGATCGGCAGTGTGGACGAGGAGGACGGCTTTCTGCTCTATTCCTATGGCGATCAGAAGCTGCCCGAGGGACTGTTGCAGAGAGTGGATGCGGATGCGTGCCTGCGGAAGCTGGAAATCTTACTGCCCGCCACGCCCCTGTTTAATATGGCGTTTCGCTACAACAGCGGCAGGGCTTTGATGATGGGCGTGCGCAAAAACGGCAGACAGCCCCTGTGGATGCAGAGATTAAAGAGTGCGGAAATGTTGGAGCGGTTGGTCAGGGAGAAGGAGCACCCGCTGATCCGGGAGACAAGGCGGGAGTGTATGCAGGAGCTGTGGGACGCGGAAGGGGTGCAGACGCTTCTCTATGATATCCGCAGCGGTGCGGTCAAGGTGCGGGAAATTTATACGGACATACCGTCCCCCATGTCGCTGCCTCTGCAGTGGAGTCAGGAAGCGGCGGTGATGTATGACTATGCGCCCACGCCGCGGGGAATTCACGGTGCGGTGGAGGAGGCTTTAACAAAGGAAAAGCATCTGATTCGACCGGGGGACCGAGAACTTTCAGAGGTGCAGGAGAGAAACCGCCTGCCCAAAGATGAGAAACAGCTGCATTCCCTTCTCATGGCCGAAGGCGATCTGGCGGCGGGGGAACTGGATATCCCGGTGGAATGGCTGGACAGTCTGGCAAAGGAAGGCAGAGTGCTGTATTTGGAGCAGGGGTTGTGGATTGCCGCGGAGCAGGAGGCGGAGTATGATGCAGCGCTGCGGGAGACGGAAGTGGCAAAAGCGGCATTGCAGGATTGCCCGGGTTCTGGCAGCAGGCAGACGGAAGAAACTGCGGGACGGCAAACGGCGGAGCAGGAAGGCGGACAGGTTTTAGAAACACAGCTTCACATTGTCAGGCGGATGCTGCGTTACAGGGGTGCGGCGGACGCCGAACAGACGGCAGATCGCTATGGGTGGTCTGTAGCATTGGCGGAGGAAATTCTGGAAGAATTGTGTCGGCAGCAGGCGGCAGTCAAACAGGATGGCAGATATTACCACGGAGAGTTATATAAGCGCGCCAGAGTGCGGACGTTGAAGAATCGACGGGAAGAGATACAGACCTGCCCGGCTGAAAATTATGCGGCTCTTATGCTGTCGAAACTGGAATCCGGCGCGCCGCCTGTGGAATGCCTGCGGGATATGCTCAGACAGTACGCAGGGATGTCATTTCCCGCCGCCTTCTGGGAAAAGATTTTGCTGCCCGGTCATGTGAGAAATTACAAACCTTCCCTGCTGGATGCTTATCTGGCGGAGGGCGAGTTGTTCTGGCATATGGAGGAGAAGGACGGTCTGCGCTTCGATTTTCAGTCGGATGTTGACTGGGAGGCGGGCAGTCCGCAGGAGGATTTGACAGGGGAGGAGCTGACGGAGGAAGAACGCGTCATCTATGAAGCGGTGGTCAGGCGCGGCGCCTGCTTTATGCAGTCGTTAAATAACCTGTTACCTGACAGGTCTCCCTATGATATTTTGCTTTCTCTGATGGAAAAGGGTCTTGTCTATGCGGACAGTTTTCTGCCGGTGCGGCAGTGGATTGACCGCGAAAAGACGAAAAAAGCGGTGGCAAGGCAGCGTGTCAATCTGCGCGTAAAGGCACTGCAGACGGGAAGGTGGGACATTGTCAGACCTGTGCGGGAGAAAACCATCGAGGAGAAGCTGAAAACCTGCTTCCACGTCAGTCCCATTCTCAGCAAAGAGACGGCGGCCGCCTGCGGGCTGTCATGGCAGGAGGCGCTGTCGGTGCTTCGCGTATGGGAATATACGGGACAGGCAAGGCGGGGGTATTTTGTGAAAGATCTTTCCGGCGCACAGTTTATTTTGGGAAAAGATTATGAGAGCGTGGTGCGCAGACTGCAGGCGCCGCAGAAAAAACTGGTTTGGATCAACGCGGCGGATCCGGCGCAGTGCTGGGGAAAGGTATTGCCGCATAAGGAGGGGCGCAGCTTTATCAATGTGCCGGGAACGGCGGTCGCCTGTTACGGCGGGCTGCCGGTTGCCGTGATGGAGCGGCAGGGAAAGATTCTGCGGGTCTGGGAGGAGGAATTGCAGGAGGAATGCCTGCGGTTGTTTGTGGAGAAATTCAGGCAGGGCAGTATTTTTTCGGATAGGAAACGGATCGTGGTGAAAGAATATCCCAACGCAGCGGCAGAAGCCATGCGTCAGGCAGGATTCAGGAAAGAAATGCAGGATTATGTGCTGTATCTGTAATAGGAAATCCTTATTTGCTTCCATAAAAGGTATTGTATTAGATTTTCGGATTGAGTCTGCCGCCGCCTCGTGTTAGAATGGGGAAAAAGAGAAATACTGGCAAGGGAGCCGTGTCGTCGCGCATCGGACACGGAAATCCCAAAAGAAAGCGGGCGCGGGAAAAGAGGACGTCATGAATTATCAGGAGGCATACAAAAAACTGGAGAAATACGGACAGCTTCATGTGCTGAAATACTATGATGAACTGGGGGAGGAAGAGAGGGAGGCGCTGCTTACCCAGATCGAGCAGACGGATTTTGACGTGCTGTCGCTGTGCGAAAAGAAGGAAACCTTAAATCCCAGAGGGAAGATTGAGCCGATTGCGGTCATGCAGCTTCCCGAGATTGCGGAGAAAAAGGAAGAATATACAAAAGCAGGTCTGGAGGCGATCCGGGCGGGCAAGGTAGGCGCGGTGCTTCTTGCCGGCGGCATGGGAACAAGGCTCGGTTCTGACGCGCCGAAAGGCGTTTACAATATCGGATTGACAAAGGACGTCTTTATCTTTCAGCGTCTGATCGAGAATCTGATGGACGTGGTGGATCAGGCGGGGGCGTGGGTTCCCCTCTATGTGATGACCAGCGACAAGAATCATGACGCGACTGTCAGTTTCTTTGAGGAAAAGAAGTATTTCGGCTATAATGCGGACTACGTGACTTTCTTTATGCAGGATATGGCTCCGGCGTCCGATTATACAGGGAAGGTATATATGGAGGCAAAGAACAAAATGTCCACCTCCCCCAACGGCAACGGCGGCTGGTTCCTCTCCATGATGAAATGGGGTGTGGCGGAGAAAATGCGGCAGGCGGGCGTGGAGTGGCTTAATGTGTTTGCCGTGGACAACGTGCTGCAGCGCATTGCCGACCCCTGCTTTGTGGGCGCGACGATCGCCACGGACAGTACGGTGGGCGCGAAAGTGGTGGCGAAGAACGCGCCGGACGAGAAAGTGGGCGCGATGTGTCTGGAGGATGGAAGACCGTCTATTGTGGAATACTATGATATGACGCCGGAGCTGATGGAGGCGAAGACGGAGGACGGAAAACCGGCATATCATTTCGGCGTGATCTTAAATTATCTGTTCCGGGTGAAGGATCTGGAAGAGATCGTGGCGCGGAAACTCCCGCTTCATATTGTGGAAAAGAAGATTCCCTATCTGGATGAAAAGGGAGAACTGGTGAAGCCTGAGGCGCCCAATGGCTACAAGTTCGAGCAGCTTGTACTCGATATGATCCACGAGCTGGATTCCTGTCTGCCTTACGAAGTGGTCAGAAATAAGGAGTTCGCGCCCATCAAAAATAAGACGGGGATTGATTCGGTGGAGAGCGCGAGAAAGCTGTGTGAGGAGAACGGGATTGTGCTGTAGAGCATATAACATTTTGACAGCTTTGTGTAACATTCCTGTATTGAATATACAGGCAAAACGATATAGACTGAAATTACGTTAAAAACAAAAATCACGGTTTCCGAAAAGAAAGGAAGGGTGCGGTTATGGCAATCTTGGTGACAGGCGGTGCGGGGTATATCGGTTCCCATACGGTAGTGGAGCTGCAGAACGCGGGTTTTGATGTGGTGGTAGTGGACAATCTGGCAAATTCCAGTGAAAAGTCTCTTACAAGGGTAGAGAAGATTACGGGAAAGCCCGTGAAGTTTTATAAGGCGGATATTTTGGACAGGGACGCATTGGAGCAGGTATTCGCGAAAGAGCAGATTGACTCCTGCATCCATTTCGCGGGGCTTAAGGCGGTGGGAGAGTCCGTGCAGAAGCCTTGGGAGTATTATGAGAACAATATCGCTGGCACATTGACGCTGGTGGATGTGATGAGAAAGCACAATGTGAAGAATATCATTTTCTCCTCATCGGCGACGGTTTACGGCGATCCGGCGATCATTCCGATCACGGAGGAGTGCCCGAAAGGACAGTGCACCAACCCTTACGGTTGGACGAAATCCATGCTGGAGCAGATTCTTATGGATATCCAGAAAGCGGATCCCGAGTGGAATGTGATCCTGCTCCGTTATTTCAACCCCATCGGCGCACACAAGAGCGGCACCATGGGCGAGAACCCCAACGGCATTCCCAACAACCTGATGCCTTACATCACACAGGTAGCGGTGGGCAAGCTGAAAGAGCTGGGCGTTTTCGGCAACGACTACGACACGCCGGACGGCACGGGCGTGCGCGATTACATCCATGTGGTTGATCTGGCGGTCGGTCATGTGAAAGCGCTGAAAAAGATCGAGGAGAAAGCGGGACTTTGCATCTACAATCTGGGAACCGGTGTGGGCTACAGCGTGCTCGATATCGTGAAGAATTTCGAGGAGGCTACCGGCGTGAAGATCCCTTATGTGATCAAGGAGAGAAGAGCGGGCGATATCGCCACCTGCTACGCCAACGCGGACAAGGCGAAGCGGGAACTCGGCTGGGAAGCGCAGTACGGCATCAAGGAGATGTGCGCGGATTCCTGGAGATGGCAGAGCAATAACCCGAATGGGTATGAGGACTGAAAAAATATTGCATTGTAACGGAAAGCGGGCGGCAGTCCCGCTTTCTTTGTAGGAAGATTAATCACGGTATTTTCCCGGCGTCGTCCCGGTAAATAGGCGGAAAGCATAGGTAAACGCGCTCTGGGAGCAGTACCCGAGCGATGCGGCAATTTCGGAACAGCTCAGATCGCTGTATTTCAGCAGATTCTGGGCTGTGTCCATTTTTGCCGCGGTAACGTATTCTTTGATTGTCTTCCCAGTTTCCTGCTTAAACAGTTTGCAGAGATAGGAAACGTTCAGATTTGTCAGATCAGCAAGCCCTTTTACGGACAAGTCCGCGCCCAGATCCTCATAAATATGGTCGATGCATTTTCGGATGTGCGCCGACGCCACGTTTTCCTTTTTAATTTCCTGGATTCGCTTTGCAAAGTCCAGACACATATCTTCCAGCAAAACCTGTAAGTCGCTGCAGACGGCGGCTCTGTCCGCCTTCCGGCTGTAAATATCGGCGATCATGTAAGATTCGTCGTGGCTGAGCCCTGCTCCTATGCCGGATTCCGCAAGAAATGCCGCCGCGATCACGAAGTGGTATTTCCCGTTTTTTAATTCATTTTTTGTCAAAATGCGCAATTTGGAAAATGGCGTCATCATGCCAGATGCAATCAAAGTTTTCAGTGTTTCAACGTCCCCGAAAAGGATCGCGTTCAACACCGTTTCGTCAAAATAGTAAGGCTTTTTCTCATAGCCGTATGCCTTCTGTTTATATAATTGCCTGTTGAGTTCTTCTCTGATTTTCATGGGATTTCCTCTGGCTTTCCGCACAGTGTGCCGAAAGGTTATGGTTTATTATCTCTGCCCCTAGGATACCATAAATTTGATATAATAGCGAAAAATTTGATATAATTTCTGCTTTGCACATGATAAAAAGAACATAACAAAACGGTCGGCTAATTGCTGGGCCCATGACCGCGCGGTTACGGAAGGAGAATCACAGAATGCAACAAACCGATTTTACCAAAGGACCGATAACAAAATCCCTTCTATCTTTTTTCTTCTCCATGCTGCTTGCCAATATTTTACAGCAGTTTTATTCCTTTGCGGATATGGTCATCATTGGAAAAGGACTGGGCGATACAGCCGTGGCGGCGGTCGGGAATTTTACCACGTTTTCGTTCTTTATCACAGGATTTATCATGGGTGTGACAAACGGGTTTTCCGTCGTCATATCGCAGGCGTATGGGGAGAAAGATTTCAATTTTTTGCGCAGGGCGGCGGCATCTTCCGTAAAATTATGTGCGATGACCGCGCTGTTTCTGACAGGGATCGGGTTGTGGTGTCTGCATCCTGTTATGCGTCTGATGCAGACGGATCAGACGCTTATTAAGGACTGCCTGTCTTACGGATACGTCTGTTTTGGCGGCCTGGCAGTCACGGCATTTTACAATTTGCTTTCGGCTGTCTTAAGGGCGGTCGGGGACGGCAGAACGCCTTTGCTTGCGATTGCCGTCTCTTCCTGCGTGAACATCGGGTTGGATTTGCTGTGTCTCTTTGTGTTTGACACCGGCGTTGTGGGACCGGCTTTGGCAACTGTTCTGGCGCAGCTTGTATCTGTGGCAATTTGTGGCGGCAGATTATATAAAATGGAGGAGTTTCGTCTGGGAAGATGTGAGTTTGCCGTTGACTGGAAACTGAAACTTGAACTGCTCCGAAATGGCGTGCCGATGGCGCTTATGAATTCTGTTACTTCCGTGGGCTGTATCTTTGTGCAGGGCTGTATCAACGGTTACGGCGTCGCATATACTTCCGCTTATTCTGTCTGCAATAAGTATTTGAACTTTTTCATGCTGCCGGGAATTACGCTCGGTTTTGCCGTATCTGCATTTACCGGGCAGAATTTCGGAGCGGGGCAATTTGAGAGGATCCGTGGCGGGACAAGAGCCGCGGGCATCATGGCGCTTGCCTCAGCGTTTATTTCCGGTGTGATTTTATTTTTCTTTGCTGCGCCGCTGGCGGGACTGTTGCTTGCCGGGCAGGAAGCGGTCGGATATACGTCCCTTTTCTTGAGATTTCTTGCGGTGTTTCTCGTCCTGCTCAATCTTCTCTTTGTGTTCAGAAACTGTGTGCAGGGGATGGGAAAGCCTGCCGTTCCCATGTGCTCGGGAATTGCGGAGATGGCGGTCCGAATAGGCATTATTTTTTGGGGGCTTCCTGTATTGGGGTTCGCGGCGGCTGTCTATGCGGAAGGAGCAGCGTGGGTCGGTGCGCTGTCTCTTAATCTGGTGGCGTATCTTTCTTTACTAAAGGGGAAGGAAAACAGGAAACCATAGGGCGGTAGGAACGGGAAAAGTGCGGCCGGGGAAACAAAATTTAGATTGTGAGTCCGCACGCGATACGATATAATAATAGTAATGTACCAGAAGCGAAAAGCTGCCTGTTGCCGGATAGGGAAGGGTATGGCAAACGGCAGAAATCTTATGGGAGGAAGAATGTGGAATGGGGAAAAAAGAGCAAAAGAAGATTCGATCTATTAAGGCGAAACTATTGGGGACGATACTGCCGGTAGTTGCAGTCATGGTACTGGCTATTGCGGCGACCTCTTATTTGATTTCCAAGAATATCATCACAGAATATTCTCAGAATCTGTTGAGTTCGTCCATCGCAAATCAGGCGAATGAGATCGAGTCGTGGCTTGACGAGAACCTGTCAGCCTTTCAGACGGTAAAGAGGATGATCGAGGAGACAAAGCCGGATGAGGAGACGCTGCAGGGCATACTGGACAGTTATTATCAGTTTAATGACAACTATCCGGAAGGGCTGTATGTGGCAGATGAAAACGGAAAGCTTATAAAGGCGGCGGAATCAAAAAAAGAAGGGAACAATCTGCTTCAGTCCGGGTGGTATCGTGACGGTATTACAAGGCTGAATATGGGATTTACGGATGCATACACGGATGAAAATGGCGAAGCCCTTGTCAGCGCTTCCGGCATTCTGGACGATGGCTCTGATATTTTGAAGGTCATTTCAGCAGATCTGTCTCTGCAGCGCATCAGTATTATTGTAAACAGTTATATTGAGATGGAGGGCGCGCAGGCTTTTCTGGTCAATTCCAAGGACGGCACGATTCTCGCCCATCGGGATAACGCTCTGATCTCCACAAGGCTTGCTGATTCAGGGGATGTATTTATGCGGGATGTGGGTGACAAACTGGGTCTGCATGATTATCAGATGACGGAAATAGATGGCAGGATGACGGCATTTACGGAAATAGAGGGGACCGACTGGATGCTGGTATCCTATATTCCGACGGAGACGATCTATGCGGATATTGACGGCGTCAGAATCCTTATGGTAGTGATCGGGCTGGTATCGCTTCTTTTGCTCGCCATTCTGATCGAGCGTGTTGTTCATGTGGTGATCAGGCCGGTCAAGGAGCTGACAAGAATTATCACCGCTATGAGCGACGGTGATTTTACGGTTCATGTAACGACAAGGAGCAATGATGAGATCGGTGTTATGAGCCGCAGCGTGGAACAGTTTATCGGATCCATGCGCGATATGATCCGGTCTATTCACAGCGTGTCCGACAAGCTGCATAATCAGGCAGACAACAGCAATGAAGTTTCCGTGGAAATGTATGACGCGTCCAAATTGCAGAGCGAGTCGATGCAGGAGCTGAACAATACGGTGGAACAGCTCTCCCTTTCGGTGAATGAGATTGCAGAAAATGCCACCACGCTGGCGGCGGTAGTGGCGAATACAAGAGAGGACGGCGAGCAGGTAGAGCTTAAGATGACAGCGACGGTAGATGTCTCCCGCAAAGGGAAGGCGGACATGCAGGATGTCGGTGTGGCGATGACAAGTATCAATGAATCGATGATAAAGCTTCAGCAGGCGATTGACAAGGTGGGTAAGGCTTCTGAAGAGATCACGAAGATTACGGGTGTAATCAGCGACATTGCCGACGAGACAAATCTGTTGTCGCTTAACGCGTCGATTGAGGCGGCCCGGGCAGGCGATGCCGGAAAGGGATTTGCGGTAGTTGCGACGGAGATCGGAAAGCTGGCGCAGACCAGTTCCAGTTCCGTACATAATATCGAGAGCCTGATTTCTGAAATTAATGTTCTCGTAAAGGATGCGGTCAGTCAGGCGGGTGACAGCGTGGACAATATCCGGAGCAGCGGTGAGCTGGTGAATGGCGCGCTGAAGACGTTTGATCTGATTTTTGATAACATTGACGAGGTCAACCATCTGGTAGGGCAGATGATCGAAAAGGTGGAGCAGGTAGATAATGTGGCGGTTAATGTGGCGGCCATTTCAGAGGAACAGGCGGCGAGCTCGGAGGAGATTCTGGCGACGTCGACAACGATGGTAGAGCAGGCACACAGCATTACCGAAAACAGCGAGACGGTTGCGGAAGGAGCAAAAGAACTGACAGAGTCGGCGGTGGAGCTGGCAGATCAGGTGAATATGTTCAAGGTGGACGGGGAGGAAAACGTATGAGAAAAAAGCTGGGAATACTGCTTGGCGTAGTGATGCTTGGAATGTTTGTGCTTACCGGCTGCGGAAGCGATGGTGGAGCTGTTTCGGACAAGGATGTAAAAATCCTTCTTGTCCTAAACCAGATGGACAGCTTCCGGGGGACACTTGTCGAGGCGGCGAGGAAAACCGCTGAGGCGGAGGGCGCGCAATTTGAATTTAAGGATGCGGAGGGCTCCATTGAAAATCAGGTGAACTATCTGAAATCTGCTGAGCAGGAAGGCTACAACGTGATTCTGTGCAGCCCGGTCAACCCGGAGACGGTTGTGGAACTGAAAGCGAGCGCAGGGGATATACCGATTGTTTTTATCAACAGCAGCCCGGATGAAAAACAGTTGAAAGAAGGGAAATATATCTATGCCGGTTCTGATGAATTTGTGGCGGGGCAGTTTCAGGCGGAATATGTGCTTGATAAGCTGGCAGGTCGTCAGGAGATTAATGTGGTGCTGCTAAAGGGCGAGAAAGCGCATTCTGCGACAGCCGGGAGAACCAGCGGAGTAAAGCGGACATTGGAGGAAAGCGGAAAGACGATCAATTACGTGTTTGAGGATTATGCGGACTGGGATCAGGGACTGGCGAAGCATATGTTTGAAATCTTTTTGAGAACCGGGTCTCCGGTGGACTGTGTACTTTGTGAAAATGATTCCATGGCGATCGGGGTGATCGAAGCGTGCAAGGAGGCAGGTATCGATCTGAGTACCCTGCCGGTGCTTGGTGTGGATGCCACCGCAGACGGATGTGCCGCGATCAAAAGCGGAGATATGGCCTTTACCGTCTGCCAGTCTGGTGCCGGGCAGGGAGAAGCGGCGGTAAAGGCAGGGATCCGGTTTGCGAAGGGTGAAGCAGTCGATTCGCTGGAAGGCATCAGTGAGGACGGGAAGTATGTCTGGGTTCCTTTTGAAAAAGTAGACAGCACAAATGTGTCGCAGTACGGCAACTGATTTTCACATTTATTTATGATTGAGCTTCGTATTTTAACTGGCGGAAGCAATGTAACATCAGGCCACATACAGATACATAAAGATAAAGTGGCACACGCTTCCGCCCATCACAAACAGGTGAAAAATTTCGTGGGAACCGAAGTTCTTGTGTCTCGAGTTAAAGATGGGCAGTTTCAGCGCGTAGATTACGCCGCCCACCGTGTAGAAAATGCCGCCCGCCAAAAGCCATAAAAAGGCGCTTCTGGAAAGGGTGTTCCAAAGGGTGCCGAAAACTGCGAGACACGCCCAGCCCATGGTGATATACAGAATTGACGAAAACCATTTGGGGCAGGTGATCCAGCACATTTTAATAAGCATACCGGCGATGGCGATGCCCCAGACTGTGGCAAGGAGCATATACCCGCGGCGGTCGCCCAGGATCACCAGGCAGACCGGGGTGTAGGAACCGGCGATCAGTACGAAAATCATCATGTGATCCAGTTTGCGGAATATTTTCAGAATGCTGTCTTTCACGGTAACGCTGTGGTAGAGCGCGCTGGCGCCATACAGGGCGATCATACTGCATATAAATACGGCGAGTGCGATAAAGACGATGTGGTCTGCGTCCGTGGCGGCTTTCACCATAAGCGGCGTCGCCGCGATAATGGCCATCATCATTCCGATAAAATGAGTGATGGCGCTTCCGGGTTCACGAATGGTAATCTGCATAAAATCAACTCCTTAAAAGATTCGTCACATCAAAACCTTGATATGTGGTTTTTAAAACTACGTGTAATATACTATGATACTACTACTTAAGATGTGCAAAGTCAATCTCTTTATACACAAAATTTTATGCGGATTTCTTTTTATTTTGGAACTATCGCCGAATACAGGGAGAATGGCAGGGGAAACTTCAATCCTCCTCGATCACATGAATTTCCAGAAAATCAAAATCAATTTCTTCTATAAAATTATCCTGGTTAAAACGCGCCTTGCTGTGCCGCTTAAATTCAGAGACAGTACTTTCCAGCCAGATCGGTTTTCCCAGATCAAATTGCAGGCAGACTTCTTCCAGCGCGTCAAATACCTTGTGGGTGCGGGTTTCTGCCCGCCCATCCTCAATTACAGTATCTTTTATCATCCGGTTATCCTTAAATTCTTTTGCCCATAGACGAAACATATCGTACCTCTTTTCCTGTTACGGTTCGGTTATTGTCATCATTGTAATGTTCTCTTTGCGGTCGTTTCTTATTCTTTAACCACTATACAAATCCTTGTGGCAAAAGTAAAGCTTTCCGGCATAAATGTTTTGAAGGCATACTCTATCTATGATATAATAGCCGCAAGCTTCTGATATTATGATATAATAAGCGTCAACAAGAAAAAGGAGCCTGTCTGCGCGGCGGGCGATAAATGGCGATTGCGGATCTATGAAAACCAGAAAGAAAATGGCATATATTCGGAAAACGAACATATATATATTGTTAGTGGAAAATAAAAGGCTTTTTTGTTATGCTTTCCTCTGGGGCATTCCGTTCGCCATATCCTGCGTGACTGGATGGCGGCTTGTCCATGAGGGGACGGTATTTGGCCACGGCGGTCCGGCGACGGTTTACGTGGGCAGCTTTTTATTGCTCCTTCTGGAAACGGCGGTTTTGTCTGTGCCGGCGGCAGCGCTTGCGGCGTCTGTCATACGCGGCAAAGCGGCCGTGGAAACGACGGTGAAAAGTGCAAAGGGACGACGCCCCGTATGGCAGGTGTGGCTCTTTTACAGCCTGCTTATTTTTCTTGTCTGGGTGCCGGTTTTTCTCGCGTACTATCCGTCGGTATTTGCCTACGACGCGGAGGGACAGCTCTATCAGGTGCTTGCCGGCGACTATAGCACGCATCACCCTCTTTTGCATACCTTATTTTTAGGAGCTTTTTTTCGGCTGGGAATCGGGCTTGGTTCCTGTTCTGCGGGTATGGCTGTCCACTCGGTCGTGCAGATGACTCTGATGGCGTGCACGTTTGGCCGGGCGCTTTCCTTTTTGTACCAAAGACAGGTTTCCGGGTGGGTGCGGGCGGCGCTGCTTCTTTTTTTTGCGGTTTTTCCCGCCAATTCCGTGTTGGCGATGAGCACCACGAAGGATGTGCTTTTTGCGGCTCTTGTGCTGCTATATACCCTGAGCTTTTATCGCGCAGTGTGCGGGCATAGCGAGGCGTTCAGATGGAGCGCGGAGGCAGACAGGAAGGAGATGGCGGCCTGCGTATTCTGGGCGGTTCTCATGCTGCTGCTCCGGAACAATGCGGTGTACGCTTTTGTGGTAAGCGCGCCGGTCATCTATATCGGACTCGGAAAGAAACGGCATAGAGAGAACAGGGTGCAGGAAGCCGGGGTACAAAACAGCGATAACGGACAGAAGAAAAAGGCAAGAGAGCGGCGTGCATGGAGCGGCAGGGCAGCAGGGAAAACATATCTGTGCATGACTTTGCTTATGCTTGTGCTGTACGGTGTATGTGCCTTTTCTTTAAAGGCGGTTACCCATGCGCGAAACGGCAGCCCGCGGGAGATGCTGAGTGTGCCGCTGCAGCAGATGGCGCGCACGAGAGTAAAAGCGGAAGAAAAAATCGATCCGTCCCTCAGGCGGGAACTGGAAAAGTACATTTCTTCAGAATGGGTGTTTGCGGCTTACAATCCCCATCTGGCGGACCCGGTGAAAAGCCGTGCCGTGATTCACGACGATCCGGTGGGGCTGATAAAAACGTGGGTGAAACTAGGATGGAAGTATCCGGCTATTTACATCGATGCTTTTCTGGATAATTCCCTCGGCCTCTGGTATTTGTGGGATACTTCCCACGCGCAGGTTTACGGGATGGGAACGGAGAGTGGTTTCGGTTATCTCTCCACGGACAACCGTGTCATGCCGGCAGGATTCGAGGTGGAGGAACATAGCTTTCTTCCGGGACTGCGCGTCTTTATGGAGAAGATTGTGTCGGATAATGCGTACAGTAAGATACCCGTGGTCAGGCTCCTGTTTGCGCCGGCGCTGTACTGGTGGCTGCTTTACCTGTACATTGTGACGGTTCTTTACAGGAAAAGATATCGGGAGATACTGCCGGTTGTATTTCTTTCGGCATATTGCCTGACGCTCCTGCTGTCGCCAACAGTGCTTGTACGGTATATTTACCCATTGATGGTAACAATTCCCGTCATATTGCCATGCCTTATGTCGGACGGAGAGAACGATAGGTGTGAAAATATACAATAAATTATTAAAATTTACGAAAATTTTGTCTAAAATATCCGTTCTTGATAAGATATATGATATAATGTACGCGATAGCAATGTGCAGTGCCGCGAAGAAAATCAGAGGTTTTCGGGTATGCACTGCGGATTGATGAGTTTAACGAAAGTCTGCAAATAAAATTTCGGGGGATTCTTGAATATGGAAGTAATAGTTGACAGGGAAAAAGACGGCGATATAGACAGCTGGAAAGAGGTACAGCTGATTTATAACTCAGCCTTGAAGCAGATTTCTACGAAGCTGGAGATTCTGAACGACGAGTTTCAGCACGTGCACCGGTACAATCCGATCGAGCATATCAAGTGGAGGATCAAGACGCCGGAGAGCATCGTGAAAAAGTTGAAAAAGCATGGCTATGAATCGACGATAGACAATATGGTGAGCCATGTGAACGACATTGCGGGCATTCGCGTGATCTGTTCGTTTGCGTCGGATATTTATCAGATTGCGGAGATGATCAGCAATCAGAGTGACATTCGTGTCATATCTGTAAAGGACTATATCGTGAATCCGAAGGCCAGCGGGTATAAGAGCTATCACATGCTGGTGACGGTGCCGGTGTATCTTTCCGACAGGATTGCGGACACGAAGGTGGAGATCCAGATCCGGACGGTAGCGATGGATTTCTGGGCGAGTCTGGAGCATAAGATTCACTATAAGTTTGAGGGAAACGCGCCGGAGCACATCAAGGAGCAGCTTGTGGAGTGCGCGCAGATGGTTTCTGCGCTGGACGCGAGAATGATGTCACTGAATGAGGAAATCCTACATATAGGACAGGGAGAAGAGGAATAAAACGCATCAGGATAAGGGCCTGTGAGGGCGGAAAGGCATGGTTACAAAATGAAAAGAGCAATCAATCAGTCTACACTGACTACCATTTTCAATGTCGGCTCCATTTGCGCACTACTGTTTATGCTGGTGCTCATAATCGCATACAGTGATGTGAGCCGTCAGTTAGAGGACGCTAACGAGGATCGCGTTGAGCTTACTTACAATGCAAACCGTTTTATGAACGGTTCTGCCTATCTGACGAATGAAGTCCGTGCCTATGCGGCTACCGGCAGTAAAGAGCATTACGACAACTATTGGAATGAAGTCAACAACTTAAAAAACAGGGATATCGGCGTTGCCGCCATGCAGGAAATCGGTATCACAGACAACGAACAGAAGATGATTGACAGTATGTACAGTCTCTCCAATGAGCTGGTTCCCCTGGAGGAGCAGGCGATGGAGCAGGTGCAGGCCGGAGAGCAGGGCGCAGCGGTTAATTATGTTTATGGCGAGGAGTACAACCGTTCCATTTCCAAGATCAATGCGCTGAAGGAAGAGTTCCTGGAAACTTTGGACACCAGAACGCTTCAGGAGGTAGAGAACCTCAACCGTTCCAGCAGTATGATCCAGATTCTGATGATCGTGGCTCTGGTCATGGTTGGAACGCTTCAGGTGATCAGCATGTGGGTGATCCGCAGGCGTATTTTACGTCCGGTCATCGCTGTGCGGGACCAGATGGGAGAAATTTCACAGGGCAATCTTTCGGCAGATTTTGGCTGGAAGTCCGACACTTCTGAGATTGGTATGCTGGTCGCTTCCATCCACGAGACAAAGGGAGAACTGAAGAAATACATTACAGACATAGACAATAAACTGTCGGAAATGGCGCAGGGCAATATGGACCTGACGATTGACAGCAGCTATCGCGGGGAGTTCCTGCCGATACAGGACGCCCTGCGGCAGATACTGGATGGGCTCAATGACGCGCTCAGCCGGATACATCAGACCGCCAGAAAGGTTTCCGACAGATCGGAGAGGATGGCTGTCAGCGCACAGACCCTGTCTGACGGTGCTGTACAGCAGGCGGCTGCTGTGCAGGAGCTTTCCGCCGGCATTCAGGATATTTCCGGACAGGTAAAACGGACTTCCGAGGATGCGGAAAATGCCCGGAAGTCTGCGGTGGAGACGGAAAACCAGCTTGGGGTGTGCAGTCAGAAGATGGACGAGTTGTCGTCCGCGATCGCCGATATCTCGGAATCCTCGGATCAGATCAGCGGTATCATTAAGACCATTGAGGATATCGCTTTCCAGACGAACATTCTGGCGCTGAATGCTTCTGTGGAAGCGGCGCGTGTGGGAGCCGCGGGAAAAGGGTTCGCGGTGGTGGCGAACGAAGTGCAGCAGCTTGCCGCCAAGAGTGCGGAGTCTGCCAAAAATATCACGGAACTGATTGTAAATTCGGTTCAGCTTGTCCGGTACGGGACTTCTTTGTCGGGAGAAACAATGACGGCTCTCACGAATGTGGTTTCCAGTTCCAGACAGTCGGCGGAGCTGGTGGAGCATATTGCGGACTCAGCCGGCCAGCAGGCGGAATCCTTGAGCCAGTTGACAGAAGGGATGGAGAATATCTCCGCGGTGGTGCAGAGCAATGCCAATACGGCGGAGGAGTCGGCTTCTTCCGCGCAGGAGCTACGTCATCATGCGGAGCGGCTGCAGGAAGCTGTGCGGCACTTTCGACTTCGGCGCTAAACGCGCCGAAGATGCCCATAAATGAGGAGTGCCCAGGCACCTTTCGGCACCCGGGCTATTATGAAAAAATTTATCTATGTGTGTAGTTGTTATACGACATCTCGTATTGTTTTTGTATAAATTGAGTATACTTCCGCAATGTGAATAAAGTGTGAATGAACTGTAAAGTTATGGTAAATATTTCCAAATATGTAAAAAATGAGAAATATAATATGTGCAAATTGCACAATAAAGTGGTGGCCGGGGGAGAGTGAAAAAGCGCTCTCCTTTTTCGCTGTTGTCATAAGGGCGGAAAGATGATAAAATGCAGACATGGTTTTTCTGTTTTGTGGCAAAATAGCAGATAAAGGAAATGGAGATTGTTATGGATACTTTTATAGATAAGCTGGCTCAGAAGAAAAATGCACAGGAGATGATACGCGCGAACTCCGCGGCGGAGGCGGCGAAGATGGACCAGATGCAGAGGCAGATGAAAGCGTACGACGAACTGATGCAGGAAATCCGCCGGGTAAATATCAAGACCGCGGAGAATGTGGACAATGTGCGCGATGTGTTGTCGCAGTGCATGGAGAAACTGACAGCTCTGGAGACGGAGAGCGGACAGGCGGAAGATGTGGAGAAGCAGCTTGCCGGGATCAAGAGTCTGCTGGAGGAGAGAATTACACAGTCCGAGGAGTTTGTGCACAGGGAAAACGTGAAGGTTTACCGCAATGTGCAGGCGGCGTTTACGGAGGAACTTGCCAAGCAGAACGGGCAGGTGAAACCGGAAAAGGGGCAGGGGACACCCCTCTGGCTTTCTATTGTGATTCTTGTCGGCGTGGTGGTCGATATTGCGGTCACACTGGTTCCGCTTGTTCTTAAAATGACGAATGTAAAGTTGTTTTGAGGTTAAACGGAAAGCGGACCGTCAAGAAGGCGATCAAATATTATTATGAAAATATTGAGCAGACATTATAAAAAAATGAAAATTGCATATATTAAGGTTGCGGTGTTTGCAAGCATCGTCGCAGCCTTTTTCCTGCCCGGTTTCCAGACGCTTGAAAGCGATGGGGACAACCTTTTCACGGTGTATCTGAACGGGATGCAGGTGGGCGTGATGGGGGACATTGCGGAGGCGGACGAGTGCCTGATTGCGGCGAGAAAGTCGCTTGCTTCAAGCAGCGATGAAATGGTACTTGCGGAGAGCGAGCTGAGTTGGGAAGGGGAAGAGGTGCTCTGGGGCACCGTAGATGACAGGAGTGTCATAATTTCAAATATGCTGAGCGCTCTGCGGGGCAGCGTCAAGGAAACCCTGAACCGTTCTTACACTGTGAAGATCAACGAGTACACAGTGAATCTGGCCAGTACGCAGGAGGTGCTTGCGCTTTTGCAGGCGTCCATCAAAAAATATGACAACGGCAACCACTATTACGCGGATCTGGTTATGGACTCCAGCAGGGAACTCAATGTGCTGACGACGCAGATTTATTCCGTGAAGGAGCAGGCGCAGGCGGAGGAAGAAGCGGAGGAAGTCATGACCAGCGCGGGGATTCACGCGGTGCTGGATGATATTTTTGAGGATATCGAGCCGGCTTCGGAAAAGGAATTTTCCGATTACGAACTGGGGCTTCTGGAGCTTGCGTTCGGCGATACGGTAGAGGTGGTGGAGTCTTACCTGCTTGACTATGAGCTGACGCCGCTTGCCCAGGCCATTGACGAAGTGACCAAGGATCAGGAAAAGGAGCAGATTTACGAGGTGGTTGCAGGGGACACGCTCTCCCAGATTGCCGAGAAGAATGAGATACCGTTAGATGAGCTGATCGCCATGAACGAGACGATAGAGGATGAAAACTCCATGATCCGTGTGGGCGACGAGCTGATTGTCACCGTGCCGGAACCGGAGCTTTCCGTGGAGCGCACGGAGCAGATGTACTATGAAGAAGATTACGAGGCGGACATCATCTATGTAGATAATGACGACTGGTACACGAACCAGACCCAGACTCTGCAGGAGCCTTCGGCAGGTCACCGCAAAGTGGTGGCGGATGTGTCCTATCGCAATAACGAAGAGATTTCCCGGGAGATTCTGAAGGAGGAGATCACTTATGCGGCTGTGCCCAAAATTGTGGAGCGCGGCACGAAAATCCCGCCCACCTATCTGAAGCCGATTTCGGGAGGAAGACTTTCTTCCCAGTTTGGCAGACGAAAAGCGCCTACCAGAAGGGCGAGCACCTATCATAAAGGCGTTGACTGGGCGACTCCTGTTGGGACTGCCGTTATGGCGTCCTGCGCGGGAAAGGTTTCCAGGGCCGGATGGGGCAGCGGCTACGGCTACGTGGTCTACATTGACCATGCGGACGGCAGACAGACCCGCTATGGTCATTTGAGCAAGGTTCTGGTAAAACAGGGGCAGACGGTGAGCCAGGGGCAGAAGATTGCTCTGAGCGGCAATACTGGTGTAAGTACAGGGCCGCATATTCACTTCGAGATCCTCATAAACGGGACGCAGGTGAACCCGTTTGATTACCTGAACTAACGGTTCAGGCATGCATAGTGAAGGGGAAAAATTATGCCTGCATGAATAGACCGGGCAAATGCACGGCTGAACTGTGAATCAACGGCGGGGGTTTACAAACGTCCAAAATCTGCTATACTGTATTTTAATGTTTGAGTTTTTTCGTTGAAGAAAGGCAAGTAAACATAGATGGAACAATATGCGATTAAAGGTGGAAATCCGTTAGTCGGCGAGGTGGAGATCAGCGGTGCGAAGAATGCAGCGCTGGCGATTCTTGCAGCAGCTATTATGACGGATGAAACCGTATTGATAGAGAATGTGCCTGACGTCAGAGACACCAATGTCATGATGCAGGCGATGGAAAGTATTGGCGTGATGATCAACCGTCTGGACAGACATACGGTGAAGATTAATGCCTCACAGGTTCATGATCTGGTGATTGAAGGCGACTATATTAAAAAGATCAGGGCTTCCTACTATCTGTTGGGGTCACTTCTTGGCAAATACAGCAAGGCGGAAGTAGTGCTTCCGGGTGGCTGTAATATCGGGCTGCGTCCTATTGACCAGCATATCAAGGGATTCCGCGCACTGGGAGCCGAAGTCGGAATCGGATACGGCCGCATCAGCGCGGAGGCGGTAAAACTTAAGGGAAACCATATCTACATGGATGTGGTGACTGTGGGCGCGACCATGAATGTAATGATGGCGGCAGTGATGGCGGATGGCACCACCGTGATAGAGAACGCGGCGAAGGAGCCCCATGTCGTTGACCTGGCAAACTTCTTAAACAGTATGGGCGCGAATATCAAGGGTGCGGGTACAGATGTAATTCGTATCAAAGGGGTGACGAAGCTTCACGGGACGGAGTATGGTATTATTCCTGACCAGATTGAGGCGGGTACTTTTATGTTTGCGGCGGCGGTGACGAAGGGTGATGTGACGGTAAAGAACGTGATCCCGAAGCATCTGGAGTCCATCAGCGCGAAGCTTCTGGAGATTGGCTGCGAGATCGAGGAATCCGACGACGCGGTGCGTGTGGTTGCGGCGAAGCCACTCAGACATACCCATGTGAAGACCCTGCCTTATCCCGGATTTCCCACGGACATGCAGCCGCAGATTACAGTGGCGCTGGGGCTTTCCGCGGGAACCAGCATTGTGACGGAGAGTATTTTCGAGAACCGGTTTAAATATGTGGACGAGTTGACCTGTATGGGAGCGAACATCAAGGTGGAGAGCAACACGGCGATTATCGACGGTGTATCCAAATATACAGGGGCACGTATTACCGCACCGGATCTGCGGGCAGGCGCGGCGTTAGTGATAGCGGCGCTGGCGGCAGACGGTATCAGTACGGTGGATGACATCAAGTATATCCAGCGCGGCTATGAGGATTTTCATATGAAACTGCAGGGTCTGGGAGCGCAGATTGATCTGGTAACCACGGACAGAGATCTGCAGAAATTTAAGCTGAAGGTTGGCTGACCGGAAAACAGAGGGGCCTTCAGTTGCTTTCCCGCCGGTACAGAAAAGATATATTTGGGGCTTGACACAGGCTCCATGTTGGTGTATCTTGATTTTAGATAAATTTTATATCGTGAATCTTTCTCTTATTCAGAGTGGTGGAGATACATAGGATCGATGAAGCCACGGCAACCCCTGACAAGGAAGGTGCCAACCTGAGCGAAGCTGTTGTGACAGCATGATCGAACAATAAGAGGATTTGATGTACGTATGTCGGGTCCCCTTGTTTCGAGAGAAATAAGGGGACTTTTTCGCGAATAAGCAGACTTACGGCGAGCAACGCGAACGAGAGATGTGCAGCATCTCGAGTCTCTGCCTATTTGCGTATATTACACAACACACAAAAAGGAGAGGAAAAATGGAGAAAAGATTATTTACATCCGAATCTGTAACTGAGGGACATCCCGACAAAGTCTGCGACGCGATTTCCGACGCGATTCTGGACGCCTGCATGGAAAAAGATCCCATGAGCCGCGTGGCATGTGAGACGGCAGTCTGCACCGGGTTTGTACTGGTGACCGGTGAAATCACCACCAACGCATATGTGGATATGCAGAAAATTGTGCGTGATACCGTTCGGGAGATTGGATACACCAAGTCCGAGTACGGTTTTGACGCGAATACATGCGCGGTGTTTGTGGCGATCGACGAGCAGTCTGCAGATATCGCCATGGGAGTGGACAAGGCTCTCGAGGCGAAGAAGGGCGAGCAGACGGATGATCTGGACACGGGCGCAGGCGATCAGGGTATGATGTTCGGCTACGCTACCAACGAGACTGAGGAGTACATGCCTTATCCTATTGATCTGGCACATAAGCTTGCACTGCAGCTTACCAAGGTTCGTAAGGACGGCACGCTCAAATATTTAAGACCCGACGGCAAGAGCCAGGTTTCCGTGGAATACGACGAGGCGGGCAAGCCGGTACGCCTTGAGGCGGTTGTGTTATCTACCCAGCACGATGATGATGTGACGCAGGAGCAGATCCATGAGGATATCAAAAAGTATGTGTTTGATCCGGTTCTGCCGAAGGAGCTGGTGGACGACCAGACCAAATTCTTTATCAATCCTACGGGACGTTTCGTGATCGGTGGCCCTCATGGCGATGCTGGACTGACAGGCCGTAAAATCATCGTTGATACCTACGGCGGCTATGCGCGTCATGGCGGCGGCGCATTCTCCGGCAAGGATTGCACGAAAGTAGACCGTTCCGCGGCTTATGCGGCGCGTTATGTGGCTAAGAATATCGTGGCGGCAGGCATTGCGGACAAGTGCGAGATCCAGCTCTCCTACGCGATCGGTGTTGCGCAGCCTACCTCCATTATGGTGGACACTTTCGGCACAGGCAAAATTGCGGATGACAAGCTGGTTGACATTGTGCGCGAGAACTTTGACTTAAGACCCGCAGGCATCATCAAGATGCTTGACCTCCGCCGGCCGATCTACAAACAGACCGCGGCTTACGGGCACTTTGGACGCAACGATCTGGATCTGCCCTGGGAGAAGCTTGACAAGGTGGATGCACTGAAGAAATATCTGTAAATTCATAAAAGACATAAAAAGTCCCTGCGCCGATATGGCGCGGGGCTTTTTGGATACGTGCCGGGCTGTGGGAGACATGCGCAAGTGCCTGCTTTTTATGGCAGAAAGGAGAATTTGCGGGAGAGAAGTTTTAATAACATGTGGCTTATTTTACAGTGGCATTAAGAATAGGAAAAATATTGACCAAATTATGGATTGCATGTAAAATACTATGCTAGAAAAGGCGATATATATTTAGTAGTATGTGCGCGTATCCAAAGGGCAGTTTAAAGTTTATGTGTGAGAACTGGGGGCGGTGAAATATGTACAGAAAATGGAAGAACACGGCGGCATTGGGACTGACAGTCTTACTCGGGTGCATGATGCCGGTGTGTACGATGCTGGCTGCGGAGAACGATGTGGAAACTGGGGCGGGTTCTGTCTCGGATAATGATGTGTTTCATGAGGACGTCAGTCTTCTGACTGCTGCGGTGGCAGAGCCGGATGCGCAGATGCAGGATGCCGATAGGTCGGATGTTGTGAATGCGCCTGAGATTGTCATTACAAGGGATGGGAAGAACAGGGCATGCAGCCTGGGCGGTGAGATCACGTTTGAATATATCAGATATTGGGGACCACAGTTTGATGTGACTGTCGGTCAGAGTGACCAGGAAGTTTCCCTGTTCTGCTGTCTGGACCGGGTGACGGACATAGAAGCCGGGGCTAAGAATGAAGACCAGATGGATTCCCTGTACTGGGGTGAGAAACAAACCCCGCCTGTAACGCTCCAGCCTCTGAACGACGGCATTTATGTCGTATATGTAAAAGCAGAAGCGGGGGGACAGACATATTATGCCCGTTCCGACGGAATCGTAGTGGATACGCAAAGACCGGTTATAAAAGGTATCGAGGAAGGAGAAACTTACCCGGAAGGAACGCTGTTCCAGGTGGAGGATGCCAATTTAGACAGGGTTCTGGTGAATGAGGAGCCGGCATTGTCCGAAGACGGAAATTATAAAGTGGTGGCGAACGGTACGTCCTGCGTCATCAGGGCAATAGACAAGGCAGGAAATGAAACGTCCTGCAGTGTAAACGTGTCAGGGAATGGGATGCCTGAACCGGACAATATCATTTCTGAAAGTGGAGTTTATGAGTTGAAAGCAGGAAAGAAATACTATCTTGCGGAAGGGAAATGGAAAGTGGAAGGTGACGGGTCCGTTTATCAGGGCGGTAATGAATTTTATGTAAAAGCGGATGGCAGTTATAAATTCTCAAAGTAGTTTCAGAAATTAACATGGAGCCGAAAGTGAGGCGTGGCAGAAGATGCAGAAACCGATGTCGTATAAGAAAATCATAATTTGTGCCGGTGCAGCGTTGGCGGTGATTGTTGCGGTGGCAGCTATATTTCTATTAAATAAGGAAGAAACATTCCGGTCCATCATGGTTTATGATGTGGAGGGAAGTGCCACGATTGAGCGGGAGAGTGTGGGAGCCATGAATGCGGCGGAAAACCTGTATCTGGAATCCGGCGACCGTGTCAGCGTAGCGGCCGAATCCAGTATGCGCATGAAACTGGATGACGATAAATATGTGATGGCGGAGGCAGATACGATCTTTGCCGTGGAGGCGGAAGGGTCAGCGGCGGATTCCCGGACAAAAATATGTCTGGAACAGGGCGCGATTACCAATGAAATTCAGCATCCGCTGAGCGAAGGATCCCAGTATGAGACGTCCACACCAAATTCCGTAATGGCGGTCCGCGGGACGATCTACCGTGTGGAATTGTATATGGATGACAATGGAGACCAGAATACGAAACTATGCTGTTTTCAAGGAAAGGTCGGAGCAAAGCCTGTTCTGCCGGATGGTACATATGGGGAAGAAATACTGGTTCCGGCAGGAAGCGAGCTGACTGTATATCACGATGGAACAGTGGGAGAAGTAAAAGACATTGCATATAATGAGCTGCCCCGGCAGGCGGTTGCAAATCTGCTCAGCCTGATGGAGAGTGGCCAGGATGTGACAGGTATCTCCCGGGAGGATCTGGCGCAGATGAATCCAGGGACGGCGGATGCCGGCGGGACCCCGGAGAATGCAGCCGTGCAGGCGGAACAGGACGGGACAGCGGAAGCGGTTTCAGAGAGCGATGTGCTTATCCATGCAACGGCACATATGACAGGGAATGGTTCGGCAAACCCGGACGGAGAAACGTGGCATATCCCGATGCCTCAGCCGACAACAGAACAGCCGGCGCCGCAGGCTCCGGCGATCAAAATGCCAAAGACAACGGCCCCGGTGAACGGTGGCAGCATTGGCCAGGGTAATACGGGGGAAGAAGGTTCGCAGGACGAAAATGCCGGAACCGACTCGGATGACGACAGACCAAAGAAAGATAAGCCCGATAAACCGGGTAAACCAAATAAACCCGATAAGCCGGATAAACCGGACGAACCGGATAAGCCCGACAAACCGGATCAGCCGGACGAACCGGATCAGCCGGATGAACCCTCGGAACCGGTGACTTACACGGTGACCTTTATGTATCAGGAGAAAGTGTTTGCAGTGCAGACCGTTGAAAGTGGGAAAAATGCCGCGGTACCTGTGCTTATTCCGGCAGAAAGCGGCGCGTGGAATTTTGACTTTGGAACCAGAATTGAGGCGGATACGACAATATCGTGGAAATAGCGGGATTTAAGAGATGGAATATCTGAGTAAACTGAAAACGGTGGCGGTTACTGCCGCCGTTATTCTGGTCTCTTTCGCTTTATTGTATTTTGGTACGGCGGGTTTTGCAGATATGGGAATATCTGACAGGCTGAACCAGCGGGAGAGTGTTACCAACAAGAAAATATATATTATAGGAATCGACGATAAGACCCTGGAGCAGTACGGACCCGTCAATACCTGGAGCAGGGAGGTTCCGGCGAAGCTGGTGTCCCTGCTAAACGATACGGACGGTGCGCGTCCTGCTGTGATCGGATTCGATGTGATCTACAGCGAAGAAGCCGACCGGGAAGGGGATGATACCTTTGCACGCGTCTGCGGGGAGGCGGGCAATGTTGTAGCAGCCATGAGCTTTTCGTTTAAGGAACGTCCAGAGCAGGGGGCGGACGGCAGGATCGTCTATAATCCCTATCACGTGGATTATGTGATCGAGCCTTATGACAGATTGAAAAACGAAGTCATCTGCGGTTTTGCCAACACATTTGTGGATTCGGATGGCTATGTCAGACAGGCCATGGCGTATCTTGATTATGAGGGGAAAAGGGCATACAGTCTCTCCGCGCAGGTCTATAAATCCTATCGGGAAAGCCGCGGAGAAGAAGCGGTATTTCCGGCTGTTTATGGGAGAAACAATCGGTTTTATTTCACTTATTCCGGCAAGCCGGGCGGCTACAGTGTCGTCTCCATGGCGGATGTGCTGGACGGTACGGTGGATCCGGCGATTTTTCGGGATGCGGTTGTGCTGGTGGGCGCTTATGCCGTTGGCATGCAGGATGCCTATATGCCCGCAATAGCCCACAACAGCCAGATGTACGGAGTGGAGATCCATGCCAACATCATAGAAGCGCTGCTGGAAGGCAGGACACAGCTTCCGGTATCGCCCTTGCTCTATGCGCTGGCTGCGGCGCTTCTGTGCGGCGTATTTTATGTGTGCAGTGAAAAAATGCGGATGCTGTATTCCACGATTCTTCTTGCCGCACTGATCGTTCTTGACTTTGTCTTTGTAAAAGTGATGTATGGAAACGGATGGATTGTTCCGACGATCCTTCTGCCGGTCTGCCTGCTTGTCATCTGGCTGGTGCAGATGGTGCGCAGATACCTGGCGGAGATCATGCGCAGACGCAGGGTGATCAATGTCTTTAAGCAGTATGTGGCGCCCCAGGTGGTGGACAAGATCAGCAAAGACAGAGATTTTGAGCTGGTGATCGGCGGGGAGAACCGTCATATTGCGGTGCTGTTTGTGGACATCAGAGGATTTACGACCATGTCGGAGAGCTTAAAGCCGGAGGAAGTGGTTGAAATTCTGAATGAGTATCTGGGGCTTACCACGCAGGCTATTTTTGATAACGGCGGTACCCTCGACAAGTTCGTGGGGGACGCGACCATGGCGGTGTTCAACGCGCCTTTCGATCTGGACGACTATATTTTCCGCGCCGTCGCCACCGCATGGGATATGCAGGCGGGAGCGGACAGGATCGCCGAGAAATTCCATGAAAGATACGGCAAGAGCGTATCCTTCGGAATCGGCGTTAACTGCGGCAATGCCGTTGTGGGAAATATTGGCTGCGATTTCCGGATGGACTATACGGCAATCGGAGATACTGTCAATACGGCGGCGAGACTGGAGAGCAATGCAAAACCAGGACAGATTCTGATCAGTAAAGAAGTTTATGAGGCGGTAAAAGACAGAGTTTTGGTGACGCCGATCGGGGAGATCCCCCTGAAAGGAAAGAGCAACGGCGTATTTGTATATCAGGTAGACAGTGTGGGAAACGCGGAAAGTACTTCTAAAGCGCAGCAAAGCTGACTGGAAAGTACGGAGTTTCGCGTAAGAGAATGACTGAAATACAGTATTCTCCGCACAGCTACGGGGAGTGTGGACAATGAGCAAGCTATATTTGGTTCCTAACAGGAAGGACATGGTGCGGATGTGCGCTCTGGCTGCAGAGTACGGGTGTGCGTTCGAGTATAATGACTTTTTTGCACCGAAGGTTATGGATGATCCGCAAAGGCAGGAAAAGATTATAGAAGACTACAAAACGTGCATAAATGGATGGTTTAGAGAATGCAATTTTGAAGGAGGTATGTCCGGGAATTGTGTTTTTCCGGATGTATTTTCGAAAGATACCATGCACGGGGCGTTCCTGGATGTGACGATCCACAGCGACGATCCCATGATTGCGCACGTGTCCAGACAGCGGGTGCTGCAGTCCATGGAAACCGCAAAAAACATGGGACTGAAAGGCGTTGTGTTCCATACGGGACGGCTGGGGGGCTTTCGGGCGCCGGATTATCTGAGAAACTGGCGCGACAGAAATGAGGCTTTTTTTACGGAGATTGCGCTTCAATATCCTGCGCAGCAGATTTATATGGAGAACATGTTTGACGAGGCGCCGGATATACTGGCGGGTCTGGCGGAAAGGATGCGTGATGTCGGGAATTTCGGCGTCTGTCTGGATTATGCCCACGCTATGCTGTCGAAGTGCCCGGGACGGGAGTGGATTGAGGCGCTGGCGCCTTACATCCGCCATATCCACATCAATGACAACGATTTGCAAAATGATCTGCACCTGCCGGTTGGAGAAGGAACGTTGGACTGGCAGGAGTTTGACAGGCTGATCAGACAGCATCGTGTGGAAGCGCCGGTGCTGGTGGAAGTAAGCGGCTATGAGGCACAGGAGAAATCGCTTCGGTATATGAAGCGCAACGGGATCTATCCGATGGAAAGGGAGCAAATTTGAGATTAGGTTTGCGTTCCTTGGCATGGAACGTTTCGGAATGGAGGAAATGATGCATCTGCAATATGAAGACTTTGAAAAGATAATGGACATTGGTATAAGCCTTTCCACGGAAAGAGACAGAAACTGCCTGCTCATGACTATTCTGGATAAAGGGATGGAGATTACGAACTGTGATGCAAGCACCCTGTATCTGTATGAGAACAATGAACTTAAGTTTCAGCTAATGAAGACGCTCTCCAAGGGGATCAGCAGAGGGCTGGACGGAGAACCCATTGATCTGCCGCCCGTGCCGATGAAAGAGGGAAATGTGTGTTCCTATGCGGCAATTCACCGGGAAGTCGTGAATATACCGGATGTGTATGCCAGCAGCCAGTTTGATTTTTCCGGTCCCAGGCAGTATGACAGCTTAACCGGATACCGCACGAAGTCACAGCTTGTCGTACCCCTTGTCAATAATGAAAACGAACTGATCGGCGTACTGCAGTTGATCAATGCCATGGATGAAAGAGGAGACGTGATTGCCTTCAACGAAGAGTATGATATTATTATCCGGTCGCTGGGAGCCATTGCGGCGATTGAGCTGACGAATCTTTCTTATATGGAGGCGCTGAAGGCGCAGATTTATTCTTTTGTGGAGGCGCTCACAACGGCTCTGGAGAAGAGGACGCCGTACAACGCCCTGCATACAAGGAATGTGGAAAAATACGCGAGCCTTCTGGCGGATTATATTACTGAATTACATAGAGAAGGAAAATGCGATAAGTCATTTGACCCGGAGAGAAAAGAACAGTTGATGCTGGCGGCGCTCATTCACGATATCGGTAAGATGGTGGTTCCCTTAAGCATTATGAACAAGGCGACCAGGCTGGATACGCGGCTTGAGAAGGTGGACGACCGGTTTGCGCTGCTAAAGGCGTTGTATGAGATCGATATGCTGCAAGGCAGAATCACCCGTGAGGAGTACGCGGCGGTTGAAAAGGATCTGGAGTCGGAACTTGGCTTTATTCATGAAATGGATGTGACTGGCCATGTGAGTGACGAAGACTGCGAACATATCAGACAGCTTGCGGAAAAACAGCATGTCAGTGAAGCCGGGGAGCGGCTTTCGTATCTGACGGAGAAAGAGGCGGAATGTCTGTGTATCCGAAGCGGCACGCTGACGGTGAAAGAGCGCAAAGAGATGGAAAACCATGTGGTCATGACGTCCAAAATTCTGGAGAAGGTGCAGTTCTATAAAGGATTTTCCATGGTGCCCAAGTGGGTGGGCGCCCATCACGAGTATCTGGACGGCAGCGGCTACCCGAACGGCCTGAAGGGCGAAGAGCTTGATCTGGAGACGCGGCTTCTGACGGTGGTGGACATCTATGATGCCCTGGTGGCTACAGACAGACCTTATAAACAGCCGATTTCAAGACCTAAAGCGATTCAGATACTGAAGGATATGGCGCAGAGAGGAAAAGTTGACTTACAGCTTGTGGAGTGGCTGGACGAGGCGCTGGGTAAGGAGAGCGCATCGCAATAACTGATGCGCGCAACATGCGAAAAGACGCGCATTTCATTGATAAATGAAAGGACAACTGATGAACCCATACAAAATCCTCCTTGTGGAGGACGACGCTGAGATCAGCGAAATGTTAAAAAACTATCTGGAGACCGAAAACTATGAGGTGGCGTGCGCCCTTGACGGACAGCACGCCTGTGCTATGTTTGACGATACGCCCTTTGACCTTGTGCTTCTGGATCTGATGATTCCGAAGGTGAGCGGTATAGGCGTGATGCAGCATATCCGGGAAAAAAGCTATGTGCCGATCATCATTCTCTCGGCAAAGGATTCGGAGAGCGATAAGACGCTCGGACTTGGTCTGGGGGCGGACGATTATATCACGAAACCTTTTTCCGTGGTGGAGGTGCTGGCACGGATCAAGGCGGCACTGCGGCGGACCATGCAGTATGACGGTGTGGTCGCGGATACGCCCGCCGTATTAAAAGCCGGGGAACTGACCATGAATCTGTCAGATTATACGGTGAAAAAGAGAGATGAGACGATTGAACTGACGGCGAAAGAATTTGAAATACTGAAGCTTTTTATGCAGAATCCGAAGAAGGTTTACACAAAGGAACAGCTTTATTCCTTTGTGTGGAACGACGCGTACTGCGGGGATGAAAACGCCGTGAACGTGCATATCAGCAGACTGCGCAACAAGATCGAGGAGGATCCGCGCAGTCCGAAGTATGTGCTGACAGTCTGGGGAATTGGGTATAAACTCGGGGAGTGTGAGAGGTAGCAGAAATATGGATATGCTGATATTTGCAGTGGGGGCGATGGCAGCAGTTCTGGCTGTTGTCGTGCTGTACCAACAGTTTGCATTCCGCAGCGGCACGCAGAAGAAACTGCGTGAAATCCATCAGCGGCTGAAGGAAATCTTAGATACGGACAGCGGCGAGCGGGTGATGGTTTTCACAGATAATAGAGAACTGATGGAGCTGGCGGCGCAGATGAACCGTCTTCTGGAGGAGAAGGCAAAGACAGAGGCGGATTTTCGCCGTTCCGAGATAGCTTCCAGAAAAATGCTGTCCAATATTTCCCACGATTTAAAGACGCCCCTGACTGTGATCAAGGGCTATCTGGAAATTATGCGGACGAAGACAGAGGCGGCTTTGGAGGCGCAGGCAGGAACAGGAATGAGCGCGGAATTGCAAATGCTGGAGAAAGCGGAGCAGAAAGCGCAGGCGCTTATGGAGCTGATAGACAGCTTCTTTTCTTTGGCAAAAATTGAGGCGGGTGACACGGAGGTGGCGCTTTCCCGGCTGGACGTCTGCGAGGTTTGCCGGGAGAGCGTTCTTGATTTTTATGAGATACTGACAGGAGCGGATTTTCAGGTGGAGATCGGGCTGCCGGAAACGCCTGTTTACGCGCAGGGAAACAGGGAGGCTTTGCAGCGCATTCTGTCCAACCTGATTTCCAACGTGATCCGCTATGGCTCTGAGGGGAAGTATCTGGGCGTTTTTCTAAGAACGGACGAGCGGGCGGTATCTATAGACGTGACCGACAAGGGAAAAGGAATTGAAAGCGCGTTTGCGCAGAGCGTGTTCGAGCGGCTTTTTACCATGGAGGACTCCCGCAGCCGGAGCGTGCAGGGCAACGGTCTGGGGCTGACCATCGCCAAAAAGCTGGCGGAAAAGATGGGCGGGGATCTGACACTGGAGAGCGTGCCCCATGTGAGGACAGTTTTTACGGTCACGCTAAAACGGGTATTATAAAGAGTGAGGGAACTGACAGACTTGTCATAATGCTTTTGCGGTGATAAAGTACGTTCCGAAAGAAATTTGTAAGAATTGAGCAAGAGTTTTGAAAATTGCAGCCGTTACAATAGGTTATAGTACATCGAAGAAAGAACATTTGACGTACCAGAAAGGAGGCAGCAAAATGTCTTACATTTTACAAACAAGCCGCCTTACCAAAACCATCGGCGGCAAAGAACTGGTAAGGGATGTGGATATCCACGTAAAAAAGGGAGAAATCTACGGGTTTCTGGGGCCCAACGGCGCAGGCAAGACGACCGTTATGAAAATGATTATGAACCTCTGGAAACCGACCATGGGTTCCATTGAGATTTTCGGAAAGCCGCTCACGCCGCAGTCCTACGAGGTGATGAGGCGGATCGGCAGCATCATTGAATTTCCCACATTTAATGAGCACATGACGGGGTATGAAAATCTGCGTATGCACTGTGAGTATATGGGTTTTTACCAGCACGGCAGCGTGGAAACGGCTTTGGAAATGCTTGATCTGACGGCGGCGGCAAAAACCCCCGTCAAGAATTATTCCCTCGGTATGAAGGAGCGTCTGGGAATTGCGAGGGCAATTTTATGTAAACCAGAGCTGCTGATTCTCGACGAGCCTACCAACGGGCTTGACCCGGCAGGTATGAAACAGATCCGCGAACTGCTGCGGATGCTCAGCGCAGAGCAGGGGACGACGATTGTGGTGTCTTCCCACATTCTCTCGGAGATCGAGAGCATGGCGGACACGATTGGTATCATACATCAAGGCAGGATGAAAAAGGAAATCGGTCTGAAAGAAATTGAGGAGATGAGTCTGGCATATATCGAACTGGCGGTGGAGAACCCGGAGAGGGCGGCTTATGTGCTTGCCGATAAGCTTGGACTTGCCAATTTTAAGGTGATCGACGGCGGCGTGATCCGTATTTATGACAATCGTGTCACAACTGAGCAGATTGTGAAGGCGTTTGCCTCAAATGAGGTGGCAGTTACTTCGCTTGGAAGAAAGGCGGAGACGTTGGAAGACTATTTTTTGAAACTGACCGGAGGGAGAACGGGAGAAGAAATTCTATGATGCAGCGGCAAATCACTCTTGTGTAAAAGAAAGCCTGAAAACGGCATTCTCTGTATGGATGTTAAGGAGGAAACTATGTGTAAACTTATAAAACTGGAATGGAAGAAAAACAACGTTTTGAAATATATCCGGAATGCGGCGATTACGACAACGGTTCTTTTGCTGCTTCTGCTGATGGCGGCGGGGGAGCTGGAGACGGAGGAGACGGTGCAGTCCTATGGCAAAAGTATGCTGGGCATGTCTGTGGGGATGTTCGTCCATGTGTCGTACATTGTCTTTACGGGCGTGATGATTGCGGCATACATTGTGGGTGCCTATGAGAAAAAGACCATCAATCTGATGTATTCCTATCCGATTAAGCGCAGTAAAATTATTCTTTCAAAAATAGGCGCGGTGTGGCTTTTTAACTTTGCGGCGATGGTGTTCAGCAAGGCTGCGATTTATCTCGTGCTGATTGCTTCAAAGCCCTTTACGGGTATATCCGCCGCGAGTCTTGCGGTCGGGGAACCGTCGTTCTGGGTGGACGCCGTACTGTCCGCTGCGGCGATGGTGAGCATCAGCTTTATCGCGCTGCCGGTAGGCCTTAAAATGAAGTCGTCCAAGGCGGCGATCGTTTCGTCTGTTATCATCGTCTGCTTCACGCAGGGTGGGATCGGTTCGGCGACTCTGGCAAATAATATGGCTTTTTATGCGGTTTTGTTTGTGGTGGCGGTAGTGTCCGTCTGGCTTTCGGTCTGCCGGGTGGAGACGCGGGATGTGATGTGAGGGCGACTGTATCGGAGCAGGTTATAAGGTTTCTGTTTATCTGGGCGCGGATGTATATGCTGCTTTTCCTGTTTTGTCTCTGGTATCTGTACATTCGCGCAAGGCTGGTTAAGTCTCTGTGGCGCAGGATGGATTTGATTTTCGCTCATGTCCTTTACAGTCACTGTTGCTTGTATATCTAAAGGCTGCATGATATAATTTTAGAAAAAATCAGACCTTTCGGGAAGGATACCACTATGGCGTTTGCGCATTTGCATGTCCACACAGAGTTTAGTCTTCTGGACGGTTCCAACAAAATAAAAGAGTATGTGAGGTACGTGAAGGAGCTTGGGATGGACAGCGCGGCGATCACGGACCACGGCGTCATGTATGGTGTCGTTGATTTTTATAAGGCGGCGAAGGAGGCGGGGATCAATCCCGTGATCGGCTGCGAGGTTTATGTGGCGCCCCACTCCCGTTTCGACAGGGAGCTGACGGGCGGCGAGGACCGCTACTATCATCTGGTTCTTCTGGCGGAGAACAACACGGGCTATGCGAATCTGGTCAAGATCGTAAGCAAGGGTTTTACGGAGGGCTACTACTACAGACCGCGTGTGGATATGGAGGTGCTGGAGCAGTACCACGAAGGGCTGATCGCGCTCTCGGCATGTCTGGCGGGGGAGGTGCCCCGCTATATCCAGAAGGGCCTTGTGGACGAGGCAAAGAAAGCGGCGCTTAAATATCAGAATATTTTCGGGAAGGACAATTACTTTCTGGAATTGCAGGATCACGGGATACCGGCGCAGCAGTCGGTCAATTCCGTGCTTCTTCGCATGAGTAAAGAGCTGGACATCCCGCTTGTGGCGACCAACGACGTGCACTACACTTACGCGCAGGACGCCCAGCCACACGACGTCCTTCTCTGTCTGCAGACGGGGAAAAAGGTGGCGGACGAGGACCGTATGCGCTATGAGGGCGGGCAGTATTATGTGAAGAGCGAGGAGGAGATGAAGGGGCTTTTCCCCTACGCGTGGGAGGCGGTGGAGAACACCCAGCGGATCGCCGACCGCTGTCACGTGGAGATTGAGTTTGGCAATTACAAGGTGCCCCGCTATGATGCGCCTGAGGGTTACGACTCATGGAGCTATCTGAACAAGCTTTGTCAGGACGGGATGAAGGAGCGCTACCCGGAGGATGACGGTACCTTGCAGGAGCGTCTGCACTATGAGCTTGACACGATTAAGAATATGGGGTTCGTCGACTACTTCCTGATCGTGTGGGATTATATCAATTTCTGTAGAGAGAACGGGATTGCGGTAGGACCGGGCAGAGGCTCGGCGGCGGGGAGCATCGTGTCTTACTGTCTGAAAATAACCAATATTGACCCCATCAAATACAGTCTGCTCTTCGAGCGTTTTCTGAACCCGGAGCGCGTTTCCATGCCGGATATTGATGTGGACTTCTGCTTTGAGAGAAGACAGGAAGTGATTGACTATGTTGGTCAGAAATATGGCAGTGACAGGGTGGTGCAGATCGTCACTTTTGGTACGATGGCGGCGAAAGGTGTGATCCGCGATGTGGGCAGGGTGATGGATCTGCCTTACGCTTATGTGGACCGTCTCGCGAAGATGATCCCCGTTGAGCAGAATCAGGGTGTTTCCATAGACCGTGCCCTGGAGATGAATCCGGAGTTTAAAAGCCTCTATGAGGAGGACGAGCAGGTGCACAGTCTGATTGATATGTGCAGACGTCTGGAAGGGCTGCCGAGACATACTTCCATGCACGCGGCGGGCGTGGTGATCTGCCCCCGGTCGGCGGACGAGTTCGTGCCTCTTTCCAGAGGAGCCGACGGCTCCATCACCACCCAGTTTCCCATGACGACCATCGAGGAACTGGGGCTTCTCAAAATGGATTTTCTGGGACTTCGGACATTGACGGTGATTCAGAGCGCGGTGCGGCTTGTGGAGCAGAGCAAGGGCATTGTGATAGATATTGACCAGATCGACTACGACGACAAGGCGGTGCTCGCCTCCCTCGGAACGGGGCGGACGGACGGCGTGTTCCAGCTGGAAAGCGCCGGGATGAAAAGCTTTATGAAGGAATTAAAGCCCCAGAGTCTGGAGGATGTGATTGCGGGCATTTCCCTATATCGTCCGGGACCGATGGACTTTATTCCGAAATATATCAAGGGCAAGAACCACCCGGAGACGGTGACTTACGACTGCCCGCAGCTGGAACCGATTCTTGCGCCCACTTACGGCTGTATCGTGTATCAGGAGCAGGTGATGCAGATCGTGCGGGAGCTGGGCGGTTATACCATGGGCAGGAGCGATCTGGTGCGCCGTGCCATGAGTAAGAAAAAGCAGTATGTCATGGAGCAGGAGCGGAAAAACTTTACCTACGGGAATCCTGAGGAGGGGGTGCCCGGCTGTGTGGCGAACGGCATTGACGCGAAAGTGGCGGACCATATTTACGACACCATGATGGATTTTGCCAAGTACGCGTTCAACAAGTCCCATGCGGCATGTTACGCGGTGGTGGCATACCAGACGGCTTATATGAAGTATTATTATCCGGTGGAGTTTATGGCGGCGCTGATGACTTCTGTGATCGACAACCCGAGCAAAGTGGCGGAGTACATTATGACAAGCAGGAGCATGGGCATACAGATTCTGCCCCCGGATATCAATGTGGGTGAAAACGGGTTTTCGGTTGCGGACGGGCAGATCCGTTATGCGCTTTCCGCCATTAAGAGCGTGGGACGTCCCGTGATTGATGCGGTAGTTGCGGAGCGGGAGGCCAGAGGTCCTTATTTGAATCTGGGGGATTTTGTGACACGAGTGACAGACCGTGACCTGAATAAGCGCATTGTGGAACATTTCATAAAAGCGGGCGCCATGGACAGCCTTGGCGGTACGAGAAAGCAGCTTTTGAGCGTGTACCTTCAAGTGATGGACGGCATTCAGCAGAACCGCAAGAACAATCTGGCGGGTCAGATTTCTCTCTTTGATATCGCTGACGAGGCGGACAAGGTAGACTATCGGGTCAGTCTTCCCGATGTGGGCGAGTATTCCAGGGAGATGATGCTCGCTTTTGAGAAGGAAGTGCTGGGTATCTATATCAGCGGTCATCCGCTGGAGGAATACAGGGAAACGTGGAAAAAGAATATCACGAACACCACGGCGGATTTTATGCTGGATGAGGAAACCGGGGAGACGAGGGTTTCGGACGGCGCGAAGACCACCATCGGCGGCATGATTACGGAGAAAAAGATCAAGTACACCAAGAATGAGAAAGTGATGGCGTTTCTGCAGGTGGAGGATCTGGTGGGCTCCGTGGAGGTCATTGTTTTTCCGAGGGATTATGAGAAGTACGGCAATGCGGTGATGGAGGACAGCAAGGTCTTTATCAGGGGCAGGGTATCTGTGGAGGAGGATAAGGATGCGAAGCTGGTCTGTGAACAGATCACGACTTTTGAGCAGATGCCGAAAAAGCTCTGGATCAAATTCCCTACAATGGAAGCGTACGAGGAGAAGAAGGATGTGCTTTTCGATATTTTGCGTGAGGCGGAGGGGACAGACAGTGTGATCATATACGTGGAAAATCCGAGGGCGAAGAACCATCTGCCGGCTAATTGGAACGTGTCGGCGCAGGCGGCGCTGATTGCGAAGCTGGAGGCGGCCTTTGGGGAGGGGAACGTAAAGGTAGTATAAATTGTAATACAATTTTTTAAAAAGAATATCTTTTTTCATATTTCTTTGCTTTTCTACACAAATAGGCGTATAATTTAATGTAATTACTTGTGAGATGCAAATGTGTGAAAGGAGAGGTTCTATGGAAGGGAAGAGTACAAAAGAGAATAGCAGGAGAAAAGGGTTTCGAAGTCTTACGGTGATGTTGATTTTAACCATCTGCCTCATGGTGTTTGTTCCGGTTGTCGCGCTGGTTGGCCTGGGGATGTATCAGATCAGCGAATCGTCGGAGGAATCGGTGGAGTTGTATGAGACTTCCATGACGGAAGGCTATCAGACGGAAATCAAATCCCAGGTGCAGGGAGCACTTGCGGTCATACAGAGTTACTACGATAAGAGCCAGAGCGGCGAGCTGACCGAGGAGGAAGCGCAGACGCTTGCGAGAAACGCGGTACGCGCCATGCGGTATCGGGATGACTCGTCAGGTTACCTGTGGATAGACGGGGTGGATTACACGCTGGTGGTACACCCGATTCTGACAGAGCAGGAGGGGAACAACAGGTACGACATGACAGATCAGAACGGCGTCAAGGTGACGCAGAATATCGTGGCAACCGCACAGGCAGGCGGCGGTTACAACGAATTCTACTTCACAAAGGCGGACGGTGTGACGGTAGCGCCAAAGCTTGCGTATTCCCAACTGTTTCAGCCATGGGGCTGGGCGGTTGCCACCGGAAATTATGTGGATGACATGAACGCGCAGATTGACAGTGTGAAAGTGGGAATCAACAAAAAGTTTTCAAGTATGTTAACGATGTATGCTGTCACGGCTGTTGTTATGCTGATTGCGGCGCTGCTTATATCCGCTCTGACAGGTGTCCGTATTACCAAGGACGTGAAGGTGTTAAATGCCAATCTGAGTCAGATTGCGGAGGGAAATTTGAAGCTGAGTATCAATCCCGGGCTTTTGCAGCGGGCAGATGAGATCGGCGCGATGGCGCGGTCCCTTGAAAATGTCCACAAAGCTTTGACAGATATGCTTGGAAATGTGATTCACACAGGACAGAGCCTGAACCAGAGCAGTGAAAAGTTCAATGAAAAGTTTGAAAATATTTCAGACAGCATCCGGGATACCAATCAGGCTATCGATGATCTGGCACAGGGGGCAACCAACCAGGCAAACGATACGGAGACGGTAAACGGAAAGATTGCGGAGCTTGACAAGGTTATAGAGACGGAGAAAAATGATATTTATAAACTGGAAGAGACGGTATCTTCCATGACAGGACATTCAAAAGGCGCTTCAGAAAGTATCAGCGAATTGGAACAGATTACAAGGACGACCATTGACACAATCAACATCGTATCTGAACAGACTAATCGAAATAACGACTCTGCTGTACATATCAATAAAGCGATAGAAATTATCAAAGGGCTTGCAAATCAGACTAATCTACTTTCACTCAATGCCAGTATAGAAGCTGCCAGAGCGGGAGAATCCGGAAGAGGATTTGCCGTGGTGGCAGAAGAGATCAGAAATCTTTCCGAAGAGTCATCCAACAATGCGCTGGAGATTGAACGGATTGTAAAGGATCTGGTCGGTAATATTGTCAGTTCGGTCAGCAAAATGAATGAAGTGATGGCTAACGTGCAGAAACAGCAGAAGTGTCTGCAGGATACAAGGGAGGCGTTCGACCGCCTGACGGAAGAAGTTTCTCTCGTAGGGGATGTGAGCAGTGAGATCAATGAGCAGACACAGATTCTCGACAGGCTGAAAGGGATTGTGACTGATTCAGTCAACAGTCTTGCCAGCGTGGTGGAAGAAAACGCGGCATCTACCGAGGAGACAAGTGCAGGTATGACGCTTCTGTCAGATACCATCGCGGAATGCACGGAGGATACTTTCCACCTGGTTGAGCTGAGCCACCTGTTGAATGAACAGGCAAGTAAATTCCAACTGTAGGACGGATAAAAAACGTTGAAAATCCTCTGCCGATAATGTAAAATACTATTAGAATTTTAGAAAAAACAGGAAAGGCATGGGTATCGGTATGGCGAAGCAGATCAAAACTATCGGCGTGCTGACCAGCGGGGGAGACGCGCCGGGTATGAATGCGGCGATCCGCGCGGTGGTCAGAAAAGGAATCGCTAACGGGGTCAAAGTGAAAGGGATTAAGAAGGGATATCAAGGCCTCCTGAATGAAGAAATCATCGACATGGAGAAATGGACGGTATCAGACACGATCCAGCGCGGTGGTACGATTCTTGGCACGGCACGCTGCCACGAGTTCCGCACGGATGAGGGACAGCAGAAGGGCGCGGATATCTGCCATAAGCACGGCATCGACGGCCTTGTGGTAATTGGCGGTGACGGTTCCTACCGCGGTGCGCAGGCACTGTCGAGACACGGCATCAACACCATCGGCATACCGGGAACGATTGACCTGGATATCGCCTGCACAGAGTACACCATCGGTTTTGATACGGCGATCAATACGGCGATGCAGGCCATTGATAAGGTAAGGGACACCTCGTCCTCCCACGAGCGGTGCAGTATCATTGAGGTTATGGGCAGGAACGCGGGATATATCGCGCTCTGGTGTGGTATTTCCAACGGCGCGGAAGACATTCTTCTCCCGGAGAAGTACGATTACAACGAACAGCAGATCATCAATAATATCATCGCCAACAGGAAAAAGGGCAAGACCCACCATCTGATCATAAACGCGGAGGGCATCGGTCACTCCACTTCCATGGCGAGACGAATCGAGGCGGCTACGGGCATTGAGACGAGAGCGACGATTCTTGGATACATGCAGCGCGGCGGTTCACCTACCTGTAAAGACCGTTATTATGCTTCGATTATGGGTTGTTATGCGGCGGATATCCTCTGCGAGGGTAAGACGAACCGGGTGGTCGGTTACCAGCACGGCGAGTTTATGGACTTCGATATCGAGGAGGCGCTGAACATGGAGAAGGGGATTCCGGATTATCCCTACGAAATGTCGAAGATATTATAATTGCGGGGCGTTGGCCTGGGAGTGTGGAAACATTAGAAAATATGGAGTTTGGATTTCCCCGTGGATGGACACGTCTGCGGGGATTTTCTTTCTTATACGCACGCCCGTGCCGGATGGAGGAAACAATGATTACAAGTATGCATAACAAAGCCGTAAAAGAGGTGGTAGCTCTGCTCGGAAAGAAGAGAGAACGGGAAAGACAGGGTCTCTTCGTGGTGGAGGGTGGGAAAATGTTCGGCGAAGCCCCGGCGGAATGGATCAGCCGGGTGTATCTTGCGCAGAGCGCCGAAAAGGAAATGTACGCGCAGTATGGGGATAAACTGTCCGGGCTTCCCTGCGAGATTGTGGCGGATGAGGTGTTTGCTAAAATGTCGGACACGGTGACACCGCAGGGCATTCTCTGCCTTGTACGGCAGCGGCGCTATCATATAGAAGAAACGCTGCGGGACGCAGATGAAAAACGCATGTTATTTATCATACTGGAGGATATACAGGATCCGGGAAATCTTGGCACCATCTTTCGGACGGCGGAGGCAGCAGGCGTGGACTGTGTGATTATGAGCAGCCGGACTGCGGACATCTACAATCCCAAGACCATCCGTTCCACAATGGGGGCGGTTTACCGGGTACCTTTTCTCTACACGGAGGATATCTCTTCCGTCATAGAGATGCTGCGGGAGCGGGGGACGACGGTTTACGCGGCGCATCTGGGGGCACATAACTTTTATGACGCGTATGACTACCAAAAAAGCACAGCGTTTCTGATTGGGAACGAGGCGAATGGTCTACGGGATGAGACGGCGGGATGCGCGGATGCGCTTATTGGCATTCCCATGGAGGGAAAGGTGGAATCTTTAAATGCAGCCGTAGCTTCTTCAATTCTGCTTTATGAAGCATATCGGCAGAGAAGAAACGGATAAATCATGATTTAACAATTAAATACGACCTGGATTTTCATCTGTAGCCCACAATGGCAGGGAAATCTGAAAACCCTTCTGCAGGCAAGGCTGTCTTTTGACAATAACACGCGTTATCAATGGGAAAGCCTGGAAAATATCAATGAATCAGAAGGAGGGATATCTGCCGGATGGACAGAGAAAAAACAGGGGTTTTTTTATGAACTGGTTTCTGGGGACAAAGAGAAAAGTTATATATAAATTTAAAGTTATAGTTGTGTTACATGGTGGCGGATAAACGAAAGCTGACCGGGAAAGGAAGGGGACGGTGTATGAAAATCGGATTTATCGGACTTGGAAATATGGCGCGTGCCATAATTGGCGGTATGCTGGAGCAGGGGATTGTGTTTGCGGAGGAGATCTGCGGCAGCGCGAAAACACAGAAGACGCGTGATGCGGTCCGGGAGCAGTTTGGTATTGATGTGAAGGCATCCAACGCGGCGGTGGCGGAGGAGGCACAGACATTGATTCTGGCGGTGAAACCGCAGTATCTGGCGGGGGTGATTGCGGAGATCAAAGACGCGGTACAGCCGGACACACTGATTATCAGCATTGCGGCCGGCAAAACAATAGAATGGCTGGAGCATGCTTTTGGAAGAAGAGTGAAAATGGTGCGCTGTATGCCGAATACCCCGGCGCTTGTGGGGGAGGGCTGCACGGGTGTCTGTGTAAACGGCGCAGTATCTGAGGAGGAGACGAAGTACAGCCTCCGGCTGATGGGGAGTTTCGGGAAGGCAAGTCTGGTGGAGGAGCGGCTGATGGACGCCGTGGGGGCGGTGAGCGGTTCTTCTCCGGCCTACGTGTTCCTTTTCATAGAAGCTATGGCTGACGCGGGCGTGGCTGCGGGTATGCCAAGAGCGCAGGCTTATGAGTTTGCGGCTCAGGCGGTATACGGAAGTGCGAAGCTTGTGCTGGAGACGGGGAAACATCCCGGCGAGTTAAAGGATATGGTATGTTCTCCGGGGGGCACCACGATAGAAGGCCTTCGCGTGTTGGAGGAAGCCGGTTTCCGTGGCGCGGTGATGGACGCGCTGCTGGCGGCGGTGGAGAAGTCCGGAAAACTGTAGTTTAGGGCTGCGAAACAGCGGAGAGCGCCGGAGGTGTGAATGGCGTGATCTGAACGGCGGCAGATTGTCGCGCCAGGATTGTGTCGGAACATCTTGTGCTTTGTAAAAAAATAGTAACAAAATATAGAGATAAAACAGGACCAAATTGTATAAACTTGACAAAGAATAGGCGTTTTGCTAAAATAATCCATATTTAACCGAATTGTAACAATTTTGTAACAATCTTTATCTTTTTCGGTTTATAGGAAATCATAATATTTTTTATATTTTCTGTATGGATGAAGATGGAGGGATGTTTATGCGGAAAGGGTATAGACTTCTGATCGCCGGGTTGATTCTTGGGTTATGTTTATGCGGTATGGCTCTGGATGTACATGCCACCAACAGAAGCGAGTGTCTGGATTCGATGAACGCTGGAGTGGCACAGATTGTAGATCCGACGGGAAAAGCTGCGAACGAGGATGCACTCCGGGAACTGACAGAAGTGTCAGAAGCAAACGGCGCGGAGCGGGAGACAGATCTGGTGATGGCTAACGTACAGGTGGCGATGAACGTGCGCGCGGAGGCTGACGGGGAATCTGAAAAGGTTGGTCTCCTGTATAAGGATTGCGGCGGCAGAATATTGGAGAGAAAAGACGGCTGGACAAGACTCCGCAGCGGGGATCTTGTGGGCTGGGCGAGCGACGAGTATCTGCTTTTTGGCGAGGATGCGGAGCTGCTGGCGAATGATGTGGGAAACCTCATCGTGCAGATTGAGACGGATACGCTCTGCGTGAGGAAAGATCCCGAGGCGGAAGCGGAGGCGGTCGGCTTTATTCCACGCGACGAGGAGCTTGAGATCATCGAGGTGCTGGATGAAGACTGGATCAGCGTGGATTACGAGGGCGAAACAGGCTACGTTTCGGCGGAGTATGTGGACATTGACTTCCATATTGACGAGGGCGAGACGCTGGTAGCCATTCAGAAGAGAGAAGAGGAAGAGCGTAAGGCGAAACTGACGGCAAACAGAGGTGCTGTGGTGGTGGGAGGAGACGACACCAGACTGCTGGCGGCATTGATTTACTGTGAGGCGGGAATCGAGACTTACAACGGAAAACTGGCGGTAGGTGCGGTGGTTATGAACCGTGTCAGAAGCGCGGCTTATCCGAATACAATATCGGGCGTTATTTTTGCATCGGGACAGTTTACGCCCGCACTCAACGGCAAAGTGGCAAGAGTTTACGGCGGCGATATTCCGGAAAGCTGCTGGGAGGCGGCAAGGGCTGCGATCAACGGGGAGACAAACGTGGGCGATGCGACGCATTTCCGCCGCGCCGGCAACCACGAGGGCCTGCTCATCGACAGGCAGGTATTCTGGTAACAATGTAAGATGCAGTGGAGAGAAGCGAAGATGCGATTTTGTAAATGAGAGTGACCGGAACGAAAGAAGTGTTAGTCCTTGCCACATTGGGAATAATATGAGATAATGTAATGAGCAAACGTCCGATGTAATCGGACAGAAAGCGCGAAGTGCGTGTTTGCGAGTGCTACGTTGGCATCAAGGAGGGAACATGATGGAGATACAGGCGTTAAACATGACGGTGGTCTGGCTGGTCATCCTTGTGGCGTTGGTAGTGACAGAACTGCTGACGATGGGACTTACCACCGTCTGGTTCGCGGGTGGTGCGCTTGCAGCCACACTGGCTTCCTTGCTGCATCTGCCGGTTATTGTACAGATTATACTGTTTCTTGTGGTTTCTGCGCTGCTCTTGTATTTTACAAGACCGATTGCGGTGAAGTATTTTAACAAGGACCGGGTGCGCACGAACGCGGAAAGCCTTGTGGGGCGGCAGGCGATCGTAATTAGCGAAATAGATAATCTGCAGGGCATCGGGCAGGTGAATGTGGGCGGTATGGAATGGTCCGCGCGGACAAAGACGGACGGGGAGAAACTGCCTGTGGGAGCCGTGGTGATTGTGCTTGCCATCAACGGCGTGAAACTGATTGTAGAGGAAAAGAAAGAGATGCAGTGACTGCCGGTGAAGATACCGGACAGTTATGAGATGTAAATGCTCTCGGAAATGGAGAAGAAATGGGTGGACTTGTAGCGTTACTTGTTGTATTGGTACTGATCGTGCTGATTCTGGCATCCTGTATCAAGATTGTGCCGCAGGCGCAGGCTTACGTGGTGGAGCGTCTGGGGGCGTATCAGCAGACATGGTCTGTGGGGCTGCATATCAAGGTTCCTTTTATTGATAAGGTGGCCAAGAGAGTTGTTCTGAAGGAGCAGGTGGTGGACTTCGCGCCCCAGCCTGTGATTACGAAAGATAATGTTACCATGCGGATCGACACGGTGGTCTTCTTCCAGATCACGGATCCGAAGCTGTTTGCCTACGGCGTGGAAAATCCGATTATGGCGATTGAGAACCTGACGGCGACGACCCTTCGTAACATCATCGGTGAGATGGAACTCGACCAGACACTGACTTCCAGAGAAGTGATTAACACGAAGATGCGCGCTTCCCTCGATATCGCGACAGACCCCTGGGGTATCAAGGTGAACCGGGTGGAGCTTAAGAATATCATTCCGCCGGCGGCGATTCAGGACGCCATGGAGAAACAGATGAAGGCGGAGCGTGAGCGCCGTGAAGCAATTCTGCGTGCGGAAGGTGAGAAGAAATCTACCATTCTCGTAGCGGAAGGTCAGAAAGAATCCGCGATTCTGGAAGCGGAGGCGGAGAAGCAGTCCGCGATCCTGCGCGCGGAGGCACAGAAGGAGAAGATGATCCGCGAGGCGGAAGGTGAAGCGGAGGCGATTCTTAAGGTGCAGCAGGCGACTGCGGACGGTATCCGTATGATCCGCGAGGCAGGCGCCGACGAGGCAGTCTTAAAGATCAAGAGTCTGGAGGCATTCGAGAAGGCGGCGGACGGTCAGGCGACAAAGATTATCATTCCCTCGGAGATTCAGGGACTGGCGGGGCTTGCGGCATCCGCAAAGGAAGTATTCAGATAACAGAGTGGGAAGCGCTAAGTTTCACTCGGAAGAATGCCAAAAACGGCCATTCACCGCACTGGTTGACTGGCTGGAGGGAAAGAATAACGACAGGACGGTTCTGCGGACCCGTCCTGTTGAGGTTGTACGCGAATAAACAGTGACAGACACTACATAAGGAGGCAGTATCATGGACTTGAAGGGACGCAATTTTTTAAAGCTTCTGGATTTTACGCCGGAGGAAATCTCATACATGCTGGATGTGGCGGCGGATCTGAAGGACAAGAAAAAGAAGGGAATCCCCGTGGACACGCTGCGGGGAAAAAATGTGGCGCTGATCTTTGAAAAGACAAGCACAAGAACCCGCTGTGCCTTTGAGGTGGCGGCGCACGATCTTGGTATGGGAACGACCTATCTTGACCCGTCAGGCTCCCAGATTGGCAGGAAAGAGAGCGTTGCCGACACGGCACGGGTGCTGGGACGCATGTTTGAGGGCATCGAGTACCGCGGGTACGGGCAGGAGATTGTGGAAGAGCTGGCAAAATACGCGGGTGTGCCGGTCTGGAACGGTCTGACCAATGAGTTTCACCCGACCCAGATGCTGGCGGATCTTCTGACCATACGGGAGCATTTCGGGCGCGTGAAGGGCATTAAGCTGACTTATATGGGCGATGCCCGCTATAACATGGGCAATTCCCTTATGGTGGCCTGCGCCAAGATGGGCATGCATTTCACGGCATGCACAAGTAAAAAGTATTTCCCGGAGGAAACGCTTGTGAAAACCTGCCGGGAGATTGCGGAAGAAAACGGCGGTTCCATCCGTCTGACGGAAGATGTGCCGGAGGGCGTGACGGGAGCGGATGTGGTTTACACGGATGTGTGGGTGTCTATGGGCGAGCCGGCGCAGATCTGGGAGGAGAGACTGCGCGATCTTGCGCCTTATCAGGTCAACGCGCAGGCGATGGCTCTTGCCGGAAAAGACGCGGTGTTCATGCACTGTCTGCCCGCGTTCCACGATCACGAAACGGGAATCGGTAAGGAGATCGGTGAAAAGTACGGGATGGCGGAGCTGGAAGTGACAGACGAGGTGTTTGAGTCGGCGCAGTCCATTGTGTTCGATGAGGCGGAGAACAGAATGCACACCATCAAAGCGGTTATGGCAGTGACACTTGGGTTAGCGTGAAAATTCTAAAGCTCAGCGGCAATGGCTGCTTCGTGAAGTGTTTCACGCGGGAGAATGCCGAAAAACGGGCATTCTTCGGGACGTGCCTGCTTGTCCGCTGACTATGAGATTCCGCGGAGCGGAGTCATGGGGGTAAGAGATAAATCCATGAAGACAGACAGATCCGATATTTTAACATGTCTGCGGAGCAGTGAGGACTATGTGTCGGGGCAGCAGCTCTGCGACCGCCTTGGCGTTTCCCGCACGGCGGTCTGGAAGGTGATTAAACAGTTGAAAGAGGAAGGTTACCGGATCGAGTCGGTGCCAAGCCGCGGCTATCGGCTGGTGGAGAGCCCTGCGGACGCCTATTCGGAGAGTGAGATTGCCAGCAGGCTCCGCACGAAATGGGCAGGACAGCGGCTTATCTTTTTTGAGTCCACCGGTTCCACAAATCCCGATGCCAAACGCTTTGCGGAGGAAGGGGCGCCGCGGGGCACGACGGTGGTTGCAGACAGGCAGACCGCGGGCAGAGGGCGCAGAGGCAGATCATGGGAGTCGCCTGCGGGGCGGTCCATCTATTTTACGATTATTGTCCGCCCGGCGTTTATCCCGGATAAGGCATCTATGATCACGCTTGTTATGGCACTTTCCGTGGCGGAGGCGATCCATGAAGTGACGGGACTTCCCACGGGCATCAAATGGCCGAATGACATTGTGGTGAACGGGAAAAAGGTGGTCGGGATTCTCACAGAGATGAGCATGACGCCGGAGATGAACGAGATTCAGTTTCTGGTAGCAGGTGTGGGTGTCAACGTGAATCAGGAGAGCGCGGAGGAATTCCCGGAGGAACTGCGGGGGGCGGCGACTTCCCTTAAAATAGAGTCCGGGCGGCATTTTGACCGGGCCGCTCTTCTGGCAGAGATTCTGGCGCGGTTTGAGCAGGATTACGAGACGTTTGAGCGCACGCTGACGCTTTCCGAATTAAAGGAGCGCTATGAGTCGCGTCTGGCCGGCAGAAACGCCGTTGTGCGCATCCTGGATCCGGCTGGGGAGTACACCGGGATTTCGCGGGGGATTACCGAGACGGGAGAGCTGATTGTGGAGAAGGAGACAGGGGAGACCGTTCTTATATATGCCGGGGAAGTTTCGGTTCGCGGGCTGTACGGTTATGTCTGATAGAAATGCGAATAAATGACATGTGTGTCGGTAAAAACCTTTGAGATAAGGAGAGCGGCAGCATGTGAGCCGGATGGTGTCAGAATGGCAGCGGTGGAAGGAAACGCTTATGGAAGATAAGAGAATCGTGCTCTGCGGCGCAAACGCCTATGAGCAGAAATACTATTTTAACGGGAAATTTGATAAGATTCCGCAGTCGATCAAGGATGAACTGCATATCATCTGCGTACTTTTCACGGAGGAAGTGGGTGGCATTTTTACGATTGTTTTTGAGGAGGATGGCAGCATCTCCCTGGAGACGGACGCGGAGGAGGACGATCTGCTATATGACGACATCAGCAGCGGCCTTCTGGTGGGCGAAATCCGCAGGAACAGGCAGGAAATGCTGGAAGCTTTGCAACTGTACTACCGGGTGTTTATCCTGCATGAGGATATACAGACCGAGGACTGATTGTTAGAAAAGTAGTGGATTAACCGATTGCTGTAATCACAGTTTAGGGTTTGTGCGAAAGATTGGTGTGAATGACATGAGTCAATTACTGAAACCGCTTATGATTGGCAACGTTTCGTTGGAAAATAATCTGATACTGGCTCCCATGGCAGGCGTGACGGACCTGCCATTTCGTTTGCTGTGCAGCGAACAGGGGGCAGCACTTGCCGGGATGGAAATGGTGAGCGCCAAGGCGATCATGTACGGCAATAAAAATACGGAGGGACTGCTTGCGATTCACCCCCAGGAAGGACCGGTCTCCCTGCAGTTGTTCGGTTCAGACCCGAAAATCGTCAGCGAGATGGCGAAACGGATTGAGGAGCGGCCCTTTGCCATACTGGATATCAATATGGGCTGCCCCGTGCCGAAGATTGTGAACAACGGGGAGGGCTCAGCGCTGATGCGGGAGCCGAAGCTGGCGGGGGAGATCATTGCCGCCACGGTAAAGGCAATAGAGAAGCCCGTCACAGTGAAAATCCGCAAAGGCTTTGACGCGGACCATGTCAATGCGGTGGAGTTTGCGAAGATCGCGGAGGAAGCGGGAGCGGCAGCGGTGGCTGTGCACGGCAGAACGAGAGAACAGTTTTACAGCGGTGAGGCGGACTGGGAGATCATAGCGAAGGTGAAGGAGGCGGTCTCCATTCCCGTGATCGGAAACGGGGATGTGACGGACCCGGTCAGCGCGGAAAAACTGCTTGCGCAGACGGGGTGCGACGGCGTGATGATCGGCCGCGCCGCCAGAGGCAACCCGTGGCTTTTCGGGCAGATTGCCGCCTGGCTGAGAGACGGGCGGACGATGGCACCGCCGTCCATGGAAGAGAAAAAGAAGATGATTCTGCGCCACGCCGCGCTGCAGATGGAGATCAAGGGAGAGTATACCGGCGTCCGGGAAATGAGAAAACACCTGTCATGGTATACAGCCGGACTGCCCGGTTCTGCCCGGCTCAGAGGGGCTGTGAATCAGGCGGAGAGTTTTGACGGGATTGAGCGGTTAGTGGAATCCATGTGAATGCGGAACCGGTAAAATGCTTTCGTAAAATCTGCCTGCATGTCTGAAAGCCCGGAGACATATACTGTTTCAGAACGTAATGGGGATATGGCTTTTCACATTCACATAAAAAGTGTGAGAAGAATGTAGATTCCGCTGACTGGGGGCAGGTAGATATTATGGAAACGGATTGCGTTGTCTATTTTCATCCCACTCAGGATATGAATAAAATGGCTGCCGCCAAGAGACACTGGTGGGAGGGTGTAACACTTCCGGGACAGATTTTACAGGCGGCGGAGACGGGCGGTTTCTTTGTGCCCGTGGACTGTCCGGTGCCGCCTTTCTACTATAAAAAGAAACCGTGGCCGGAAGAGACATTGGAGGAGGCGATGGAGACTGTGCTGCACAGCGCGCCGGGACTGGCTGACGCGTTTCTTCATCCACAAATAATGACACTTATGTCAGAAAGGTGGAGGGCGCGCTGGGAGCCTCGAAAAGAGACGATAGAAAAGCTCGCTGTCGCTATGTTGGCGGCCTGTGCGTCTGACTGTCTGCGCCAAGAGGGAAGGGTGACCGTGCTGCTTGGAAGGCCGGGTGAAACCGACTGGCAGATGGAGATGACGAGAAGGCTTCTTACGCCTTATCTTACGAGAATCAACAGCCTGATCTTTTATTATGAGGAGATGGAGGGGACGGATATCTGGGAGGAGGTGGCGGAGGAGATGGAGGCTTACGGGTATGAGTACGGCCTTGTGCCCGGCATGAAGCCATATCTCGTTTCAGAGGAAGGGCTTCGCTGTGGCAGGGAGAGGTGCGGCGGGGTGGTTCTGGATTATGCGGATACACCCAGATTTCCCAGGGTGGAGCGGGAGGGACAGACTGTCTATGCGGACCTGCTTTCCAGCCCGGAAAAGGAATGCGGCTGCGCCAGAAAAAACGGGCGGATTCTCTATATATCGCCAGTCAAATATCTTGACACTATAGTGAAAAATGGGTATTATAGAAAAATGTACGCGGAGGCAATGAGCAGTGTGCAGACAGCACGCGAGCAAGATGGAGCAAAGCGGAATCGAGATGCACTGCGTTAGTAATATATTTAGAAAGGAAGAGTTTTTACCATGCAGGAGAAAAAGAATATTTTAACGTATGAGGGCTTGCGCAAGTACGAGGATGAGCTACATGATCTGAAGGTCGTAAAGCGTAAGGAAGTGGCCCAGAAGATCAAGGAGGCCAGAGAGCAGGGCGACCTCTCCGAGAATGCCGAGTACGACGCAGCTAAGGACGAGCAGCGCGACATTGAGGCGAGGATTGAGGAGCTGGAGAAAATTCTGAAAAACGCCGAGGTTGTGGTGGAGGACGAGGTAGATCTCGACAAGATCAATATCGGCTGTCAGGTAAAAATACTGGACGTGGAGTTCAATGAGGAGCTGGAGTATAAGATCGTCGGTTCCACCGAGGCGAACAGCTTAAAGGGAAAAATTTCCAACGAGTCTCCCGTGGGAAAGGCGTTAATCGGGAGCAAGGTCGGCGATACGGTTGAGGTGGAGACACAGGCCGGTGTCATCAAGTACAAAGTTTTGGAGATTCAGCGGTCGAACTGAGCACAGAGCGTGCGTCTTATCAGAAATTACAGTGTGGCACATATATAGAGAAAGGACAGCATCATGGCAGAAACACAGCAGGATATCAATCAGCTTTTGAAGGTGAGAAGGGAGAAACTTGCCGCTTTGCAGGAGGCTGGCAGAGATCCCTTTCAAATCACGAAATACGATATAACCCATCACAGCCAGGAGATTCTCGACAACTTTGACGCGCTGGAAGGCAAAAGCGTGTCCATTGCGGGCCGTGTGATGAGCAAGCGCGTTATGGGCAAGGCGTCCTTTTGCAACGTGCAGGATCTGCAGGGCGATATTCAGGTCTATGTGGCAAGGGACAGCATTGGGGAAGAGCCTTACGCCGATTTCAAAAAATATGACGTGGGTGACATTGCAGGTATCGAAGGGGAGGTTTTTAAGACCAAAACCGGCGAAATATCCGTCCATGCGGCGAAAGTGACACTGCTGTCAAAAAGTCTGCAGATTCTTCCGGAGAAGTATCACGGTCTGGTGAATACGGATATCCGTTACCGGCAGAGATACACGGATCTGATTATGAACGCGGATGTGAAAAAGACTTTCGTCATGCGTTCCAAAATCATCAGTTCCATCAGACGCTATCTGGACGGACAGGGATTTCTGGAGGTGGAGACGCCCATGCTCGTATCCAACGCGGGCGGCGCGGCGGCAAGACCGTTTGAGACCCACTACAATGCACTGGATGAGGATGTGAAGCTTCGCATTTCCCTGGAATTATATCTGAAGAGGCTGATCGTGGGCGGTATGGAGAGAGTCTATGAGATCGGGCGGGTATTCCGCAACGAAGGACTGGACGCCAGACACAATCCAGAGTTTACGCTGATGGAGCTGTATCAGGCTTACACCGACTACAACGGGATGATGGATCTGACCGAGAACATGTTCCGCCATGTGGCAAAAGAAGTCTGCGGCACCACCACCGTGCCCTACGGAGATGTGGAGATCGATCTGGGCAAACCCTTTGAGCGGATTACCATGGTGGGAGCTGTGAAGAAATATACGGGTGTTGACTTTGACGAGGTAGCGGACACCGCGGCGGCAAAGAAGCTGGCGGACGAAAAGGGCGTACACTACGAGGAGCGCCATACGAAGGGTGATATCATCAACCTCTTCTTTGAGGAGTTTGTGGAGGAGCATCTGGTGCAGCCCACTTTTGTGATGGATCATCCTGTGGAGATTTCGCCCCTCACCAAGAGAAAGCCGGACAAGCCGGACTATGTGGAGCGTTTTGAGCTGTTTATCACAGCGCGGGAGATGTGTAACGCCTACTCCGAGTTAAATGACCCGATTGACCAGAGGGAACGTTTCCGTGCGCAGGAGGCTGCGCTTGCGGCGGGCGACGAGGAAGCCAACACAACGGACGAAGACTTTATGAACGCGCTGGAGATCGGCATGCCCCCTACAGGCGGCATCGGGTACGGCATTGACAGGCTGGTGATGCTTTTGACCAACTCCCCGGCGATCCGTGACGTTCTGCTTTTCCCGACCATGAAAAGTCTGGATAAAAAGCCTTCTGACACGGCCAGGTCCGCGAAGAAACCGGCGGGCGGTGAGGCGAAGAAGAGCAGCGTGACCCGGGAACAGGCGCTTGCGCTTTTGAAGAAATACAACAAGGAGCCGTTCCATATCCAGCACGCCCTGACCGTGGAAGGTGTGATGCGCTGGTACGCCAAGGAACTGGGCTATGGGGCGGAAGAGGAGTTCTGGGGGATTACCGGGCTCCTGCACGATATCGACTTTGAGCTTTATCCAGAGGAGCACTGCAAGAAAGCGCCGGAGCTTTTGCGCGAAGGTGGTGTGAGTGAGGATATGATCTACGCGGTCTGCTCCCACGGCTTTGGACTGTGCAGTGAGGACGAGCCGAAACTGGAGATGGAGAAAGTGCTCTTCGCGGCGGACGAGCTGACGGGGCTGATCTGGTCCTGTGCCCTGATGCGTCCCTCCAAGAGTACGATGGATATGGAAGTCAAGAGCTTGAAAAAGAAGTTTAAGGACAAGAAGTTCGCGGCGGGCTGTTCCAGAGAAGTCATTGCCCAGGGCGCGGAGATGCTCGGCTGGGAGCTGGATGACCTGTTCGATAAGACCATTCAGGCCATGAGAAGCTGTGAGGCTGACGTGGCTGCAGCGATGGAGAATATGTAATCATTTACTGATGGCAAAGGCTGTCGCCCCCGGGCGGCAGCCTTCGTTGTATCTACTGGTTTTTCCGTTCTCTTTTGTTTTCATACATCTTTTCATCCGCTTCTTTCATCAGCTTTTCGTAGTCCGATGACTGTCTTGTCAGGCTGCAACCGAAGGAAAAACGGAGAGGAACGCGCACTTGATCGTTCAGAGTGGCGAAATGGCTGTTCTGCAGGTCCGTCAGAAGCGCGATGGTATCGGTTAATTCCTGTTCGCTGTCGTAGTGGTACAGGAACAATATGAATTCGTCGCCGCCGAGTCTTGCGGACAAAGAGTCTTTGGAACCGAAGTCCCGGAACAGATCGGCGATTTCCTTTAAATAGTTGTCGCCTGCGTCGTGGCCGTAGGTATCGTTGATCGTTTTCAGATTATCGGCATCGATCATAATAATCGCGCTGTGGCAGAGCGATTCCGGCTCAGCGAACAGGGTGGAAAGCCGGATTTCCAGACCGCGGCGGTTATAAAGCCCGGTCAGCGGATCGAAATCGCGTTCGGCTTCAATCTGGCGGCGCTTTCTGATTCCTTCTGTCACATCAATGAGTACGCCGAAAATCTCGTCGTCCCGCCCCATTTCCTCCAGTTTGACATAGTGATCTTTCAACGAGAACACATTGCTTTCGCCTTCGACGGGATCTTTGCACAGCTCTGAGATAAAAGTCTGAAACTGCCTGTAATCCGAGGACAGCTTTTCGGCTTCCTCCGGTTCCAGACAGAGGATGCGTGGCACATGCTGGGTAAAACGCACTCTCTTCATATGGCGGTTGTATTCGTACACGCCGATATACATATTTGTTTTGCTCAGAACGTAAGACATCTTCTCGTTGTTGTCCAGAAGGCTCTGCTTCATTCTGTTGATGTAGCTGCTCAGTTCTGAAAATTCCATACTTGTCTGGATGTCGATCATTTCATCCAGATTGCCCTGGGCGATGCTGTGCAGCTTTTCGTTGACGCGGTGGATGCCGTCAACCACATATTGATTCATGGCTCGGGTGACTACATGAAAGAGAATGATTGCAATGGTAATCAGACAGAATGCAAGCCCGGCGGTTGTGGCAGGGATACGCTGGTACATTTCCCGTCTTGAAAGAACGCGGCCGATATAGGTATCGCCATGTTCTGCAAACACGCAGTAGGATTCTTCGCCGTTCACATTGGCATGGAACCCGTTTCTGTCCGCGGTGACGGCGCTGAGGCTGAGTCCGATCTCAGAAAGGCTTTTGCCGACGCATGACAGGTCGGTGGAGCCGATGATTTCGCCGGTTTTCCCGTTCACGGCGTAATAGTTGGCGTCGGGACTGACACGGAACAGGGAAAAAAGATAGGAAAGCTCGTTTTTCTCGGTCGCCTTCATCACATTGACCGGCTCCATGCCTACCTGCACGATAAACGCTTCGTTTTTACTCCAGAGCGCGGAGTACTGCATCATCTTTGCCTCCGCTGTGTTGGGCGTGATATCCTGAACGAGGCGCAGCGATTTGTCCGTGAGCATGGGCTTGAAAAACTGCATCTGCTCTCCCGAATCAAATGTAAAGTCATAATACTCCGGGTGGGTTCCCGCGTAAATACGACCTGTGGTATCAAAAATATGGATTTCATCCACTTCCATCATCCCGGCAATTTTTTTCAGTTCCTCCACACTGTCTAAGACGGAAGGATTGTCTTCTATGATATAGGCGATTGCCTCCGCGTTGTGCAGACATGTCTGCCGGTAGGCGTCTTTGGTTTCGGCAAGTTCTGCCAGATTCTTTTCCAGAAGCTGTTCGATCTGGTGGAAAGTTTGTGTAGCGGTCTGATGTGCCTGTTTGTGCTCGCTCATGATCTGAAGGCACAGGATCAACGCCAGAAGAACGACCACGAGAACAAATGTAACAGAGCGTAAATAGCGGCTGATTATTTTTCTAAGAGTCTGCATGGACTTCTCCTTTATGAAAAGTGTCAAAACATTACGAATGATTTACATAACATACGGTGATGCGTGTTGAAATCCTTCATAAGATACTATATATTGTAAAGAAGTGTCAAGGCTAAAGAACAGATTGTAGAAAATACGGTATAAATTGCGAAGATTTGGTCTTTGATACGGGAGTGTGGTCGATTGCAATCCGACTTTCCCGTTTTGTAAACGAGATTCACATTTTGAAAGTGAGGCTTGTCATTGTAAGAGGGTCGGTGATAGACTGGTAAGTGAGATTTGGGAAATCATGGCAGGAGTAAGAGGTATGGCAAGTATCAGGGATGTGGCGAAGGAAGCCGGGGTTGGTGTGGGGACGGTGTCCCGGGCAATAAACAATACTGGCTACGTTTCGCCGGAGACAAAAAAGAAAATAGATAAGGCAGTGCAGAAACTGAATTACACCCCCAATGAGCTGGCGCGGAATCTGTTCCGCAACAAAAGCGGGATTGTGGGCGTGATTGTGCCGGATCTGGATCATCCTTTCTTTTCCTGTCTGGTCAAAAACATAGAGATGGAGCTGTACAGACAGGGATATAAAACGATGGTCTGTAATGCGGTAGGGGTCAGCGACAGGGAGAGAGAATATTTGGATATGCTGGAGCGCAATATCGTGGACGGCATTATTACGGGTTCCCACTGTCTTGACGGAGAGGAATATCTGAGACATGAGAAACCGATTGTCTCCATTGACCGTGACTTTGGGCCTAAAATTCCTATCGTGGGAAGTGACCATGCCGCGGGCGGAAAAATGGCTGCGGAACTGATGATCCGCGATGGACGAAAGAATGTGATACAGATTGCCGGGGTGTCTCCTCATATTCTGGCAAACGAAAGACACACGGCATTTCAGAGAACCCTTGAGGAGCACGGGGTGAACGTGGAGACAGTATCTATGGACTGGAATGTGTTCGGCTGGGAAGCTTTCTGCGAAGCGGCCGGCAGACTGTTAGACGAGTTTCCCGATGCGGACGGGATTTTCTCAGGGGATCTGGGTGTAGTGGCATGCATGAACACGGCCGGAAAAAGAGGGATGCGGATTCCCGAGGACATCAGCCTGGTCGGGTTTGACGCCACCAGCGTCACGCAGATGGTTTACCCCCATGTCACCGCGGTGAGACAGAACACGCCGCTGCTGGCGGAAGTTTCTGTGAGTACGTTGCTCGACCAGATTGAACAGAGAAGGGACATTCTCCACAGGCAGATTTTGAATGTGGAGATCTGCTACGGGGGGACGACCAGGTGCGCGGGATGACGGCGCGGCGCTGTGGTAAGGCCGTATGGATGGAGTCCGTTTCAGAGATAAATGAAAAAGGAAAGCAGGGGTTGTGCAATCTATACAAAAACATCCCCTGCTTTTTTGTGTATAGGGTAAAAAATGCGGCAGGGTAATTGACAAACGGTTGGAAGGGAAATATAATCATAAACATGGAACGGGTTCCACCAAAAACGGAGATATAAATGGTGGATAAAAAATGAAAAGAGACAATAAATAAAGAAAAACTGATGTGGAAACGGTTCTACACACGGATCGAAAAATACAACAGGAAATCGGAGAGGAGGAAATTATGACAAAGGTAAATACGGGGCATCATACCTGTCTGGAGATCTTTGCGAAACAGACAACTGACGGAGGTAAAATCAGTGTTCTGTCCAGAAATGCGGACGGCTCCCTGCAGAGTGTGGAGAAGCTGGCGGGCAGAACCTATTTTTCGTGGATCAAAATCCCGCTGGAAAAGAATACAGACTATGAAATCTGCAGCGAGGAATGCGAGGTGTCGCTCTGCTATCTGAGCGACAGCGAAGATATGCTGGAGGAAGGCGTGTGTTATCTGGAGAAAATCCCGACGGATAACAGGTTCTATATGCCGGATCAGGCGGCATGGTACGACAGGCCGTCGCGTGAAACCTACCATTTCTCTCCGTGGAAAAACTGGATGAATGATCCAAACGGCCTGTGCTGGTTCCAGGGATATTACCATATGTTCTATCAGTTTAACCCGCACGGGCAGCAGTGGTCCAACATGTACTGGGGCCATGCGGCCAGCCGGGATCTGGTGCACTGGGTTCATCTCCCCGTTGTGCTCGCCCCCCAGGAGGAGATTCTGGAAAGGCCGGAGGAATGGAAAGGCGGCGCATTTTCAGGTTGTGCCGTGGCTTCTGAGGAGGAGGTTGTATTTTATCTGACCAGACATAAGGGGCCGCTGCAGGACGGTGAGGACACGGTGGAACAGCAGTGGATGATGAAAAGCCGCGACATGATCCATTTTTCAGAGGAAACGTGTGTGATCGGCCAGCGGCCGGAAGGCGCGTCCTTTGATTTCAGAGATCCCAAAGTGCTGCGCGCAAATGACCGCTGGTACATGGCGCTTGGCAGCGCCGTAGCGGGAAAGGGCGCAATTCTCCTCTATGAATCTAAAGACGGGGTACAGTGGGAGTATGTACATCCGCTGCTTGTGGAGGAGCGGGAGAAAGTCCGTTGTTTTGAATGTCCTGACTTTATGGAGCTGGACGGGAAATATGTGGCAATAGGCGCGTGGATGGAACACCGCGACGAATGCGGAAGATACCAGATGAGCAGATATTATACGGGAACCTGGCATGACCGCGAATTTGAGATAGAGTGCGATGGCTGGTTTGACTTCGGAAGCAACTGCTATGCAATGCAGAGCTTTGCGCATCAGGGCAGGCGGATCAGCATCGGCTGGATTTCTGATTTTTATGAGGAGCATGCGGCGGATGAGAATGGCGCGTACGGCAGCATGACGATACCGAGAGAGCTTCATGTGAAAAACGGAAAGCTGTACATGACGCCGGTGCGGGAAATCGATGCGCTGAAAGGCGAAGCGCTCGCCCAGGGCAGGGGAGAGAACCTGTCTCTTCCAAAGATAGAGGGAAACGCGTACCGCGCGGAAATCAAATTCGACAAAAACACCTGTTTCACCATTCTGCTCGGAAAGGACGAAGAGAGGGAGCTTTCCCTGGTCAATGACAAGGACGGGCTGCGCCTCGTGACAAAGGGCGTGAAGAGTGAAGGCATCCGTTTCAAGGCGGACGTGGAGGAAGTCAGGACTCTGGAAATCTATGTGGACGGACGCACGGCGGAAGTCTATGTCAACGAGGGAGAGGCGGCAGGAACAAAAGTGTTCTACAACAGTTCCGCAGACGGTTGTTTTGCGCTGGACGCTGAGGCGCCGGAACATGTCGCATGGGTGGAAGTGGCCTGTATGAAGTCCATCTGGCATTAGAAAAGCAATGAATATAAAAGTGGTGTGAGGCAGAGAAGAAAGGAGCGGTCAAGATGAAGAAAAGAGTGGTTGCGGCTGTACTTACAGCCATGCTGGCCGGCAGTCTGTGTGTGGGATGCGGACAGGTGAAGGAGCGGGTCAACGAGGACGGGGAGTCGGTCATCACGGTGTGGAGCCCGACGGATGAGCCTGCCATCGAGGAGTGGTGGGTGGAAAAAATAGATGCGTTCAATCAGGCGCATAAGGGCAGGATTCATCTGCAGAGAGAAGCCATCGTGCGCGCGGATTCCTACGCCTATGAGGATAAGATCAATGCGGCGATCACCTCCAACGACCTGCCGGACATTCTCTTCGTGGACGGTCCCACGGTATCTGTCTATGCGGCGAATGAAATCACCCTTCCTCTGGACGATCTTTTTACGGAGGCGGAATGGGAAGACTTTTTGGATTCCTCCAAACAGCAGAATACATATGACGGGAAGATTTATGCGGTGGGAGCGACGGAAAGTTCGGTAGCCCTGTTCTACAATGCAGATATGCTGGAGGAAGCCGGCATACGCATACCGCAGTCGAAGGAGGAAGCCTGGACGTGGACAGAGTTCTATGAGGCGGCGAAAAAGCTGACGAAGGACGGTGTGGTCGGCACGAACATTATTATGGACAAGGGAGAAGGACTTCCCTATGTTCTGGAGCAGTTCTGGATATCCAACGGTACGGATCTGGTGAGCGCGGACGGCAGTCAGGCCGATGGCTATATCAACAGCCCGGAGGGAGTAGAGGCGGCGGAATTTTTGAACAGCTTGATCCAGGGCGGCTATGCCAACATCGACCCGATCCAGAAGGAGTTTCACAACGAGCGGGCGGCCACAATGCTGGGCGGCTCCTGGGAGGTGGCGACCCTTGAGAACGATTATCCCGATCTGAACTGGGGCATCACTTATTTCCCGGTGGCGGATAACGGGATCCTCTCCTCCCCCACCGGGGACTGGGCAGCCTCTGTGACAAAAAATACGCAGGATATGGAGGCGGCCAAAGAGGCGCTGCGGTTCCTGTTTTCCGAGGAGAATGTCGCCACTTACGCGAAGGCAATCTCGAAACCGCCCACGCGTAAATCCAGTTATGACGTGCTGACGGAGTACAATGCGTATCCGCGCTCCATGATTAAGGAACAGCTTATGGAGACCGGGCATCCGAGACCGAGAACGCCCTCCTACAGCGTGCTGTCGGCGGAATTTTCGGAGGCAATGCTAAACATCTTTACGGGTGTGGATGCGAAGGAAGCGCTGGATGCGGCGGCGGCAGCCACGGATAAGGATTACAACAAATATTATGCGCAGGAGTAAGGGCGCGGAAGGAAAACAAGGAGGGGCTATTATGCAAGTATCGGTTGATAAAAAAAGTGAGAGAAGAGCGGCATATCTCTTTATCATTCCTGCGGTCGTCCTGCTGGCGGCGTTTCTGCTCTACCCGGCGCTGCAGACTGTCAGATATGCTTTTACGGACTATAACATTATGCGTCCCGACAGGATCAAATTCTGCGGATTCAATAATTTCATCGAACTGTTTCAAGACAAAGATTTCTGGATTGCGGTGAAGAATACCCTGCATTTCACCATTTTGGTTGTGCCTTTCCAGACGGTACTGGCACTGGCGCTTGCGCTTCTGATTTCCTCCAGGAGGAAAGGCGTCTCCATCTTCCGCGCGGCCTACTTCAGCCCGCAGGTGACGTCGATGGTTGTTGTGGCGATCCTCTGGACGGTTTTGTACAACTCCAATCCAAACAGCGGCCTGTTGAATGCCCTTCTGGTAAATCTCGGAATGGAGCCGTGCGGTTTCCTGAATGATCCGAAAAGCGCCATGAATTCCATTGTCTTCATGTCGGCATGGCAGGGGGCGGGTTACCAGATGATGATCTTCCTCGCGGGCCTGCAGGGCATCCCGAAGGATCAGTATGAGGCGGCCTCTATCGACGGCGCAGGAAAGATCAAGAGCTTCCTCTATGTGACGCTGCCGGGACTGAAGAACGTGATCTCCTATGTCATTATGATAACGGTTATTCAGGCGATGAAGCTTTTTACACAGCCCTATGTGATGACTAAGGGTGGTCCCCAGAATGCCACCAGGACCCTCGTGTACTATGTGTATGAGCAGGGCTTCCAGAAGAGGAATTTCGGCTATGCCTGCGCGGTGGCGGCGGTGTTCTTCGTCATAGTGATTTCCCTGTCAGTGGGAATGAAAAAAATAATTAAGGCGTAATGTGAGAAGTACTTCTATTCACTCGCAGCAAAGGCTGCTTCGCGAAGAAGTACTAAGTCTCACATAGGAGAATGCCCCAAAAGCGGCATTCTCCGTACGGGTTTGGGCATGTAGCCCTGGGAGAGGAAGGAAAGGAGCGTCATTATGACACAGAAACAGAGAAAGCAGATAGGCAGTCTTGCCTTTTACATTGGAAACACCGTTATCGCGCTGATATTTGTATCGCCTTTGATATGGATGATCGCGGCCTCCTTAAAGCCGGAGGCGGAAATTTTTAAGGGGCTCAATTCAATCTCAACCTTTGTTCCGAAGGCCGCTTCCCTGGCCAATTACCAGGAAGTGTTCAGCCGGATCAACATGTGGAAGTTCATTTTTAACAGCCTGTTCTATGTGATGGTTATCATTGTGTTAGACTTGTTCGTCAACTCCCTGTGCGGCTACGCGCTGGCAAAGTTTGAGTTTAAGGGAAAAAATGCCCTTCTGACGCTGGTGATCAGCCTGATGGTGTTTCCGGCGGAAGCGATTATGCTGCCCATGTACCGTGAGATGGCGGATCTGGGGTGGATCAACACATGGGCATCCCTGATTGTTCCCTTTATCGCAAAGTGCTTCAGCATCTACATGTTCAGACAGTTCTTTCTGGATATACCCAATGACCTGCTGGAGGCGGCAAAGATCGATGGGTGCGGGCCGATCAAAACATTCTTCCGGGTTGTGGTGCCGATTTCTGGTACCGTATATGCAACCATCCTGATTCTGGATTTTGTAGCGCACTGGAATGATTTCATGTGGCCGCTGCTTGTGGTGACGGGGGAGGAGAAGAGAACGGTACAGCTTGCGATTCAGACCTTTTTCGGCTCAAAACCGATCAACTACGGTCCGATCATGGCTTCCCTGACCATCTCGGCCATTCCGATGCTCCTCATGTTTGTGTTCCTGCAGAAATATTATGTGGAAGGAATTGCGTCAACGGGCATTAAGGGGTGAATCAGCCCATAAAATTTAATATATTTTATAAACGGGAGTTTGGCTGGACGAAGCGAAACTCCCGTTGACATTCTCCGCAAATAATTGTATAATTTATTCGATATTGTCGATCTCATTTGTGACATATTAAATCATAGAAAAAGGAGGGAGAAGATCCGCCGTTTCAGGGCGGATTGATCGGAGGATATGAGCGAAAATGCAACCAGACAACAGCTGCTGATCGTGGACGACGAGGAAGTAAACAGAACAATACTCAGCCTTATGTTCGATTCTGATTACGATATCGTGGAAGCGCCCAATGGAATGGAAGCGATTGAGGCGATTGAAAAAAATGATGATATCGCGTTGATACTGCTCGACGTTATAATGCCGGTCATGGACGGCTTCGGTGTGCTCGACTACATGAAAGAGAAAGATCTCTTGGAGAAGATTCCGGTCATCCTGATTACCAGCATGACACCTCAGGAGAGCGAGGAGAAGGCGTACGAGTACGGCATTGCGGATGTGATGCACAAGCCTTTTGAGTCAGCGATTATCAAGAGGCGTGCGAATAACATAATTGAACTTTACCAGAGTAAGAAGAATCTGGAGATCAAGCTGAAAGAACAGGAAGTGACGATTCGTGAGCAGGAGAAGGCGATCCGCGAAAACAACGAGTTCATGATCGACGCGCTCGGTTCCGTGGTGGAGTTCCGGAGTATTGAGACTGGGGACCATGTCAAGCGGATCAAGTATCTGACGAGAATCCTCTTGAAATACCTTGCGAAATATTTCCCGAAGTACGGGCTGACGCCTGTGCAGATCGACCAGATTGCGAGAGCTTCTGCACTCCATGACGTAGGTAAGATCGGCATACCGGATTCCATTCTGTTAAAGCCGGGCAAACTGACGACGGAAGAGTTTGAGGTGATGAAGACCCACACCACCATCGGATGTGAGATTCTGGATTCCTTTAAACCGCAGTACCCGGATGAATTTTACCAGTACTGTTATGAGATCTGCCGCCACCACCATGAGAGAGCGGACGGCAAGGGATATCCGGACCATCTGGCGGGAGATGAGATTCCGATCAGTGCACAGATCGTATCTATCGCCGATGTATACGAAGCGCTTGTCAGCGAGAGAGTATATAAAAGTGCATACAGTAATGACGAGGCATATAAGATGATTTTAAATGGGGAATGCGGACAGTTTTCGGAAGATGTGATAGAATGCTTTAAGCTTGCCAAGGAGGATTTCTTCAACCTGGTTGAAGTAATCAACATGTTTAATTTCACGTAAGATAGATCAGGCGACGAAGACTGTAAAACAATAGGATTATGTTTTGCAGTCTTCTTTTTACAGTATCTTCAAAATAACGGAAAGGAAAGTTTGCTATGGACGAAAAATTCAGACAACAGTTGGAGGAATGCGGTGCGGATGTGGAGACCACACTGAAACGTTTTATGAACAACGACGCGATTTACCAGAAGTTTCTCGGGAAATTCCCCAATGATCCGAATTACGCGAATTTAGGGACGAATCTGGAAACCGGTGCTTTTGAGGAGGCATACAAATGTGCCCACGCATTAAAAGGTGTGGTGGGTAATCTGGGCCTTACCCCGATCTATGAGAAGGTTTCCACGCTGGTGGAGGAACTGCGCAACAAGGCGGCAGAGGAAGTGGACGCAGCGCGCGCAAACGAGTTGTGGCAGGAGATAAAAAAGGTATACGAGCAGTTTATCGGCGTGATCAATGAAAATATCCCGCAATAACAGTGTGAGAAGTACTTCTGACCACTCACGGCGGAGGCTGTTTCGTGGAGAAATACGAAGTCTCACACAAGAGAATGCCTCAACGAGGCATTCTCCATAAGAAGATTGACATGGAACGAGGCATTCTCCATAGAAGGTTGAGATGGAATGAGGCATTCTCCGTAGGAGGTTGACATGGAATTTGAATGGTTAAATTCCCGGGTTGCGGATGAGACGATGGAACTCGTCCTGCTTTTCAACGAGGAGGGCAGCATACTGTACGGTAACCAGACAGCGGCGGCCAAACTGGAATACGACAGGGATAAGCTGACAAAGTGCAGTATGTCCCAGATATTCCGGCAGGATTTTCCCAACTCGCCGGATGGGTTTATCACCTTTGTAAAAAAAAGCATGAAGAGCGTCAAGGAGATGACGATGTACAGGAGCAACAACTCCTGTTTCTCTGTCAATGTCCGTATTTTTCCGGAAGACGGGATGGATGCCTATCTTCTTCTCGCGGAAGATATTTCAGCGCAGAAAAATATGAACATGCGGATCCGCGAACTGAAGGAGAAGGAGAGTGAGAACAACCGGGCGAGAAATGAGTTTACGGCGAATGTCACCCATGAACTCCGCACGCCCGTAAATGGCATTAAAGGGCATGTGATGGAGCTTGTGGAGGAGGTTACGGATCCGGGTCAGAAAAAGACCCTCGATATCGTACTAAGCTGCTGCGACAATATGCTGACGATCATCAATGATATTCTCGATTTTGCGAAGCTGGAGTCCGGCAAATTCGTGATAGACGAAAAGCCTTTTGACTTTCAGGAGATGATAGATAAAGTAGTCGCAACCCACAGCGCGGTAGTGAATAAAAAAGAACTGCACATGAGTGTGGATGTTGACGAGAAGATTCCAGGGAAACTGATTGGCGACGAACTGCGTCTCATCCAGATTCTGAACAATCTTTTGTCCAACGCCATCAAGTTTACCATGGTAGGCTATGTCAATCTGGTTGTCGGAATGACCAGACGGGTCAACGATGAGGTGGAGCTGTTTTTCATGGTGAGGGACAGCGGCATCGGTATTTCCCAGAAAGAGCAGGATCGCCTGTTCCAGAGTTTCAGCCAGGTGGACGCTTCGATTACGAGGCGCTTTGGCGGAACGGGACTGGGGCTTGCCATCACGAAGCAGCTTGTGGAGCTGATGCACGGAGACATTCATGTGGAGAGCGAGAAGGGGAAGGGGAGCACCTTTTCCTTTTCTGTCAAGCTCAAGAGCGAACAGATGCTCGACGACAAGCAGAGCCAGGTCTATGTGAACTGGTCTGAGTACATGAAGGAAGGGGAAGGGCAGAACGTAGACAGTCTCATGCAGTTTGGTGAGGCGGAAAACAGGGAAGAGTTAAAGAAGCGCATGGATAAGCTTGTGCTTTCCATTGAGATGGGCGCGTGGGATAAGGCGGAGCTTCTCGCCTCTACGCTGAAAGCGCTGATTGAGTCGTCGGGAGACGAGGATCTGAAGCGGCAGGAACTGCGGATGGAGATGGCGATCAGAAAAGCCAATTACGACAAGAGCATGGATATGTACGGCAGATTGAAGGATGCGATCACAGAGCGGATCGGAGATCTGTGGAACCAGGAATAGCAGGAGGATAGCTGTTTGGAACAGGTCGAAGCATTGACTGCCAAGACCGCAGGAATATGATGCAGGAGTGCAAAATTCCATTGTCAGAGAGCATTCAGACCGGATTTTGCATGATGAATGTGAAGGGACTGGACAGTTATGCAGGAGGATAACTTATGGAAAATGAAAATGTTAAGAAAAACGCGCCTGCCATTCTGATTGTGGATGATATCAGTGTGAATGTGACCATTCTGGAAAACATTCTCACACATGAAGGGTATGAGGCATTGACGGCTTTAAGCGTCCAGGAAGCGCTGGAGCTGATGAAGCAGACCAGACCGGATCTCATTCTCTCGGACTTGTCCATGCCCGAGATAGACGGACTGGAGTTCTGCAGGATGTTAAAGAGCGACCAGGCGACCAGGGATATACCCTTTATCTTTATTACGGTATTGAATACCAGCAAGGAGAAAGAGGAGGCGTTTCTGGCGGGAGCCGTGGATTTTATACCGAAGCCCTTCGACAATATAGAGGTTCTGATGCGGGTGAGCAATCACTTGAGCAGTTACCGCATGCAGCAGGAGATGGCGGATTACAATCGCATGATGCACCGGCTGGTGGAAGATCAGAAGAATCAGATCGAGAGGGAGCACGCCAGTGTGCTGCGGGCGCTTTCCCGCATTATGAAAAAGAAGGACGACGACAAGGGGACGCATCGGAGCAATGTGGCTTACAACTGCAAGCTTCTCGCCCAGGGGATGCAGTTTTCCCCGGCCTTTGAGGACGAGGTGACAGACGAGTTTGTGGAGAATATCGGCATTGCGGCGAGACTTCACGACGTGGGAAGGTTCCTTATGTCGGAGGAGGAGATCGCGGACGATGGCGGGCCGGACAGGCAGAATTTGGAATATATTGAAAAGTGTACGGAATTTGGTGGTGAAGTAATCGGTGAATTCAGCGTGGATCAGGTGAGCGGCGGCGCGATGGAGATGACGAGGCAGATAGCCAGATGTCATCACGCGCATTGGGATGGTTCCGGCTATCCGGCGCTTTCGGGAAACGGGATCCCGCTGGAGGCGAGGATTACGGCTGTGGTGAACGACTTTGACGAAATGACGGCGCCGGGTCACGCAGAGGCAGCCTGCTCCCCGGAAGAGGGATTGCAGAGGATCAGCGAGCGGAGCGGTTTGTACTACGACCCGGATGTGGTAAAGGTGTTCAATAAGCTCTGGAGCAGGATGAGAACAAATTGACTTTTATTGAATTGTATGCTTTAATTAAAGATGGTAATTTGGGGAGGCAAAAGAAGTGATTACCGACGGCGAGTTTCAACGAATCGTTACCTATGTTAAGAATAATTATGGTATTGATCTGAGCCAGAAGAGAGTCCTGGTAGGCGGACGGCTGGAGAATTACCTCGTCCGAAACGGCTACGCGAATTATAATGAATATATGGCGAAGGTGGAGCACAACCCGAAGGGCAGCGAGGCGACTGATCTGATCAACATTCTGACCACGAACCATACATATTTTATGCGGGAGAGCGAGCACTTTGATTTCATGAAAAATGTAGCATTGCCGTGGGCGAAATCCAGGACGATGGGTACAAAGGACCTGAGAGTCTGGTGTGGCGCATCCTCCACAGGGGAGGAACCGTATACACTGGCTATGATTATTCAGGATTTTTTTGGTATAGAGCATAACGCATGGGATACCAGACTTCTGGCGACAGACATTTCCATGAAAGTATTGTCGCACGCATCCAAGGGCGTATATCTGAAGGAGGATATTGAGCCTCTGCCCGTCAACTGGAAGCGGCATTATTTCAAGCAGATCAGCCAGGATGAATTCCAGGTGAAGGATGAGCTGAAAAAGGAAGTCATTTTCAAGCAGTTTAATCTGATGGACCCCATCAGGTTCAAGAAGAAATTTCACATTGTATTTTTGCGGAATGTGATGATCTATTTCCAGGATGACATCAAATATCCGCTGATTAACCGGATTTATGATCACATGGAGCCGGGCGGCTATCTCTTTATCGGGCTGACGGAGAGACTGGAGCGTCAAAAAGTGAAATTTAACTATGTTCAACCATCAATTTACAGAAAATAGGAGTGCAGAACATGAGACCGATTAGAGTGTTGGTTGTAGACGATTCGCTGATGTTCCGCAAGCTGCTTGCGCAAGGACTGGATTCGGATCCGAACATTGAAGTGGTGGCAGATGTCGGGGATGTCTATGAGGCGCGGGACGCGATACTCAAGTTTAAGCCCGATGTTATGACATTGGATGTGGAGATGCCGCGCATGAACGGCATAGAGTTTTTAAAGCGGCTGATGCCACAGTATCCGTTACCCGTGGTGATGATAAGCGCTTTAAACAATAAGGTTTTTGACGCGCTGGAAGCAGGTGCGGTAGATTTTGTAAATAAACCGTCTAATCTGACGAGGGAACAGTTAAATAACTTTCTGACGCAGGAGCTGGCGGCAAAGGTCAAGATTGCCTCCACCGCAAAGGTGGGCAAATTAAAAAGAGTGGACAACACGGCGATCGCGAGCCATATTACCGCGGCGGGCGGCAAGGACCGTATCGTTGCGATCGGTGCCTCCACGGGAGGGACGGAAGCGATCTTTGAGGTTGTGAAAAGATTTAAGAGAGATATTCCGGGCGTGGTCATTGTACAGCATATGCCGCCCGGGTTTACACAGATGTATGCAGACCGTCTGAACAACCAGTGTGAGGTGGCGGTGAAGGAAGCGCAGACTGGCGACCGCGTGATGCAGGGACAGGTGCTGATCGCACCGGGCGACAGACAGATGCGGCTTGTCAAAGTAAATGGCGCCTATCAGGTCGAGTGCCGGGGTACGGAGAAAGTGAGCGGGCATTGCCCCTCCGTGGACGTTTTGTTCAGCTCTGTGGCGAAGGCGGCAGGAAACAAGGCGGTGGGTGCGATTCTGACGGGCATGGGAGCCGACGGCGCGAAGGGACTTCTGGAGATGCGCAACGCCGGCGCGCTGACTGTCGGGCAGGATGAGGCGACCTGTGTCGTTTACGGCATGCCGAAGGTTGCTTTCGATATCGGCGCGGTGCAGCAGCAGGCACCAATTACGGCAATTGCAGGGAAGATTTACAGCCTGTTAAGCAAATAGATACTACTTTGAAGAAAGGAGCTGAGCGCATATGAAGATTTTGTTGGCAGAGGACGATTTCGCCAGCCGTAAGTTTATGGATAAGCAGCTCTCACGTTATGGAGAATGCGACGTGATGGTGGATGGCGAAGAGGCTGTGGATGCGTTTATGATGGCACTGGAGGACGGTGAGCCTTATGATCTGGCATGTCTGGATGTGATGATGCCGGTTATGGACGGCTATCAGGTGTTAAAGGCAATCCGCGATATCGAAGCGCAGAAGGGTATTCCCAAGAGTAAGCGTGTAAAAGTCATTATGACGACGGCGCTGAATGACGAACGCAATGTAAAGATGGCGTTCGAGCTTGGATGCGAAGCCTATGCCGGGAAACCGATAGATGTAGAGAAGTTTGAAAAGGTATTAACAAAGCTTGGGCTGATTTAGGAAATCTGAAAATCCTTAAGATGAGGAGGAAATATGGCAGAAGAATTCAACACAGAAAGTATGCTTGACATGTTTTTGTACGAGAGCGGACAGCTTTTGGAAAAACTGGAAGGCATAATATTGGAAAAACAGGATGCTGATTGCTTCGATGATGCCGATATCAATGAGATTTTCCGCGTCATGCACACCATTAAAGGTTCCTCGGGCGTTTTGATGTATGAGAACATCACGAAGGTGACCCATAAACTGGAGGATGTGTTCTATTACCTGAGAGAATCCCACCCGGATGACGTGCCGCACATGGAATTGGTGGAAAAAGTACTTGCGGTGTCGGATTTTGTGACGGGTGAGCTCGATAAGCTGAAAAACGGCGATACGCCGGATGGTGATGAAAAAGAGCTTGTGGAGGATCTGGATGAGTTCCTTGGGCGCCTGAAGGGCGAGATCAAGAAGCAGGGTATCCAGATGCCGCAGGCTAATAAGCATGTGGAGCCGACACAATTCTACATTACGCCGGTGGCGGGTGACGACAGTCATTTTTATCGGATTTCGATTCATTACCGAAGCGATACGCAGATGAGCAATCTGAGGGCTTATTCGGCGACCTATGCTTTAAAGGAGGTTGCGGAAGATCTGCTGTACACACCGGATGACATTCTCTCCAACGAGGCGAGTGCCGATGTGATCGTGGCAGAGGGCTTTCACATGCTGCTGCAGACGAAGAGTTCCAAGGAGGATGTGATCGCACTGATCGACAGCTCCGAGGCAGAGGAAATTAATTTTGATGAGCTCTCCAAAGAGGAGTACGGCAGGGCGCTTGGTGAGTTTGGCAGAGAGGAAGCCGAGCCGGTTGTTGTAGCGCCTGTGGCTGCGAAGGATGACAGCAATAAAGAGGCGAAGAAGGAAGGACCGAAACCGGGCGACTACGTGGTTAAGACCAAGGAAGCCGGCAAGGGTAAGACACTGGCGAAGAACCAGCCCAAACAGCAGAGTATCATCAGCGTGAATGTGGAGAAGATGGATGCGCTGATGGATCTGATCGGCGAGCTGGTTATCGCGGAGGCGGTTGTACTGCAGAATCCGGATCTGAAAGTGCCGGGACTGGAGCTTTCCAATTTCCAGAAGGCGTCCGGGCAGCTTTCCAAGATTACGACGGAACTGCAGGAAGTTATCATGTCCATGCGTATGATGCCTCTTACCAACACGTTCCAGAAGATGCGCCGAATCGTATTCGACGTTTCCAGAAAGCTTGGTAAGGACATTGAGCTTGAAGTGGTCGGTGAGAACACGGAAGTGGATAAGAATATCATCGAACATATTACCGACCCGTTGATGCATCTTGTGAGAAACTCTGTGGATCACGGTATCGAGGAGGATCCGGCGGACAGAACCGCGGTCGGCAAATCTTCGAAAGGAAAGATCACACTGGAGGCGAAGAACGAGGGCGGTAAGGTTTATATCAGCGTTAAGGACGACGGCAAAGGTCTGAATAAAGATAAACTATACCAGAAAGCTCTGGATAAAGGCCTGATTGAGAATAAGCCGATGAGCGAGTTTACGGACAAGGAGATTTTCCGATTTATCACGCTGCCGGGCTTCTCCACCAAGGAGGAGGTAACCGAGTATTCAGGCAGAGGCGTGGGCATGGATGTGGTGGTGAAGAACATCCAGTCCATCAGCGGAAGACTGGATATTTCCAGCGTGGAGTTTGAAGGGTCGGAGATGACTCTGGTGATTCCGCTCACGCTTGCAATTATCAATGGTATTGTGGTACAGGTAGGTAATTCCCCGTTTGTGATTGAGACGGCGTCGATCAAGGAATTTGTGAGAGTGGGAGAAGACTCTCTCATCAGTGAGCCGAGTGGCGAGGAATACATCGTGCTGAGAGGGGAGTGTTATCCCTTTATCCGCCTGAATGAAAGGTATGATCTGCCCGATTCGATCGATAAGATTGAAGAGGGAATCATCGTTGTGTTAGAACATGAGGGCAGCCAGGTATGTGTGCTGATTGACAAACTGCTGCAGGAGCAGGAGATCGTGGTGAAGCCGATTCCCCCGTATGTCCGGAAAGTCAAGGGTCTTTCGGGCTGTACGCAGCTTGGCGACGGAAGCATTGCACTGATCCTGGATATTGCCGGATTGCTGATGCATGACGGAGAAAGGAGATAGTACATGGCGGAAGATTTATTGAAAAAAGTAGAAACGGATGATATGGAAGAGCTGTTGGAGGATGATTCCCAAAAAGGAATGTATATGACATTCCAGATTGGAAAAGAGTTGTTCGGCATAAGCATCAGCTATGTGAATGAGATCATTGCGATGCAGCCGATTGCGGCAATCCCCGAGGTAGACGATTACATTAAGGGTTTGATCAATCTCCGAGGCAAGATTATTCCTGTGATTGATGTTCGTGTCAGATTTAAAATGGAACCGTGCGAATACACGGACAGAACGTGTATTATCGTCATCGATGTAAAATCTACCATGATCGGTCTGATCGTGGAGAGATTAGCGGATGTTGATACCATTGCAGAGGACAATATCGCACCACCGCCGTCGCTGGGAAGGAAAGAACATGAGCATAACAAGTATGTTTTCGGACTGGCCAGAACAGGAGACACGGTAACGCTTCTTCTTGATCCTGAGAAACTGATTAGGCAGGACGATATCGTGACAGCGATGGAAGAGGTTCGCAAGGAAGAACAATCATAAAAAGGAGAAACTACCATGAAGAAGAGATTTTCAATTGTTGACATGTCAGTCAAGAAAAAGATTACGTTATTCAGCGCTCTGATGCTGATTATGCTGATCCTTGTTTCGGCGGTGGGATTATGGTCCTCTAATATGGTAAACACGGCGCGCAAGAGCCAGTATGATAACTATGCGATGCCCCAATACTATGTGACGCAGGGATTTGCTAATTTCTGTAACATTAAAGTGCGTATCCGTAACATTCTGTTCTACTATAGCGAAGATATGGATACGATAGCGAAGCAGGAAGAGATGATTGACAGCTATAAAGCGGATGCTGCCAGCTATTTTGCCCTGTTTGAAGAAACCATGGACAAATTGACCCCGGAAATCCAGGATCAATATCATTTGGTACGGGATAAGATTGACAGCTGGTATGCGTCCTCTGAAGAGGATATCAATCTTGTCAAGGAAGGCAAGACAGAGGAAGCGATCAACGAGCTTGTGACGAACAGTAAGTTTGTCGCTGATGAAGTGGAAGACAATCTGCGCATCCTGATTGAAATGATGGAGAACACATCTGACGAGAAGGATCTGGATCTGAACACCCAGCTGATGGCGCTGACAATCCTGCAGGTGGTGGTAATGGTAGTCGCTATTCTCATCACTATCGCGTACTGCGCGCTTCTGATCAAGGCGATCACGGTTCCCATGGCGAAGCTGTCCGAGGCGGCTAAGAAGATGACTATGGGTGATATCGAAGTAGACTGCGAGAAAGTTTACAACGATGATCTGGGTGCACTGCTCGATGAGTTTGCCCAGATGGCGGAAGCGATCCGGGTACAGACCGACATCACCGAAGCGATTTCCAAGGGTGATCTGACGATGGAAGCAAATCCCCGCAGCGACAGAGACGTGCTGGGCAAGGCGATTGTCAGACTGCTTTCCGAGAACAACATGACGCTGAGCAACGTGAAAGAGGCGAGCACGCAGATTACCGTCGGTTCCGAGCAGGTGGCGAATGCCAGCCAGGCTCTGGCACAGGGCTCCACCGAGCAGGCTAGTGCGATCGAACAGGTAACGGCTTCTATGGATGAGGTGACACAGCGTACCAAGGCGAATGCGACGCAGGCAGGTGAAGCTAACGTTCTGGTACATAATATCAAGGATATGGCTACAGCCGGCAACGATCAGATGAAGTCCATGATTCAGGCAATGGATGATATCAATGCATCTTCTGAGACGATCTCCAAGATCATTAAGACGATCGACGATATCGCATTCCAGACAAACATTCTTGCGCTGAATGCGGCGGTTGAGGCGGCAAGAGCAGGCGTACACGGCAAGGGATTTGCAGTGGTGGCTGAAGAAGTAAGAAACCTGGCGGCTAAGAGTGCGGCTGCGGCCAGCGAGACGGCAGAGATGATCGACGATACGATCCATAAGGTTGGCAACGGCGCGAAGATCGCCCAGGATACCGCGAAGTCTCTCGACGAGATTGTGGGTTCCATCGACGAGATTGTTGGACTGATCGGAAATATTACGGCTTCGTCCAATGATCAGGCGACGGCGATCTCCCAGATTGACCAGGCGATTTCCCAGGTATCTACCGTGGTACAGACCAATGCGGCTACCAGTGAGCAGTGTGCGGCAGCCAGCGAGGAGCTTTCTAACCAGGCGGTTACCCTCAGGAACCTTATGGCGAGATATCAGTTGGTGTCCGGCAATATGGGCGGCAGCAGCTATGTGGACAGCACGCCTACATACAGCAGTGAGCCGACGATCTCTCTGGACGGAGATTACGACGATAAGTATTAAGAAGAGGACAGACCGGAGCGGGTCTGTACAGAATAGAGGAAAGAGTCATTGCCCTTGGGCGGTGGCTCTTTTTTTGACTCTGCTTTTAAGTTTTATATATATTTATGTCACAAATAGGAGCCACCAGGTGTATTATTGGTAAACAGGAATCAGAAGGAGGCGATTCGGTGAAGCTGGCATATCGAAATCTGGTCAGACATTACAGAAAAAGTATACTTTCCGCCGCCATCGGCATTGTGACGATCACGCTTTTACTGCTCTACGCAGTCAATCTGGACAGTACGGAAAGACAGCTTGTTATGCTCCCGGAAGCGATGGAGGTGAGCGGCAGGGTCAGCAATCTGAACGGTTCACGGGAAGAAGGAATCAGCATTTCCGAGGAGCGCGTGGATGGAATCGTCTCCTGCCCGGATGTGGAGAAAGCGGTCTTCTCGGCGCAGTTTATGACGGGATTCGGCGCGTTTACGCTGGAGGAATATAAGGGAAACCTCAATTATTTTGCGACGGCGGTCAACGATATTGCGGGCGTTCCCGGTTTAAAAAGCGAGGAAATTTCCTATGGAGAAAAGTGGGATGAGAGCCTTTTCGCGGGCGGGGAGCCGCTGTGCATTCTGGACGCCCGGACAATGGTTCAACAGGGGGTGTCGCTCGGGGATGAGGTGACGATCACCCTCTATTACTATCAGTACGGGCAGGGAGGCATTGGGATCGGCAAGGTTACGCCTCTCGCAGAAGGCAGACCGTTCACGGTTGCGGGCGTGATGGATTATAAAGACTTTACCGGCAGTGTGACGCCGCCTCAGATGCTGTTTCCCCTTGAGAGCGTGCGGCAGATTTTTCGGGAGGAAGGGATCGCGTTTACGGCGGATTCGGCAGCCTTCAAGGTAAAAGACCCGTTCCGGCTGAATGAATGTAAAAGCTATATGAAGGAGCTGGGCTTTCTGCCCGTGGTCAGGGACGCTGATTTTTCTTATGCGGGAAACGCCCTCAGCATGAAGGACGAGGAGTTTATCAACGCGGCGGAAAACCTGCGGGAGACGCTGACGTTCCTTACGGGGATGCTGCCCTTTGTGGTGGTGATTCTCCTGTTTGTGGGATATCTGTGCAGCTATCTGCTGATTCAGAGCAGAAAGGCGGAGTATGCCACCATGCGCTCGGTAGGAATGGGATGGGGACACTGCTTTGTTGTTCTGCTTTTGGAAAATTTGATGATCGAGGTGGCAGCCTGCGCGGCGGTCAGCCTGCCTGTGCTTTTGTCGGGCGCGGTGAGCGGCAGGGCGCTTCTGTTTTCGGACGCCATATTTCTTCTGGCATTTTTATGGGGAAGCGCGGCGGCATTGTGGACTTTCCATCGGCTGAACGTGATGGAGGTATTGCGCGCAGGTGAATAGTGTGAGAAGAGTTTCTAAAGACGTCCCGCCATAGGACGGGACGCCAAGAACCGTCTCACACAGGAGAATGCCAAAATACGGGCATTCTCCGCACGAATTTGAGAGATAAAGGGAGGAGACAGGTATCATGATCATACGGAAGAGTCTGCTGAAACTGCGGCGCACGCCGGTCAGAACCGTACTGTTTTTTCTTTTGGTGGCATTTGCGTCGGCGCTGCTTTCCACGGGCGGCGGGCTGTGGCAGATGTGCCAGGAGAATATGGCGCGTTTTGAGGGCATTTTCCAGACCATCGCCACGGTGGAGCAGAAGCCGCAGCGGTATGTAAGGGAAGAAATCTGGCAGGCAGATCAGGGAGAGTACAAGGTCGTCAGCCGGGCGGAGTATGGGGATATGATTCCCCTCTCTGTGCTTTCCTTCGAGGGGGCGGACTATATCAGCGGACCGGAGCGCAGGGGCTGGTATGCCGCCTATCTGCCGGAATACGAGATGATGGATGCGGGCACGGGGATCACAAGCAATCTGGTGGTGGAGGCCTCCCCCGTGGAGGATGCGGTTCCGGCGGGACCGATTAAGATGGAGGTCAAAAATATATTGTACAGTTATTATCCCTATAATGCGCCGTTGTTCTATTACTGCGACCATTTCAATGCGTCGCCGGAGATGCTGTACGCCGATAAGACCTATATTATGTGGATATACGATTTTCTTCCTCATGGCTGGCCGGAGGTAACAGACCCGCAGGAATACCTTCCTCAAGAGGGGATTGTGAGCACCCAGACCGGCCCGGAAGGGGCTTTTCTTCCCAACGATCTTTCCGGCAGTTCGATCGCGGAGGTGACGCCCGGTTTCTATGAGACAGAGGAGGGGCAGCAGTGGAAGGCGCTTGTCCGGGAGTTGGAGATGGGCATATGGCGCTCATCACCTGTTACTGTCACGGACAACCTTGACCTGATTCCCATCTTTTATGACGGATCTGTCAGTATCATAGAGGGAAGGGAATTTACGCGGGAGGATTACAGCGAGGGCAGGAGGGTCTGTCTGATTTCCCGCAAGTTTGCCAAACGAAACGACCTGAAGACGGGGGACGTCCTGCATCTGCCGCTGCGCTATGGAGATTACAGGGAGCCGGGCACGGAGGCAGTCTGGAACGTCAAGCTGACGGCGGAGGGAAAGAACTTTCCTGTATTTGAGGAGGCAGACTGGGAAATATGCGGTATTTACGATATGCTGCCGGGAGGTTTTGCAAAGAGCTCGTCCTACCGGCTGGATGACAATGAAATTATCATACCAAGGGCATCCATCAAGAACAGTGACAGCGAAAATATTGCCGACTGGGGACCGATGAAGGGTTGGAACACCTCTTTTGAGATTCCAAACGGCACCATTTCCCGCTGGAAGGAGTTGTGGGAAAAACAGGGCATCGAGGGGTTGGAGATTACCTTCTATGACAAAGGCTACAGCGTTCTGGAAGACGGGATCAGGCGGATGAAGAAGATGGCGCTCATCCTGCTCGTGGCAGGGGTGGTCAGCGTTTTTTGCGTCCTGCTTTTCTTCTGTCATATGTTTATCACAAAGCAGAGCGTAGCGACGGCCGTGGAACGGTCGCTTGGCATGACAAAGAGACAGTGCGCGGGATCGCTTTTGACGGGGATTGTGCTGTTAGCCCTGTGCGGCGGTATTCTCGGCAGCATTGGCGGCTATTACTGTGCGGGGAAGGCGGCGGGACAGCTTACGCAGGTGGAACGCTTTGACCGGAATTTCAGCACCGGCATGATACAGGGACAGAACGGGGAGGAGAAAACGGACTATATTCTGGAAGGGAACTGGCGTGTGAGTGCGGCCGCAGGCACTGCGGTAGTGGTACTGGCGGTGGGAATCGCTTCCGTTATGATTGGCGCAAGCCTGCGGCGGGAACCTCTTGTGCTGCTTAGCGGCAGGGAAGAATAAAAGGATTCCCGAAAAATTATGTATGCCTCTTGACATTCGGGACAAAACTATATATAATTTTTATGTTGCTAAAGCAATAAGTCATATGGTGTGTTGTGACGGCAGCATATGTGCGCTTAGCTCAGCTGGATAGAGCGTTTGGCTACGGACCAAAAGGTCGGGGGTTCGAATCCTCTAGCGCACGGTATAAAGAAGGCGGGAATGTCGATAAATACGGCGTTCCCGCTATTTTTATATAATAGGAAATTGCGATAGTGTAAAACATTCAAGGAGAATGCGAAGCATTCTCTGAATCGAGCGTGCCGCGCTCGATTTTTTATGTGCAGACCCGCATAAGAAGTTTGCTGTTTCATATTTTTTGCTGATGACATCTTTTTTTCATTTAGCAGTTGACAAACTGTTCATACTGTATATAATGATATATATACAGTATATACTGCTCGCGCAACCTGTGACGACAGGGGGCGCCCAAAAATAAGGGAGGCATACATTGAACATTATCATATCGAACCAGTCCGAGCTGCCGATCTATGCGCAGATCAGGGAGCAGCTCAAGGAGCAGATTTTAAACGGACAGATCCCGGAGGGAGAAACCCTTCCCTCCATCCGCCAGCTGGCGAAGGAGGTGGGCGTCAGCGTGATCACCACGACCCGCGCCTACAGCGAACTGGAAACGGAGGGATTTATCGCCACCATGCAGGGTAAGGGCAGCGTAGTGCTTCCCACAGACAACAACCTGCTGCGGGAGCAGTACCTTCTGCGGATCGAGGAGGGGCTGTCCACGGCGATTGAGACCGCGAAAACGATGGGGATGTCCAAAGACGAACTGACGGATATTTTTCATAACTTATTGGAAACATAAGGTTTCGGAAAGGAATGGGAATGATGGAACTGCTGGAAGTAAAAAACTTGTCGAAGCACTATAAAAACTTTGACTTAAAAGATATCAGCTTTACCCTGCCAAAAGGCTATATCATGGGGTATGTTGGGGCGAACGGCTCCGGGAAAACGACTACCTTGAATCTGATCACAGGCATCGTCAAAGGTACGGACGGCGAGGTGCAAATCGACGGGCTGTCCCGCGAGGAAAACGAGCAGGCTTACAAGGAGAAAATCGGTTATGTGGGGGATGAGTCCTATTTCCCCGACCACTTCAAAATCAAGCATATCCGCACCATATTAAAGGACTTTTATCCGACGTTTTCCGCGGATAAATTCAACGGCTTTATCCGGGACTGGAACCTGCCGGAAAATAAGCTGATCAAGGACTTTTCCAGAGGCATGAAGGTGATGCTGATGTTTGCGTCGGTGCTTGCCAGAGATACGAAGCTGCTGGTGCTGGATGAGGCAACCAATGGGCTTGACCCGGTGATGCGGACGGAGATCCTGAAGCTTTTGCAGGAGTATGTGATGGACGGGGAGCGGAGCGTGATTTTCTCCACCCACATCTTAAGCGATCTGGAGCAGATTGCGGACTATATTTACTTTATTCACAGAGGCAGGACAGTCCTCTACGACGCGAAGGATGAGTTGATAGAAAATTTCCTTCTGGTAAAAGGCGAGAGCGCAAAGATTCCGCCGGCGCTTAAGAAGGAACTGATCGGGATGGAGGAGAACGCTTACGGATTCGAGGCGATCCTGCCGAGCGACAAGGCGGAACTTCTGGGGAGCGCGTTTCTCTTTGAGAAACCGACCATTGACCAGATAGTCATCCACTATATCATGTCAGCAGGAAGGTAAATGCGTTCGGCATAATTAGGAGAGGAGAGTTTGAGATGAGAGCATTGCATTTTATGAAAATAGATTATGTGTTGACGAGGAAACAGATGTATTTTATGCCGGCGATTCTTGTTCTGGCATGGGTTGTGGGTACGGGCGTAAGCAAAGGCGCAATGTCCCTGCTGGTGACATGTTCCTATACGCTTTTTGTGGCTTCCATATTTTCTACAGCGCCTTTTGGATATTGCACCGGGAAAAACAAGGGATTTCTGCTGTTGCTTCCCGCGACGGTGAAAGAGAGGGTGGCGGGGCGGTTCTTATACGGGTTGTCCTTTGTGGCATTGCTGGGGACTCTCTGTGCCGCTTTGTGGGGCGCGTATGCGCTGGCGGGGTATGAACTCCCGCTCTGGACAGTGGCGCTTGGGCTGTGCGAGCTGGCAGTCGGGATTCTGATTATGGCGTTAGAGTTTCTTTTCTTCTATCTCTTCGGAGAGGGAAAGGGAAACTGGCAGCAACTGAGCAATATTGTGAGAATTGCGCCGGGGATGGCGATGTTTTTCGGCATGAGCTATTTTGTAGATGAAATACAGGAAATGACGCCTGCAGGCACGAGTATTGATCTGGAAGCGTTTGCGGGAAAGTTTATGCAGGCAGGCGTGGTGGCAATCGTGGTGTCCCTGCTCCTGACGGTGGTGGCGGCGGCTGTCTGCGTGAAGGTGATCGGAAAGCGGGATTACGCATAGTCCACAACAGAGACTGCGCAACGTGGAAAAATACGGGAAATAGCGGAATCTTTCTCTATATACTTGCAAAACACTGTAGAATACTGTAAAATAGTGACGTTATCGACTGATCATTATGCAGCCGGAGTTAAAGTTTTCAAGTGTGAAGGAGAGAAATCATGGAAAGAATTTGGACTGTAACAGACAGTATGGGCAATCCCCATCAGATTATGTTTAAGAAGGGCGCATTTGGCGGCGCGAAGTGTATCGTAGACGGCGATACATACAAGATGAAATCTAAAAACTGGGTGATCTGGATGGCGGATCATCAGATCAGCATTCCCGGCGCGGAGTGTAATCTGGTAGTGATCGGCAACAAGATTCGTCTCGCGGTTAATGGTACTTACTTAGAGGACGGTACGCCTTATGAGCCGATTAGAAATATTCCCACATGGCTGAATGTGTTAGTTGGTATCAATGCGGTTATTGCAGTGTTTATGTACGGAATGATCGGTCTTGCCATCGCCGTGCTTCTGGATCTTCTGACCTACAAGCTGGTTTTGAGCAAGAAAGTTACCCCGGCTATGATAATTCAGATTGCGTTATTAGTGGTCCTTGTGGTAATTACGGTTGCTGTCTTTATGATAGCATAAGGCTGGAAAGGGTTGAGGTGTAACGATGGACGAGAATCAGAACTTCGGATATAATGACGGAAACTATAATAATCAAGGAGCGGACGGCGGACAGCAGTACAGCCAGAATGAGCAGCCCTTTGTGAGTGCACCGCAGTATGGACAGCAGCAGTATGGCCAGAATGCATATGGTCAGGCACCCCAGTACAGTCAGGTGCCCTACGGCGCGCAGCAGCAGTACAACCAGCAGAATTTCGGACAGCCGGTGAAGGCGGTCGTGTATGACGCTGCGCCGGGCAAAACGCACGGGACGTCAGTGGCGGCGCTTGTGTGCGGCATTCTGGGCCTGCTCTTTTTCTGGTTTCCCGGTGTGGATATTGGCTTGTGCCTGGCAGGTCTGATCTGCGGTATCGTATCTCTTGTCAAGGGGTTTGGCGGCAAGGGCCTTGCGATTACAGGTCTGATTCTTTCTGTCCTTGCGAGTATCCTAACTTTGATCTTCTTCTATTTCTTTGCGTTGGGAATGATGTTGATGTAAGCGGGGACAAAATAGGTCACACATATGTCATAAAAGACTTTCTGTGAAATACAGGGAGTCTTTTTTTATTCAGTTGAAACTTTTCGGCTGCCTGAATCGTATTGTATATAGGACGGGAAGTGTGTTAAGATGTAACAGTTCAGAACTTTGCATTGGTGGCAAAGTCCGTGAAAATATGGACATTTTGCCAGGAATGAATCTGCCCTCGCCGAAGGCGGTTTGGAATGGACAGATTCTGTAACAGGAAAGACGAAGGATGTCCTGTTACGTTAAGATGTAGATATCTATAGAATGACAGACTGACAGAAGGATGCATGAGGGGATGGAGCAGAAGTGGAGCTATCTGGTGGAAGAGTACCGTGCCATGTTGTATCGGATTGCCTTTTCCAACATGAAGAATCGCGCCGATGCCGAGGATGCGGTGCAGGAAGCATTTCTGCGCTACATGAAGGAAGAGAAGCCGATTCAGAACAAGGAACACGAGAAGGCGTGGCTGATACGGACCACCATTCATATTTGTCTGGACATTTTAAAGAGTGGCTGGTATCAGAAGACTGTGCCATGGAACGAGTCTTTTGAGAATGCGGCGAAACATATTTATCTGCCTTATCAGGTCAGGGATGACGAGACGCTTGAGGCGGTGCTGCGGCTGCCTGTACATTACAGGAATCCGATTTACCTTTTTTACTACGAGGATTATACGATTCATGAGATCGCGGTGATTCTCAATGAAAAAGAGGGGACGATCAAGACAAGGCTGCGCAGGGGCAGGGAGGAATTGAGAAGAAATTTGTAACAGTTCAGCCCAGGACTTTGCACTTGCTGCAAAGTCCGTGAAAAGACGTAAATTGAACTGGAAGAGAATCTGCCCTTCGCCGCAGGCGATTTGGAATGGGCAGATTCCGTAACAGGCAAGCTGCAGGCGGAACTGTTAAGAAATTCTGACGGAAGGGAGGCCGTAGAACATGGGAATACAGGAGGTACAGAATCAGAGCCAGGCGCCGGCATACCAGAAAAAGAAGAAAGCCGGGCGCGCTGACGGATTTCAGGCGAGCTTTTTACAGAACCTGAAAAACCGGGATCAGGCAAAGCACGCCAACACAGCCGTGGAGACGGAAGCGATAAAGGCTGTTGCAGATACACAGACCGGAGTGCAAGCGAAGGTTGACAAGGTGGGCATGGGAAGAATCGGCGCTGCGCCGGGCATTCGCGTGAATGCCGCTGTGACGCAGGAGCCCCTGCAGGCTGTGGAGGTGAGACATATGAGCTACGAGGAGAGCGATCACGTGAGGATTGCCGTTACAGAAGGCTATACGCTGAAAGGAAAGCGTGAGGAGGGCGAGGACGCCCGGGTCTACGTGGAAGCGAAGTATGAGGATGGCAGAGTGGAGGCGTACCAGGTAGATATGGCGAAAGTGGCTGGACAGACGGAGCATGTGATCGAACAGTTTGCGTTAGAGACCATGCAGGAGGCATGACATCATCTCCTGTTGTAAGGTTACCTGTATTTAAAATAATTCACTATTGCGGCGTACTGTCTGTCATGAACTTGCACAGATGTAAGAGCGGCGCGGAAAAGAGGGAAATATGATTCATAATGACGTTTATACGGGACAAAGAATGCTGACCGGATACAAGACGAAAAGCACGTTCGATCCGGCGGAAATTCTGGCGAAGCAGATGCGGTCGGCGGGTAAAATGACGATGACAAAGCGGGAGAGGGATGATGACCCGGACAGCTTTGCCGCAAAACTGAGACGTGCTGACGAGAATGCGGCGGCGTCAGAAGAGCGTCACATGGCGGATGATTCGATTGGCATTGTGCTGCGGCAGATGGATGAACCTACGCCGGGGAATCCGGTGACCAAGGATTTCTTCCATAACGGTGCACACGTTTCCGTCTGCAAAGACGCTATGTACGGGAATACCATTACCATTGGCGGCAGTTCGAATCCGGACTGGGTTTATGTGGACACATCCGTGGGAGCGGTTAAAATAGATCTCAACGATATGACCAGCTTGATGAAGTGTCTGGATCTGTTTTCCCCGGAAGATGTCAATGCCATTCTCCGAAAGATTCAGGAAGTAAAGCAGGCGAAAGAAGCGATGAACCAGATTGACAGGATGCAGGACGAACTGATGAAAAACGGAAGGGGTAAGGAGAAGAGTGACGGCGGAGGCAGCGAAGAGCAGTCCGTGGGTGAAGTCGTGGGTGTGGTCAGCGCGGATGAAATGCGTGGCATGGAGGAGAAACGGGAGAAGAAATTTATCGGGTAATCTGTCTGTTTGCGTAAGCGGGGCGGTAACGGTGTGCGGCATATGAATCATTTGACGAAACGGCAGCGATGCAGTACACTGGAACAGGGAAATACTGAGCTTACGGAAAAGGAGATACAGGCACAGCGATGCAGAAAAAAATAGCGGTGATCAATGATATTGCGGGATACGGAAGATGCGCCATGACGGTGCTTCTTCCGATTATTTCTTATATGGGTGTACAGGCATGCCCACTGCTCACTTCCATCTTTTCGAGCAACACGGCTTTTCCGGATTTTTATATGGATGACTATACAGACCGGATGGAGGCGTATATCGAAAGTTGGAAGAAGATCGGACTGCAGAATCAGTTTGACGGGATTGCCACGGGGTATCTCGGTTCTGTCAGGCAGATTGAAATTGTGAGACGGTTTGTCAAGGAGTTCTCTCGGGAGGAAACGCTGGTGATCGTAGATCCGGTGATGGGGGATCACGGCAGATTATACTCTGCCTATACGGTAGAGTTATGTACGGAACTGAGAAAACTGGTAGCTCTGGCGGATATTATCACACCGAATCTGACGGAAAGCTGCCATCTTGCGGATATACCCTATAAAGAGACAGGGTGGAAGAAAAAGGAGCTTTTCGCGATGGCGGAACGTCTTTCAGATATGGGACCGTCACATGTGGTCATTACAGGGATTCCACAGGGAGAGTATATCGCGAACTATGTGTATGTGAAAACAGAACCGGAGAACCCGTCAGCGCGGCTGATCCGCGTGCACAGGGCGGGGGATGAGCGATGCAGTACGGGGGATGTGTTTTCCGCGATTGTCGCGGCGGATGCGGTAAATGGCGTGCCCTTTGAAAAGTCCGTCAGGAAGGCGTCCGGTTTTGTGAAACAGTGCATTGAGAAAGCACTGGAACTTGGGACGCCGCCGGCGGAAGGGGTGCCTTATGAGGCGGTGTTGCACCGCCTGAAAAGGGGGTAGGATACGCGCAGTGCGCGAAACTCGAAAAGCCTACGGCTTTCCTCGTTCGCGGGCTTCGCCCTATACATCCAGCAAAATAATTGCCTCGGTGAGCAAGCTCCCCGCTGCCATTATTTCGCTGTCTGTGCACTGCTCAACTGGATAACGGATATTCCAGTTCAAATGGATAGCCGTCTTTTTTGTTTTCTTCGGAGAGGGTGTCGGTTTCGATGACGCAGAAATCGTCGCTCTTAATTACTTCTTTCATTTCTTCGCGGATGGTTTCAATGTCTGTCACGTGGGTAGAGATTCTGCGACAGGCAAAATTTCCCTCATTAATGGTGCGGACGGTCTGTCCGGATGATGTCGCAGACGGCGCGTCCCCCGTGATTGTGAGGAACATGTGCCGTTGATATTTGCCGTCTCGGTACTCGTGCAGCACGCCGGAAGGGTATGCTACCACCGTCCCGAGCTGTTGTGCGGTGACAAACAGTTTCAGGATATGCTGTCCATAATATTTCGGAACGTCCATCTCTTCCAAAGGAACCGTCAGCATTCTGCGGGTCACAATCTCGTTGTGATAGAAGCCGTCGGGCAGCAGGATGCCGCTCTTGCTTTCCGGAATTTTGGCGAGACCTGTCACCGGGCTTGCCATGTTCTGCAAGGTCTCCTGCAGGGTGGCAAGGCAGTTGTGGATATCCAGAATCTTCTGCTCCGCCAGAATCTTGCCGTCATAGAGGAGCTTCTGCAGATTGATGGAGGTGCCTTCCACATAGTTATTTAAGTCTTTTAACGGGATGCCCAGTTTGATGCAGACCGTGATTGCATCGAGGAGATAGAGCTGCTCATTGGTATAATAGCGGTAGTTTGTCTCTGTGTTCACAAAAGCTGGCTTGAGGATGCCGATCTGGTCGTAGTAACGCAGAGATTTGATGCTCACATTCTTTAACTTAGATATTTTACCGATAGACATGTACTGATTCATAGCTTGTTTCCTAAAATCCTTTTTCCTATTGTTTCTATTTTTCTCCCCAAACTATACCCGTGGGTAAGAGTTGGTAAGACTTATTTTGTCACAAAATTTTATGTAAGACAAGCCCTTTTTGGAAACTAGTGGTCAGGAAAATTAGAAGTACAAGATGATGTATATAATGAGGGGAAAATCAGTTCCGCCGCACCTTCGCTTTGTAAAATACGAAGCGGCACCAAACTCGTCGGGCTGAAAAGCAGCCCGGAACCTCGTCAGGTGCCGACGTATTTTAAAGGGTTCCTATGGAACGCATTTCCCTTTCATAGTTACAGTTATGACTAGCCCATAGTTACGACCACGTCATATATGGCTTTCCCCTTCACGTAAGGAACAATACACCCTTCTATGGATTTCCCGTCCACGGTGAGAGACTTTACGCCCTTCTCCACATTGTCGGGATTCGTTACTTTGATGTTGTAGGTGCCTTCGCGGAACTTGCGGGTTAAGGTAAAGTCGCCAAAGCCTCTGGGTACACAGGGATCAATGCTGAGCCCCTGGTGGGTAGGATATACGCCGAGAATGTGCTGGGACACGTTCACGAAAGTCCATGCCGCCGTGCCGGTCAGCCAGCTGTTCTTCGCCTCGCCGGGCGTGCAGGAGTCGGCGCCTGCCACCATCTGGGAATACACATAAGGCTCTGTGCGATGAATCTCGCTGATCTCTTCCACATAGGCAGGGCAGGTCTTCCGGTAGATCTCAAAAGCCCTGTCGCCGCGTCCGATCACGGTTTCCGCGATGGAAACCCACGGATTGTTGTGACAGAAGATACCTGCGTTCTCCTTGTATCCGGGCGGATAGGAGGAGATTTCGCCCAGTTCCAGATGGTATCTGGTATAGGCGGGCTGCAGGATCATCACACCGTACTCGGTGTCCAGCTTTTCTTTTACGGAGTCCAGCGCTTTTTGTGCCAGTCCTTCCTTCACACCGATACCGGCAAGGGGGCAGAAGCCGTTGGACTCGATAAAAATCTGTCCCTCATCGCATTCTTTGGAACCGATCTTTTTGCCGTAGGCATCGTAAGCGCGGACGAACCAGTCGCCGTCCCAGCCGTCTTTCAACACGGCGTCATACATTTTCTGCACTTCTGTGCGGGCGTAGTCAGCCTCTGCCCGATTGCCCGTCAGCGCGCATAACTGCGCGTATTCTTCCCCGTACTTGACGAACATGCCCGCGATAAACACGGATTCCGCCACAGGACCTTCGGAGGGACCGAATGTCTGGAAGGATTCGCCCGGATGCTCGGAGAAGCAGTTCAGGTTCAGACAGTCGTTCCAGTCGGCGCGCCCGATCAGCGGCAGCCCGTGGGGCCCCTTGTGGGTCACGATATAGTCGAAGGACCGTTTCAAGTGCTCCAGCAGAGGCTTTGCGAGAGATTCGTCGTTGTCGAAGGGCACCTGTTCTGTTAAAATGGAGGTGTCCCCGGTCTCGCGCACGTAGGCGGAGGTGCCGGCGATCAGCCAGAGCGGGTCATCGTTAAAACCGCTGCCGATATCGGAGTTGCCCTTCTTGGTGAGGGGCTGGTACTGATGGTAAGCGCTGCCGTCCTCAAACTGGGTGGAGGCAATGTCGATGATACGCTGTCTTGCGCGGTCCGGGATCAAGTGCACGAAGCCGAGCAGATCCTGACAGGAATCGCGGAAGCCCATGCCGCGCCCGATACCAGATTCATAGTAGGACGCGGAGCGGGACATGTTGAAGGTCACCATGCACTGATACTGGTTCCAGATGTTGACCATGCGGTCTACCTTGTCGTTGGAAGACTTCACGGAGTACTTGGACAGCAATTCGTTCCAGTACGCGTTCAGGGCGGCAAAAGCCTTCTCCACATCCCCGTCGGTCCGGTATTTGGCAAGCATTGCCTCGGCGGGCTTTTTGTTGATGATGTCCTGTGCCTCCCACTTCTGGTCTTCGGGATTTTCTATGTAGCCAAGAACAAATACAAAGCTTCTGCTCTCGCCGGGTTTTAAGGTCAGGTTGATCTGATGGGAAGCAATAGGGGACCAGCCGTGCGCCACGGAGTTTGTCGCCTGTCCCTTTTCTACGACTTCGGGATTCGCAGCGCCGCGGTATGCGCCAAGGAAGGCGTCGCGGCTCGTGTCGAAACCGTCCACAGGTGCGTTTACGGAGTACACCGCATAGTGGTTTCTTCTCTCGCGGTACTCTGTTTTGTGATAAATTGTGGAACCGGCCACCTCCACCTCGCCGGTGCTTAAGTTGCGCTGGAAGTTGCGGGAATCGTCGTCCGCGTTCCAGAGGCACCATTCCACATAGGAGAAGAGGGAAACGGTCTTTTCGCTGTCGCTCTGGTTGGTCAGCTTGATCTGGCTGATCTCGCAGTTGTCATCCATGGGGATGAAAGTGAGGACGGAAGCTTCAAGTTTATTTTTCATACCTGTAAAACGGCTGTAGCCGATGCCGTGGCGGCATTCGTAGCTGTCAAGCTCTGTCTGGGTCGGTTTCCAGCCGGGATTCCAGACGGAAGTGCCCTCTTTGATATAGAAGTATTTGCCGTTGATATCGTTAGGTACGTCATTGTAGCGGTAACGTGTCATGCGCAGAAGCTTCGCGTCCTTATAGAAAGTGTAACCGCCGCAGGTGTTGGAGATCAGTGTAAAAAACTCCTTACAGCCCAGATAATTGATCCAGGGCAGAGGTGTCCTGGGTGTGGTGATGACGTACTCGCGTTTTTCGTCATCAAAATAACCAAATTTCATAGTTTCCTCCATTCCGAAGCGTTTTTGCCGAGTTTGCCGTCAGGCATACTTAAGGGAGCGCAGCAGAACTTGAAATTCTGCTCTGCGATCGAGAAGTTTGTGACGCTTCGGCACAAACTCCGGATTGAAAAATCAGCGTATCAATGTGAGTTTTCAATCTTGCATTCTTCTTTTCGTGTGATGGGTGTCCGGTTCCGTGTAAATAGCCTTAAAATGGGCAGGGTAAACGATTAAGTAAAACCGTCCATGACCGGTTAAACAAATTATACAGAACAAATGAAGAAAATGCAATAAATATATATTTTATATGGAAAAATCAAGGAAAAGTGAAAGGCGTTGCATTACTTAAAAATGTATTGTACAATGAAAGTGCGAAAACGATTAAGCTTCATGCAGTATATGCCGGTGTGGATGGCAGAGGATTAGAATATGGTATCTATGAAGGATATTTCGGTGGTCTGCGGTGTCTCCGTGGCTACAGTCAGCAAAGCGCTGAACGACCAGAGCGACATTGGGCAGGACACGAAGAAACGGATCCGCAAGGTGGCGGAGGAGATGGGTTACTTTCCCAATACGGCGGCAAAGATGCTGAAAACGAACCGCAGTTATAATATAGGGGTTCTGTTTAATCACGAGGATTACAGCGGACTGACCCACGACTACTATGCTTTTGTATTGGACAGTCTCAAAAACACAGTGGAAGAGAAAGGCTACGACATTACCTTTGTCAATACGAACATACGCCGCAAGGGTGTGACAAGTTATCTGGAGCATTGCAGATCCCGGGGATTTGACGGAGTTGCCATAGTCTGTACGGATTTTTATTCGCCCGAAATTTTACAGCTTGTGAGGGGAGGCATTCCCATTGTCACGCTGGACCATCTTTTCAACAATGTCTGTGCGGTTATGTCCAACAATGCGCAGGGAATGCAGGATTTGCTCACTTATATATATGAGAAAGGACACCGCAGGGTGGCTTATATCCACGGGGCGGATTCCGCCGTTACCCAGAGCAGACTGTCCTCCTTCTACCGGACGGCGGCGCAGCTAGGGCTGACGATACCGGATGAGTATATCCGTATGTCCCCATATCGCGATACCAGGGGCACATATGTAGAGACGGTGAAACTGCTCGAATTGAGGGAGCCGCCCACCTGTATACTGTACCCGGATGACTTTTCCGCCTTCGGTGGTTATAATGCGATTCAGGAACGGGGGCTTCGGATTCCGGGTGACATTTCGATTGCGGGTTATGACGGTATCCGGATTGCCAGGCATATCGAGCCGACGCTGACTACGCTGCGGCAGGACACGCAGGAGCTGGGAAAAATGGTGGGGGAAAAACTGCTCAGTCTGATCGAACATCCCAAGACAACGCTGGTGGAGACGATTGTGGTGGAGGGGCATGTATTTGAGGGAAATTCTGTAGCAGACGTGAAAAGTGTTTCTGAAGACGAATCGCCAGGAAGCGCTAAGTTTCGTGTATAAGGATGCCGGAATACGGGCATTCTCCGCATTTGACAGAGGGAAATCATGGAGGAGAGGATCATGTCATCACCGATTTTATTTGACCAGAGCAGATTAAAGGCATATGATGGTCTTATGAGGCTGTGCGAGTTTGCCGGAAAGTCCGGTGAGTGGCAGCAGACGTTGTGGGACGAACTGCTGATGAACCGGAAGCTGTATGACGCGTTTGTCTATTATCTGGAGAACCACGGACTGCCGGAGGAGCCGAAGTGCGGGGCTTATTCCCTTACGGACTGTTATGTGTGGCAGATTGAGCAGGATAATCTGCGCATGGATACGGGGAAGAATACCGCGAACTGCAATAAAGAGGACATGGTGCTCAGATCCTTTATGATGATGGCGGATATGCAGAAAAACCCGGAAAATTACGCGAAAAAGCTGGGTGACTGGAAAGGCATGGACCAGACGATGTGAAGGCGCTGGGACGAAACAGAGGAAAAAGGAAGGAAGTATGGATCGGACGGAATTTATTGACAGACTGCAGAGAGCGCTTGCGGGCGGCGTGAACAGTTCCCGGGTGGCAGAGAACGTGCAGTATTACCGGGATTATATTGATGTGGAAATCAGAAAGGGAAGAAGCGAGAAAGAAGTGCTTGACAGTCTCGGCGATCCGAGGCTTCTGGCGAAGAGTATCATTGAGGCGAATAAGCGCGCAGGCGTCAGCGAGGGAACGAACCGGTTGTACGACGAGGAGACCGGAGAAGAAAGTGGCGGAGAATGGAAAAAGACGGTGAAGCAAAATGTCATGCGCATGCCCGGCTGGCTGATTCTGCTGATTGCGGTAGTGATTTTTCTTTTGATTATCGGTTTGGCTTTTTCTGTGATTTCTGTTCTCGCGCCGATTATCATTCCGGTGTTGCTTGTGATACTATTGGTGAACTATTTTAAAAGAAGGTAACATGACAACAGGCCATCTATCGAATAGATGACCTGTTGAGGGGAGTATAAATAATTAATATAAGGGTCTGTAGGCGGAGAATGAAGGGGTATCTCCGTCTACGCTTTTATTATAGTACTTTTTGTAAAAAATGCAAGAAAAAATAGTACCAAAGTACCAACGATGGTTTTGGTGCTTTTTAATAAAAAAATGGTACTAAAGGCCTACAAAACGATTGCATAACTTCGTTTGGAATCTCCCATACTATTTTTGTAACACGAAACCAATCAGGAGGTATGGAAGATGTCTAAGAATGATTTTAACCAGAACAATCAGCAGAATGAGAAGCAGCAGGACAAGAACAGCCAGAACAACTCTAAGAATAGCACGAACAACAGCAGCAAGAACAGTTCCGGCAACAACGCTAACAACAGCAGCAAGGACAACTACTAAAAAGAATCGGATTCGAGGGGGCGCATCGGGCGTCCCCTTTTTCCGCGCATAAGCAGAGTCAGAAAGCGTTACAGACAGAAAACTAAGTTGACACGCGCCTATATACAGCATAAAATGTACCTATGGAAAAATTAGAGTATATCGTGCCCTGCCATTTTGGGCTGGAGGCAGTATTAAAAAGAGAAATAGCGGATCTTGGTCTGGAAATCACCTGCGTGGAGGACGGCAGAGTCACTTTTGCCGGAGACAGGCAGGCGCTTTGCCGTGCCAATATCTTCCTGCGCAGTGCGCAGAGAGTGCTGGTTAAGATAGGAAGCTTTCATGCGGAAACGTTTGAAGAACTTTTTCAGAAGACGAAGGCTCTTCCGTGGGAGGCATATATTCCTAAAGACGGAAAATTCTGGGTGGCAAAGGCGGCGAGCGTGAAGAGTAAGCTTTTCAGCCCTTCGGATATCCAGTCTATTATGAAGAAGGCGATAGTGGAGCGCATGAAGGGTGTCTACCATATAGATTGGTTTGACGAGAGCGGGGCGGACTATCCGGTCAGAGTCTTTATTAAGAAGGACGAGGTGACGGTGGGACTGGACACCTCGGGAGAATCCTTACATAAGCGCGGCTATCGAAAGCTGACGGCGAAAGCGCCCATCGCGGAGAATCTGGCGGCGGCGCTTCTGATGCTGACACCTTGGCGGGGAGACCGGATTCTTGTGGATCCTTTCTGTGGCAGCGGGACGATTCCCATCGAGGCGGCTATGATGGCGGCGCATATTGCGCCCGGAAAAAGCAGACATTTCACAGCACAGGACTGGACGCATGTGTTCCCCGGTCTGCTTTGGGAAAAAGCGAGAGAAGAGGCGGAGTCCTTGGAAACGCCGGATGTGGAAACGCAGATTCAGGGGTATGATATTGACGAAGAGATGGTGTCTATAGCCAGAGCGAACGCCAGACTTGCCGGGGTGGAACATCTGATTCATTTTCAGCAAAGGGATGTCGCCAGGCTTTCCCATGCGAAAAAATATGGGTTTATCCTGACGAATCCGCCTTACGGAGAGCGGCTTTCAGATAAGAAAGCGCTCCAAGCCTTGTACCGGACGCTGGGAGAGCGCTATCAGGCGCTGGATTCCTGGTCTATGTACGTGATTACTTCCTACGAGCAGGCGGAGAATGCCATCGGCAGGAAGGCGGATAAGAACAGAAAGTTGTATAACGGTATGATAAAGACCTACTTTTATCAATACATGGGTCCAAAGCCCACCGGGAGCAAAAGGTAAGCGATGCAGCAGAACAGTTTGATGAAAAGTACATTGGTATATTGCATTTTGTTTGTGGCGGCGGCTATGAGCGTCATGCTTTACTATTCTGCGACCAAGACCGTGGGCGTGGTGGATCTGGCGCAGGACGAGGTGGTGCGCCCGTCCGAGCAGAAATCGGAGAGCACGCCGGCTGTCCCCACGAAGGAAAATGAAATCGCCATTAACAGAGCGCAGATGAGCACCAATTATTTCTGTATTCCCATGCCGGAGAGTGTGAAGGCGGAGGAAGTCGTTTTAGAGAATCACTATATGGATAAGGAACTCTGGGTGAGCATCAGCGCGGAACAGACGAAAGCTTACGAGACATTTTACAGGTCTGGCAGCGTTTATGGGAATTGCGAGAACGTGACGGACGGCCGCCTTGAGGTGGAGAAGGATAGGATCTGCCTTCGCTTTGCATTGGACGGCGTTTATGAGTACCGCAGTATTTTTGAAGACCATACCCTGTATGTGGAGTTTGTGCCGTCGAAAGAGGTGTATGAAAAGATTATCGTGATCGATCCGGCTTATGGGGGCGAGGAGCAGGGCGTTGTTGCGGATGGTATTCTCTCTAAGAACATTACGCTGGATGTTGCGAAAGCGCTTAAGACCATGTTTGACGAGAGCGATATCAAGGTGTACTATACGAGAATGGATGACAGCAATCCTGCGGTGGCGGACAGAGTGGAGCTTGCGGCGGCGACGAAGGCGGATATGCTGATCCGGATTGAGGTGAGCGGCGACGAGAACAGCAAACTCTACGGTACGTCGGCGGTTTATAACAGCAAATTTTTTATCCCCGGTTTCGGCAATGTGGAACTTGCCGACCTTCTTGAGAGGGAGGTTGTCACGTCGATCAGTGGCAAGGCGTGTGGTCTGATCGAGTCGACAGAGGATGACAGGGTTGTGAACAGTGCTACCGTTCCGGCGGCGGCGATCCGCGTGGGATATCTGACGAACAGCCAGGAAGCGATTTTGCTGCAGCGCGAGGATTATATCAAGCGGATTGCGGAAGGGATATACAACGCGGTGATAAAAGCTTACTCTGTATAGAGGGCGGGGAGGTCTTTGTGAAGATTATATTTGCCACAGGCAATGAGGGAAAAATGCGTGAGATCCGGGCGATTCTGGGGGATACGGAGTTTGAAATACGCTCCATGAAGGAGGCAGGGCTTGCGCCTGACATCGAGGAGGACGGGGCTACGTTTGAGGAGAATGCCCACATCAAAGCATGTGCGGTGGCGGAAGCCCTCGCACAACGGGGCGGGGCGCAGGAGTGCGTGGTGATGGCGGACGATTCCGGCCTGGAAATCGATTATCTGAACGGAGAGCCGGGCGTGTATTCTGCCAGATATCTCGGGGAGGAAACGCCTTTTTCCGAGAAGAGCGGGGACTTGCTCAGACGGCTTAAGGATGTGCCGGAGGAGGAGCGGAGCGCAAGATTTGTCTGTGCGATTGCGGCTGTATTTCCGGACGGGGAGGAAGTTGTCACCAGAGGCATCATTGAGGGCCGGATCGGCTATGAACTGCGCGGTGACAATGGCTTTGGCTACGATCCTATCTTTTATCTGCCGGAACACGGGCGCACTGCGGCGGAACTGACGGATGAGGAAAAGAACCGGATCAGCCACAGAAGCAGGGCATTGGAACAAATGAAAGAGGAACTAAAGAAAAGGATGTTATCATCAACATGAAAATATTGATTGTGAGTGACAGCCATCGTTATAATGTGAATCTGCTCGCCGTGCTGGAACGGACGGGACCTTACGATATGCTGATACATTGTGGGGACGTGGAGGGGAGCGAGTATACGATCAGCGAGGCGGCGGGCTGTCCCGTGGTAATGGTGCAGGGGAACAATGACTTTTTTTCAAATCTTCCGAGAGAAGAGGAGTTTATGATCGGGCGGTATAAGGTGTGGGTGACCCACGGCCATCATTACTATATCGCCATGAACACCGAGACGATCAAACAGGAGGCGGTAAGCCGGGACGTGGATATTGTCATGTGCGGGCATTCCCATAAGCCCGTTATCGATATCGGAAAGGACGTCACGCTGATTAATCCTGGCAGCATCAGTTATCCCAGACAGGATAACCGGAAACCCAGTTATATCATTATGGAGCTGGACCGGGAAGGAGAGGCCCACTATACACTAAATTACGTTTAATGAGAACCGTTGTCGTACCGGCAAATCATAAGTACTAAAAATTAGTCATAAAAATAAGCAGAAAGCTGTTGACAGAAAAATAGACGTATTATATAATTGAACATGCGTTGTGGGAAATGGCGTTAGATCCCTTGCGGGGTGTGGCTCAGCTTGGCTAGAGCGCCTGGTTTGGGACCAGGAGGTCGCAGGTTCGAATCCTGTCACCCCGACGCTTTCAAAATATCGCATGCGGGTGTAGTTCAATGGTAGAACACCAGCCTTCCAAGCTGGATACGTGGGTTCGATTCCCATCACCCGCTCTTTTTAATCGGGAAACCGCCGTTTTACGGGATTCCCCGATTTTTTACTGGTTAGATTTTATGGTTAAAACAGGAGTACTGATATAGGATTTCATTTCGGCTTCTCATATCTGATAATATCCGACACCTCACAATCCAGGATAAAGCAAAGGGTATCAATTGTGCTTGTTGTGATGGCTTTTCCCTCTTTCATTCTCTGGAATGTATTGGCGGACATTCCCTCTTTATATATTAAATAATATACCGTGACATTTTTCTTTAGTAACGTCTGAAAAAACGGTTCATAAGAAATCAATTTTCATCACCCGTTTAACAATAGCATACTTAAAATATTGACTATGCTTAATGTATTGAGTATAATCAAAAATTGAAATACTATGACTGAAAACAAAGGAGAGGGAAGATGAAGAAAAAGGCACTAATGGCAATCCTGTCACTATGCGTTGCTATGGCAATGACAGCTTGTGGCGGGAATGCAGACACGGCAGAAGTGAAAGAAACAACAGTGGCGGAAGAAACTGCGGAAGCTGATGCGCAGACAGAAGCGGAAGAAAGCGTGGAAGCTGATGCACAGGCAGAAACAGAAGCTGAGGAAGCGCAGATCGAGGAAGCAGGCGGGTATTATGAAGCGGGGCGCAGGAGTCTATACGGATTGGACGGAGCGCAGATTGACTTGGAGGATGCCCGCACAAATTTCACAAAGGCGCAGGAACTTGGCAATACCGATGCCAATTTTTATCTTGGTGTTTTGGCTCACTTTTACGGATATCCGAAAAAGGATTACGAGCAGGCAAGGGCATGTTATGAGCAGAGCGGCGACAACCCTTATGCACAGATTGCTTTAGGATTCCTATATTATAACGGACAAGGCGTAGAGCAGGATATGGAAAAGGGCAAAGAACTTTTCCAGTCGGCGGCGGACACAGGCGTAATTGAGGGATATTATGGACTTGCCCGGGCTGCTGAAAATGAGGGAGATTTTGAAACCGCGTTAGAACATTATACTAAAGTAGCGCAGGAGGGCACAGAACAGTTCTATATCGCAAGTGCAATGAGTGATCTTGGCTATATATATGCGTTTAGCAGTGGCGTGGAACAGGACGGCGCAAAAGCAGTTGAGTGGTATACAAAAGCGGCGGATTTAGGTGATACAGACGCCATGTTTTGGCTTGGCAGTATGTATGAATCTGGCGAAGGCGTGGAACAGGACGGTGCAAAAGCAATCGAATGGTATACAAAGGTGGCGGATTTAGGCGATGCAGACGCAATGGCCGCGCTTGGCAGTATCTATCAGTCTGGCATAGGAGTGGAACAGGACGGCGCAAAAGCAGTCGAGTGGTATACAAAAGCGGCGGATTTAGGTAATGCGAGTGCAATGAATAATCTTGGTTATATGTATCAGTGGGCCGATGGCGTGGAACAGGACAATGCAAAAGCAATCGAGTGGTACACGAAAGCGGTAGATTCAGGTAATACAATAGCAGAGGCAAACCTTGAGAGCTTGCAAGGACAGTAAGCGACAGGGCATAAAACTGGAAAGAAAGTATAAAAGGCGGCATAAAAACTGGCATAAAAACCGCCTTTTATACCACTTTGGTATTCAGTCTGGCATTTTGAGTGGGTTCTGGCAGGTGTGACAGGTTCGATTCCCATCACCCGATGTTTTACTTTTCCCTGGGAAGCATATCTTTTTGGTTTGTCCTTCCTACAAGGTAATCCAGATTGACTTCGTACAAATCAGCAAGTGCGATCAATGCTTCCACGGGTATTCCCCGTGTTCCCTGTTCAAAATGTGCGTATGAACGTTGTGATATATGCAAATATTTCCCAACCTTTGCCTGTGTCAGATCCCTGTCTTCCCTCAAATTTTTTAAACGTTCATATTTCATTTTTATCACCCACATTAGTATATCTAAGAACAATTTGGACTATTGCTTTTTAGAACAATATGGGCTATACTTCAATACAATACATGTGAAAGACAAGGAGAAGGAAAGATGAAGAAAAAAGTACAAATGACAATTTTAGCGCTGTGCACGGCGGTGACGATGACAGCCTGCGGTGGGAATGCGGACACGGCAGAAGTGCAGGAAACAACAGCGGCGGAAGAAACCGTGGAAGCTGATGTAGAGACGGAAGCCGAAGCCGGAGAACAGGCGCAGGCTGAGGAGACAGACGAGTATTACGAAGCGGGGCGCAGGAGTTTTTACGGATTGGACGGAGCGCAGATTGATCTGGAGGATGCCCATACGAATTTTACAAAGTCGCAGGAACTTGGAAATACCGATGCGAATTTTTATCTTGGTATTTTGGCTCACTTCTATGGATATCCGAAAAGGGATTACGAGCAGGCAAGGGCATATTATGAGCAGAGCGGAGACAACCCTTATGCGCAGATTGGATTGGGATTCTTATATTATAACGGGGATGGCGTAGAGCAGGACATGGAAAAAGGCAGAGAAATTTTCCAGTCGGCGGCAGATCAGGGCATAATTGAGGGATATTATGGACTTGCCATGGTTGCCGAAAATGAGGGAGATTTTGAAACTGCGTTAGAACAATATAATAAAGTAGCGCAGGAGGGTACAGAACAGTTCTATATCGCAGTAGCAATGGGTGGTATTGGCTATATATATGCGTTTAGCGATGGCGCGGAACAGGACGGCACAAAAGCAGTTGAATGGTATACAAAAGCGGCAGATTTAGGCTATATAGGCGCAAAGTATAATCTTGGCACTATGTATGCTTATGGCATAGGAGTGGAACAGGACGGCACAAAAGCAGTTGAATGGCATACAAAAGCGGCGGATTTAGGCCATACAGACGCAATGAATAGTCTTGGCGCTATGTATGCTTATGGCAATGGTGTGGAACAGGATGGTACAAAAGCAGTTGAATGGTATACAAAAGCGGCGGATGTAGGCGAAACAAGCGCAATGATTGGTCTTGGCAGTATGTATGCTTATGGCAAGGGAGTGGAACAGGACAGCGAAAAAGCAATGGAATGGTATACAAAAGCGGCGGATTTAGGCGATACAACTGCAATGAGAGATCTTGGCTATATGTATCGGACTGGCGATGGAGTGGAACAGGACGGAGCAAAAGCAATCGAATGGTATACAAAAGCGGCAGATTTAGGTGATACAGGCGCCATGTCTTGGCTTGGCCTTATGTATGAGGCTGGCGATGGAGTGGAACAGGACTATGCAAAAGCAATGGAATGGTATACAAAAGCGGCGGATTTAGGTGATGCAAGTGCAATGACTGGTCTTGGCTATATGCATGATACTGGCAAGGGAGTAGAACAGGACACTGCAAAAGCAATGGAATGGTATACAAAGGCAGCGGATTTAGGTGAGACAACTGCAATGAATAATCTTGGTTATATGTATGTGAATGGCGAGGGAGTGGAGCAGGACGGAGCAAAAGCAATCGAATGGTATACAAAGGCAGCGGATTTAGATGAGACAACTGCAATGAATAATCTTGGTTATATGTATGCGAATGGCGTGGGAGTGGAGCAGGACACTGCAAAAGCGATCGAATGGTATACGAAAGCGGCGGATCTGGGAGATACAGAGGCTGGAGAGCATCTTGAACAGTTGCAGGGACAGTAAAAGACAGCCCAGGAAAACATCGTTTGTAAATTTTTGTAATTCATATTGACATTTGCGGCAGTCCATGATATTCTTATAAAGCTGTCAGCAAGGTACTGTGATTACACTTTTAACGAAGATGTGCGGAGTGCCTTTAGGGCTGATATTTTGAGTGGGTTCTGGTGGGTGTGATAAGTTCCATTCTCTTCACCCGCTCTTCGCACAGTTTTTGTCTGTGCGGCTAAGCAGTACGTGTTCGTAGCTCAGCTGGATAGAGCAACGGCCTTCTAAGCCGTGGGTCGGGGGT
>CASWVG010000003.1 GCA_949472775.1 uncultured Lachnospiraceae bacterium
GGGAACGGGACAGATGCTTTGGGAGATAGCAGCGTATCTGGGAACGGGACAGATGCTTTGGGAGATAGCAGCGTATCTGGGAACGGGACAGATGCCTTGGAAAACAACCTCGTTTGGGGCAATACGACCAGTGTGTCAGACAATATGATAAGCGTGTCAGATAATGTGATAGATGTGTCAGGTAATGAAACCATATCGGGGAATCTGCACAGTGTGTCTGAAAACAACGCGGTATCGGGCAATGCAGCCAGCGTGTCTGGCAATGATGCGATATCGGGGAATGCGTTCCGTGTGTCTGGCAACGATGCGGTATCAAGCAATGCAGCCAGCGTGTCAGGCAACGACGCGGAATCAGGCAAGGTAACCAGCTTGTCGGGTAATGATACGGTATCGGGCAATGCATCCGGCGTTTCTGGTAACGATACAGTATCAGACAATACATTCTGCGTGTCAGATAATATGACCGTATCAGTCAATGGAATGAGTGCGTCGGAAAACGATACCGTTTCGGGCAATGCAGCCAGCGTCTCGGGAAACGGCACAATATCCGGCAAAATGCTCGATCTTCTTCCGAAGATAGAAATGGTGTATCCCGAAATTACACTTGTCGAACGCAGGCAGATAAGAAGCTCTCTGGAGGAGACTCTCCTGGTCAACTGGGAGGACAAGGCGTGTCTGGAAGAGCAGGGTGTGGATTTCTCCGGGAAGAAAATTGCCTGTCTGGGAGACAGCATCACGGCGGCGGCTAATCTGGAAGGGGAGGAAGGGTATCTCTCCTATGCCTATCCTTCTATACTGAAAGAACTGTTGGGAGCGGAGGAAGTGTACAATCTGGGCATTGGCGGTTCATCCATCGGACGGTACTGGTCGGATGCCTTTGTGGAACGTTATACGCGGATTCCGGAGGACACGGACATTATTATTGTCATGGGCGGCACCAATGACGGGTTCTGCCTGTCGGAAAAAGAGTTTGGCAGCCTTGCGGAACGGAAACCATGGACTTTCTGTGGGGATCTGGACGAACTGATGCGGGGGCTTAAGGAGAAGTATCCCGATGCGGATATTTTCTTTGTCACGCCGCTGCCGAATATCCTGCAGGACTATCTGATGCGGGAGCGGACCTATCTGCTTCCCCAGAAAAATCTGTCGGATGTGATTCTGACCTTATCTGCCGCCCACGATTTTCAGGTGATAGATTTATATAATTCCAATATACTGGATTCTCACGACGCGGATATCGTGGCTGATTATATGCCGGACGGCGTACATGCGAATAGGGCTGGGTATCGGATTCTGGCGGAACATATCGCGGCGGAACTTGTGCGATACTACGAAGAAAATGAGGGGTAGTTATGGCACTGACTGGCCCGGAATGGCTGGGTGTGGACAGCAACCAGCGGGAGGACGCTGCGGCTGCTTTTGATTGACGAACAGCGGAAGATGCGTTATTGTTTATCATAACAGGAAAGCAGACTGGAAAAAGGATGCGGACAGGAGGAACGGGTATGGATTTTTTTGAAAAGATAGGGGATACCATTACTTCAAAGGGAAAGGAAGTATCGGGAAAGGCGAGGGATCTGGCGGAGATCGCGAATCTGAGAGGACAGATTAGCACCTGCGAGGAGGTAATCAGAAAGAATTATATTGAGATCGGCAGATTGTATTATGAGAGAGAGGGGCTGGAGCCTGCGGGGGAATATGAAGCGTTCTGCAGGGCTATCAGCAATGCAAAGACAGGCATCGAGGATCTGGAGGAGAAGATCCGGAGGGTAAAAGGGATCTGATCCGGAGGAGATAATGAACAGGCGGTGTGGAGTCTGCTGCTGGCCAGCGGATATCTGAAGGTCAAAAAACATGAGGCATATGCTTCGCAGTTTGGTGAATGGAAAGAAACGTATGAACTGGAATTGACTAACTTTGAAGTAAAAGCCATGTTCAGGGGGATGATTCAGAAATGGTTTGGCAGTGTCCTGTCTGACTACAATGAATTTGTCAAAGCGCTGCTGTGGGGTGACGTCAGGGCGATGAACGCTTACATGAACAGGGTGGCCATGCAGACATTCAGTTATGCCGTCATTATTGAATTCAAGGTGCAGGACGAGGACGAAAAGGAATTGTCTGACACAGTGCAGGCAGCGCTTAAGCAGATCGAGGAGAAGAATTACCAGACGAATCTCGCAGCGAAAGGGATTCCGGCGGAGCGGATCAGGAAGTACGGATTTGCATTCTGTGGGAAGAAGGTGCTGATCGGGAGCGGGGAAAAGAAACAGGACAAGGCGTCTGTATAAAAAAGAAAGATGAATCAAAAGGTCGGAAACCCGTATGGATGCGGGAGTTCCGACCTTCTTTCGTCTATTGTGCGGGTGGCTGTTCCGGCTGGGGCGGCGCCTGTTGTTGCTGCGCCGCTGCCGCTTCTGCCGCTGCGGCTGCTGCCGCGGCATTCCGCTGATTGATCTCGGCACGCTGTGCTTCAATGGTGCCCTCAAACCCGGGTGTAGCGAAGAAGACTTCATCGTGCGGACACATATTGGTCTGTGGCGCGGGCACGGGAACCTGGCTGACGGAACCGTCCTCGTTTACTACTTCAGTGGTGCCTGTGGAGGAACCGCTCTGCAGGACAGCCGGTTCAATCGGTGTCAGTTCGATCACGCCCTCCACCTTGAAAGGACAGAACTCACGAGCAGGCAGCATACTGTACTGGCAGACCTGCCCCGCATAGTGCACGTCACAGGTGTCGGTGGGAATGGTATTCTCCGCAAAATATTCTGTGCGCAGCGTTCCGTCGCAAAGTCCCGCAATGGGCAGCTTTCCGGAACGGGAGCATACTGTGGCGGTCACAATGCCGGAGGGAACGCTGAAGGATTCGCTCGGCAGATCTTTGTGAATCTCTGACATGACGGCGCGCCACAGTTTTTTCGCCAGATTCTTCTCGTCTCCGGACAACTTCACGTTGTTGTCAAAGCCCGCCCAGGTGGTAGCGGTGTAGTAGGGGGTGTACCCCGAAAACCATACATCGTTGTAATCGGAGGTTGTGCCCGTCTTTCCCGCGATGGCCATGTTGCCGAAGTTGACCGAACCGCCGGTACCGCTTGTGACAACGTCAACCATGGCGTCCGTCAGAAGAAAGGCGGTGGTCTCCTTGATGACCTGTTTGGAATTGGGCAGGGTATTGTCTAATATAATATTTCCGTCGTGGTCCAAAACCTTCGTGTAAAGCTTCGGCTTGATATAGGTGCCGCCGTTTGCAATGCAGGCGTAGGCAGCGTTCAGCTCTTCATTGGTGACACCGTGTGTAAGACCGCCGAGAGCGGTAGTCTGCTGAATGTCCGAGAAGATCTCGCCGTTTATTTCCTCGCGCTCCACAACGGTGGTAAAGCCGAAGTTTCTCAGATAATCAAAACCGAGCTGGGGTGTGATCTGGGTCAGGGTCTTCACAGCCACGATATTCATGGAGTCGCGGATCCCGTCCCTAAGGGAGGAAAGCCCGCGGTATTTCTCGCCGTACCAGTTGGCTACCGGCCGCCCGGTGGCGTAGTTGAAAGGCGCGTCATTCATAACGGTGGCGAGTGTGAGCCCTGCGCTGTCTAAAGCGGGCGCGTAGGTGGACACCACCTTGAAGGTGGAACCCGGCTGTCTGGTTGTATCGGTGGCACGGTTTAAGGTACGGCTGGCGGTCTTGGCGCCACGGCCGCCCACCATAGCCACGACGCAGCCTGTGCGCTGATCCTGCACCACGAGGGAAACCTGTGGCTGGGGAGTCAGATTAATGTTCTCGCCGAAGACCTCGTCGCCGGAGCGCATCACGTCGGCCTTGTATGCCTCGATATCCTGATAGGCCTCCTCCTGTGAGGAGTAAATCAGATTGTAGCTGGAGGAACGGTTTTCCTTCCAATAGCTGCGGAACATTTCCGTGCTGACATTTTCCCGGTCTCCGTTTGCGCGGTCGATGGTCAGCTCATAATGCAGGTACCATTTGGTGTTTGCGGGGAAATTGCTCTCGTCCGCAAAGGCATTGTCGCAGATCGCCTGTATTTTCGGATCCTGGGTGGAATATATTTTCAGACCGCCGCTGTAGAGCAGGGTGTAGGCCTGGGTCTCGTTGTAACCGGCAGCGATCAGATCTTCCATGACATCGTCCGTCAGCGCATCCACGAAATATGTACTGACCGCGTTGTCCTCATTTTTGGCGTCTGCCACCTGGATGCGGGAATAGACATCGTCGTCCAGCGCTTCCTCGTGCTCCTCCGCGCTGATATAGCCCTGCTCCAACATATCGTCCAGCACTTTTGTCCGGCGCTTCGCGTTCTCTTCCGGGTGCGTGATGGGATTATAGCGGGACGGGTTCTGTGTAATGCCAGCGATCACAGCGCACTCGGACAGATTGAGCTCGTTGACATGTTTGCCAAAATACCGTCTGGAAGCAGCCTCGACGCCCAGCGTATTGGAACCGAGGTTGATGGTGTTCATGTAATTGATCAGGATGGACTCTTTGTCCATGACTTTTTCCAGCTCCAGAGCCAGATACTGTTCCTGAAACTTTCTCTTGAATTTATCCGCCCAGGAATCCTCGCTCGTCCAGTCCGTAAAGACGTTATTTTTCAGGAGCTGCTGGGTGATGGTGCTGGCGCCCTCAGAGAAATGGCGCTTCTGGATGCCAATCACACCCGCGCGGATGATACCCTTGATATCGATGCCGTTGTGGTCATAAAAACGGGCGTCCTCGATGGCGACAAAGGCGTCCTTCAAGTCCTGGGGAACCATGTCGATGGAAACCGGGATCCGGTTGGCGTCGGTGGAAACCAGTTTCTTGATCTGGGTGCCTTCTATATTATAGACGAACGTGGAAAACCCGGAGGGTGTCACGTCAATGTTGCTGATATCCGGCGCTGTCGCCAGAATCCCCTTAAAAGCGCCGATGCCTGCGCTGACGCCGACGATAGCCGCACCGATCATGCCGATCAGAAAAACCTGCACAAAGGTAAAGGCAACCTTTCTGCTCCATTTTTTACCTGTAGAGTGAAGCGCCTGCTGCTTTTTGCGGACGCCTTTTTTGCCATAGTTCATAGGATACTGCCTCCTTGACTCTTTATCATAGTCTCAAATGCCGATATAGTCAATCTTTTTGGAAAATTGCCGTTGCAGGGCGACGTTTTTTTAAACGGTCGCTTTTACTATAATATGAAAAGGGTATAATCTGTGACGATTATAGCAAAATTCCCCTGGCAAATAAAGGTTTTTCTACTTTCTTTAGAATTGTTCACGATTCTGTGCACATTTATACGCCCCTTGTGGTATAATACTCGCGTAAGCCAGAGCAGTGCGCAGACACGCAGAGAAGGGAAGAGGAGAGCTTACTCTCCGAAGCACTTCACTGTGCGGATGCATAGGGCGAAGTCCGCGTGTGAGAAATCCGAAGGATTTCCATCCGCACTGCGCAGGAAGAGTGAATGGCAGCCCATGTCGGGGAAGGAATAGAAGTATGGACAAGTATGCGCCATATAAGATCATAGAATATGGGGGCGAAGGGGAGATCGTGGAAAAGAAATCCCGCTTTATTGCCCATGTGCAGGCTACTCACACAGAGGAGGAGGCTGTCGCTTTTATTGAGGCGGAGAAGAAACGTTACTGGGACGCCAGGCACCACTGTTATGCCTATATTCTGGGCGAGCAGGGGGAGACTGTGCGGTATTCGGACGACGGGGAACCTTCTGGCACGGCGGGCAGACCCATTCTGGAGGTGCTCACAGGATCGGGAATCCGCGGTCTGACGCTGGTGGTGACCCGGTATTTCGGCGGCACGCTGCTTGGTACCGGCGGGCTTGTGCGCGCCTACACGCAGGCGGCGCAGGCGGGAATTGCGGACAGCCGTGTTGCGGTGATGCGGTACGGGTATACTCTTACGGTGGAGACGGATTATAACGGGATCGGTAAGATACAGTATCTTTTGGGACAGCGGGGGATTCCCATAGAGGAATCCGTCTATACGGAACAGGTGTCTATCGGATTCCATGTGCCCTGCGAGGAGAAAGATAAACTGATAAAGGACATTACGGAGGCGACTGCTGGCGCAGCGCGGATAAGCGTCTCAGATCCTTTTTATTATAAAAGCGCGGAAGAACTTTCCGGGGGCGGTCTGGGCTAAAAAGCAGGAGCTGCCGCCGGGATGCAGGTTTCCGGCGGAAAGGCGGCAGGCTATGGGCGAGAACAGAGAAACGGAAAAAAGAGCGGAAGAGCTGGAGACAAAGGTTTATAACGACTATGCCGATTTTGGTGTGGAGGAGATCCGGGAGCTTCTCAGAAAAGGGCAGTATACCAGCCTCAGAAAGATTATAGAAGAACTCAATGATGCGGATATCGCGGACTATATGGAGGAGATGGAGGAGGAAGAGGTTATTAAGATATTCCGCTTTCTCCCAAAGGATACGGCGGCGGATGTCTTTTCCTATCTGGAGATCGACAGGCAGCAGTCCATTATCACGTCCCTTTCAGATAAGGACGCGGCGCGCATCATCGACAACATGATGTCCGACGATGCGAAGGAACTGATGGAGGAGATGCCTGCCAATGTGGTGAAACGGCTGATTGCCAACACAAGCCCGGACACGAGAAAAGCGATCAACCATCTGATGCGTTACCCGGAGGACTCCGCGGGCAGCATTATGACGGTTGAGTATGTGGACTTGAAGGAGCACTACACGGTGGCGCAGGCCATCGACCGGATCCGCAAGGTGGGCCTTGACAGCGAGACCATCAATATCTGTTATGTGCTCGATTATAAGCGGACGCTTGTGGGGACGGTTGCCCTGCGGTATCTGCTCCTGAGTGACCCGGACGCCGTGATCGGCGAGATGATGCACAGAAACGTGGTGTCTCTCCATACCCTGATGGATCAGGAGGAAGTGGCAAGGCAGTTCAAAAAATATGAGTTTACCGCTATGCCTGTGGTGGATAATGAGGACAGGCTGGTCGGTATTATCACCATGGACGACGTGGTGGATATTCTGGAAGAGGAGACCACGGAAGATATCGAGAAGATGGCGGCTGTGATGCCTTCCGATAAGCCCTATCTGCGGATGACGGTGTTTGACGCCTACAAAAAGAGGATTCCGTGGCTGCTTCTGTTGATGATTTCGGCTACCTTTACAGGGAAGATTATCACCGCTTTTGAGAATGAACTGAAACGTTATGTGGTGCTGACGGCTTTTATTCCCATGCTTATGGATACCGGCGGCAACGCGGGCGGACAGGCTTCCGCCATCATCATCCGCGGTATTTCGCTGGAGGAGATCGAGTTTAGCGACTGGCTTAAGGTGATCTGGAAGGAGATCCGCACGGCGGTGCTGTGCGGTCTGACGCTGTCGGTCTGCAATTTCGCAAGGCTGATGATTTTTGATCATGTGAGCGTATATGTGGCGTTTGTAGTGTGTATTACCCTGCTGATGGCGGTGATCGTGGCGAAGATGGTCGGCTCCACGCTGCCCATGCTGGCAAAGAAAATCGGGCTTGACCCGGCGGTGATGGCAAGCCCGTTTATCACGACGATCGTGGACGCGATTTCGTTGCTTATTTACTTCCGCGTGGCGGAGATTGTGCTGGGGATCTGACAGCGCGGGTTTGCGAGTCTGACTGCGACTGCGGACCCGTCGTTATGTTTATTTCTTCGCCGCCGCAGAAATCGCCGCCCGCTTTCTCAGCGTCGGGTCCAGAATCTTCTTCCGGATTCTGAGGCTTTCTGGCGTCACTTCCAACAGTTCATCGGTGTCGATAAATTCAAGCGCCTGCTCCAGGCTTAACACCTTGGGCGGTGTGAGGCGCAGCGCCTCATCTGCGGAAGAGGAGCGGGTGTTGGTGAGCTGCTTTTTCTTGCAGACATTTAGTTCGATATCCTCGCCTCGTCCGTTCTGCCCTACGACCATGCCGGAGTACACTTTCTCGCCGGGGCCGATAAAGAGGGTGCCGCGCTCCTGCGCGTTGTAGAGACCGTAGGTGATGGCCTCGCCCGCCTCAAAGGCGATGAGGGAGCCCTGCTTGCGGTACTGGATATCGCCCTTGTAAGGACCGTAGCCCTCAAAGATGGTGTTCATAATGCCGTTGCCCTTGGTGTCGGTCATAAATTCGCCGCGGTAGCCGATCAGTCCCCTTGAGGGAATGGAAAACTCCAGGCGGGAGTAGCCGCCGGACGCCATGCCCATATTTTTCAGCTCGCCTTTTCTCTGGCTCAGTTTTTCTATGACAGTTCCGGAAAACTCTTCCGGCACATCCACATAACACAATTCCATCGGCTCTGTCTTTTTGCCGTTCTCGTCGGTTTTATAGAGCACTTCCGCCTTGCTCACGGCAAACTCGTAGCCTTCCCTTCGCATATTCTCGATCAGCACGGAGAGATGCAGCTCGCCGCGTCCAGAAACCTTGAATGCCTCTGTTGTGTCGGTCTCCTCCACACGCAGGGACACGTCCGTATTAAGCTCTCTGAAAAGCCTGTCGCGCAGATGGCGGCTTGTGACGTATTTGCCCTCTTTGCCTGCAAGAGGGGAGTCGTTGACGCAAAAATGCATGGCGATTGTCGGCTCCGAAATCTTCTGGAAGGGAATCGGGCTGGGATTGTCGGGGGAACAGAGCGTGTCGCCGATATGGATGTCCGCAATGCCGGAGATCGCCACGATGGAACCGATATTCGCCTCTTTTACTTCCACTTTTTCCAGACCGTCGTACTCGTAAAGCTTGCTGATCTTTACTTTTTTCATCTTTTCGGGGTCGTGGTGGTTCACAATGACCACTTCCTGATTCACTTTGACGGAGCCGTTGTCCACTTTGCCCACGCCGATTCGTCCCACGTACTCGTTATAGTCGATGGTGCTAACAAGAAGCTGCGTGCCCGCGTCGGGATCGCCCTGAGGCGCGGGAATGTGCTCGATGATTGTGTCAAAAAGCGGGGTCATATCCTTGCCCTTGACGGTAAGCTGTGTGGTGGCGGTGCCGGTCTTTGCGGAGGCGTAGACGAAGGGGCAGTCAAGCTGCTCGTCGTTGGCGTCCAGATCCATGAAAAGTTCCAATACCTCATCCACGACCTGAATCGGTCTCGCCTCGGGGCGGTCGCATTTGTTGATGCAGACGATCACAGAAAGATCCAGTTCCAGCGCCTTTTTCAGCACAAATTTTGTCTGGGGCATAGGTCCCTCGAAGGCATCCACCACAAGGATTACGCCGTCCACCATTTTCAGCACGCGCTCCACCTCGCCGCCGAAGTCCGCATGGCCGGGGGTGTCAATGATGTTGATTTTGGTGCCCTTGTAGGTGACGGCGGTATTCTTGGAAAGAATGGTGATGCCGCGCTCCTTCTCAATGTCGTTGGAGTCCATGACGCGCTCCGCTACTTCCTGGTTTTCCCGGAATACGCCGCTTTGCTTTAGCAGCTCGTCCACCAGCGTGGTCTTGCCGTGGTCGACGTGGGCGATAATTGCTATATTTCTTACATCTTCTCTTGTCTGTTTCATATTTTTTCATACCTTTCATCAAATTGCCTCGGTCATTATAACACCTGCTCTCCGTTCTGGCAAGTCGCGCGACCCCTTACAGTTCTATTTTCCTGCCATATCTTATATATTGATAATACAATAACAGTTCAGGGTCAGTTTTTGAATGGCATTGAAATACTTGAGCAGAATGGAGGAAAACATGACGGATAAGGTAATTGAAAACAACCAGGTGGCGGTTATGGGGGAGATTGTAAGCGATTTTTCCTTCAGCCATGAGATTTTCGGAGAGGGCTTTTATATGGTAGATATCAGCGTGGATCGACTCAGCGAGTCAACTGATATCATACCAGTGATGGTGTCTGAGAGGCTCATCGACGTAAATGAGGACTACAAGGGAATGAAAATATGCATCACGGGACAATTCCGCTCTTACAACAGGCACGAGGAGAGAAAGAACAGGCTGGTTTTGTCAGTGTTTGCACGGGAGATTGAATTTGTCGACGATATCGGGGAAGGGGCAAAGACAAACCAGATTTTTCTGGACGGTTATATCTGCAAAGCGCCGGTTTATCGTAAGACACCGCTTGGCAGGGAGATTGCAGACCTGCTTCTGGCAGTGAACAGGCCTTACGGGAAGTCGGATTACATACCCTGTATCTGCTGGGGACGCAACGCCAGATTTGCCAGCAACTTTGAGGTGGGAAGCCGCTGTGCCATCTGGGGCAGGATCCAGAGTCGTGAATATATGAAAAAATTGTCGGAGGAGCAGTTGGAACGGAGGATCGCCTACGAGGTTTCCGTCAGCAAGCTGGAACTTGTGGAAGAGGAGTGAGAAGGTGCAGATGTTGACATAACTACTTGCATACCGGGAAGGATTGTGCTATTCTGAGCTTGTATATTATTGTATATTGTAACTATTTAGTACGGGCTGGGATGTTTACTGAGGGGCCGTGAAACCATTAGGTACTGAACAGTTATTATTTCATATGAAAATACGGGGTGCTGGCTATGGAAAAAGGCAGGATTCAGATATACAGCGGGGAAGGGCACGGAAAGTCCCCGGCGGCGCTGGGGCGTGCGATTCAGTCGGCCTGTGAGGGTGAATATGTCGTCATCGTACAGTTCCTGAAAGGGCGGGGGCTGGCGGAGTCGGAGTTTGTGAAACGTCTCGAGCCGGAGATCAAAATTTTCCGTTTTGAGAAGTCGGAGGAAGATTTTTCGCAGCTTTCCGATGAACATAAGGCGGAGGAGAGCAGTAATATCAGAAACGGCTTGAATTTTGCCAAAAAAATCCTTAACACGGGGGAATGCTCCCTGCTGATTCTGGATGAAGTGCTGGGGCTGATCGACAACGGTATTATCACGGTGGAAGAGTTGAAAAATTTACTTTCTGGCAAGCCGGAGGAGATGGAGATCATTTTGACGGGCATCACCTTAAACGACAGGGTGTGCGCGCTGGCGGATCAGGTGACGAAGGTGGAAACCATGCATTTTAAGATATGGGATTGACACGGATGCGCCCGGGTGCTATGATGAACCATAGTAAGCAACATAACATTTTCTGTAAGGCTGACAGCGAAATTTCTGATGTTGTTGACTATAACATTATAAAGTTTGATAGAGGTTGCGTTATCTATCAGTACGGGCATGGATGTGACAGGCACAGGGGAAATGCCCGGAAAGGAGAGGGCGCCGAAAGGGGAGACGACCTGCAAGTTTTTACCTTGGGCATACAGTTAAGAGCTGTATGACTGTCATCGATAAGATGGGGCGCTATCCAGACCGGAAACGGAAGAATTATGAGGCTGGCCCTATGTGGTCGGCCTTCTTTATGCGCGCAGAGGCAGGCACAAAAAGAAAGGAGAACAATATGGCAATTTTTAAGGGAGCGGGCGTGGCGATCGTCACACCATTTCATGAGGACGGCAGCATCAATTATGAAAAATTCGCGGAGCTTGTGGAGTTCCAGATCGCAGGCGGAACGGATGCAATCATTGTCTGCGGCACAACGGGAGAGTCGTCCACACTGACACATGAGGAGCATCTGGATCTGATCCGTTTCTGTATCGAGACGGTGAAAGGCAGAGTTCCTGTGGTGGCGGGAACCGGATCGAACTGCACGGAGACAGCGGTTTATCTTTCCACGGAGGCGGAGAAGTACGGTGCGGACGGACTGCTTCTTGTGACGCCCTACTATAACAAGGCGACACAGAATGGTCTGTATGCGCATTATAAAAAGATAGCGGACTCCGTGAAGCTGCCCATCATCCTTTATAACGTGCCCAGCCGCACCGGTTGTAACATCCAGCCCCAGACGGCGGCGAGACTCTGCACGGAAGTGGAGAACATCGTAGGTATCAAGGAGGCGAGCGGCAATATCGGACAGATTGCCAAGCTGATGTCTCTGGCGGGGGATAAGATAGATCTGTATTCCGGCAATGACGATCAGATTGTGCCGATCATGTCCCTCGGTGGGATCGGTGTGATTTCCGTATTGTCCAATGTGGCGCCGAAGCAGACCCATGAGATCTGTCAGAAGTTCCTCGACGGGGATGTGGCGGGCAGCAGGAAAGAGCAGCTTCGTGCCATCAACCTCTGTGACGCGCTTTTTTGCGAGGTGAATCCGATCCCCGTAAAAGCAGCGCTGAACCTGATGGGCAAGGAAGTGGGCAGCTTGCGTATGCCCCTGTCCGACATGGAGCCGCAGAATGTGGAGCGGCTGAAAAAGGCGATGCAGGACTACGGGATTGTGTAAGTATGGATGTAGATGATAGAAACGTCTGTCGGGAAACCCCGGCAGATGTTTTCACATTTGAAATAATTGCGAAACGCAGGCGCGTCTGCGTTTAAAGATTCAACGTACACAATGGGACAAAAGTCTGATTGCGTTTCGCAATTATCATGTAATCAGAAAGGAGACAGCAACATGACAAAAGTGATTATGCACGGCTGCAACGGTAAGATGGGACAGACGATTCACTCTCTGATCGCAGCGGATGAGGAGATAGAGATCGTGGCGGGCGTGGACGCCAGGGACGAGGGGAAAAATCCGTACCCGGTGTTTTCCGCAATCGGGGAATGCACGGTGGAGGCGGACGCGGTGATCGACTTTTCTGTGGCGGCTGCGGTGGATGCGCTGCTTGACTACTGTGTGGAGAAGAAGGTGCCCTGTGTGTTGTGCACCACCGGGCTTTCCGAAGCGCAGCTTGCAAAGGTGCAGGAGGCGTCGAAACAGGTGGCGGTTTTAAAATCCGCGAATATGTCTCTTGGCATCAATATGCTTCTGAAGCTTTTAAAGGAAGCGGCAAAGACGCTGTCCCCTGCAGGCTTTGACATTGAGATCGTGGAAAAGCATCATAACCAGAAGCTGGACGCGCCAAGCGGCACGGCGCTCGCGCTGGCGGACTCCATCAATGAGGAGATGGAAAACAGCTATACATACGTCTACGACAGAAGTCAGGTCAGACAGAAGAGAGAAGCGAAGGAGATCGGCATCAGCGCGGTCAGAGGCGGCACGATTGTGGGCGACCACGACGTGATCTTTGCGGGGGCTGACGAGGTGGTCACCTTTTCTCACAGAGCCTACTCAAAGGCGGTTTTCGGCAAGGGAGCCATTCAGGCGGCAAAATTTCTTGCAGGCAAATCCGCGGGATTATATGATATGGCCGATGTGATTGGATAAACCCTGACATTATAGGAGAGTTTTATGGACAATTTGGAATTAAAGTACCTGAAGAGCCTGGCAAAGCAGTATCCGACTATTGCGGCGGCTTCCACGGAGATTATCAACTTACAGGCGATTCTGAACCTGCCTAAGGGCACGGAACATTTCATGACCGATATCCACGGGGAATACGAGCAGTTCAATCATATCCTGAAAAACGGTTCCGGCTCTGTGCGCAGGAAAATCGACGAGGAGTTTGGCAACACCTTGAGCATCAAGGACAAGAAGAGTCTGGCGACGCTGATCTATTATCCGGAAGAAAAACTGGATATTGTCATGCAGGAAGAGGATGAAGCTTCGATTGAGGACTGGTATAAGATTACGCTGCACAGACTGGTGCAGATCACCAAGCGGGTTTCTTCCAAATACACCCGCTCCAAGGTAAGAAAGGCGCTGCCAAAGGATTTTTCCTATATTATCGAGGAGCTGATTACGGAGAAGGCGGAGGTGCAGGATAAGGAGGCATATTACAATGAGATTATCCATACCATTATCCGCATCGGCAGGGCGCCAGAATTTATCGTTGCCCTGAGCAATCTGATCCAGAGACTGGTGATCGACCACCTGCATATCGTGGGCGATATTTACGACAGGGGACCGGGACCGCATATCATTCTGGACACGCTCTGCCAGTATCATTCGGTGGACGTGCAGTGGGGGAACCACGATATTGTATGGATGGGGGCGGCGAGCGGCCATCTTGCCTGTATTGCAAACGTGATCCGCATGGCGGCAAGGTACGGCAATCTGGACACCTTGGAGGAGGGCTACGGCATCAATCTGATTCCCCTTGCCACCTTTGCGCTGGACGTGTATAAGGACGCAGACTGCGAGGCGTTCGCCATCAAGTACAATACGGATTATGACACGAAGGACTTAAGCCTTGATATGAAAATGCACAAGGCGATTGCCGTGCTGCAGTTCAAGCTGGAAGGGCAGTTGATTATGAGACGCCCTGAATTTGCCATGCAGGACAGGCTGCTCCTTCAGCACATTGATTATGAGAATAAGGCACTCGTGCTTGACGGGGTATCCTATGCCCTGAAGGACGTGGATTTCCCTACCATAAACAGAAATCGTCCCTATGAGCTCACAGCGGAGGAAGAGCAGGTGATGGAGCGGCTCAGGCAGGCTTTTGTGAAATGTGAAAAGCTGCAGAAGCATGTGCGTTTCCTGTTTTCCAAAGGCGGTCTGTATAAAGTGTATAATTCCAATCTGCTCTACCACGGCTGTGTGCCCATGGATGAGGAGGGAAACTTTAACAGGGTCAACGTTTATGGGGAGGAGTACAGCGGCAAGGCGCTTTACGACGTGCTGGAACATTATGCAAGAAAAGGCTACTATTCCCATGACCTTAAGGAGAAACTGAAGGGACAGGATATCATATGGTATATCTGGGCAGGTCCCAATTCTCCGGTGTTCGGCAAAGATAAGATGGCTACCTTTGAGCGGTATCTGGTGGAGGATAAGGAACTTCACAAAGAGACAAAAAACGCCTATTACAGGCTTCTTGACAGCGAGATGGTGGTAAACCGGATCCTGCAGGAGTTCGGTCTGGACGAGTCATGTTCCCATATCGTGAACGGCCATGTGCCTGTGGAGCGGAAAAAAGGGGAGACACCGATTCGGTGTGGCGGGAAGCTTCTGGTTATCGACGGCGGTTTTTCCAAGGCTTATCAGGATAAGACCGGCATAGCCGGATATACGTTGGTCGTCAATTCCCACGGTATGCGGCTTGTAGCGCACGAACCTTTTGAATCCACGGAGTCGGCGATTCTCCATGAGTCGGATATCTTTTCGGACTCCTTCATTCTGGAGACCACCGCCCTGCGCCAGAAAATTTCAGATACGGAGATCGGCGCGGAGCTCAGGGAGACCATTCACCAGCTGGAGGAACTCCTGCAGGCTTACCGGGACGGCATACTGATAGAAAAAAGTTAAAAATCAAGCAGGGGAATAGCCCCTGCTTGATTTTTTTAGCGCACCTTGGAGGAAGCGCCTGTGTTGCCGTTGCCGGTCACGTCGTCAACCATGTTTTCTACGCCTGTTGCCGCATCGTCAATGATGTCGGATGCCGCATTACCGGCGTCGCCGATGGCATTGCCTACATCATCGGCGATGGAGCCGTTGTCTGTACCGTTTGTACCTAAAGTAGCGTCGTTTACATTGTCGTTATCGTTCATGATGCCGTCTGTGTCAGTGTCGCCTAAACCTGTGTTGTCTGTGCCGGTTCCGTTCATACCAGTACCTGTACCGTTGTCAGTTGTGCCGGTTGTGCCAGTGCCCGTACCATTGTCAGTTGTGCCGGCAGTGCCCACGCCGGTTCCGTTATCTGTGCCTGTACCGGTTTCGTTCTGTGTGCCTGTGCCGTTGCCCGTGTCTCCGGCTGCGTCTCTGTTACCGCAGGCGGTCAGAGCTGCCATGCTCAGAACCATGAGAGAGACAAAAAGTAAAGTTTTTATTCTTTTCATGATTTCACTCCTTTGCTCAATTGTTGAATCTTATATACTATAAACAGAATGTTTGATAAACTTCCTGTTCTTATGTTATTATGTCAGATAGAAATGAAAATATGCATCCGGCGCAGAACCAGGCAAATTGCTATAAAAATATGCGAGGAACGCTTGCGTTCAAGCGCATGATTTTATGGCAATTTATTTGGCGAGAGCCAGACAACGAGGAAATACGGCGTGTTTCCGAGTCTGGTTCTGCGCAGAAAAAAAGAAAAGGAAAAATTATGAAATTTCGACCTTGTATTGATATTCATAACGGCAGCGTCAAGCAGATCGTAGGGGGAAGCCTTAAAGATGCGGGGGACAAAGCGCAGGAAAATTTCGTATCGGAGCAGGACGCCGCTTTCTATGCCAGGCTTTACCGGGAACGGGGTATAGGCGGGGGACATATCATTCTTTTAAATGCAGCGTCTTCGCCCTACTATGAGGAGACGAAAATGCAGGCGGTATCGGCGCTCAAAGCGTATCCGGAAGGACTGCAGGCAGGCGGCGGCATCACGCCGGAGAACGTAGCGTTTTTTCTGGAGGCGGGGGCAAGCCACGTGATCGTTACTTCCTATGTTTTTTCCGGAGGACAGATACAGTATGACAGACTCCGTGCTCTGGTAAAGGAAGCCGGGAAGGAACATCTGGTTCTGGATCTGAGTGTGCGCAACCGCGACGGCAGATACTATATTGTGACCGACAGATGGCAGAATTATACGTCCGTGGAGCTGACGGAGCAGGTTCTCGATGAACTTTCCGCATATTGCGATGAATTTCTTGTTCATGCGGTGGATGTGGAGGGAAAAAGCGGGGGAATTGAGGAACCTGTTGCAAAAGTTCTGGGAGACTGGGGCAAAATACCAATTACCTATGCGGGCGGCGTACACAGTTTTTCAGATCTCGATCAATTAAAAAAACTGGGTAGGGGAAGAGTGGATGTGACAATCGGAAGTGCGCTGGATCTCTTCGGCGGACCGATGGCTTTTGCGGATGTGCTTGCCTATATGGAGAGGGCGTAAAAAGGATAAGAAAAAAACCTGTCGCGCAGACAGGTTTTTCTTCTTCTCTAATCCGTTACAACAATAGCTGATTCTAAATAACAAAGTCTTACTGGATTTTCAGAACAATATATTTAAGAACAGGCACATCGTGATACTGATTATCGATGTTATAGGAGCGTCAGCTCTTATAACTTTGTTACGTTTACGGCCTGAGGGCCTTTCTCGCCGTTTACTACTTCATACTCAACCTCAGCGCCCTCTTCGAGAGATTTGAAGCCTTCCATGTTGAGTCCGGAGTAGTGAACGAATACATCGTTACCCTGCTCGTCGGAGATGAAGCCGTAGCCCTTCTGGTTGTTAAACCACTTTACTGTACCTTTGTTCATCGTGCATACCTCCAAAAATATAAAAATTACGTTGATTGACAACACCCATAGGATAGCATACCTCTTATAAAATGTAAAGCATTTTTTTCGCTTTTTTTCGTTTATTTGCAACTTACAACATATCTTCCAAAGTTTTAAACAGCACCTGTACGTCGATTGGTTTCGCAATATGGCTGTTCATGCCACTTTTAAGTGCTTCTTCCCGGTCTTCTGTAAAGGCATTGGCCGTCATTGCGACAATTGGAATGGAGGCAAGCTCACGGTTCTCCAGCTTTCGGATCCGTCTGGTCGCCTCATAGCCGTCCATCACGGGCATCTGGATATCCATCAGTATCACCTGATAATAGCCGGGCTCTGATTTTTTCAGCATCTCAAAGGCAATCTGGCCATTGTCCGCGACGTCTACCATGAAGCCCGCGTTCTCCAGAATCGCAACGGCGAGTTCCTGATTCATCTCCACGTCTTCCGCCAGCAGAATCCGCCCGGTACGACGGGGCATCAGTTCCTTTTCGGATTCGTCCGGTTCATCTGACTTCGGACGCAGTACGGAATGAAGACAGGAGCTTAATTCCGACAGGAACAGCGGCTTGTTGCAGAACGCCGTAACGCCAGCCTCCTTTGCCTCCACTTCGATATCCGACCAGTCGTAGGCGGTCAGAATAATCACGGGCACATTCCCGCCGGTTTCCTTCCGGATCCGCCGGGTCACTTCGACACCGTTCATGTCAGGAAGCAGCCAGTCCACAATATACACAGAGTAGCTTGTGTTGCGCATGATTGCCTGATGGCTGCGAAGCACAGCTTCCTTGCCAGACAGCGTCCACTCCGCCTGCATGCCGAGCTGTCCCAGCATATAGGAAACGCTGTCGCATGTGTTGAAGTCGTCGTCCACCACCAGAGCCTTGCAATCTTTTAATTCCGGAAGAAGGATCGGCTCTTTCTTTTCCTCGTGAAGACGGAAGGTGAAAGAAACGGTAAACTCGGTCCCGACGCCCGGTTCGCTCGTCACGGAAATGGAACCGTTCATCATATCCACGATATTTTTCGTGATTGCCATGCCTAGCCCGGTGCCTTGAATTTTGCTGATGGTACTGTTGCGTTCCCGCTCAAAGGGCTCAAAAATACGCGCGACAAATTCTGAACTCATGCCGATGCCGGTATCTTTGATGGTAAAGATATAGTTGGCAAATCCGGCGGGAGCGCCCGATTTTTCTGTGATGCGCATACTGACGTGCCCGCCTGCGCCTGTATATTTTACGGCGTTGCTTAACAGGTTTAAAAGCACCTGGTTGAGCCGCAGCTTGTCACAGTAAATCGCCTCGTCCACAACATCCACCGTATCGACATGAAGCTCAAGCTGCTTGGCATGGATATCCGCCTGTAAAATATTGCGCAGACCATGCAGAATCTCGGGAAGGCTGCACAGCTTTTCCTCCAGATGGATCTTCCCGCTCTCAATGTGGCTCATATCCAGGATATCGTTGATCAGACTCAGCAGATGGTTGCCCGAGGTCTGGATCTTTTTCAGATATTCCGCAACAAGTTCTGGCTGCTCAATATGTGTGATTGCCAGATTGGTAAAGCCCACAATGGCATTCATCGGCGTGCGGATATCGTGGGACATATTCGATAAAAATACGCTTTTCGCCTTGCTCGCCCGGTTCGCCTGCGAGAGAGCCGTTTCAAGCAGCGTGTTCTGCTCCATCTCCCGTCGGATTTCCGCGTCCACACTGCGGAATCCGAGGACGATTCCGAGACTGCCGTCCTCCGCGCCGGCGTTCACCGCCTTCATCTGGAAATAGATGATCTGCTGATCCTGCTGCTTGCGGTAATTTACCGAGTAAACCTGTTTCGAGCTCAGCTCCTCCTTCAGCGTATCCAGAGAAATGGCGTGCCGCAGCGTTTCCCGGTCTTCCTCATATACCCACTCCTCTATGTATTTCTCCATGCTTTCTTTCAGAGAGATTTTGGTTTCAAAAATATTGTCCAGCTCGCGTTTGCCGGTACGAACCGGGACAAGCATGCCGGTATCGGGTTCTACGAAACATACGAGCGTAAAGTCGAGACTTAAAGCCTGCACCAGCTCCATCTGCCGCCTTATATTCTTTCTTTCCTGTAATTTCTGCTCGGTGACGTCCAGAAGGAAACGCTGGCAGAAAAGCTCGCCGTTTTCTTCGTAGAGTTTGATGTTTCCCATGACATGGAGAACTTCCCCGTTTTTATGCTTTACGCGGTACTCCACATTGATGGTGTCACCGGACTTTTTCAGGGTGCGGATGCAGTTTCGCAGATGTTCCTTATCCTCGTCGGCTACAGAGGAGGCAATCAGGTCGAAACCGTCCGCCGTCATCTCATCCAGAGTCTCATAACCGAGAATTCTGAGCGCGGCACGGTTTATGTTCAGAATGCGTGAATCATTCAGACTGTGGTTCATCACACCGCAGTCGATGGTGGCAAGAATCGTTTCTAACGTCTTGTTTTTCTTTATAATTTCCTGCTCGTAGGCGCGCTCCTGGGTCACATCGACGCCCACGCCCACGGTTCCCATCACGGTGCCGTCACAGTTGTAGAGGGGAGACTTGTAACACATCAGTGTTCTTGTCTCATTCCCTGCCATAATGGTTTCCTCGGATACAAAGGTCTGCTTTTTGCTCATAACCTGATGCTCCGATTCGATGCAGGCAGGATCGTCCTCCTCCACGTCCCAGATATAGGCGTGCCGGCGTCCCTGTACCTGTTCCTTGGTCTTATTGACGGCGCGGCAGAAGCTGTTATTCACTTTCTCATGGACGCCGTCTTTGTCCTTGTACCAGACCAGGTTGGGAACATTGTTGATCGTCGCCTCCAGAAAATGACTGGTTTCCCACAGGTCCCTGCCCGTTTTGCAGGTCTGCTGCCAGCGCAGGAAACGGAAGCGCAGCTCCTCGTCGGACATAGGCATGATCCAGACGTCCGTGATATTCTTTAACGCCTGCTCCGCGCAGAGAAGCTGCATCTGCTTTTTGTCCGCAAGAAAAATAACTTCCGCGCCTTCACGGCGGTTCGGCAGCAAAATTTGCAGTGCGGACTGCATGTCTATACAGGACAGATCGGCTATGATGACGTCCGCCTTTGCGGACAAAGAAGCCTCCGCCTCGTCACTTTCAGAAAAAATATGGGTAAAATGTTCAAGAGAGGGCATCTTTTTGATCACGTCCAAAGCGTGGCTGGGATGTCCTGCGAAATAAATATGGAGACTACAAGTATACATATCTGTTTCCACCTGCCCATGTGAATTTTGTTTGCTCTTTTCATTCTAACAAGCCTGCAAATTTGTGTCAATATGGGAAAAGTTTTGCGGAAAATTTCGTATACACAAAAAAGTCTGTCATCGGGAATCCAGACGCTCAAAAATCAGATCATAGCCGTCGTTGCCGTAATTCAGGGAACGGTTGACGCGGCTGATGGTGGCAGTTGACGCACCCGTTTTTTCTGCAATTTCAAGGTACGTCCTGTGCTGCTTGAGCATGGATGCCACCTCAAAACGCTGGGAGAGGGACAAAAGCTCGTTGACGGTGCAAAGATCTTCAAAGAAATTATAGCATTCCTCCTGCGTCTGCAGGCAGAGGACAGCCTGGAAGAGATGGTCAACAGCGTCGGTTTTCAGTTTTTTATTCATAGAGCCTCCATTCCGCATCTGAATGACATGCGCTTTCATACGTTAAAACTTTACAATCTTTATGTATGAATATATCACAGATACTTTTTTTTGTAAACTGCCGGGTGTTGCCAAACGAGATAAAATACTTGTCATGCCCATTTGAAAAATATATAATAGGAGACAGAGGAAGGCGGAAGGTGCGGAAGATGACGATCAATGTAGAGGATTTGTTAAACAGCATTCAGGAAAGTCTGGACAGGATCGAATATATCAAGGCGGAGGATATTCCCGATATTGATCTCTATATGGATCAGGTGACTACTTTTATGGAGTCCCATCTGAGAAATACGACCAGAGATCCTGCTTCTGACAAGATTTTGACAAAGACGATGATTAATAACTACGCCAAGAACGATCTCATTCCACCGCCTTTCAAGAAAAAGTACACAAAGGATCATGTGCTTCTTCTGATCTTTATCTACTATTATAAAGGGATATTATCCATGAGCGATATTCAGGAGCTCTTAGAGCCCATCACGGATCGCTATTTTCAGAATGGAAAGGCGTATGATCTTTCCCGTGTCTATACAGAAGTGTTCGGACTGGAGCGGGAACAGACGGATGCCTTAAAGGCAGATGTGGATGAGAAGTTTCGGATTGCCCAGAAAACCTTTGAGGATGCACCTGCAGAGGATCGGGATTTTCTAAAATTTTTCTCCTTTATCTGCATGTTAAGCTTTGACGTATATGTCAAAAAGCTGCTGATCGAAAAGATGATCGACGGCTTTACGGATATACGAAGCAAAAATACAAGAAAAAAGGGAAAGGTGCAGGAGGAAGAGTAAAATGGGAATGATTCGGTCGTTTGAGGATCTGACAATCAAAGGATTCGATGTGCAGGAGGGTATCAGGCTGTGTGGGGATGATGAGGAAATCTACATGGAAGTCCTCTGGGCAGCCATGGAGGAGGGGAAAGAGAAAATCCCCTTGATCCGGAGCACTTATGAGGCGAAGGATTACGAGCGTTATCGCATTGAAGTACACGGGCTGAAAAATGCCATGCGCTCCATCGGAGCTACCTATCTGTCCCAGCTTGCTGCGGAGCAGGAGTCGGCGGTGAAGGAGGAGAATTTTTCCGTGATGGAAGTGGGCGTGGAGGAGATGCTGACACAGTATCAGTTTGTGGTGGACGCCCTGAAAGAACTTTTGGGAGAAGCATAGTTTACATGATAGGTATAACGCCCGGCGAATGAGCCGGGCGTTCTGTATGTGGAACCGTATGGGATAAGGCTACTGTAAAACTTTTTTGGCGAAGGAGGTGTCCACCAGATCGGCGTAGGGCACTCTGCCGTCCAGTTCGCCCGCTTCTTCCAGAATATTTTCCAGAAGAGTGAAGCTGTCTTCCGAGAAGACAAGATCGGATTTCCATGTGTCCTGCGCAGCATATCTGCCAACGATCGTCTCTATGGTGGTAAGATCCGTCTCCGCAAACTGGGGTGCGATCACTTTGGCGATTTCCGCGGGCGTGTGAGTCTGCACATAGTCCATGCCTTTCTGCAGGGCGCGGGTGAAGGATTCGATCACAGCGGGGTTTTTCTCTATATAACTCTTTCTGGCGGAGAAGGCAGTGTAGGGAACATAGCCGGAATCTTCGCCGAGGGAGGCTACCACATAGCCGTCGCCCTTGGATTCGAGGGAGGTGGCGTGGGGTTCGAATTCAACCGAAAAATCCCCCTGCCCGCCTGAGAAAGCGGCAGCGGTGGAGCCGAAATCAATGCTCTGGTCGATGGCAAGGTCGTTTGCAGGGTCGATATTGTTCTTCTTTAAAATGTACTCAAATACCATTTCCGGCATACCGCCTGCCCGGCCGCCCAGCACGTCTTTGCCGATTAACATATCCCATGTGAAGTTTTCAATGGGCTCTCTTGACACGAGGAAATTGCCGGCGCGCTGGGTGAGCTGTGCGAAGTTCACCGCATAGTCGGATGCGCCTTCCTTGTAGGTGTAGATCGTGCTTTCGCTTCCCATAAAGCCGATGTCTGCCTCTCCCGTTAAGAGCGCGGTCATCGTCTTGTCGGCGCCGAAGCCTGTAATCAGGGTTAAGTCGATGCCCTCGTCGGCAAAATAGCCTTCCTCAATTGCTACGTACATGGGAGCGTAAAAGATGGAGTGCGCCACCTCGTTTAATACCACGGGCGTTTTTCCGGAAGAGACGGGAGCGCTTTCGCCGGGCTTGCTGCCGCAGCCCCAGAGGACGCCCATAAGCAGAAGCGCCGCAAGTAATATGCTGCCTGTTTTTTTCATGTTCCTCCTCGGATTGCCGCTTCATACAGGCAATCCATAAAAGACATTTTACTATAGTCTATGCGGAAGAAAAAAAAGTGCTTTTCTTTTTGGCGATAAAATGGTATACTGATTAAGTCGTAAGTTTGCAGGCGTAGTTCATCGGTAGAATACAAGCTTCCCAAGCTTGGGAGGGGGGTTCGATTCCCCTCGCCTGCTCTCACAAAATAAGGCGTGGAAATGCCTTATTTTTTTGCGCGCATAAGCAGAGTCAGAAGGCAGGAGGGTACGAAAGAAATGTGGATCTGGCTGGTTTTACTGTACGGCGTTTTAAAGGGCGTGCGGGAGATCGTCAAGAAAAAGGCTTTGGAGAAAAACTCTACCATAGAGGTATTGTTTATGTATACTTTCCTGTCTTTTGTGATGGTTCTGCCCTCCGCCGGGGTATCAATGGGCGTGGAGCCGCGTTTTTACTTTTACATTGCCATGAAGTCCTTCGTCATTTTTCTGGCGTGGATGTGCAGTTTCCGGGCAATTAAGAAGATGCCGATCAGTCTGTACGGCGTGCTGGATCTGTCGCGGGTGCTCTTTGCGACCATGTTGGGCGTTATTGTGCTGCAGGAGGCGCTCGGCACATTTCAGGTGGTCGGTCTGCTTTTCGTGTCGACGGGGCTTCTTCTTTTAAAATACCATCCAAAGAGCGTGCGTGAGGCGGCAAGGAACGCAGGAGAGTCTGTGGAGATCCGATATGTGGTGATGGCGTTTGCGTCCTGTCTGTTAAATGCGGTTTCGGGTCTGCTCGACAAAATTCTGATGAAAGATATTACCAGTTCCCAGCTCCAGTTCTGGTATCTGCTGTTCCTGACTTTGTTCTATCTGCTTTTTATTCTCATTTCCCATACGCCGGTGAACTGGAAACGGGCGGTCTGCAATAAGTGGGTCTGGCTCTTAAGTCTGCTGATTGTCATTGCGGACAGGGCGCTTTTTGTGGCAAACGGTATGGAGGGAAGCCGCGTTACCATGATGACGCTTCTAAAGCAGGCAGGCTGTGTGGTGACGATTCTTGCCGGGCGGTTTCTGTTTAAGGAAAAGAATACCACGCACAAGCTTATCTGCGCCGCCATTATTATAGTAGGAATTGTGATCGGGGTGAGCTAGCGGAGCCAAAGCGACGTCCCGGGATGTTTTTTGTGATCAACTTATGTAAACCTAGATGAGCAAAGTATACCATAAAAACGACAATGTATGCCGCAAAGGCTGCGGATACGCATATGGGTATTGTCGCCTCGTGAGACGATATGATATACTAAGCCATGATTGTATTTTATACATAATATAATACATAATAATACGCGCATACGGGGGGACAGAAGTATGGAAAACAGTGGTGCATTTAATGGTGCAAAAGCAATGAACAAGATTGCGATCGCCTGCCATACAGTGATCGTGGCGGTGCTGGAGATCGCGTATCTGATCGAGGTGCTCAAGGGCAGCAGAACCATCGGATATTATGTGGTGTTTTCTATGATTGCGGTATTGCCGGTGGCGGTTGAATTTATCCTTTACCGGCGAAAACCGGAGGACACGCGCCTGAAATATATGATAGGCGTGATGTACAGTCTGTTTTATGTTTTTGTGGTGTTTACTACGGTGAGTATGGTTGCGTTCACTTATATCATACCACTTTATATGGTGTTGGTTCTCTATTCGGATGTGAGGCTTTGCGCGTGGGTGTCAGGTTTCGGCCTTGTTTCCAATCTGGTGTTTCTGGGATGGCAGGGCGTAATCGGAGCTCTTGCGGGGGCGGATATAGCAAGCTATGAGATCCGGGTGGCGCTTCTTTTACTTGTGGCGATTTTCCTCTGCCTTTCCACAAAGACACTGGAAAAAATCAATACCGGGAAATTGCAGGAACTGGATCGGGAGAAGGATAATGTTTCCGATCTGCTCGACAAGGTGATGCGGATCTCAGGACAGATGTCTGACGGCATTCTGGACGTGGCGGGACAGATGCGTGAACTGGGGAGCGCGGTATCGGAGACGAGAAACGCCATGCAGGAAGTTTCTACCGGCACCAATGAGACGGCGCAGTCCGTTCAGAATCAGCTTGGGAAGACGGAAGAGATTCAGAACCACATCAGTCAGATGGTGGATGTGATGGAAACGATCACGCAGCACATGGCGGAGACGAAGGACAGCGTGCAGCTTGGCAGGGAGAACCTGCAGACACTGACAAGGCAGATGGAGCATTCCGAGAAAGCGGGAACGCATGCCGTGGAGGAAATGAAGGAACTGGCGGAACATACCGCCAATATGCAGACCATTATAGATATGATTACAAACGTGGCAAGCCAGACCAGCCTGCTTGCCCTAAACGCAAGCATTGAGGCGGCACGCGCCGGGGAAGCTGGAAGAGGTTTTGCGGTGGTGGCGACAGAGATTTCCAATCTGGCGAACCAGACCCAGAGTGCAACGGTGAATATCACAGACGTGATCCGCAGCGTTTCGGATAAACTGAAGATCGCTGCCGGCACGGTGGAAGAACTGATGGAGAGTAACCGCAGGCAGAGCGAATCTGCGGTGCAGGCGGCTGACAGCTTTGAGAAGATCGCCACGGATACCGAACAGGTGGATGAACAGAGCAGACGGCTTGACAGTTCCGTGAAGCAGCTTGCGGAGGCTAACCGGGTGATCGTGGAGAGCATTCAGACGATCTCGGCGATTATGCAGGAAGTGTCCGCGCATTCGCAGGAGACATTCCGGGTGAGCGAGAACAATACGAAGATTGTGGGAGAAGTAGACAGACTGATGGACGGTTTGAGCGATCAGGCAAAGCAGCTTAATCAGAGCAGGAATTGAATCTTCATGGCATTTGAGATATACTAGACATATGAGTAAGATTATTTGATAGAAAACGGAGGGTAAAATGGGATTTTTAAAGAATCAGTTTTCAAGCGTAATCGAGTGGAATGAGAACGGTGCGGGCGTTTTGTTTTATAAGTTCCAGAACCAGGAGATCAAAAAAGGTTCCCGTCTGATTATCCGTCCGGGGCAGGATGCGATTTTCCTGTATAACGGCAGGGTGGAAGGTGTTTTCGTGGAGGACGGAGATTATGATATCGAGTCCGACATCATTCCCTTCCTTACTACGTTAAAGAGTTTCAAGTTTGGCTTCAGCACGCCGCTTCGCGCGGAGGTGCTTTTCATCAACACGAAGGAGCTTCTGGTGAAATGGGGCACGAAAAACGCAATCAATCTGCCGGCGCCCGGGCTTCCCGGCGGTATGCCGATCCGCGCTTTTGGCGCGTTCAACTGTCGTGTAGCGGCGCACGACGTGCTGATTGAAAATCTTGCAGGCATCAGACAGACTTATACTGTGGGGGATGTGAAAGAGCGTATCATCGCGAGTCTGGACCAGCTTCTTATGAGCTGGATCAGCAAAGAGGGCAGGGATATGTTCAACCTGCAGGCGGATGCGAGAAATATCGCCAAGGGTATTGAGAGCGAGCTGGACGCGGATATGCGGACGCTCGGCATCGCGATATCGGGCTTTACGATTGAGAGCTTCTCTTACCCGGAAGAGATCCGTAAGATGCAGGAGAAGGCGGCGGCGCAGTCCATGGTGGGTGATATGAATAAGTACACCCAGATGGCGGCGGCGGATTCCATGGGCAAAGGGGGCGGAAGCGGCGCGGGTATGGCGTCAGACATGGTTGGTCTGCAGATGGGCATGGCGATCGGTCAGCAGATGGTAAACCAGATGAACTTAAACGGCGGGGCGAATGGAGCTCCCCAGATGCAGGGACAGCCTGCGGCGCAGGGCGGACAGGGACCGAAATTCTGCCCGAACTGCGGCACGCCCACTACGGGATCCAGATTCTGCGGCAACTGTGGCAACCAGCTTTTATGATTTGTTTCAATTCAGCCTATGGAGGCGGAAGAGACAGGGTCATGCATACATGTTCCCGGCGGCACAAAAGCCAGAGGATATAAAGCCGGATAAACATATGGAGAGATTGAGAAGTTGAGGGCAATATAAAATATGAGCATATACGATACTTTGAACGAGAGACAGCGGCAGGCGGTCATGCAGACCGAAGGCCCTGTCCTGATTCTGGCGGGCGCGGGTTCAGGCAAGACCAGAGTTTTAACACATAGGGTGGCATATCTGATCGATAGGGCAGGTGTGGCGCCCTATCATATTTTGGCGATCACATTTACCAATAAGGCGGCAGGAGAAATGAGGGAGCGTGTGGACAAGATCGTGGGCTTCGGCGCGGAGCAGATCTGGGTTTCCACTTTTCACTCCACCTGCGTGCGGATTCTGCGCCGCTACATAGACCGCCTCGGGTACGACAATCATTTTACGATTTACGACACGGACGACCAGAAAGGCATTATGAAGGAAGTCTGCAAGAAGCTGCAGATCGACACGAAGATGCTAAAGGAGCGCACCATTATGAGCGCGATCTCCTCTGCCAAGGACGAGCTGATCGATCCGCAGGAGTACGAGATGCAGAACGGTTTCGACTATAACGGAGGCAGGATTGCCAAAGCGTACCGGGAGTATCAGGCGACTTTAAAGAAAAATAACGCGCTTGATTTCGACGACCTCATTATGAAGACGGTGGAGCTTTTCAAGGCGGATGCCGAGGTGCTTTCTTCCTATCAGGACAGGTTCCGCTACATCATGGTGGATGAGTATCAGGACACCAATACGGCGCAATTTGAACTGATCAGACTGCTTTCGTCGGGGCATCGGAATCTGTGCGTGGTGGGCGACGACGACCAGTCGATCTACAAGTTCAGGGGAGCCAATATCCGCAATATTCTCGACTTTGAGAAAGTTTATCCGGACGCCTGTGTGATCAAGCTGGAGCAGAATTACCGCTCCACGCAGATTGTTCTGGACGCCGCAAACGCGGTGATCAAGAACAACGTGGGGCGCAAGGACAAGGCGCTCTGGACGGATAAGGCGGAAGGGGCGCGCATCGGTTTTAAACAGTTCGATACAGCGTATGAGGAAGCGGAATTTATTGCAGGTGACGTGGCGAGAAAGAAAAAGAGGGGCGCGATCTCCTACGGGGAGTGCGCCGTGCTCTACCGCACCAACGCCCAGGCACGCCTTCTGGAGGAGCGTTTTATCATGGAAGGTATTCCTTACGACGTGGTCGGCGGCACCAACTTTTATTCCAGGCGGGAGATCAAGGATGTGCTGGCATACTTGAAAACCATTGACAACGGCAGGGACGACGTGGCGGTGAAGCGGATCATCAATGTGCCCAGACGGGGCATCGGCGCGGCAACCATTGTGCGGGTGCAGGAGTACGCGGATGAGAGAAATATCAGTTTCTTTGATGCGCTCACGGAGGCGGACCAGATTATGACGATCGGCAGGAGCGCGTCCAAGCTGAAGCCTTTTGTGACTATGATACAGAGCTTCCGCAGCAAGCAGGAGTTTTACAGTCTGGAAGAACTGGTGAAGGATGTGCTTGACCTGACGGGCTATTTGAAGGAACTGGAGGAGTCCGACGAGGAGGATGCGGCGGACCGTGTGGAGAACATAGAAGAACTGGTCAGCAAAGTGGTGGCATATGAGCAGGAAAATGACGAGCCGACTTTGAGCGGATTCCTGGAAGAAGTGGCGTTGGTGGCTGATATCGACCGGGTGGACGGCGACGGCGACCGGATCCTTCTGATGACCCTGCACAGCGCGAAGGGGCTTGAGTTCGGGCATGTCTATCTGGCGGGCATGGAGGATGGCGTGTTCCCAAGCTACATGACGATCACTTCCGACGATCCCATGGAGATTGAGGAGGAGAGACGGCTTGCCTACGTGGGCATCACCAGAGCAAAGGAGGAACTGACGCTTACCTGTGCAAAACAGCGCATGACCAGAGGAGAGACGCAGTATAATCCTGTCAGCCGCTTTGTGCGGGAAATCCCGCCTATGCTTCTGGACGGCACACCCGCGCCGGTTAAGAGGAGAATGGATGAAGTGTATGAGGAGGACTCGCAGGAGCGCAGCCTTCTGCGGACGAAACCTTATGGGGCGACGGCAAAATCTTTCGCTGAACCCGTCAAGCCCTATGCGGCGGCGCCGAGCGCGTATACGGAGAGAAAGAAGGCTTACGCCACGCCAAAGAAACGCGGTGCGGGGAAAGCGCCGGTTACGGTGGGCGGCAACCCCTTTGGGGCGGGGAACGTCTCATCCGGCAGAGCGGCAGAGCCCGCGGCTTCCGGCAGAATCGGTTACGGGGAAGGGGACAGGGTGCGCCATGCCCGCTATGGCGAGGGCACGGTCTTAAAAATCGAGCCAGGTCCACGGGACAGCCAGGTGACAGTCGTTTTCGACGAGGCAGGACAGAAGATTATGTACGCGGGATTTGCAAAGCTGCAGAAGGTCTGAATCCGTCGGCAAAATCCAGAGCTGTTGTGAAATGATAATTTTTTGTCTGTTGGTATAAAATTTACAGAATTTTCATAAAATAAGATATTCAGATATAGTAAAAACTGAAAAGACGTGGTATACTATACGCGATGGCAATGAGCCGTGCGCAGACGTGAGATGGAAAAATGACAGCTTGCTACTTTTCCGGATTGCGGATGTATAGGGGTGCTAAGCGCCAGTGGCGCTTGTCTGGCACAGACCGAAGCGGAGCGCGGACAGCCGGCGAACGAGGAAAACGGAAGGTTTTTCTGGTTTGCACGGCGGATGCGGAGCATAGACAGCCCGCGAACGATTTGCACAGCGGATTTGCACACGGTCATAATGATGGGAAAGAGAGGGCTACGGGATGAGCAAAAAGGAGATTTTGAATAAATTGGATGAGATCATGGACAATGCGGGTGTGCATGAACTTCTCGGCAGGAAACATGAGGAGGAGAAGAAGAACAGTATTTTATGGATATTTGCCGTGATTGGTGCTGTTGCGGCGGTCGCTGCCATCGCGTATGCGGTGTACCGTTACCTGACGCCCGATTATCTGGAGGATTTTGAGGACGACTTCGATGATGATTTCGACGACGATTTTTTCGAGGATGAGGATGACGACGAGGATACAGGCGTATAAAATTTTTTGTTGAGAAAATAGTAGGACCGGCGGGAGATAAAAGTTTCCCGGCGGTCTTATTTGCGCGTATAAGCAGAGCAGGAAGCCTTACGAAGCGGGCATCATGCCAGCTAGCCTAAAGGTGCAGAGCGGACAAAGTCAGAAAGCGGAGGAACAGTGTGAAAAAAGGACAGATTATAGAGGGTGTAGTGGAGCGCGTGGATTTTCCGAACAGGGGGATCGTAGTCTGTGAGGAGGGTGTCTGCATCGTAAAAAACGGCCTGCCGGGGCAGAAGGTGCGGGCAGCCGTCAACAAGGCGAGAAATGGCAGATATGAGGGAAGGCTTCTTGAAGTGCTGGAGCCTTCCATTTTGGAGACGGGGAGCCCTTGTCCTCATTTCGGGAGCTGCGGCGGCTGTACATATCTGTCTTTTCCCTACGAGGAAAGCCTGAAAATCAAGGAGGAACAGGTGCGGCGTCTGCTTGCACCCGTGCTGGAAAAGCAGGATGGGGAATGTCTGTTTGAGACGGCGAAGGCGTCCCCGGCGGTTTTCGGCTACCGGAATAAGATGGAGTTCACCTTTGGCGATGAGGTGAAGGACGGACCGCTTTCTCTCGGGATGCATAAGCGGGGGAGCTTTTATGATATCGTGTCCGTGACGGAATGTCAGATCGTGCATGAGGATTACCGGAAAATTCTGCGCTGCGTCAGGGATTATTTTGCAAAACTTAAGGAGCAGGGCATGGACGTGTCCTTTTACCACAGACTGCGGCATACAGGGTATCTGCGTCACCTTGTGGTGCGCAGAGCGGCGCGGACAGGGGAGATTCTGGTGGCGCTGGTGACAACGTCGCAAGTGCCCGGGCAGACTGCGGCAGAAAGGCCGGGCACGCTTAAAGGGATGCAGGAGAGCGGCGCATGCGGACAGGCTGTACAGATGGAGCGGCAGGAAAATAACGCTGCGGATTGCCCGAATGTGAGGAGGGACCAGCCGCAACAAATAGAGCGGCAGATTCTTGCCGGACTTACCGAGAGACTGCTTGCACTGCCCCTCGACGGTGAGATTGTGGGTATTGCGCATGTGAGAAACGATTCTGCGGCGGATGTGGTGCAGAGTGATGAGACGACGGTTCTGTACGGTCGTGACTATTTTTATGAGGAACTTCTGGGGCTTCGCTTTAAAATTTCGCTGTTCTCCTTTTTCCAGACTAACAGCCTCGGCGCGGAACTGCTCTACAGCACGGCAAGGGAATATATTTCCAGATATATATTGTCTTCGGATGGGACAGCGCAGGGAACGACAGGTGGAAGCGGCGGTGAGGAGGCAGATGGGCATAACGGGGGTAAGATTGTGTACGACCTCTACAGCGGCACGGGAACGATCGCCCAGCTTATGGCGCCTGTGGCAAAGAAGGTGATCGGCGTGGAGATTGTGGAGGAAGCCGTGGAGGCAGCCAGGAAGAATGCGGAATTAAATGGTTTACATAATTGTGACTTTATAGCCGGGGATGTGTTGAAAATGCTGGATCAGATTGCGGAGAAGCCGGATGTGATTATTCTTGACCCGCCCCGGGACGGCGTGCACCCGAAGGCGCTCACGAAGATCATAGATTACGGGGTGGAACATATTCTGTATATTTCGTGCAAGGCGAGCAGTCTGGCGCGGGATCTGGAGGTCTTTCTGGCGAGAGGGTATGAGGCTGTAAGGTGTGTGGCGATTGACCAGTTTCCGTGGACGACGGGGGTGGAAGTGGTATGCCTTCTATCCAGAGCAGATGCATCATGACATATGCGGATGGTATCGTAAGATGCAAAAACGCGGGACAGGGAAGAAATTAAAAAGGTAATTGCAACCCACCCCAATATACAGTAAGATAAAAGAAGCAGGACACCAGGAGGAAACAGCAGTGTTAAATATTCTACGGCGTTCCCTGGCACAGAAGCCTCAGGGCAGGGCGGCTGGGAAAAGTTACGGTCCCGGGAAACGGGATGCACTCACGGGCGCGGTGAACAAGAGCACTTTTCAGAAAATGGTGGAGGAGACACTGGCAGGCGAGCATATGCAAGGCTGCCTTCTTTTGGTGGATGTGGATCATATGCAGGAAGTCAACGACAACTACGGCAGGGAGATGGGAGACCGGGTGCTGCAGAATGTCTATACCACGCTGCGGGAACATTTCCGGGGCGGGGACGGCATAGGGCGGCTTTCGGAGGATACGTTCGGGATCTGGATCGAAGGGCTCAGAGCCGACCAGGTGAGAGGCATCCGCAGGAGAATCGCCGTTGTGAACGACAGGCTGCTGCACGGGGATCAGGATATGCCCACCGTCACGCTGAGTGCGGGAGCGGCCTTGGGGGAATCCGGCGAAAGTTATAAGGAGATGTACTGGCAGGCGCAGAAGGTATTGACCCGGGTGAAAGAGGGCGGCCGCTGCGGTTGTGAAGTATATACAACATAAGAAGAACGGGAGGAAAGTATGGGCGGCTTTTTTGGAGTGGCATCGAAGGAGAATTGTATTTTTGATTTGTTTTTTGGGACGGATTATCATTCCCATCTGGGAACCAGGCGGGCGGGTATGGCGCTCTATGACGCGGAGGCGGGATTTAACCGTGCGATCCACAACATAGAGAATACGCCTTTCCGTACCAAATTTGACAAGGATGTAAACAAGATGTACGGGACGCTTGGAATCGGCTGTATCTCGGACTTTGAGCCGCAGCCGCTGATTATCCGCTCCCATCATGGCACCTATGCGATCACTACGGTAGGCAGGATCAATAATAAAGACGAGATTGTGTCGGAAATTTTTCAGAATGGCAAAGGGCATTTTCTGGAGATGAGTGGTGGCGACATCAACGCCACGGAACTTGTTGCCGCGATTATTAACCAGCGGGACAATCTGATCGAGGGCATCCAGTATGCGCAGGAACTGATCGACGGCTCCATGACCATACTGATTATGACGCCGAAGGGGATTTACGTCGCGAGGGACCGGATGGGGCGCACGCCTGTCACGATTGGGAAGAAGGAGGACGCCAACTGTGTGTCCTTTGAGAGTTTTGCCTATCTGAATCTCGGCTATGTGCCGGAGCGCGAACTCGGCCCCGGAGAGATCGTGATTGTGACGGCAGAAGGGGTGCAGACCCTTGCCGCGCCGGGCAAAGATATGAAGATCTGTACGTTTTTGTGGATTTATTACGGCTATCCTTCTTCGTCCTACGAGGGGATCAGCGTGGAGGAGATGCGCTATCACTGTGGGGCGATGCTGGCGAAACGTGACGATGTGAAGCCGGATATCGTGGCAGGCGTGCCGGATTCCGGGACGGCACACGCGATCGGGTATGCCAACGAGTCGGGGATTCCTTTTTCCAGACCGTTCATCAAGTATACACCCACGTGGCCCCGTTCCTTTATGCCCACGATCCAGAGCAAAAGGGATCTGATCGCGAAGATGAAACTGATACCGGTGCATGATCTGATTAAGGACAGAAGTCTTCTGCTGATCGACGATTCCATTGTGCGGGGTACGCAGCTTCGGGAGACGACGGAGTTCCTTTACCAGAGCGGCGCGAAGGAGGTACATATCCGCCCGGCATGCCCGCCGTTGCTTTACGGCTGTAAATATCTGAATTTCTCCCGTTCTACTTCGGAACTGGAATTGATTGCAAGGCGGGTGATTCAGGAGCTGGAAGGGGAAAACAAATATCCGAATCTGTCGGTCTATGCGGATCCCGACAGCGCAGAGTACGGGCGGATGCTGGAGGAAATCCGGAAGAAACTGAATTTTACTACGTTGCGGTATCACCGTCTGGACGATATGATCGCCTCCGTTGGCATTGATAAGTGTAAGCTGTGCACATACTGCTGGGACGGACGTGAATAACAACGTGAGAAGAACTTCCAGCCACTCACAGCAAAGGCTGTATCGCAAAGTCAGCAAAGCTGACTTGGAAGTTCTAAGTCTCGCGTAGGAGAATGCCCAAATGTGGCATTCTCCGCATGGCTTTGGCTGTATGGCAGACTTTTTCACGCAGAAGAATTACCCAAAGAGCATTCTCTGTGCAGATTTTTCGTGAAAGGATTGATAATACATACATGATTTTCAAGTGTAGAAACTGCGGCGGAAACACGGTGTATTCGCCGGAAAAGGGCAGGATGTACTGTCCCCACTGTGAGAGCACGGACAGTGAGGAAAAGATAGGGGACAGCTCCCTTACACAATGCGTGAACTGCGGTGCGCCCCTGCAGATTACGGACTTTACGTCGGCGTGCAGGTGTGAGCACTGCGGTAATTATCTGATTTTTGATGAACGGGTGGAAAATGCTTTTGAACCGAAGCTCATTCTGCCTTTCCGCATAGGGAAGGAGGGGGCGGTGGCAGCCATGGAGAAGGAATTTTCCAGACGGCTTTTTGCGCCCGCCGATTTCCTGTCCGCAAAGAGTCTTGAGAAAATGGAAGGCATATATGTGCCCTTCTGGCTCTATGACTACGGCGCGTTCTACGATTTCGCCGGGGAGGGCACCCGCATCAGAACGTGGCGCAGCGGAGATACGGAGTATACGGAGACTTCTTATTTTGAAGTCATCCGGCAGATGGATGTGAATTTTGACCGGATTCCGGTGGACGCTTCCATTGCCATGGACGATCGTATTATGGATTTGATGGAGCCCTATGATTACAGGGCGCTTGCGGATTTTGAGCCGCAGTATATGTCCGGCTTTTTCGGGGAGGTCTATAATCAGCCGGCGCAGCAGCTGGAGGGAAGGGCACAGGAAAAAGCAAGGCAGGCATCGGAGGAGATGCTGCAGTCCTCCCTGACAGAGTATGCCACGGTGCGTCCTTATCGGAAAAATCTGAAATTGAACAGTGAAGGCTTCTGCTACGCGTTGATGCCTGTCTGGCAGTATGCTTACCGTTATAAGGACCAGTCTTATCTGTACCATGTCAACGGGCAGACGGGTAAAGTAATCGGCGTAACGCCTGTTTCCCGTGGAAAGGTGCTGGCATACAGCGCCTCGGTATTTGCGGCGGTGACGGCGCTTTGCTACATGGCTGTTCATGTGTTGGAAATATTGTAGGAGGAAAGGGCGAAAGCTGTGAGAGAATATTTTCGTTATTTTAAATGGCTGTATATCGTACTTGCCGTCGGCGCGCTTCTGACGGTTGTGCTTCACGCGGGGCACTGGACGATGGCAAAGACGATGAACTATCAGCGGACAAACACAGAATGTGCTACCGATGAGAGGGTTTTTGACAAGGCTGATGTGTTGTCGGATAAGGAGGAGGAGAAGCTCCGTAAGCTGATTGCGAAGCGGGAGAAACAGACGGGATGCGATATTGTGCTTGTCACGCTCAACGAGCCTTTGGAAGAATACGCGCGGGCGATTGAACCGGGTGTGATCTCGGAGGAATATGTGCGGGTGTACGCGGAACAGAGCTGGGAGAAGATGGGATTCGGCTTTGACGTGCCGGATGGCGACGGTGTGATGCTGGTGGACAACTGGTCAAGGGAGGACGACGGCAGGATACATACATGGCTGTGCACCACTGGGCGGGCGCGGGACGCCTACTATGTGGAGGATATTGACCATCTTCTGGACAATGTGTACCGGTATGTGGAGGATGACCCGTACCGTGCCTACAAGACCTATGTCAACGATTTTTATCACGATATGATGGGATGGAACGTGTCTCATCTGTCTGTGCCGGGATTTGTGCCATGGCTGATTGGAATAATAGCGTCTGTTATTTTCGCTGCGGTCAACTGGCGGTCCAAAGAGGGGAAAAAGACGACCACGGCTACCACCTATGTGGAGGGCAGGAAGCCGGTTTTCCGGACGTCTCATGACAGATTTTTGAGAAAGACGGTGACCAGACGGAAAATACAGACCAGCAGCAGTGGTGGAAGCGGAGGCGGAAGCCATGGCGGCGGAGGCGGTCATCACGGCGGCGGGGGACACAGCCGGTAACATGTGGGAAGTACGATGCTCCCACATGGAAAATGCCAGAAACGGGACATGTTCTGTACGGCAACAGCTTACAGACAGGGACACGAAGAAAAGGGCGGGTGCAAAAGCATCCGCCCTTCATAATGTCAGATAATCATATAAAATTAAGAGAATACCAATCCTCTTACGCCATCTTGTTTACGGCAAGGGTCATGCGGGAAACTTTTCTGGCAGAAGTATTCTTGTGGTATACGCCTTTCTTGGTAGCCTTGTCGATTGCGGAGATGGCAGCACGCAACGCGCTCTGTGCAGCCTCTTTATCTTTCGCATCGATGGCAGCATATACTTTCTTGATTGCTGTCTTAACGCCGGACTTGATGGACTTGTTTCTGTCCGCCTTAGTCCTGTTTACCAGAATTCTCTTTTTCGCAGATTTGATATTAGCCATAACATCCTCCATTTCAAAACATTTACATTTTGCTTTCTGATTGCTTCTTATAAAAATAGATCTTATTAAGGTCGTACACACACGCATATTATTTTAGATTATGGAAATGGGGATGTCAATACATATTTTGTTTATTTTTGCAAAAAATAGAAAACAAAATGGGCATGCGGGAGATTGGCGCATAAAATATAATAGCTGCAAAAGAAAAGTAAGCGGCTGCAAAGCCAGAAAGGAATGGAAATTGCTATGGATAGCTGGTCGAATGTCAGGACGGACTTGGCGTTGGAAGCCAGAGAAGGTATTGGAGAAGAAGAGTCCGGGCTTCATGGAGTGAAGGTTGAGGAGAACTATGACGAGGAGAGCGACGTGCATATCACCCGGGTGGATATAGAGACGAAAAACGGGGCCAGGGCGTTGGGAAAACCTATGGGCACCTACATCACTTTGGAGGCGCCCGCCATGACGGAGCCGGAGGAGGACTATCATCAGGAGATATCCCGCATTCTGGCGGAACAGCTCCGGGGGATCCTCCCGAATCCCGACAAAGAACAGTCCATTCTGGTGGTGGGACTGGGCAACCGGGAAGTCACAGCGGATTCCCTCGGACCAAATGTGGTGGATAATCTCTTTGTCAACAGGCATATTGTGATGGAGTACGGCAAGGTTGCGTACAACCGTACGAAGATGCATCTGGTGAGCAGTCTGGTGCCGGGTGTTATGGCGAAAACAGGCATGGAGTCCGCGGAGATCATCAAGGGGGTGATCAAGGAGACGAAGCCGGATATGGTGATTGCGATCGACGCGCTGGCAGCACGTTCTACCAAACGTCTGAACCGCACCATCCAGATCACGAACACGGGCATTCATCCCGGCTCCGGTGTGGGAAATCACAGAAACGCCATCACAGAGGAGACGCTTCATATTCCGGTGCTGGCGCTTGGTGTGCCGACGGTGGTGGACGCGGCGACGATCGTGGGGGATGCCATGGGAGAGCGGCCTGCCACCCTCAAGGAATTGAATAATATGTATGTGACCACAAAGGACGTGGATCAGCAAATACGCCAGATCAGCCATATTATCTGTGACGGGATAAACGGCGCGCTGAATTTCTGATATTTCCGTCTCCGATGACGATTTCAATGGATCTGGTATTGTGAGAGTGAGGACACTGACTGAACAGATACGCATGAACCACTATTTGACGTGCATATAACTTAGTATGTACAAAAATAGGAAACAGTTGAAAATAATTTTAATAGCGGTTGTTATTATTGCGTTCGGATTTGGTGGTGCTGAACTTTTGCGGGAGCGGGAGAAAAAATCAGAGGTTTCCGCCATGCACGGAATTGTGGAGGAGCTCATTATGGAGCCTTATCTGCCCGGAATCTGCAGAATGAGCGAGACAGACTCTAATGCATCGGGGGAGAATTTTTGGCGTGGCGCTCTGCTCGCCCCGTATCCGGGGCTGCTCTATGCGTTGGAAAACGGGGAGGATGGCGTGACGGAGAGCGATTACGCCAGACTTCTTCTGACAGAGGGAAGCGACGAGGATCACAAGGGACTGCCGGAGGAGGCGCTTGAGTACGGCGATGATGCCATGCATCTGGAAAAGAATATGGAATCGGCGCTTTTAAAAGAAAACGAGCGTTATTTATCTGAAGCAGAACAGAAAGAGGAAAAGGAGACGGAGGAGGAAGGGGAGGTGGACGATATGCCTGAGGAGCAGTCGTTTGCCTGCGTGGAGGAGAAGAGCTACCGCTACAAGTGGGAGGAATTATCCTCTTACGAATCGCTGGTCAAGGCTTTTTATGCAGTGGACAGCACGACTGTGGCCGGAGAGCAGCTTTTGCAGGCGGATGCGCTCAGGGATAAGGATATGCGGATACAGGGAAGTGCGGACGCGCCGCAGATCCTGATTTACCACACCCATTCCAAGGAGAATTTTGTGGATTCTGTTCCCGGTGACGAAAACAGCGGAATTCTGGGAGCGGGGGAATATCTGGCCAGTCTGTTGCGGGAGCGTTACGGCTATAATGTGATACATGATAAAGGATGTTACGACGAGGACAGATCTTATGCCTACAATGTTTCCCTGCCTGCCATTGAGGGAATTTTACGGGATAACCCTTCCATTGAGGCGGTGATCGACCTGCACCGGGATGAGATGCCGGCGGACAGGCGTCTTGTCATGGATTTACAGGGCCGCCCCACCGCGCAGTTCATGTTTTTTAACGGGCTGTGCCGAACGAAAAAGGGGGCGATTGCGCAGTTGGAAAATCCCTATCTGGCGGACAATCTGGCGCTGTCCTTCCAGATGCAGACGGCATGCAACGAGTATTACCCGGGAATTGCCCGCAGGATCTATCTGAAAGCATACCGTTACAATATGCACCTTTGTCCCAAATCCCTGCTGATCGAGCTGGGCGCGCAGAACAATACGGAGGAGGAAATACATAATGCCTGTGAGCCCTTAGCCCATGTGCTGGATCTTGTTTTCAGCGGCAGGGAGCCGGAGCGGGGGGATGCGTCAAAGGAGGATGCGCCGGAGGGCGATTGATGTGGACATCCTAAAGACAATTTGATATACTTGCGTGGGAAGAACTTCTAAATTGCTGTGGCATTCTCCGAAACGACGAAAGGTAACAGAGGTGTACAATGGATCAGAGCAAAATCAGAAATTTTTGTATCGTTGCCCACATTGATCACGGCAAGTCCACGCTGGCGGACCGGATCATCGAGCAGACAGGGCTTCTGACAAGCCGTGAGATGCAGGCGCAGATACTGGACAATATGGAATTGGAGCGGGAGCGGGGTATTACGATCAAGGCCCAGACCGTGCGTATCGTCTATCAGGCGAAAGACGGCAATGAGTATATTTTCAACTTGATCGACACGCCCGGCCATGTGGATTTTAACTATGAGGTGAGCCGTTCCCTGGCAGCCTGTGACGGGGCGATCCTTGTGGTGGACGCGGCCCAGGGCATTGAGGCGCAGACGCTTGCAAATGTATATCTGGCGCTGGACCACGATCTGGACGTGTTCCCCGTGATCAACAAGATTGACCTGCCGAGCGCGGATCCGGAGCGGGTAAAGAATGAGATTGAGGACGTGATCGGCATAGAGGCGCAGGATGCGCCGCTCATTTCCGCGAAGAACGGTATCGGCATCGGGGAAGTGCTGGAGGCCATCGTGGAGAAAATTCCTGCTCCCGGCGGCAGCCCGGACAATCCGCTGCAGGCGCTTATTTTTGACTCCGTCTACGATTCCTACAAGGGTGTGATCGTGTTCTGCCGCATCAAGGAGGGCAGGGTCAGAAAAGGCACGAAGATCAGAATGATGGCGACAGGAGCCACCGCAGAGGTGGTAGAAGTCGGGTATTTCGGCGCGGGACAGTTTATTCCCTGCGACGAGCTTGCGGCGGGGATGGTGGGATATCTCACCGCTTCTATCAAGAACGTGAAGGATACCGCTGTGGGTGATACGGTGACGGATGTGGACAATCCCTGTGCAGAGCCGCTTCCCGGTTACAAGAAGGTCAACTCCATGGTCTACTGCGGTATGTACCCGGCGGACGGTGCCAAATACCCGGATCTGCGGGACGCGCTGGAAAAGCTGAAGCTAAACGACGCTTCCTTAAACTACGAGCCGGAGACATCCATTGCCCTTGGGTTCGGCTTCCGCTGTGGCTTTCTCGGGTTGCTGCATCTGGAGATCATACAGGAGCGTCTGGAGAGAGAGTACAATCTGGATCTGGTGACCACCGCGCCGGGGGTTATTTACAGAGTATATAAGACAAACGGGGAGATGATCGAGCTGACCAATCCCTCCAATCTGCCGGACCCTTCCGAGATAGACTACATGGAGGAGCCGGTGGTCAGCGCGGAAATCATGGTGACCACCGAGTTTATCGGCCCGATCATGCAGCTTTGCCAGGAGCGGAGAGGCCGTTATATCAGCACCGAGTACATTGAGGCGTCCCGCGCGCTCTTAAAATATGATCTGCCGTTGAACGAGATTATCTATGACTTTTTCGATGCGCTGAAATCCCGTTCCAGAGGTTACGCCTCCTTTGACTATGAGCTAAAGGGGTACGAGCAGTCGAAGTTAGTGAAGCTGGATATTCTGATCAACCATGACGAGGTGGACGCGCTCTCCTTCATCGTCCATGCGGACAGCGCCTACGAGCGGGGCAGGAAGATGTGCGAGAAGCTGAAGGACGAGATTCCGAGGCACCTCTTTGAGATTCCCATTCAGGCGGCGGTGGGAGGAAAGATCATCGCCAGAGAGACAGTTAAGGCGATGAGGAAGGACGTTCTTGCCAAGTGTTACGGCGGAGACATCACCCGGAAGAAGAAGCTGCTCGAAAAGCAGAAGGAGGGTAAGAAACGCATGCGCCAGGTGGGCAACGTGGAGATTCCACAGAGCGCCTTTATGAGCGTGCTGAAACTGGATGACAATTGAGGAGCGGGGAGCGGTTCCCTGTATGCTTCGGGATGGAGGCTGCAATGAGAAGTTTAAGTATCTATATTCACATTCCATTCTGCGTCAGGAAATGCTTTTACTGTGACTTTCTCTCCGGCCCGGCAACTGACGGAGAAATGGATAGTTATGTAAACTTACTGCTGCGGGAAATAAGAGAACAGTCGATATTTTATGGAGATCACAGGGTGGTCTCCATCTTTTTTGGCGGGGGTACGCCGTCTCTTCTTTCATCAAGGGACACAGGAAGGATTCTGGAACAGATCAGGGACGGTTTTGCCGTGGCTGAGGATGTCGAGATTACAATAGAATGCAACCCCGGAACAGCGGTGGCGGAGAAACTTAAAAATTACATAACGTATGGTATTAATCGCCTCAGCATCGGCCTGCAGTCAACGGATGACGAAGAACTGGCGCGTATCGGAAGGATTCACGATTACGACAGCTTTCTGGAGACTTACAGGCTGGCTAGAACAGCGGGATTTGACAATATCAATATTGACCTGATGGCGGGGCTGCCGGGTCAGAGCATAGCTTCGTACAGAAAAACGCTGGAGAGGGTCGTCGGGCTCTCGCCCGAGCACATTTCTGCATACAGTCTGATTCTGGAGGAGGGAACGCCGCTTTATGTAAACCGAAATACGTATCTGTTTCCAGACGAGGACGAGGACCGGGAGATGTATGAACTGACAGGAACAGCTCTGGGAGAGGCGGGGTTTCACCGTTACGAGATTTCCAACTACGCAAGGGAGGGGCGGGAGTGCCGCCACAACAAAGTGTACTGGCGCAGGGGAGACTATGTGGGATTCGGGCTGGGGGCGTCCTCCATGGTAGAAAATGTGAGGTGGAAAAATCCGGACAGGCATTCGGATTATGCGGTTTGTGTGGAGCAGATGGAAGCGCATGACAGAGATTTGGATTCTGGCATTCTGATACATGCCGCAGGATCGAAGGCAGAGCAGACTGCGCACATCACCGGAACAGCAACGGAGCGGGGGATGTACATAGAGGAAGGGAAGCAGGCTGCGACGTTTGCGGAAATGCTGCGGCGGACGGGACGCTGTGAGGTGCAGCTCCTCACCCCGTTAGAGCAGATGGAGGAATTTATGTTTCTGGGGCTTCGACTGACGGAAGGAGTAGATCTGGGAGAGTTCCGGCAGTATTTTAAGAAAAGTGCGGATGAAATTTACAGGAAACAGATCGAAACTTTCACAGCGCAGGGGCTGATGGAGCGAAGAGGGGACCGCCTGCGGCTTACACCCCGTGGCGTTGACGTGAGCAATGCGGTATTTGCGGCGTTTCTATTTTGACTTTCGCCGGTTATGCCTGTATAATATATATGAAAAAACAAAGTACATAAGTTGAAACTGAATAGTTATGTGTCTATATTGTAATTGGGACAGATGGAAAGGCACTTGGGAAGCCGCCGGGTCATAGAATAGAGTAAATGGACTTTGGAGGCCCTTTTTGAAAACATTCAGCCAGCCACTTTCTGCGAAGGATGAGGCCGTATATCTGGGGCAGCTTAAAACAGGCAGTGAAAGAGAGCGCGGGGAGGCCAAAGGGATTCTGGTAGAGCGGAATCTGCGTCTGGTTGCGCATATCGCCAAGAAATACCAGAACGTGGACGAGGACATGGAAGACCTCATATCCATCGGCACCATCGGATTGATTAAAGCGATAGATTCCTTTGACGCGGGAAAGGGAAAACTCAGCACTTATGCGTCACGCTGCATAGACAATGAACTGCTGATGCTCCTGCGCGCGAAGAAAAAGACTTCCCGGGAAGTATCTTTGTATGAACCCATCGGTACGGACAGGGAGGGAAACGAGATCAGCCTGCTTGATGTGATTGAGCAGGATCAGGTGGATGTGATCGACAGGATGGAAGTGGAGGATAAGCTGCACAGGCTGAAGAGTCTGATTACTGACAGACTTTCGGACAGGGAGCGTGAGATCATTTTGATGCGCTACGGTCTTTTGAGTGGGGAGGAGATTACCCAGCGTGAGATCGGTCACAGACTCGGCATTTCCAGAAGCTATGTATCACGGATTGAGAAACGGGCGCTGGAAAAGCTGAAAGAGGGGTATGAAGCGTTTGGCATGTAATAGCGGCAGGAGTTTTGCGAATGATAGAATGGAGGGAATGGGACAATGCGTTTTATAAAGAGCGAAGATTTGAAAACGGGAATGAGACTGGCGCGTCCTATCTACAATAAAAACGGTGTTCTGCTCTATGAGAGAAATTCCAAGCTGACGGTACAGGGTATCAACAGTGTGAAGAATTTCGGGCTGTTAGGGATTTTTATTCTGGAGCCCGCAGAGCCGGTACCTCCCATGACGAGAGCGGACATCGAGTTTGAGCGTTTTCAGACTATGTGCGTGTTCTCGATCAGGGAAGAGCTGGATGCGATTGCGGCGACCGGACGGACGCAGAGGACGCAGATGATTGCCTCCAATATCATCAAAAATTACGGGCACATGGACGCCAGAATTAATTTTCTGCAGAACCTGCGCAGCAAGGAGGACTACATCTATAAGCACTCCCTGAATGTGGCCATTCTCTGTGCTATGATAACAAATGTTATGAATATGCGCGTGGAGGAGCAGATGGAGACGGTACAGGCTGCTCTCGTCCACGATGTCGGAAAGATCATGCGTTTTGAGGAGGAAGCAGCCGCAGGGGGGACGCTGGTCGATATGACGATGGAAATCAGGGAGGAGAAAGGACATGCTCTTCTTGAGACTGCTTTTCCCGCCAAACCCAATATCAGACGGATCTGTTCCCAGACACAAAAGATGCTGCTGAGCAAGAAGACAGGGACAGATATCTCTTCAATCAGACTGGTAAATGGAGCCAGGGTTCTGGCTGTGGCTGAGACATACGACAGGATGACAGCCATGAAGGTTGACGAGGAACCTGCTTCCGAGGTGACGGCCCTGAAATTTCTGCTGGCTAATCCGGAAGTGTACCACAGCAAGGTGGTGGAGGCGCTGATCCAGTCTGTCAATATTCTTGTGCCCGGGGTCAGTATAGAGCTGAATACGGGGGAGAAAGCGCTTGTGCTGGCAGCTAACGAGGCAGACATCCTGCGTCCCCTGATTCTGATGTTCCGTGATAACAGCGTTATTGACCTGGCGGATACGGAGCTGTATGAGGATCTGGAAATCAGAGATATCATGCGGACACTGGACAACCGTCATGTCATGAATATGGATCTGTTAAAGAAAAATGGGATAAAAGTCGATGAGGAGGAGTATGTGGAGATTCCGATTATCTGAGAATCTATGAAGTTGCTGCTCACACAGATGAATCGTATCATAAAAACTGGTGTATGTGAATTGTAACGAATCTAAATGGCAGGAGGGGGAAGAGGAAATGCCGACGATACAGGAGATAATGCGGACGGCGAACGATGCCGGCGCGTCTGATGTACATATCACGGTGGGAATACCGCCCAAGATGCGCGTCAATGGAAATCTGGTTACCATGGAGTACCCGAAAATGTCGCCGCAGGATACGCTTGCGGTCGCTTATTCCATTATGAGCGATATACAGCGGGAGCGCTTTGAAGAGCGGGGCGAGTACGATATGTCTTTCTCGATACCGGAACTTGGGCGGTACCGTGTCAATGTATACAAGCAGAGAGGCTCCGCAGCCCTGGCACTTCGTCTGGTCGGCACGAAGGTGCCGGCGCCTGAGAAACTGGGTGTGCCGGAGTCTGTTATCAATCTCTATGAGCGCAAGCGTGGGCTGATTCTCGTGACAGGACCTACGGGCAGTGGTAAGTCAACCACACTTGCGGCTGTCATTGACAAGATTAACAATAACCGGGACGCGCATGTGATTACGCTGGAGGATCCGATCGAGTATCTGCATCAGCACAAGATGGCAATGGTAAACCAGAGAGAGATCGGACTGGATTCCCAGAATTATGCCAATGCGCTGAGAGCGGCGCTCCGTGAAGACCCGGATGTCATTCTGGTCGGTGAGATGCGCGACTTTGAAACCATCAGCGTCGCGATCACGGCGGCGGAGACCGGGCATCTTGTACTTTCTACCCTGCACACCATCGGTGCGGCCAGTACCGTGGACCGTGTGATCGACGTATTCCCGCCCCATCAGCAGCAGCAGATCAGGGTACAGCTTGCAAATGTTCTGGAAGCCGTTGTTTCCCAGCAGCTTATTCCGACGATGGACGGGCATGGGCGCGTGGCTGCCTTTGAAGTGATGCATGCGAACCATGCGGTGAGGAATCTGATACGTGAAGGAAAATCCCATCAGCTTTCGTCCGTCATGCAGACCAATCGAAAGCTGGGTATGATTACCATGGACGACGCGATCATACAGCTTTTTTACGAGGGAAAGATCGACAGGGAGATGGCGATACAGTTTGCCCAGGATCCCGACGGAATGCAGAATAAAGTAATGTGAGGAAGTGCCACCGCGCGAAACGGTTTTGGCCGAATGGGGGCTGACTATGGACTATAAGAGAAAAAAACTGCGTCTGGGAGACGTGCTTGTACAAAACGGCGTTATTACGGAGGAAGATCTGCAGAGAGGACTGGAACGGCAGAAGGGCAGCGGACGGAAACTGGGCGAGACGCTGGTGGATGAGGGTATCACTACCGAGGAGAATATCGCCAGGGCGCTGAGCAAACAGTTCCACTATGACATGGTGGACCTGCAGAACACTGAGATTCCGCAGGAGATTCTGGATCTTGTGCCCGCGAATGTTTTGAAGAAACACCGGGCGATCCCCTTCGAGTATTCGCCGGATAATATGAATGTGCTCCGGGTGGCAATGTCCGATCCCATGGATATCGGGGCAATGGATGATATCAACATCATTACGAACCTGCAGGTGGAGCCTGTGGTTGCCACTATGGGCAGCGTTATGCTGGCGCTGGACAATTATTACGGACAGGCGGAAGTGAATTCCGCTCTGGAGGAATATACCAGAGAAAAAGAGAGCCAGATAGTCGAGCAGGAGGACATGTACAGTGAGGATGTCAACAACTCCCCTATCGTGCAGCTCGTCAAAGGTATGATCGACCAGGCGGTCAGACAGCGCGCCTCCGATATTCATATTGAGCCTATGGAAAAGCAGGTACGGATCCGTTACCGTATTGATGGCGCACTTTATGAGAAAGCGGTTTACAGCATAAGGCTTCTGCCGGCGATCGTGGCGCGTATCAAGATCATTGGCGGCATGGACATCTCCGAGAAGAGAAAACCGCAGGACGGCCGTATCACCCAGATTGTGGACAGAAAGGAGTTTGATATCCGTGTTTCCATCCTGCCCACGGTCTACGGGGAAAAGATCGTTATGCGTCTTACGTCCAAGAACGCCCTGACAAAGGAGAAGAGCCAGCTTGGCTTAAAACCGGATGAGCTGAAAAAATTCGATCATATATTAAAGCATCCCCATGGAATCCTGCTGGTGACAGGACCTACGGGAAGCGGTAAGTCCACCACCCTGTACACGGCGCTCAGTGAGCTGAATAAGGAAGATGTGAATATCATCACCGTCGAGGACCCGGTGGAGGCAAATATCGACGGCATCAACCAGGTGCAGGTTAACACGAAGGCGGACCTGACATTCGCATCCGCCCTGCGCTCGATTCTGCGTCAGGATCCGGATATCATCATGATCGGTGAGATCCGGGACCAGGAGACCGCCTCGATCGCCGTGCAGGCATCTATCACGGGTCACCTGGTGGTATCCACCCTGCATACCAACTCCGCGGCAAGCACGATCACCCGTCTGGCGGATATGGGAATCGAGCCGTATCTGATCGCTGACTCCACGATCGGCGTCATTGCCCAGAGACTGGTGCGCAGACTCTGCCCTGAGTGCAGGCGGCAGAAAAAGGCGGACGCCGAGGAGCTGGAGCTTTTACAACTGGAGCCGGACACGGATGTGACGATCTATGAGCCATGCGGGTGCCCGAGATGTGATGGCACCGGGTTTAAAGGGCGTATCGGCGTCTATGAGATTATGGAGGTGAGTCAGCCTCTGAAATCTATTATAAGCAAGGGCGGAACCGCGGAAGATATCAAGAAGAAAGCGCTGGAGGAAGGGATGAACACCCTGCGCATGAGCGCTACCAAGTACGTGCTGGAGGGAATTACCTCGGTACAGGAGATGATGCGGGTATCCTTTGACCTGTAGGAATCCTGTGGAGTGGGAGAAGGGTAACAAATGATATTCTAAAAATCGTTTATAATTAGAACAAAAAAAGCTTGACAAAATCTAGCGGAAGATATATTCTAAAAACAAATCAGCCGGTCATCATGGTGTGTGAGGCCGGCTGTATCTATGGGTGGATCTTGTATCCGCATCGGTTATTCTGGCAGATTCTGCCATAATTTCACAGACATAGGCAGAGTTTGCAGGACAGACAGATGGAAAAGAGGAAGTCCTGGTGGCTCTGCACACATAAGGAGAGACAGATGGTTTTCCCAAAAGATTTAAAGCCGGCGCCAACGGAATCGCTATATCCGGCGGCAAACGGTGCGCTGCATAATCAGTATAATGACGTGAGCAAATATGAAATGAGAAATGGCAGGATTGCATTGCAGTATACGTTGGAAAATCAGTCCGGCCCGGATTACAGAATTGTGCTTCGCAAAGCCGGATATGAGGGAGCGGTCTATCGGCAGCAGTATGATGGGGAGGACACATACCCGGTAATCACGCTGGTCTTGTATTGGGGAGAACGCGTGTGGAATGGCGGTTCGGATTTGTACCACTTTTTCCGTATGAAAAGGATTCACGGTATGGTCAGAAAATACATAGATAATGTCAGAGTACATGTGTATCCGATGAAAAGACTGTCAGAACAGGTCAGACAGCGATTTCGGGGCGATATGAAAATCGTGGTGGACTATCTGGCGGAAGGAAAGAAATATGAGCCGACGGATCAGAAGATTGTGGATGTGGCCGGAACAATGCGCATGCTGCACGCATTGACAGGAGAGATATATTTTATCAATAATATGGAAAAGCTGGAAGCCGTCCAGAAGAGAGGGGGTAAAGTGACGATGTGTGAAGTGGTGGATAAATTTGTGCAGAGAGGAAGAGAGCAGGGAATAAAAGAAGGAATAAAAGAGGAAAAAAACCGGTGTGCGACTGCGTTTGTGAGAGAAACCGTGATGCAGAAACAGTCTAAAGAATATATCACGGGCATATTACAGACCTGTTTCCAGTTAAAAGAGGAGGAGGCCGACAATTTGTACCGGGAAGGATATGAGAGGGAACATGGAACAGAAATACCCGCTTTTACATAAAATGGGGAAAATGATGTCAGAGGCAGAAGACGGGGTGGTGGCTCTTGCATTCTTCGTCTAAAAGTGCTATAGTTTAATGTACATAGTAAATTAGTACCGAATGAGAAAATCGGCGCTATTATCTCTGGTATCAGATCAGGGGACGCATGCAAACTCTTGCAGGAAGATACCTGCATGAAAGTACACAGGGGAAGTACGGAGGATATGCTATGGCAGTCTGGGGATATGTCGCGATCGATAAAGGCGGAAAAGAGATTAAAGGCAGTAAAGACGCTGATAACAAGGATCTTGTGCTTAGGGATCTGAAGAATCAGGGTCTTATTGTGCTGGAACTGAAAGAGCAGAACGCACTGACAAGGGATATCAGTATCGATATCGGTGGCAAGCCCACACCCCGGGACATGGCGGTGTTCTGCCGGCAGTTTGCAAGTATTACCCGTGCCGGTGTCACGATTATCGAGACCTTAAATATGCTGGCGGATTCCACGGAAAATAAAAAGATGCAGAAGGCTCTTTACGCTGTGCGCGCGGATGTGGAGAAGGGTGAGAGCTTTGCGGATTCCCTTTCGGGGCATCCGGGGGTATTCCCGGAGCTTCTGGTGCAGATGGCGAGAGCGGGTGAAGCGTCCGGTAGTCTTGACACGGCGATGGAACGTATGGCCATACAATTTGAGAAGTCTGCGAAGACGCAGGCCATGGTCAAGAAGGCGATGATCTACCCGATTGTGGTTGCTTTGATTGCGGTGGCGGTCGTGGTTGTCATGCTGGTGTTCGTCATCCCGCGCTATATGGATATGTTCGAGCAGTTGGGGACGGAGCTCCCGGCGATCACGCTGGCGGTAGTCGGCATGAGCAATTTCATTAAGAACAACTGGTACATACTCGTTCCGGCCATTATTGGTATAGTATTTGCCCTCAAGGCTTATGCGAAGACTTACTCGGGAAAACATCTCTTCGGGAAACTGCAGATGAAGATTCCAGCGGTCAAAAATCTGGTGGTGAAATCGGCCAGCGCCCAGATGGCGAGAACGCTCAGCACACTGCTGACAGCGGGTGTGCCTTTGATTGAGGCGGTGGATATCGTGTCGGACACCATGACGAATATCTGGTTTAAAGAGGCCTTGAAGGAAGCGGTTGAGCAGATCATGATTGGTGTGCCGCTTTCCCAGCCCGTACGGACCTGCGGCCTGTTCCCGCCTATGGTTTACCATATGATGCGGATCGGTGAGGAGGCAGGTTCCACCGAGGAGATGCTGAATAAACTGGCGGACTACTACGAAGAGGAAGTGGAGATGGCGGTGCAGTCGCTGATGGCGGCGATGGAGCCTATGATCATCATCGTGCTGGCGGGCATTGTCGGTTTCCTAATTGCGGCGGTGATGGCTCCTATGGTGACGATGTATTCGGCGCTGGATAATTTATAAAACAGTCTGAATATAAATATAATAAGATATCACGCGGACACCGCAAACGGAATCCACATACTTTGAATTAGGCGCGCTGGGTAGGGAACAGCCGCGTTTAAGATAAATGTAACCCGAAAACAACCCAAAATTTCTATGATGAAAAGGAGAAGGAAACAATGAAGAAAGAGAACATGAACAACAAAGGTTTCTCCCTCGTCGAGCTGATCATCGTTGTCGCGATCATGGCGATCCTGATCGTGGTGCTGGCGCCTCAGTATCTGAAGTATGTGGAGAAGTCCAGAGTTGCAGCTGATCAGGCGAGCATTCAAGGCTATATTGATGCGATGCAGGTAATCGCGGCAGATCCGGACGTAACGCTTGCAGGAACGTTAACGATGACGAAAGCCGCTAGCGGCACAGACGTTGCTATCTCGTCTGACTTGCAGGGATTTATTGGAACCACTGGTACAAATGCTCAAGGTCTGATGGATGACGCTTCGGCGAAAGGCTGTACAGTATCTTCCAAAGCATATGTAGATGCGAATATCCAAATTGAATTAGTTTATGATACTTCAAAAGAAGTGTGGCATGTGATAAACAATGGCGGCGATGTTGAACCTTCTGGTAAGATTAAGACGACACCTTAAGCATTAAGTCAACCACAGCGTAACAAACCAAAAACATAAGTAATACGGCATAACCCCTCGCCTCCTATGCAAAAAGCGGATTAAAAAAAACGTCTTTTTGCATAGGGGGGGGGGTAATACGTTACAGACTAATATCCCACAGAAGGAAACGATATGTTACCAGATCTCTTATTTTACAGCATCATATTCCTCTTCGGCATCGTGATCGGCAGCTTTTTGAATGTCTGCATCTTCCGTATCCCGGAGAAAGAGGATATCGTTAAGACATCCTCCCACTGTATGAGCTGCGGTTATCATCTGAGATGGTACGATATGGTTCCGATATGCAGTTTCCTCGCTCTGCGGGGTAAATGCCGCAAATGCGGCGCAAAACTTTCTGTCCAGTATCCTCTGATTGAGGCGGCGAACGGAATCTTATACGTTTGTATCGTATGGACAGGCGGCCTCGGCATAGAATCCCTACTCTACTGTCTGATGGCTTCCGCGCTCCTTGTTTTGAGCGTGATCGATTTTAGGACATATGAGATTCCCTTTGGAATCAATCTTTTTATACTGGCACTGGGGCTGGTCCGGGCAGCGACGGACTTTTCCAACATCCTTACCTACTTGATCGGCCTCTTTTCTGTCAGTATCGTGTTAGCAATTTTGTACTATGCCACCGGCGGGAGAGCGATCGGCGGCGGCGATGTGAAACTGATGGCGGCCTGTGGGCTGCTGCTTGGCTGGAAACTGATTATTCTGGCCTTTCTGCTTGGCTGCGTTCTCGGTGCAGTCATCCACGTGATCCGTATGAAAGTAAGCGGCGAGGGTCGTGTACTGGCGATGGGTCCGTATTTGTCTATGGGGGTTCTGATCGCAGCGTTGTGGGGCGAACAGATGCTGAACTGGTATTTTACGCGATGGCTATGAGCGCTGCGCGGACAGGCAGACAGACGATGCGAGGGAAACCGGAGGTTTTTCGAGCAACACAGCGCTGCGCGGACAGACAAATTAACTTAGGAAAATTCACCTGCCCGGCATCTCCGGCAGGTTTATTGTCTCTTTATAGACTTTATTTAGTTATATATGTATTAAAAACAGTATGGGAAAATGCGACAGAATAAACAGGTGAGGGAGGAAAGGATACATGGCTGCTAAGGCGATTGCGATGGAGATCGGTTATTCGCTTACCAAAATCTGTGAGGTAGATTACAAGGCGAAGACGCACAAGATCTATAAGAGCTTTACGGTTTCCAACGGTGCGGAGGTCATCAACGACGGCGCGCTGATGGTTTCCCCGGAGTATGTGGAGAATTTGAGGGGCGCGCTTGCGGCGAACCATGTGAAGGCCAGGCAGGTGGTGTTTACGATCACCTCCTCGAAGATTGCCAGCCGTGAGGTTACCATTCCTTTTGTAAAAGAGAACCGGATCGCGGATGTGGTCAACGCCAATGCTACGGATTATTTTCCTGTGGATTTGAGCCAGTATCAGCTTGCCTACACCATTCTGGGAATCATTGGGGAGAATAAGGGAGCCCAGCAGTATAAGCTGCTTGTGATGGCAGTGCCAATGGCGCTTCTGACGGGTTACTACGATCTGGCAAAGGCGCTGAAACTGGAAGTGGCAGCGATCGACTATGCCGGTAACAGTATTTTCCAGGTAGTGAAGGATGAGTGTGCGAAAGGCAGACACATTGTTGTTAAGATAGACGAGAGGTCTTCTCTGGTGATGGCGGTGGAAAATTCCGTGCTGACGTTCACAAGAAGCGTTTCCTACGGCGTAGATGAAGTCCTGGAAACGGTGATGAACTCGCTTTGCTGGGGTGAGATCAGTTCTGTGGAACAGGCGATCCGCGTCCTGCAGAGAAATGAGTGTATTGTCCCGGAGACAGGCGCGGGCGAGGAGTCTGAGAGCGCGGAGACGGCAGCGATGTCTGCGAAAGACAAGGCACTGGAGGATGTGCGGGAAGCGGTAATGCCGCTGATCGGCGGTATCACGAGGGTTATCGACTACTATGCTTCCAGAGGTTCCGGCGGAGCCGTCGAACGGATTCTGATCACGGGTACCGGCGCGGATTTTAAGGGACTGGACGAGATGCTCTTCCGTGAAACCAATATGCCGGTAAAGGTCTTGAAGGAAGCGGCGGGCTGGAACCTGATGCGCAACTTTAAGAACGAGTGTTTCAGTGAGTACATAGCCTGTGCGGGTGCGGCTGTCGCTCCTCTTGGCTTTAAGAAAGAAGCGGAAAAACGCGGCAAAGACAAGAAGGCGAAGCAGGAGGGCGGTGAGCGGGGAACAAACTGGGCACCCCTCGCTTACACGGTGTTTGGCGTCGGCCTTGTGGCGGCTGCCGCACTCGCCGCGGTTCCGTTAGCCGGTTATGCGAAGCTGACGAAGACGAACATGGAATTGAAAGCGCAGGCGGGAAGTCTGGAGGACATTATCCCGATTTACAACGAATATGTTGCGGTGAAGAACGAGCATCTCATGGTGGATGCCATGTATACGGCGACGGAGAGCCGGAACGAGGAGCTGGAGGAGTTTCTCGGGGAACTGGAAGATAAGCTGCCGTCCAACGTGAATGTGATCTCGCTTTCCAGCGATCCTTATGAGGTTGTCATCAATATGCGGGTGCAGACGAAGGATGACGCGGGTGAGACTGTGGAGCAGATGCGTACCTTCCATTCGCTTGTCCCGGAACTGGTGACGGTGACTTCCATCGTGGAGGAAGAGAACGAGGAGAGCGGCGAGCACACGGTGAACTTTACGGTGACGGCGGCGTATCAGGATGTGGGGTATGAACCGGAGGAGACGGAAGGAACAGAAAACGATGGAACGGACGTAGCTGCGGACGGAACGGCGGAATAGGAGGCGAGGAAGATGAAAGTATCAAAGAGGGATGTATTGCTGTTACTTGGCTTACTTGGGGTTCTTGCCGTTGTCAGCTCTTACTGTCTCGTTTTCCAGCCGACGATGGAGAAGACGGAGGCGCTGGTGGAGGAGAACCAGCAGCTTGAGCAGCGAATCGCGGATCTGCAGAATAAATCTGAGAACAGGGACAGTTACGAGAGCCAGACGGCGCAGATGAGGCGGGAGATGGAGGAAATTTACCAGCTTTTCCCGGTGGATGTGCGTGAGGAGAACGCGGTTCTTCTGGCAATCAATCAGGAACTGCTCTCCCCGATGAAAGTACAGTCCGTCACGATAGACGCACTGGTGGAAGTGCCTGTCGTGGAGGCGCAGGATGAGGAAATGCCCGACGCCACCTACGAGATCGAAGAGGTGGAGGAAATCGAGGACGCGACGGGGACGCAGGAGGCGCCCACGCCGGATGCGGCAGATACACAGAACGCGGAAGGTGTAAATCCGTTCCATCTGAAGTACCGCAAGGCTACGCTCAATTACGAAGTCTCTTACGAGGGACTGAAACGGAGCGTGAAAAATATCTGTATGCAGACAGACCGCATGGTCATTGATAATCTGTCAGTTGTCTATGACGAGCAGACGGGGCTCCTTCGGGGCACGACGTCCGTGAACATGTTCTGTGTGCCCGAGCAGGAGGGCAAGGAGTACGAGGAGCCAGACTTTGGCGGCGTGCTTCTCGGCACGGACAATATTTTTGGCACGCGGGTAATCCGCAGCGAGAGTAATCTTCCCGATCTGGAGGATGGCGCGGAAGGTGAAGCGGACGAGAACGAGGAAGCAGAGTGACGTGTGGCAGGATGAGTGACAGCAGACAGGGGGTCAGCGGTTTGACGACAGCGGAAGAAGCGCGAAAAGTGAATAAGGACGCCGGATTTTCCTTGTTGGAGCTTTTGATAGCGGTTGTTATTCTTGCTATTATCGTGATTCCGCTTATGAATCTGTTTGTCTCTTCCAACCGGATTAACATCAAGTCCAGAAAGACCCTGCGTGCCACCACGGTGGCGCAGGATATCATGGAAGGGCTGAAGGCATATGATATCGATGAGATCAAAGAGCAGTTCGCAGACCCGTCGAATGGCTTCTATGTGATAGACAGCAGGATGATCAAGGGAAAAGTGGAGGAGCGGAGTGATCTGGAGGCCGGTCCCTCGGGAGCGGCAGTGCCCGGTCTCTATGTGTTCAGTATGGAGCAGCTTGCCATGCAGGGCAGCGAGTACGACGCGAAGATCGAGGTGGATGGCAGGAGATACATGAATCCGCTGAACCCGGATCCGTCGAAACCGGCGGATGACCCGGCTAACCGTGCCCTCAACAGTGCGGATCTGGCGGACGCCAGAAGCATCGACAAGAAGAACGGCACCTTTGTGGAGGAGGAAAAGTATCGGCAGGCGGCGCTTGCGAGCGCCTTCAAGTTCGGCGATATGAAGGACGCCATCCAGGGAAGACTGAAGGCGTCGGGGGTTGCGGACGCGGATCTCGAGACGGCGTATGATAAGCTTCAGGATGCGACCGACCCTTCTTACGTCTGCTATAAGAATGCGGCATCTTTTTTTGACCAGATCAGTCGAACGATTACGATCGAGCTGTCGGTCAGCGGGGATGTGGATGAGGATGGACGCCCTAAGGTGGACATGGAAGTCACACAGGTTTACGATTTTATCTATAAGGATGTGAACGGTGCGGATGTGGAGTGGCACACCTCGGGCGATATGGGTTCCGGCGTTATGGTGAACAAGGTGCCCTGCGGTAAGATTACAAAGACGAAGGACGATAAGGTCAACGTCAATCTCTTCTATTATCCGCTATATGGTGCGTCTACGCCCGATACGATCATCATAAAAAACGGTTCGGGAGCCGATTTGAATCTTCTGATCGCGAAACAGCGGCATGAGACAACCGATGCGTCTGGAATGCCTGTTCTGACCGATCCGGAATATCTTTCCGACCCGCAGTTGATGGCGGCGGAGCTGAATTATAAGGCGGTTGTAGAGATATTGGATGGACACGGGGCAGCCCTTCATAAAGACAAATTTCTGCTGAAGACAAATCTTGGCTTAAATCTGGTGGGGAAGAAATATCTGGCAGGTGCGCCGATAGAGCGTCCGGAGCAGCTTAAGATTAACGGAACAGGTATGGATCTGAGCGGAACCAGCGATATGAATATTTTCACGCTGGATGGCGTGCGCAGCCCTATGGGAAGAGATCCGCTGCCCGGCGAGACCACGGAGCTGATCTACGATGTGACGGTCAGCATCTATCAGGCAGGAGCGGCGGCAAACGGGTTCCCCGAAGATATGCGGATGGTAGTGATCGGGGGCAGCACGACGAACTGACAAGGGGTATAGGTATGAGAAGAGCAGGCGGCAAAATGGCACAGCTTGTAAAGCTGGCAAAAAAGAGATGTGACAACAGGGGGTCCGCCATTGTCATCGTGATTATTGCGATGGCGATGATCGGGATTCTTGCTACGACTATGCTCTGGATGGCATACATGAACTATATGATAAAGGTGGCGGATATCCGCAATAAGAACAGCTTTTACACCGCCGAAGAAGTGGTGGAGCAGGTTATGTCGGGATTGCGGCGGGAATCCGCGGAGGCGGTGGGCATCGCTTACCGGGATGTGCTCGCCAACTGGGATAATCTGGACTCAGAGGCGGCGCGTTCCAACGTCTTTATGACCACCTATCTGGATACGCTGGTTGAAAAGCTGAAGGATCCGGCGCGCGGATCCGCGTTCTATGACCGAAAAATACTGGAAGCCTATGTGGATGCGGCAAACTTCCCGCGCGGCGTGGTTAACCCGGCGGGGGGCGTTGACGTGGCGGCATGGGATAACGGTGGGCCTGTCACTGAGCCGCTTAGCGATTCAGTGATGGAGATTGTGAACAATAACAGCATTATCCTGAAAAATGTCTATGTTTCCTGCACGGACAGTGACGACAGGGTTTCCATCGTCCAGACGGACATTTGTCTGGATGTGCCGAAACTGGTCTTTGAGAACAGCGGCTCCATAGACGCGTTGTATCAGTATTCTCTGATTGGTAACAAGGGAATTGATGTGCATGTGCCCGGCTCGCTCAGAACCGAGGGCAGTATCTACGCGGGTACGGATGCGAACGGCAAGGGTGGTCTGCAGGTCGGCAAAGATACGGTTGCCGCTACGCAGATGATCATGGAGAATGCTTTGCGCGTGATTTCCAAGGGCGATATCAAAGTGGATCGGGTGTCAAGTCTGCTGGTCCGGGATGTACTTGAACAGGATAACCGCGTGTACGCGAAGAACATTTCTTTATACAGTGCGACGGCGAGTTTTGACAGCAAGGTCTACGTAGCGAACGATCTGACCCTGGACGGTGTCGGTAGCAGGGTTGCGCTGACGAAAGAATATTACGGTTACGGTAACGCGGTTTCCAACGGATTGCCGGGGGAGGAAGCGATAGATTCCTCGGCGAGCAGCGCCATTATCATTAACGGCAAAGATTCCACGGTGGATATGTCGTCCGTGAAGAGGCTGCTGATCGCCGGGCATTCCTATATCGGGCAGGATGCGACCAGCACCGAGGCGGCATATAATAAAGCACAGATCGAGGCGGGTCTTCCACCGACATCACCCAGAACCCCGGTAATGATGGGCGAGTCTATCGCCGTAAAGGGCGGCCAGGTGGCTTATCTTGTCCCCGCGGAGTGTATCGGAACGCTGAAGGGGGAGAGCGAGATCGGTCAGAACCCTATAAACGCCAGTAAGGAAAATGACATTATTGACTTCACGGCGGCGTATGGCGCCGATTTTCAGGAAGTGGATTTTAACAGGAAGGTCTATCGCCTCGGCGGCAAGTCCTTAAGTGAGTTCGGGGTGGCAGATATGAACCATATCAGAAAGGTTTATGCGCCTTATCGCAACGGTACGCTGCTTTACTATTATCTGGTCATGGATAAGGATAATGCGGAACGCTACTTCGTGCAGTACTACGATTTCCATGCAAACAGGGAAGAGATTGACACTTATTTTAACAGATACCTTTCGGGCGGATTCCAGCTCGGAGATTTTTCGGACCCGAAAAACCAGTATACGATTCTCGGCAACAGCCTCGTGAGCAGCGCCCTCTCGTCTAGCGGCGTGACCCTGCTTACGGGTGTTGACCAGACGACTTTAAATCCTCCTGCGGGTGGCACCGGAGGAGGCGGAACGCCGGATCCTTCTGATCCCCCGGTTGTTGATCCGGACGCTTACACGGAGACCGGCATCAACGCGGAGGAAGTGGTGAACGACAAGACAGACGCGTCTGTGCTCGCGCTTGTCGGTCAGATAAAGAATGCGTACAAGAGCCTGACGTTTGATCTGACGGACAACGGCTCAGTTCCGTCCTTTGCAGATCCCGACATCACGACCGGTTCCGCTCCGTACGATCCGGCGAAGGCGTCGGAGTATGTGTTTAACAGCGTTATTAACTCTGTAAAGGTAGAGAAGTATCTGAATGACAATCATTGGGACCATGTGAGTTATACGACATCTTCAGATAAATGGGCGTATCTTTCTAAAAACGATGTGACTTTGTCTGGACTCAGCGTGGTGTCTCCCATTACAGGGCACAACTGCAGGGCGTCGGATTTAAGGCTGCTCGTCTGTCTTGGAGACGTGACGGTAGACTGCGATTTTACAGGGCTGATTATCGCGAAAGGAAAGATCACCGTGACCGGAGCGAACACCATCAGGCTTGGCGGGACGGATTTGGCGGGTGTGCTGGAGGCTGACAGCGTGCACTATCTGCCCGACGGCACTGGTGACAATATTAAGCCGATTGATATGTTTGTAAATGGCGGAGGCAGTATGCAAAACGGAGCGCAGGCGCCGGAGGTGAACGATGCGGGCAATCTGGTGCTCGATTACAGCGAGATTGTACGCTACATGAACTGGATTAAGAAGTAGGTTCCGTGCCTGCCGGCGGTTGTGGAAAGAATCGAAGAAAAGTGGGAAGGAAGCGGAAGTTTGGGTGTGGAAAAGCAAAGATTCAGCAAACGTCCTGGAATAAGAAGCAGAAGAGTGAATAATAACACATGTTATTGCTGCGATAACAATGGTTACTCTTTGGTGGAACTGATCATTGTGATCGCCATCATTGCGCTGATTATAAGTACGGTGTTTTACTCTGTCATCATGGTGTTTGGCGCTAATGCCAAGAGCTGTGCAAACAATATCCAGCGTGCCATTGCGGACTGTAAGGTGACGTCAATGGGTAAGGCCTCCGCCTACATGGAGCTTTACCGGGATTCGGATCAGAATGTGTATACGCGGATGTATGTTATGGACAGCGGCAGTGGCGCGTATGTGCCGTCGGACCCGCAGAAGGTGGGAACGAGCAGGGTGTATGTGGCATACACACCCAAGAGCGGATCGGAGACGGAGCTCACGGCGGGAAAGAAAATCGAGATCCGGTTTAACCGCGCGAGCGGCGGTTTTGCGAAGGATGCGGTGAGCGGCGATATTTATGAAAAGCTCCATGTGCGGGCAGGCAGCAAGAAGTACGAGATTGTGCTGACGGAGCTTACGGGAAAGTCGGAGGTACAGTTGGCGCCGTAGCCGTGGTGAGTATATCGGATAGATTGGACAGATATGAGGTAATGAGAGGGTTAACGGGCCGGGGCGGATGCAGTGGTGCGGATATGCAGGCAGGAAGGCAGGATATGTGCCAGGCAGATGCGACGGACACTAGAAAGCGGCGTGCCGGGAAGGAAAAGCCGGTTGTGCCGTGGAAGGTTATCGGGAAGAGCAGCGGGGTGAAAAAATGCGTGTGAGAAAGGATCAGAAGGGCTTTACCTTAGTGGAAGTATTGATCGCGACGGCAATTTTGTCCATCGTTGTACTGACGGTGTGCACCTTTATTGTGGTCGGTTCCAGGAGCTATGCGACGGCGAACAGCGATATCAATGTGCAGCAGGAGGCGCAGCTTTCCCTGAATCAGATGTCGGATGTGCTGATTGATACGACACGGAGCGTAAATTATATAGGCTACGACGAGAGCGGAAGCACCTCCGATACAGCCTTGAAGGATGCAGAGTTTGCTTTTACGCCCAAAGATAAGAGCCTGGTAATGTTTAACGGCGTGGTGGAGGAGACGGCGGCACCCGGCGGTGGGACGACTACGAAGGTGGATGCGGGAAACGGCAACAAGCATTACCATTTTTATTGGAGTCAGGATGCGGAGAAGCTTTACTATGCAGAGCTGGATGTGGATCCTATCAATGATGTGGACACGTCGGCTGTCTCCGCCCGGTTTCCGGCGCCCCCGACCTATGATCCCAGCAATCCGTCGGCAGTTCCGGCAGACTGGGTCGTGCTGGCGAGCCATGTGACGGATTTTTCAGTGGATTTGAGTCAGGTGGAGGAGAAGCGCGTGGTACAGCTTACCTTGATCTTTCGGGACGGCAGAAAAGAGTATGTGACCTCCAATAACGTGACCATCCGCAACAAAGTGGGTGTCAACGACGCGGAGCTGGATCCTTTGAATAAGAAAAAGACACTCTCTATCGCGGCAAGGGATAAGGGTGTGATTATAGAGCCCGGAGAGTCCTACCATTTTTCCACCCCGAAGGTGACGGGTGAGAATGTGGCTGACAGGAGCGTTACCTGGTCTGTCGTAACGCAGAGCAGCCGTTCGGGCAGTACTACATTTACGGATGATGCGAACGGTATCCTGCAGGTAGCGACAGACGAACCGGCGGGGACAGTTACGGTTAAGATAGAGACCAACGCAGTGGATTCGGACGGAAACCATGCGTCCTGCACGGTGGATGTATACATAAAAAGAGTTAACTCGGTAGCTCTGACGAAAACAGCGGACGATAATCCGGACAATGGTCCGAGGGAAGTATCGCCGGGCTGCACGTTTACGGTATCGGCGACTGTAGGGGGAGTCAAAATAGGAAAAACCTGTAATGTGTGTGGTGAAGACACCTCGATAGACAAACAGGTTTCCTATGAAGGGAATCCGTACGGGTGCGGGTACATATGGCGTGTTTATAATCCGAGCGCCTCCGGGGACGGACAGTATGATCCGACACTGTATGTGGAGATCGTAGAGAGTGCGGCGGATCATGCAACGTTCCATGTGAAGGATTCAGCGCCCACTTCGGATAAAACAGTCTCACACGGCTTTGTCATACAGGCGGTCTCGCTTTTGTCCCTGTGCGACAACGCGAAGGGCAGACATTATGACGGAGTGCCGGGAATCGAAACCGGGTGGGTACCAGGTGCGATTGATTTTACGGTTGTGAAGGGCAAGGAGTCTGCGGAACCGTACAAAGGCAAGCTGAAATACGGTGTGAACGATCTGCATGAGGAGGTACGCGCGGGTCTGCCCACAGATTTTGGCAAATATGTGACTGCGGTTCGTGTGAAGGATAATTCGGGGAAGGAACCGGATAAAATAGTGCTGCATTATACAACCGGCGACGGCGCCAATTATCGTATCAGCCCCGATTTGTTTGATCTGGACTTGAACGGAAGCTATACCTTCTATATGCAGGCAATTTTCCCCATACCGGAGGATCGGTATGTGCCGGGACATGGAGGCACAGAGGATGACGATGCTACGATCTGGAAGGAGTATTACGATAACATTCAGGGGAATACGGCGTCTGAAGGGTATACAGGGACGAAATACAGACACGGCAAGGTATTTTATGCAAAACTGGACAGACCGAAGCTTACCTATGCATATAAAGGGGTGGAGTACACGGGGAAGAATATCACCTATGATCCGGTCAATATCTTTACGGTAGGACTCGGCACTGGCATTGTGGGTGAGATCAGACCCAGCAAGTACGAAAATATCGTGGAGGATAATTCTGTCTGGAATATGATGGCCAACAGCCTCTATGAGGGGGATGGGGACAGTCTGTCCGGGTGGAACAAATTGTATTATGTGGACGAAGATTCCCTTATAGTCAATAAAGACAATCAGGGTAACGAATCCTATTCGTTTAATTATCATGGGAAAAATACGCTGGCGGACGGCGCTGTGCAGATCGATCCCAGAGGCAGTATGTTTTTGAAACTGAACAGCAACAATCATATGGAGAAAGCATGCGGCAGTTATCATATTGTACCCGGCATGGTGTACAAAAATAAGGATCCCGGTTGTTTTCATATTATCGGTTACGCTGGATTTAATCTTCCAAATCTGAAGCGGGAGGCGCGTTACTATGAATTTGACGACAGTACGATCCATGTGAGAATCACAGATGAGTTTACCATGGATATCGACCATCCTGACTTTAAGGGGCAGGCGATGTTTCCGCTGCCGAAGGAAATGAAGAATAATCCGCTGTTCCCGAACATCAACAGTCTGGACTGGCAGACGACAGCCAGCAAATTGACGGTGAGGGCGAAGAGAGACAACAGCGGGAATTCGGAGGATCTGACTTTTAATTATGTCCGTTACCGTTATATCAAGTCGGAGAATGCCTGGGAGGTAGAGCCTGTCCGACATGAGTACCGCATGGGATCACAGAAGATTTTCGTCCATTCCTACGGTATTTATAAGTGCGGGGAAAGCGATAAGAAATGGGTATGTATCAAACGGGGCGGTACCACGGAGAAAGAGTTCACAATCCAGCGGTTTGACTTTAACAATGGCAGATATCGTGCCGATTTCCCGCTTCCTACGGAAAGGGATTTCCCGTTTGCGGACGGAGCAGGGGAGATAAAACGTACACTGGAGCTTTTTGACAGCAATATGAATCAGGCACAAAATGTGCCGACGTTCCTTGTGAGCTGTAAGAAGAATGGTGAGGAATATGAGATCGAGTTCCGGACAGAGAACAGGGAGAGTGAGTGGGATAAAAATAACCACAAGATAAGAGTTGTTTCCTATGGAACTTATATATGGCGCCCGGGTCAGACTGAGTGGACATGGACGAAAGGAAACAGCGTCGACTACAAGACCGATTTCGTGCCGACACTGAAGGATCTAAAATTGACCGACGGTATTACCTATATGATGGATTATCCACTGCCGACAGATAATAGTTTCCCGTTTAAGAAGACTGGAGATATTATTCAGTGCAATGATGAGAAGGCATATGATCAGATCAATGATTCTCTTGCGGCAAATGTAAAGGAACCGTTCAAGAATCAGAGTATCGAAGCGAAGTATACTGTGACAGGTGGTGTGCATACGATCTGGTTCTATAAGAGTGAGAAAGTAGCGCCATATAATCAATATAGCCATAAGTGGAAGACCACCACTTACGGAATATATGACTGGACGACGGGTAGCGACAGCTGGAGTCTGCGGTCCGGAAGTGGGGAAAAAGTAGAATTTAGTACAGATTTTGAGCCGACGCTGTTTATAAAGATAAACGGTACAGATTATAAAATGCATTTCCCGTTGCCGTCGGAGAACGAGTTCCCGTTTAAGAATGATGTAAGGGAAGTAACTTGTGATTCTTGGCCATTGTATTTGAAGGAAGATGAATTTGCAGAGGTGCCGATGAATGTGGAAGCGTGGGCAAAAGCAAAGTGCACCATCAATGGAGATACTTATACGGTCAAATTTACAAGAATGTGGTATCCTGAAGATACTGTGTTTGGCACATTTACCTGCCCGAAGAATGGAACGGAATGGACGAAGGTAAACTGACGGCGCCAAAGCGGCTGATTTAGTAGCTGTGCCGGCACTGCGGCGGCAGATGTAGCGGTTGACATAAGGGAATACAATAAAGTACCATAAAAAGGAGAGAGTATGGTCGGAAACTGCGGCGTACAGTGATAATTGCCTGCTAAGAGAGAAGGTATTATATATGGGGAAGAACGGATTTGAGTCTTTTAGAAAACGAAATAAAAATAATAAGCCTGTAAATCCGATTGCTTTGTTTTTTGCGTTTATTGTCGGGGCAGTGATGGCTTTTGCGGCAGCGTGGCATATCAAGGCGTCTAAGGATAAAAATGACGTTGGGGTGCCTGACAGTGAGGGTGCGCAGAACAACAGGGAGTTGAAAAAGCTGATAAAGGAGCTGCGCAGTGAAAACGAGCGGAGAAAGCGTGCAGACCGTGAAGAACGCGTGGAGCGTGCGAAACGCGACAGCGGCGGTATTGACGAAAAACAACCAGCCGTTGTACAGACGCAGCAGGTCAGACCTTACAGGCCGCGCAGGCGTGTGCCCGTAAAGAAGATCTTCGGGCGTACGATTGCGGTGGCGGTATCGGCAGCGCTTGTTGTGACAGCACTTTATCTGGTGCCATATGACCGGGCGCCTGTGCAGGAAGTGCAGGCGAGGGATTCTTTTGGTGGGATTAAGCAGGTCGTGGAGGAGCATGACGAAGACAATCCTTTTGTGATTCTGGATATTGTGCCTGGAATGGCGTATGCTGACATAAACGGTAACAGATATAATTTTTCTCTGGGAACCATCGGCTATCTGGCACCGGGTCAGTCTCCGATCCAGCAGGATCTGTTCCGTATTTTTGCGGAGGATTATAAAGAGAGTTTCTATAGCTACTCTGACAGGAAAAAGTTGACTCAAGCAGTCATTTCCGGCGGTTATTCCGGGATTACCTACCAGGAAGCTTACGGTGGAACGGGAGAGGATCTGAAAGCCAGCGTATGGAGCAAAATTTTTGATCCCACCGAAGTGAAACATGATGAGAACGGTATACTGACTAATGAAGTTCCATATCCGACTGGGAGGCTCTATGCCCGCGTGATGAAGCGGGATGACGTCAGTGAAGGAGCGGGCGGTCTCCCTGCGCGCCCGGGATTTGATTATAATCTGACGGGGCAGCCAGAGGGGAGTACACTCTTTGACGCTTCTGCCATGGCGGTTGTACCGGCAGAAGGGATCTATACATTTGCGGAAGGCGGCACGGGAGATTATGAGGTAATCTTCGAGGGGCCTTTGAAAGGTAAGAGCGGTTACCGCGCTGAGATAATAAAGAGCATCAGTGGGGAACCTGATGATGTGAGAAGCGCTTTTGCGGAGTATACTGATGCGACCGGTCTGTACATTGTTGAGAATGGCGTATACAAATATATGTGTACGCTTGGGGAGTTTAAGGGAATTCCACGCCCCGAGCCAAAACCGGAAGAGCCGGCGGAGCCAGAAAAGCCAGTAAGTCCGGAGAAGCCGGCAGAACCGGCGCCCCCGGAGAACCCGGCAGATCCGGTGCCGCCAGAGAACCCGACGGATCCGGCACCCCCGGAGAACCCAACAGATCCGGTGCCTCCGGAACAGCCGGCAGATCCGACGCCCCCGGAGAACCCGACGGATCCGGTGCCTCCGGAGAATCCGCCAGACCCGGTACCTCCGGCAGATCCGGTACCTCCGGTTGATCCGGCGCCTCCGGAGAATCCGACAGACCCGGTACTTCCGGAGAACCCGGTAGATCCGGTGCCCCCGGAACAGCCACAGCCGGAACAGCCAGGTGACCAGGTGCCAGCACCGGAACAGCCGCCCGCACAGGAAACAGGGCCTGTGGCTTGTGCTTTTCGGACACAGTCTGCCTTGGAGCTGGCAGGGACAGGAGACGGATGGTATTTGTGTGTGAGTACGGAGCCGGGACAGCAGGATTCTAATCCGGAACCGACACCGGCACCAACGCCCAATCCGGAACCAACGCCAGAGCCGGAACCAGTACCCAATCCGGAACCAACACCGGAACCGGAGCCAGTGCCCCAGCCGGAGATGCCGGAGGACGGTACATACTGCATATTAAAGTTCACTTATGCTGAGACGGAGGAAGAGGAGTTTTTATATCAGATTAAAAGTGCCGGGGTTGTCTCCACAGATGAGGGTGTTCCGCGTCCTTATGACAGCTATCGGTTAGAAAAGAGTCTGATTCAGAATAATCCGGACGCAGTGGCGACAGATTCGGATGTTTATGTCGAGGAGCCTGCACTGGAAGGTCAGTTTGAGTATGTCGGTGGCGGTAAGGGTATGTATAAGATTACCAGAAGCCGTACCGTGGAAAATGTTGTTGCGATGACAGGAACTGTGTCACAGGATGACGGTACACAGGACATTAATAATAATGAAGAAGAAGCAGAAGCACAGGATGCCAGTGCGCAGGCGGCGGAAAGCGGGGCTGTACATTATATTGAGGTGCAGAACGCGCCCGTGTATATACGGTGCACAGGTGGGAATGATTTCCTGAGACGTTATGTGTTTAATTCCCTGAGTAAACAGGACAATGCTTCCGATGATTTTGCGATTACAGTGAAAACAGTGCTTGCGGGGAATGTGACATATGATATGGTGCAGGACGCCGATCTTGTCTATCTGGAGGATGGCAGCGGGTTGTATCTGGATCCGGAAGCGCAGAAGATTTATGTCAAAAAAGAGGAGGAGGGAAGTGACGGAGAAGGACTGGCAGATATTTCCAGGTCGGTAATCTCGCGTCTGCTGTATGGAGCGGTGGTGGAGTCAAAACCCGTCATCGTTGATTACGGCATAATAGAGGATAAAGAGCATTATGTGGATTCCAATTATCAGAAACTGGCAAAGGCTTTTCTGAAAAAGGATCTCACCACTTTTTATAATGAAATGGAAAGGGAAAATTCTGACGATCTGGCGGACAACATTCTGATGAATGTTGACAAGGATCTTGAGGATCACCCGAATAAAAAGGACAACGACTATCATTATGTAAACCGAAATGTTTATATTGTAAACGGTTCACCTCTGGTGGGGGACGATTTCCCGAAGGAGATGGATAAGGATGAGGCGAGGTCGGGCTTTAGCGAAGTGCTGGCAGCGATCCGGGCAGAGAATGTCATGCTGCCCGAGGATGAAAGAATCTCTGAGAAAGTCAGCAAGGCGATGGCAGTGCAGTACATCATCAACTATTCCCTTGGACTGGTCGGGGAATATAAGGATCTGTCGATTCTGGAACTGCAGCCGACGGCGAATATGTACTCTGACCTGACTTCCCACGAGACCGATAAGGGGAATGTCGTTCTGTTCTGGCAGAGAAAGGATCAGGACGGTGGCGGACAGCAGATTCTCCGGAGCTCGAAAGCGATCAGGATAAACACTACGTTGAGATCGGTGGCGGCGTTCAACAGCAGCTATCAGGATATAAATGCGGATTACAATATGATATTCATCGGTCTGGATGGACAGCGCTTCTATCATGAGCGTGACAAAGACGGCAAAATGATGGCGGTCTTTAATGATGAGGAACTGAACGGAAAGGTTTACCATACGGGGGATCGTGTAGGGGGCGGTGATGCCAGATACGATGCAAGTGATATTACGGAGCAGAAGAAGGAAGAGCTTCTTGATTATCTGCGGGCCGGTTATCCTGTTGTGGTGGAAAATGACTGCTTTAAGGGCAAGAGTGCCAGAAACGCGGATGAAAAGGATATCAATACGAAATACATTGCAGCCGACACACAGATGTTCGACTTCCTCAGAGAAGCGATCTCCATGGGCAGATCGGATGATGACGACGATGACGAGGAAAAAGGCGTTGGTATCTACACGATCGAGGATGTGCACAGCAGTGCCATGTTTGCGATGCAGTTAAACGCCCTGCGGCCGAAGATTTCACTCCGTGGAGTGGATGAGAACGGCGGAGATGACTCCGGGGAGGAGCAGGTTGCAGCCGATATGATTCCGACGGAACCTGTGCCGGAGAAGCCGGGCATCCTGCGGGGTTCGATCGAGTACCGCATTGCAAGCGACAGGATGGGAGAAGACAAGACTTACAGGGGAAGTCTGGACAGACACCTGTATCTTGATCTGAATTACGACGGTGTCTTTGCACCGGAGGAAGAATATGGCGGGTATCAGTATGAGGAAATCGAAGGCGGTGGCAGGATCAGCGTTGATTTCAATGAGATCAGTTTCGGTATTGTGCCATGGAAACTGGAAGTGACGGATACCGATAACAGATACCGACGTGCTTCTATGCAGGGCTGCTTTACCATCAGCGGCAGCGATAAGGCCAGGATCGGGGTGCTGCAGATTCTCGATGATACCTCGAACAAAGACACCAATTTCCAGATGCAGTATGAGACGATAGAAAATTCTACGCTGGCCCATTACCTTGGCGGGGCGGAAGCGCTTCTGAACATGAACTGGGACATGGAGGCGGTTACACCGGGTGAACTGACGGACCGGATTAACAGAAATGCGAATTACCTTTCCAACTGGGATGTGGTGGCGCTGGGCTTCGGCGAGAGCGGAAATCCCGGAGATACGGTGATGAATGCTGTCAATGCGTTCATTGACGCAGGTGGGAGTGTAGTTGTCTCCTCGGCAGGCGCGTCGGCGGATAAGGGGAGGGCCGGTCTGTCGGCAGAAGTGCTTGGACAGAAAAATGAACAGACTTACGGGAAACTTAGTATGGGAAGCGGGTTGAAATTCCGCTATGAGGGTGTAAAGACTGAAATGTTTGAACGGATTCCCAGTCTGTTACTGGATCGCGTCAATGACGGCACGATTGCCAGATGGCCATATGAGATTGATACAAGGGTGCAGCTTGCCAATATTACGGAACTTTCCGTACCCGATTATCTGCTGGATATCGGTACGGCAAAGGGGGCGGGGCAGCCCTATGCTACAGCATGGTTCACGCTGTTTGATGAGGAACTGTCAGACGAGGGTTACAGTACTGGCGGTTACAGCGTGTCACCCCGTGACGGAAGAAATAACTACTATGTATACAGCAAGGGAAATGTGGTGTACGTGGGACAGTCGGTTTACCCTTATTATTATGAAAAAGGTAAAGATATGCCGTCAGAAGGGGACGGCATAGACGAGTGCAGAATTTTAGTGAACGCACTGGTAGCCGCATACAATGCCGGTGTACACCGGGCACAGGTTTCCATCGTGGCGGGCTTTAACGGCACATCCAAGGTGGAGAGCGTCACGGTTCCCTATGATGTGGCATTCAAGGAAGAAATCGGGGACACAGCAAAAGGCGGCATTCTGGGCGATACTGTGGATATGTATTTCCGCTTCACGGACAACAACATTGCCTGTGACAAGGTTACGGAACTTTCCCTCTTCTATAAGAATGCGGGTGCGCCCGAAACAGCGGAGCTTCTGCTTGTGGGTGGTGGAATCAATACTGCGGATTATACGGCCTTTACAAGTCCGGTCTGGGCAGTGGAGAACAACCGTCTGGTGGAAGTGACAACAGGAATCGTTCCGGGTAAGGTGTACCGCATCAAGGCGCCTCTGGCGGCTCTGCAAAATGGGAATGACGAGACTTCCCAGATCTGTGTGCTGCTCACGAACCGTTATACGAGGGCAGGACAGAGCGTGGAAGCGCACAGCATGGACGACGTATCTCTGAACCGTGCCCAGATGTTCCTGCTGGAATAATGTGGTAATATCGTATATTAATAATAAGGAAGTAAAAGGCCGGAGCCTGCGCGTGAGCGCGGGCTCTTTCGCCGTTTAATCAGTTTTTCGTTCTTGACAGGTTGTTCCGGCATCTGTTATGATACAGACAAAACATATACATTCAATTGACTAAAGACAATTTAAATTAGCGGTAAGAGAAAGACCTTCCCGGTCTTTCCCGACAATTCTGATTTCTGATTTTCTGGCGTTTCGCCGCAGAAATTCAACAACAGGGCAGTAAGAGGGGTAAGCATAACGAAAAAGGTAGCTGTGCAGTGGGATACTGTGTAGTTACGAGAAAAGGAGGATACGTGTTTGCTCAGTACAATTACATCAGGGGCGGTTTACGGAGTGCACAGCCATCTGGTTCAGGTGGAGGTGGACATCTCTCAGGGACTGCCATGTTTTCAGATCGTGGGGCTGCCCGGTTCCGAGGTGCGGGAAGCGAGAGAGCGGGTGAAGGTGGCGCTCAAGAATGTGGGGGTCAAACTGCCGCCCACATGTATCAACGTCAATCTTTCTCCGGCGGATCTGCCCAAAAACGGCACCATGTTTGACCTGCCCGTGGCGGTGGGCATAATGATTGCGCTTGGAAAATTAAAGCAGGAGGCGGTGGAGGGAACGCTTCTTCTGGGGGAGCTGGGGTTGTCGGGAGAATTGAAACCTGTAAGGGGCGTTCTGCCGATCGCGAGGGAGGCGGTCCTGAGGGGCGTTGAAAGATGTATACTGCCTGTGGGAAACGCATGGGAGGGCGCGCTGATTCCGGAGATGGAGAGTGTGGGCGTGCGGGACGTGAGGGAGGCGGTGGCACTGCTTGCGGGGGAGGCGGTTTCTGCGCCTGTGCCGTGCGGTACAGAAGGCTGCTCTGTGGCGGGCGGTGCGCCTGTGGCGGAGGGGGATTCCGGCGGGAGTGAAAGCCGGCATGGGCGGGAGAATATCTCAGTAGCTGGCGCGACAGTCGCTGTCACCGCATCCGTTGAGGAGACTGCGAAAGAGGAACGGCTCGACTTTGCCCAGATAAACGGACAGCAGGGACTGAAGCGGGCGGCGGAGGTGGCGGCTGCGGGGTTTCATAATCTGCTGATCATAGGTGCACCCGGTTCGGGAAAAACCATGCTGGCAAGGCGGATCCCGTCGATCCTGCCACCCCTGACGAGGGAGGAGAGTCTGGAGGTGTCTACGATCTACAGTATATGCGGTCTGTTGCAGTCCAGCGGCTCCCTGCGGACCACAAGACCTTTTTTAAATCCCCACCACACCATAACGGGCCAGGCCCTGGCAGGCGGCGGGCGGATTCCCATGCCGGGAGTAATCAGCCTCGCTCATCGCGGTGTGCTCTTTTTGGATGAGCTCCCGGAGTTTAAGCGGGAGACGCTGGATATTTTAAGGCAGCCTTTGGAAGATAAGCGGGTACAGATTGCCAGAAGCAGCGGCTCTTATGTCTATCCCGCGGATTTTATGCTGGTGGGGGCAATGAATCCCTGTCCCTGCGGGTTTTATCCCGACAGGGACAGGTGCCGCTGTACGCCCTTCGAGGTGAAGCGGTATCTGAACCGGGTATCCGGACCGATTTTAGACCGCATGGACATCTGTGTGGAGGCAATGCCCATGGTTTTTTCGGAGATGATCTCCGGCAGGCCGGAGGAGAGCAGTGTGCAGATCAGAGAACGGGTTATGGAGGCAAGGAAGAGGCAGGAGTCCAGATTTGCGGGGACAGGACTCCATTTTAACGCGGATATGGGAGCCGGGGAAGTAAAGCGTTATTGCGTTCTGGGGGAGAGAGAACTTCGCTACATGGAGCGGATGTTTACCGCGCTGCAGCTTTCCGCCAGAGCGTATCACCGTATTCTGAAAGTGGCAAGAACGATTGCGGATCTGGACGGCAGCGACAGGATCGGGGAAATACATCTGGCGGAGGCGATCTGCTACCGGCAGTCCGACCACAAATACTGGAATTGAGGAGGCTGGCTGGATGGAAATGAGGAAAGTGGGAATGGCGGAAACGAATACAAAGAAAATGAGAATAACAGATGCTATGGCAGGAACAATAGAAGCGGGAAAACTGGCGGATGAGACAGAGACAGTGGGAAGGAAGAAGATGAAGAAAATGGGAGAGAAGGCAGGAACAGTGGCGGAGGAAGAAAAAGCGTACATACACTGGCTGTATCAGGCTGTCGGCATGGGCAGTAGGGGGTTTTTGCGTTCTCTGTCATCTCTTGGGACGCCACGGGAGCTATACCGGCTGACCATTTCCGGCGCGCTTTCGGAGAAAGTGTCGGAGCGGTTTCAGAAAAAAGTGGCACAAATGTCAGAATTTACCAGGGGGTATGATGTGACGGGCGCGTACGGGCGCATGAGAGAACGGGGAATTTTTCTTGTGACAGAGGGAGAGCCGCGGTTTCCGGAGCGGTTGTCCCGGATTCCGGATAACCCCTATGCCCTCTACTACGCCGGAAAGCTGCCGCAGGAGGAGAAAAAGTCGGTGGCGCTGATCGGTGCAAGGGACTGTACAGCGTATGGCAGGTATATGGCGGAACAATTCAGCGCAGCTTTCGCAAGGGCAGGCGTACAGGTGATCAGCGGCATGGCAAGGGGGATAGACGGTATCGGGCAGACAGTAGCGCTAAAAGAGGGCGGGTATTCGTTTGGGGTTCTGGGATGCGGCGTGGATATCTGTTATCCCCGGGAGAATAAAGAGCTGTATGAAATGCTGCTTGCGTCCGGCGGGATCTGTTCTGAATATCCGCCGGGAACCGAGCCGAGAGGAATCCTTTTTCCACCCAGGAACCGCATTATCAGCGGTCTTAGCGATGCGGTCCTCGTGGTGGAGGCGAGGGAAAAGAGCGGCACTTTGATTACGGTGGATATGGCGCTTGAGCAGGGGCGGGAGGTCTACGCGCTGCCCGGGAGGGCAACCGATCCTTTAAGCGGCGGATGCAACCGCCTGATCGGACAGGGGGCAGGGCTGGTATCCTCGCCGGAGGAGATATTGGGAGAGCTTCTGGGGGAGCCCGGGAGAAACGGTGGCAGGCGCAGGAAGGAGACACAGGGCAGCTTGGTTTTTCTGGAGGGTGTGCAGGGACAGCTATGGGAACTTCTGGATTTCAGTCCGCTGCCGGTGCAGGAGCTGCAGCGCAGATATGAGGAAAGATATGGAAAGACCATCGCTTTTCCGGTTCTGTATAAGGAACTGCTGGAGCTGTGCACAGGCGGCTATGCAGGGCAGGTGGGAGGCGGGCATTTTATGCGGGCCATGAAGCATAAAAAAGTAAATAAATAAACGGCGATAAATACAGGCAACCCACTTGACCGGGTTTTTTGCTTAACATATAATCATCCTAAGAGCGGAAGATCCGAAGGGAGGGAGTGAAACTAAATGGAGGAAACCATGGGAATGACAGACAATCAATATAAGGATTTTGTGGAAGCGATAAAAGAAAATCTGGTGGAGCTGCATGAGTACAAAGAAGCCGGGGACGATGCAGGATATGAAAAAAAATACAGCAGGATTATGGAAAGACTTGAAAAATCACTGAATCGGTGAGGAAAAGACAGGCGGGAAGGCAGCCGCCTGTTTTCCATTTTTTGGTTTGCGATTTTAATTTACCCTTGCAACCGCCTGCGATTTGGTGTATAGTGTTGCACGTTAGACAGGGTATAACCTTAGAATGACGCAGACAGGGGAATGACTATGGCTAAATATCTTGTAATTGTAGAGTCACCGGCAAAGGTGAAGACAATTAAAAAATTTTTGGGCGCGAACTATGAAGTGGCGGCAAGCCAGGGGCATGTGCGCGACCTGCCCAGAAGCGTTCTCGGGATTGACGTGGACAATGATTTTGAACCGAAGTACATCACGATACGCGGCAAGGGAGACATACTGGCGAATCTTCGCAAGGAAGTGAAGAAGGCAGAGAAAGTCTATCTGGCAACTGACCCGGACCGCGAGGGCGAGGCGATTTCGTGGCATCTGCTTTTTGCCTTGAAATTGGAAAATAAAAAGGTGTACCGTATTACGTTCAACGAGATTACAAAGACAGCGGTCAAAGAGTCCTTAAAGAACGCCAGGGAGATCAATATGGATCTGGTGGATGCCCAGCAGGCAAGAAGGTGTCTGGACCGCATGGTCGGTTATAAAATATCGCCTGTTTTGTGGGCGAAGGTGAAGCGGGGGCTGTCCGCGGGGCGTGTGCAGTCTGTGGCGCTCCGCATTATCTGCGACAGGGAGGATGAGATCAACGCCTTTATTCCGGAGGAATACTGGACGCTGGACGCGAAACTGAAAGTGGATGGGGAGAAAAATCCTCTGATCGCGAAATATTACGGTACGAAGACGGAGAAACGCACCATCGCTTCCTCGGAGGAGATGGAGCAGATTAAGAAGGAATTGACCGGAGCGGTCTACAAGGTGAGCTCTGTAAAGACAGGCGAGCGGATCAAGAAAGCGCCGCTGCCGTTTACGACTTCCACGCTCCAGCAGGAGGCGAGCAAGGTGTTGAATTTCTCCACCCAGAAGACCATGCGTCTGGCGCAGCAGCTCTATGAGGGTGTGGAGATCAAAGGGAATGGCACCACAGGTATCATCACCTATCTGCGTACGGATTCCACCAGAATATCTGAGGAGGCGGAGGCGTCAGCCAGAGACTATATTACGGAAAAGTACGGCGCAGAGTACGCGGCGGCTGCGGAGCAGGAGAAAAAGGCAGACAGAAAGATACAGGACGCTCACGAGGCGATCCGTCCTACGGATATCAGCAGGACTCCGATGGAGATCAAGGAGTCCCTTTCCAGAGACCAGTTCCGCCTTTACCAGCTGATCTGGAAAAGATTTGCGGCAAGCCGGATGGCGGCGGCGCAGTATGAGACCACTTCCGTGAAGATAGATGCCGGGGAGCACCGCTTTACTGTGGCGGCGTCGAAGGTGAAATTCGACGGCTTTATGAGCGTCTACACGCAGGAAGAGGATAAGGAAGAGAGCAATACACTGTTTAAGGGTATCTCGGAGGACACGGGTCTTACCTTACTTACTTTGGAAGAGAAGCAGCATTTCACGCAGCCTGCGCCCCACTATACGGAGGCGTCGCTCGTGCGCGCCATGGAGGAGCTGGGGATCGGCAGACCCAGTACCTATGCGCCCACCATCACAACGATACTGGCGAGACGCTATATTGTGAAGGAAAATAAAAACCTCTATGTGACAGAGCTTGGCGAGGTGGTCAACAACATGATGAAGGACGCCTTTCCCTCTATTGTGGACGTGAATTTCACGGCTACCATGGAGGCACTTTTAGACGGCGTGGAGGAGGGAACTGTCAAGTGGAAGACGGTGGTGAAGAACTTCTACCCCGATCTGCAGGAGGCTGTGGAGAAGGCGGAGAAAGAACTGGAGGAAGTGGAGATTGCCGATGAGCTGTCCGACGAGTTCTGTGAACAGTGCGGCAGACAGATGGTGATCAAGTACGGTCCCCACGGCAGATTCCTTGCCTGTCCCGGTTTCCCGGAGTGCAGAAACACGAAGCCGTATTTTGAGAAGATCGGCGTGGCATGCCCGAAGTGCGGCAAGGATATCGTTCTGAAAAAGACGAAGAGGGGCAGGAAATATTACGGCTGTATCGACAATCCGGACTGTGATTTTATGGTATGGCAGAAGCCGGTGGACGAAAAATGCGACCGCTGCGGCTCCATCATGCTCCAGAAGGGCAGCAAGCTTGTCTGTGCCGACGAATCCTGCGGCTTTGTCAAGGATATGCCGAAGGAAAAGCTGGAGGTGTAGCAAAGAGGCACAATAAGAAATTGGAATATTTGGCAGGTGGGACACAAATTACAGATAAATTGCGCGGTGCACATTGAAATTGTCTGAATAATGTGATAAAATGATCAGTATATTACAGGTGGATCAGATACAGGGATCGAGAGGTATATACATGAGCAGTGTGCAATTATTAGATAAGACCAGAAAGATCGGGAAACTTTTACACAATAATAATTCGGGTAAGGTGGTGTTTAACGACATCTGTGATGTGCTGAAGGAAATTCTTGTCTCCAATGTGCTGGTTGTGAGCCGGAAGGGCAAGGTTCTGGGCATCGGGGCTATGCCTACGGTGGAGTCCATCACGGAATTGATTGTTGATCATGTGGGCGGTTTTATAGATCCGATGTTAAACGAGCGGCTTCTGGGGGTACTCTCCACGAAGGAGAATGTCAATCTGGAGACACTCGGCTTTGAAAGTCCCGGTATCCGCCGGTTTCAGGCGGTGATCGCGCCGATTGAGATATCGGGCGAGCGGCTGGGGACGCTTTTCCTCTATAAATGCGATGACCAGTACGATATCGACGATATTATTCTCTGCGAGTATGGCACCACAGTGGTAGGGCTTGAAATGCTGCGGGCTGTCAGCGAGGAGAGCGCAGAGGAGAACCGCAAGGTAGCGGTGGTGAAATCGGCGATCTCCACACTCTCTTTCTCGGAGATGGAGGCAATCACCCACATTTTTGACGAGCTGGGCGGTATGGAAGGCATACTGGTGGCGAGCAAGATCGCGGATAAGGTCGGAATTACCCGTTCGGTGATTGTGAACGCTCTGCGCAAATTCGAGAGCGCGGGTGTGATCGAATCCCGGTCCTCGGGCATGAAGGGTACTTACATCAAGGTGCTCAATGACGTGGTGTTCGACGAAGTGGAAAAGTTAAAAGAACAGGGAAGGTTTTAACAGTCAGGACTGTTAGAAATAACTGGCAGAAGGATCTGCGAAAAGCGCCCGTTTTGCGCGCAGCAGATCCTTTTTTGCTGTTTGGCAGGGACACTAATTTGGGAAAATCAATCGAAAAACCTTGTAATTTTTTATAATTTATTTATAATGGAATATGGATTGTATTAACGTGGAAGGAGTGTGGTTATGAGCTCGTTGATGGATACGAATGTGTTTGATTATGTGAATGTGCTGGATAAGGCGCTGGATGCGTCTGCGCTCAGACATGAGGCGATTTCCAATAACCTGTCTAATGTGGATACACCGAATTATAAGAGGCAGGATGTGAATTTTGAGGTGCAGCTTGCGAAGGCTCTGCGCCATTCACGGTATAAATCCATGGATGCGAAGGTGGCGGATCTGAAGATGAACCGTCTGAATCCGATCGCATATAGGGACTACGCGGGCTTTTCCTACCGCTTAGACGGCAATAACGTGGATCCCGATACCGAGGGCGTGTATCTGGCGAAAAACCAGATCGTCTATCAGGGTCTGGAACAGAGTGTGACTCAGGAATTTAAGAATTTGCAGTTAGTTATGAAGTAACAACACGAGAAGAACTTCTAACAGCCCGCGCCGTTGGACGCTTCGCTGGGGAAGCTTAAGTCTCGTGTGAGAGAATGCGTGGAAAGCAGTATTCTCTGCATGTATATGAATCTGTAGTATGCAGGAGGTAGAAAACATGGCTCTATTTACGGCATTTGACATCAACGCTACGGGTATGACCGCGGAGCGTTTCCGTATGGATACGATCTCCCAGAATGTGGCGAACGCGAATACGACAAGGACCGAGGACGGTACGCCCTACCGGAGAAAGATCGTGGTGTTTAAGGAGAAAAATTCTCCGACGCACTTCCATCAGATCCTTATGAAGGAGAATGAGCGTTTCGCCGGTAACGGTGTGAAGGTGACCGGCGTTTACGAGGATACGAAGACGGAGGGGAATATGGTTTATGACCCTTCCCATCCCGATGCGGATGAGAACGGTTATGTAATGTACCCGAATGTGAATATCATCACGGAGTTTACGAACCTGATTGACGCGTCCCGCGCCTATCAGGCGAACGGTACCGCTTTTAGCGCAAGCAAGAACATGGCAACCATGGGACTTAGCATTTTGAACAGCTGATAATGCGGCATGAGGTAAAATAGCGTGTGTTATTAATACGCGCTGAGAATAAAACAGGCAATGTTGGAGGAAGCGGAAATGGCTCTGGATATCACAGAATTATACAATGTCTCTTCGGGCGTGATCCGGGATGCGGCTAAGGCAGCACCCACAACGCGCATGGAAGATTATAAAGAAAACGGTTTTGATGCGATGTTACATACTGCGATCGACAATCTGAACACGACTAACAACTATCTGTCAAAGGCGGAAGATGAAGAGATCAAATGGGCGCTGGGTGAGACGGAGAATACCCATGATCTCACGATCGCCCTGCAGAAGGCTTCTACGGCATTACAGTACACGGTGGCGATCAGGGACAAACTTCTGGAGGCCTACAAAGAACTGACCCAGATGCAGGTTTAAGATCACATAACGTGTAAAAGACCAGGCCGAAGGAGAATGAGTTGCTGTGGAAAAGATATTAGAGAAACTGAAAGAACTGGGAAATAAAATAATGGAGTGGTGGAACCGCTTCACGGCGAAGCAGAAGACTTTGATCGTGTCCGTGATAGCGGTGCTCATCATTGCCCTTGTGATTATCGTGACAAGTCTCACGAAACCCGAGTATGTACTGCTCCGGGAGTGTGAGACCACCAAGGAAGCCTCGGAGGTGACAGAGCTTCTGGACGCCGAGGGATATAAGTACGAGATCACGGATGACGGGCTGAATATATACATTCTCGACGAGCAGCTCGGGCAGGCGAATCTGCTTCTTGGCGCCAACAACATACAGGCGGCAAGCTACGGGATCAATAACGTGACGGACGGCAGCTTTTCCACCACGGAGTCCGACAAGCAGAAGAAATATGTGTACTATATGCAGAGACAGCTGGAAGACGACGTGCTTTCCGTATTCCCGGCGATCAAGAGCGCCAGGGTGACGCTGAATATTCCCGAGAACGACGGTACGCTGATCGCGCAGGAGGAGGAGGCAAGCGCTTCGATCTATCTGGAGCTGAAGGACGAGTTTTCGCAGGAGAGCGCGGCATATCTGGCGCGCGCAATAGCGACCGGGCTTGGAAATGAGACCACCAACAATATTGTCATTCTGGACTCGGAAGGGAATATGCTTTTTACGGGGGATGAGAACTATTCTCCCTCCGGCATGGCAAACGCCCACCTCTCCGTGAAGAACGAGGCGGAGAAAAATATGATAAACAACGTGCGCAGGGTATTACTTGGCACGAATGAGTTTGATAACGTAGAGGTATCGCCTAATCTGGTGCTGGATTTCTCAAACCAGAAAAGTACGGAGCATACATATACCCCTGCTGAGGGACAGACGCAGGGTGTGCTGAGCCATGAAGATCTTTACGATGAAGAGAATGTGAGCGACGTGGGTGGTGTGCCCGGTACGGACTCCAACGACGACGATACGACCTATGTGATTGAGGATAATTCAAACTCCCGCTCCACGAGGAGCGAGCAGTCGAGGGATTATCTGCCAAATGAGAAGATCACTACCATTGAGACACCTTCCGGCGTGATCAATTACGCCTCTTCGTCTCTGGCTGCTTCCCTGATCCAGTACAACGTGGTACGGGAGGAAGATGTGGACGCGCAGGGGCTTCTGGACGGTGTGAGCTGGGAAGAATACAAGCTGGCAAACAACGAGCGCACGCGGATTGAGCTGGATGAGGAATTTTATAACGCGGCTGCGAACGCGACGGGTATTCCGGTAGACAACATCACGCTGGTGGCATACAGCGAGAATCTTTTCTTTGACGCGGAAGGTTCTGCGATCACGGCGACGGATGTGCTGCAGATCCTGCTGATTATTGTGATTCTGGCGCTGCTGGCATTTGTGGTACTCCGCAGCATGCGAAGCGAGAAGCACGAGGAGGAAGAGGAAGAGCTCACTGTGGAGACGCTGCTGCAGTCCGATGTGGCGCTTGAGGAGATTTCCTCTGAGAATGAGTCTGATGAGAAGAAGCTTGTCAGCAAATTTGTGGAAGAGAATCCGGAGGCAGCGGCGAATCTGCTGCGCAACTGGTTAAACGAAGACTGGGGGTAGGATAAATGGCAGCATCAGCAAAAGCGGATGAGAAGATCAACGGACTCCAGAAAGCGGCCATCTTGATGATTGCCCTTGGACCGGAGCGTTCTGCGTCAATTTTCAAGCACTTGAAAGAGGACGAGGTGGAGGAACTGACGCTTGAGATTGCGAACACAAGGAGCATTACGCCGCAGGTCAAGGAGAGCGTGGTTAATGAGTTCTATCAGGTGTGTCTGGCACAGCAGTATATCGCGGAGGGTGGTATCAACTACGCGAAGGAGCTGCTTGAGAAGTCTTTCGGCGCAGAGAAAGCGATGGATGTAATTGGCAAGCTGACGGCATCCCTGCAGGTAAAGCCTTTCGAGTTTGTGAGAAAGGCGGATGCGGCACAGCTTTTAAACTTTATCCAGGACGAACATCCGCAGACGATCGCGCTGATTTTGTCCTATCTGGCGCCCGGGCAGGCGGCGATCATCGTCTCTGCGCTCCCGCCGGACAGACAGGCGGACGTGACGAAGCGTATCGCGGTGATGGACAGAACAAGCCCGGATGTTATCAAGGAGGTGGAGAAAGTTTTGGAATCCAAACTGTCATCTCTGGTGAACCAGGATTATACGATTATCGGCGGTGTGGACGCTGTCGTGGAAATTTTGAATACAGTAGACCGTGGTACGGAGAAACATATCATGGAGACGTTGGAGATCGAGGAACCGGAACTTGCGGACGAGATCAGAAAGAAGATGTTCGTGTTCGAGGATATTCTGCTTCTGGACGATCGTGCGATCCAGCGTGTGCTGCGTGATGTGGATAACTCTGATCTGGCGATTGCGCTGAAAGGTTCCAACGAGGAAGTGCAGAATGCGATCTTCAATAACCTTTCCAAGCGTCTTGCCGTTATGATCAAGGAGGATATGGAATTCATGGGTCCCGTCCGTATGAAGGACGTGGAAGAAGCGCAGCAGAAGATTGTAAACATCATCCGGAAACTGGAGGATGCTGCGGAAATTGTTATCTCCAGAGGTGGAGGTGACGAGATCATTGTTTAAGACAAAGCAGAGAAACTTATATAAAGCTGGCTGGGTCAGAGTGGACGGCGAAGATAAGTGCGTGATAGACAGCAACAGTCTCGTGGCAGAGCGCATCGAGGAGTGGGAAAATATCCGCCGCGCGAATGCGGCAGCGCTGCCCTCCTTTGAGGAGGACGGGGAAGCAGGAGAACCCGAGTTTGTCAGCGGCATCGAAGGGGAAGAACTGGACGCCCTCTTTACGGACGGAGAAGGCAGTGGCAATGTGATCAAGGCAGGGGACGTTGCAGCGCCGGATTTTGCCGAAATGCAGGCAGAGGCGGAAGCGGAGGCAGAGCGTATCATAGCCGAGGCAAAAGCAAAGGCTCTTGAGATTGAAGCGCAGGCAAGACATGACGCCGATGTCGCGCGCACCAATGCCGTTGAGGAAGGCATGAGGCAGGGCTATGACGAGGGGTATGCGCTGGGGATGTCTGAGGTGGATGATATGAAGCGCGAGCTGTCCGAGCGGAAAAGACAGTTGGAAGCGGAGTTTGATGAGATGTTGGAAGATCTTGAGCCGCGTTTTATTGATACCATCACAGAGGTGTACAGCCATATTTTCGGCGTGGATCTGATGGATAACAGAGACATTCTGGTACATTTAATTGATTCTACTCTGCGGAAGGTGGAGAGCAGCAGAACTTTTATCGTGCACGTTTCGGCGGAGGATTATCCCTATGTCAATATGCAGAAGCAGACTCTTGTGGAGGGCGCTGTGGCCGGCAGGGGACTGATTGAGATTATCGAGGATATTGCCCTGGGTAAGGGAGACTGCCTGATTGAGACGGACGGCGGTATTTTTGATTGCGGCGTAGGAACGCAGCTTGAGGAGCTTACGAAAAAATTACGCGTGTTATCCTATGAAAAGGTGTGACCATTCGGATGAATACAGCAATTAATTACTATAAATACAGCAGCATAAAGGACGATACATTTTTCAAGAAAAAGGGCAGAGTTGAGAACGTGGTGGGACTTACCATTGAGTCGGCGGGACCGGAGGCGAAACTCGGGGATCTGTGTGTGATTTATCCCGTGGGAGACGAATATCCGCCGATCACGGCAGAAGTGGTAGGTTTTAAGGACCGGCGCACGCTTCTGATGCCCTGTGACAACACCGACGGAATCGGGCTTGGCTGTATCGTGGAGAATACGGGAAATCCGCTGACGGTGCCGGTGAGCGACGATCTTCTGGGGAAGGTGCTCGACGGTCTTGGCAGGATTGACGGCGAGTATATGCCGGGTGTACCTTACAGTGTGGAGGCGCAGCCGCCGGATGCCATGAGCCGGAAGATTATTGCGGATGTCCTGCCACTTGGCGTGAAAGCGATAGACGGTCTGATGACGGTGGGAAAAGGACAGCGTATCGGTATTTTCGCAGGTTCCGGTGTGGGGAAATCCACACTGATGGGTATGTTTGCGCGAAATACCAAGGCGGACATCAATGTGATCGCCCTGATCGGTGAGCGTGGCAGGGAAGTGCGGGAGTTCGTGGAGAGGGATCTGGGCGAGGAAGGTATGCGCCGTTCTGTGGTGGTTGTTGCCACTTCAGATAAATCGGCTCTCGAGAGAAACAAGGCGGCGAAAACCGCCTGCGCGATAGCGGAATATTTCAGGGATCAGGGTAGGGACGTGCTTTTGATGATGGACTCTCTGACCCGTTTTTCCATGGCACAAAGAGAGATCGGGCTTGCCAGCGGGGAACCGCCGGTATCCAGGGGTTATCCTCCCAGCGTTTACTCGGAGATGCCAAGGCTCTTAGAGCGGGCTGGCTGTGCGGCGGTCGGTTCCATTACCGGTCTGTACACGGTGCTTGTGGACGGCGATGACATGAACGAGCCGATCACGGATACGGCGAGAAGTATTCTGGACGGTCATATCATGCTGAACAGAAAGCTGGCGCACCAGAACCACTACCCGGCGATCGACGTATTGCAGAGTATTTCCAGATGTATGAGCCAGATTGTGGATAAGGAGCATAAGACGCTTGCGGGGAAATTAAAAAACGTGCTCGCAACCTACAATGAGGCGGAAGATCTGATCAACATAGGCGCTTACAAGAGCGGCAGCAACAGAAATATCGACTACGCCATTGAGAAAATTGAGGCGGTGAACGAGTTTCTGATGCAGGATGTGGATTCAAAATATGATTACGAGGAAGCCGTGGATATGCTGCGGGAGCTTTTTGAAGAGGCAGAGTAAGGGGTGACCTGCCATGGCGAAATTCAGATACAGGATGCAGAGCATTCTGAATATCAAGTATCAACTCGAAACGCAGGCGAAAATGGAAGTCGGCAGGGCGCAGATGCGGCTGAATGAAGAGCAGGAGAAACTGCAGGTGCTGTTTGACCGGAAGGAAGCCTATATCGAGGAAGGCAGGCAGATGCGAAGGGAGACTGTCCATGCGAACGAGCTGCGGGATAACCGCAACGCCGTGCTTGTTATGGACGAACTGATCGCGGTGCAGAAGTCCGAGGTCCGCAAAGCCGAGGAAGTGGTGGAGAGGGCACGTGCCAAGCTGACGGAGATAATGCAGGAGCGTAAGATGCATGAAAAGCTCAAAGAAAAGGCGCTGCTTCAATTTTTAGAGGAAGAGAAAGCGGCTGAGTTCAAGGTGGTTGACGAACTGACGAGTTACACCTACGGGCAGCGTGGAAAGATTGAAAAACAAATCTGATGATCTTATTTTTCAATCGGGAATTTGTGTAGGAGCGTCACAAATTCCTTTGATCGCAGAACCGAATTTGAGATTCGGTTCGCGTATACTCAGCTTGATGCTTCGGATATTGTGGAAAGGAAAATGGGAATGGCAGCTGAAGCAATGAATATGGGTGTGGAACCCCCCATTGATAAGAAAGCGGAAAAAAAGAGATTAAAGGAAGAGCGCAATAAGATCAAAAACGACCGGAAAGCGCAGAAAAAGGAAGCAAAGCAGCGTGCCAAGGAAATTTCGGAGCAGGAGGCACAGCTTGACGACGAGGGCGGCGGCATTTCTGTCTTTTTAGTAACAGTTGTTATTGTTATTATCTGGGTGGCAATCCTCTGTCTCTTAATCAAACTGGATGTGGGCGGTTTCGGTTCCGGGGTGCTTGCGCCGGTGCTGAAGGATGTGCCTGTAGTCAATAAAATTTTGCCGGCGGATTCCACAATCACCACGGACGATGAGGAGTCCTATGGCGGTTATACGAGTCTGCGGGAGGCAGTGGATTACATTAAGGAACTGGAGCTGCAGCTGGAGGATGCACAGGCGGCAAGCAGTGTGGATTCCGAGGAGCTGTCGGCGCTTCGGGCGGAGGTTGAGCGGCTGCAGACTTTTGAGGACGCGCAGGTAGAATTTGAGCGCATCAAGACAGAGTTTTATGAGGAAGTGGTCTACGCCGAGAACGGTCCGGGGGCTGAGGAGTACCAGAAGTATTATCAGAACATAGACCCCGTTACGGCGGAGTATCTGTATAAACAGGTCGTGCAGCAACTGGAGACGGACGCGCGGATCCAGGATTACGCGCAGGCGTACGCGGAGATGGAGCCGGCACAGGCGGCGGCTATTTTTGAGGCTATGACAGATGATCTGGACCTGGCGGCCAAGATACTGAGTCAGATGAAGCCGGCGAACAGAGGAAATATTCTGGGAGTGATGGACGCCGAGACAGCGGCGAGGATTACGAGGATCATGGATCCTGACGAGTGATTTTGTTCCAAAATCTGTTGAAAACCGCTTTATGGACAGCGGGAGAATGTCGATATATACCATGTAGCGGGTTACCCGCTGCATGTGATATATATGTTCAGTGCAGGCCGGAGCAGTCAGACCATTCCAAACGGTTTTGCATCGCAACGGGGAAGGTACTGAACAGTAATGATCCTTGAAAATTTAAGAAAGGAGGAAAGAGCAAGGAATGACGGTAAACAATGTAAAAGCCCTGTCGCCCTTTGGGACAGTGCAGGGAAGTCAGACATCTGTGAAGCCGGAGGAAGTCGTGCAGGAGCGCTTTGATAAGCTGATGAATAAAATGAGCGATCAGCTTACCGGGCTGCAGAAAGCACAGGCGGGCAATGCGGCGGCAGCGGCTTCGCCGAAGCAGCCGATGATGGAAAATGCGCAGGAGACGGTACAGCCGAAAGATGTGTCCGAAACGGAAAACGCAGACCATACGGCAGATGTGCAGAAGCCCGCAGAAGAGACCGATGTGTCTGCGGACAATGCGGAGAGTGCCGTGGAGCAGGATGGCAGTGAAGGCAAGACAACCGAGGCGAAAGATGTGCAGACGACGCAGGATGGCGAAACACAGGAGGCTGTGGAGGAAGCGGCAAAAGAGCTTGTCAGTGAGATCGTTGATGTGATGGATATTCCGCTTGAAAAAGTGGAAGAGGCCATGGAAATTTTAGGTCTTACGGCGGTGGATCTCTTTGATCCGGCGAATCTGAAACAGTTGTTACTGAATCTGACAGACAATGTGGATGAGCTGGCGCTGGTCACGGATGAGACGCTGTATGGCAACTTGAAGGAACTTTTACAGACAGTGAATGAAACTCTGGGAGCGTTACAGGAGGAACTGGGGCTTGGCGCGGAGGAGCTTGACGCGCTGATGGCGCAGATGAGCGCGGAGGAGAAAGCGCCTGTAGAGACAGAGGGGCCGGTACCTGCCATGCCTGAGACAGAAGAGCCAAAGCAGGCAGGGGCGGATGTGTCCATGCAGGGGGAGCTTATGTCGGAGGAGCCGGAAGTAAGCGTGGAAGGCATGAAGGATTATGCGGTATCCGTGCAGAAGGATGGCGGCACTGTACAGATCAAGGTGACGGTTGACGACGCGAGCGGCGAGAAGCATGTCAGTGAGCAGGTGACGGACACGGCGAAGCCGGAGACAACTCCTGTTATGAAGAAGGAGGAGATGGCTGACTCGGGGCATAAGGGAGAGGAACACGCGGCGGGAAACAACGCGGGGAACCCTTTCTTACAGAATCTGACGGGACATATGGAAGAAGTGGAAGCGCCGGTGGAGCGGCCGGTATACGTACAGCCTGAGACCAATCAGATCATGGATCAGATTGTGGAGTACATGAAGTTTAATTTAAAACCCGAGATGCAGGAGATGGAGATGCAGTTACATCCCGCAAGTCTGGGTACGGTACATGTACAGATCGCGGCCAAGGACGGCGTTATCACAGCACAGTTTACGGCACAGAACGAAACCGTGAAAGCAGTTTTAGAAACCCAGATGATCCAGCTCAAAGAGCAGTTTGAAGAGCAGGGTATCAAGGTGGAGGCTGTGGAAGTCACAGTTGCGAACCACGCTTACGGCGAGCAGTTTGGCGGTGAGCGGGAATCGGCGGACGAAGACGGCGGAAATGCGAAGAAGGGTGCGAGAAGGATCAGCTTAAATCTCGATGAGATCGAGGAAGATGGTCTTGAAGGGCTTGATGATTCGGAGCGGATCGCGGTGGAGATGATGCAGGCAAACGGCAATACGGTAGATTATACCGCATAACGTGTGGTATAGGTCGAAGCATTTACTGCTGAGACCGTAAGAACATGATTCAGCAATGCAAAATCCCATCGCTGAAAGCGGTTCTAAGCGCCGGTGGCGCTTGTTTAGAACGGACCGAAGCGGAGACTTCAGGACGGATTTTGTATCATAACTGCGAGAGAATTGAGCAGTTTATGAAAGGAGTGAAAATATGGGAGCAGTACAGAAAGTAGAAAACGGCAAATTCGTGGAATCCAATTCCTCAGCGTCCCTCGCGGAGGCAAAAAAGAGTGTAAAGGGAGGCAACACGCTGGATAAGGACGCTTTTTTACAGCTTCTGGTGGCGCAGATGAAATATCAGGATCCACTTGAGCCTACTTCCAACACGGAGTATATTTCCCAGTATGCGACTTTCTCAGAACTGGAGCAGATGCAGAACATGAGCGCATCCATGGATCTTTTCCGGGCGTCAGCGCTTGTAGGGCAGACTGTACTTTTAAATGTCAGAGATGGTCAGGGCAGGATTACCCAGATACAGGGGCCGGTAGACTTTGTCACTTATGAGAAAAACAAAGCGTATCTCTCAATCCGCGGAGAACTCTATTCGATGGATGACCTGGCAACAGTAGCTGATCCTACCTATCTGGAAGCATACAAACTGGCAGCAGACTGGCTCAATATTTACAAAAAGCTTCCGGCTATTGAGAATCTGTCACTTTCCGATAAGGAAAAGGTAGAAAAGCTGAATGAGATGTATGAGAAGATGACTGACTACCAGAAGGAATTCCTTACGGATGAGGAAGTAGATACCATGAAGAAGTATGTAAAGAAGATGAAGGACATGGTGGCGTCCGCTGAAGCAGACAAAGACGATGACGACAGCGGCAGTGATGACGGTGGCGATGACGATGACGGCGGCGATGGCGATGATAAATAAGCCACAGAGAAGCGATTATCTCAAGGAGGAGAGAGTATGAAGATTCAAGGCAGTTCTTTCCCTTCGATAGAGCAGCTGCAGGATCAATATTTAAAGACAGGCAGATCCAGGGACGGAGCGCCTGCACCGGGAGGCATAAGCTTTCAGGATATTCTGTCAAAGAAGACAGACGGGATAGGGCAGTCGGGGGAAGTCAGATTCTCCAAGCATGCGGCAAACCGCCTGACAGACAGAAATATTGAACTGACCAAAGAGCAGGTAGAACGCCTGAACTTAGGAGCAGCAAAAGCCTCGGCGAAGGGGATAAAAGAATCATTGGTCATGGTAGATTCCTTCGCATTTATCGTGAGTGTGCCGAATCAGACGGTTATCACGGCGATGGATCAGACGGAGGCTGATGAAAATGTATTCACAAATATAGACGGAGCGGTCATAATATAAGCCGGACCTTACAGGAGGCTTAACGTCCTCGACTGACAGAGAGGACAGACGGTTCCATACAAGTTTAAGGAGGTCATTTCACTATGATGAGATCACTTTTTTCTGGCGTGTCGGGCCTTAAGACCCACCAGACCAGAATGGATGTTATTGGTAACAACATTGCAAACGTAAACACAACGGCATACAAGGCACAGAACATGGTGTTCAGTGATCTGCTCTACCAGCAGACACAGGCGGCGTCCGGCGCGAATGTAGCCACCGGCCGCGGTGGTATCAACGCGAGACAGATCGGTCTCGGTTCCAAGACGTCGGCCATCAACACGGCCATCACGAAGCAGGGCTCAGCACAGACCACAAGTAACCCCTGGGACGTGATGATTTCGGGCGAATCCTTTTTCATCGTAAACAGTGGTTCCCAGAACTTCTTCACGAGGGACGGTTCTTTCACGATCGACGGCGCGGGCAATCTCGTTATGGCGAGCACTGGTTACCGCGTGATGGGATGGCAGGTGGATGAGGAAACCGGAGAGATCCTGTCCGGCCCGGTAGAAGCGCTTCAGGTAATGAACAACGAGAATATGCATGCGGAGGCGGAGGCTACCACACTGGCTGTCGCATCAGGTATTCTGGATAAAAATGACACGGATGTCCACAGCAAGGCTGGTCTTGTAAGAACGCTGACGTTCTTCGATGCGAAGGGTTATTCCTACACGGCGAAGTTCAGCATTCACGCGCTGAGCAAGGACGGACAGTACTATGTGGAACTTGATGACATCACAGACAGTAACGGTCAGTCCCTTGTGGATTACTATAAGCTGGAGAATATCAATCAGATCGCAAATTTCGGCATAGGCGGACATATGGATGAAACGAAGGTTTACGATCTGCCCGACAATGTGACGTATACGGATACAACTACTGCCGGAGGCACATCTTCCGGTGTCTTTAAGGTAGATTACACATACGGGGAAATACTGGATGGCTTTTCCAACAGTCCTATCATGGGTATTGCGGGCAGCAGTGTGGTGGTGAAGACCATCAATGGCGCGGCGCCTACGGACGGTATGGCGGTTACAGCGGGCCAGGCGGTCGTGATGGGTGGTACGGTGACGCTGGACCGGGATATCCTCGAGTCGGAGTACGGATTGACTTATGACAAGGGAGATTATTACTATCAGCCGAAACCGACAACCGCAAATCCGAACCCTGCCAGAGTGAAGCTGGGCAATGAGACGGATCCTACCTGGGGAACGGTTCTGAGTCAGTTGACAGGCAATGCGGCTGCGGGCACAACGGCGACGGTGACGGTTGATCAGAACACGCCCCTTACCATTGACGACAAGGGAAATGTCACGCTGTCTTTTGACGCGAGCTTTAATGCGGCGGCGAATGTGCCGGCCGGTACGGTATACAATGGGACAACGAAGCAGTTTGCGGCGACTCTGACCTATCCGGACCTCGCGAACGATCCGGATGGCGCCAAGGTGCTGGAGAAGGCTTACGGCCTGAAGAATACGGATAATATAACTTATACCATCAATTATGTTTCACCAAACGGCCGTGCAAGTATAACGAAGGTTGAAAACTACGGTGGAAATATGCTTGTGTTTGACACAAAGACCGGCAAGTTCTCCTATGTGGGCAATCAGGACCAGGATGCTGTGACGTTAGATTTCGCGGGTTCAGCTACGGATATGACAGGTGAGACTGTGGATCTGGGTCATTTCAGTGATATTTCCATTGACTTCTCGACGATGACCAACGTCAACAATGGAAAGACATCCACAACCGCATTTGACAACGGCGACGGCAGCTCAAACAACCTTGGCAGCGGTCGTAAGTACGGTTCCCTGATCGGCGTGGAGATAGGTCAGGACGGTAAGATCAGTGCATCCTACGACAACGGGCTTTCCAAACTGCTGGGACAGATTGCGGTGACGAAGTTTGCCAACGCCGGGGGTCTTGCGAAAGCAGGAAACAACCTTTACAAGACGACTCTGAACTCCGGTGAGTTCGACGGTGTCGGCATGGACATCACGTCTGACGGCGAGGGTACCATGGAATCCGGTGTGCTGGAGATGAGTAATGTGGATCTGGCCGGTGAGTTTACCGAGATGATCACAACGCAGCGTGGTTTCCAGGCGAACAGCCGTATTATCACAACTTCTGACTCCATGTTGGAAGAATTAGTAAATCTGAAACGCTGATTATGTAAACAGATAAGGGGACTTCTGCGCGGGATACCGCGCAAAGGTTCCTTTTTTTACATGTATCGGGTGTGGATTGGTAAAATTTCTTTTTGCAGTTTTGGAAGATGTGTGGTAGAATGAATGAGTTGTATTATATAGGTAGCGATAAAGGGGGGGTGTCTATGGTAGAGGTCACGAAGATCAACGGCGTGAAAGTGCTGATCAACCCGGATTTACTGGAACTGGTGGAGGAAACCCCGGATACGGTGCTGTCTTTTACCACCGGACGGAAAATAATTGTAAAAGAAAGTAGACAAGAAGTGAAAAATTTAGTAAAATCGTATAGAAAGGATATTTTTGCAGACTAGTGTAAAAGTGGGTGTGTACATATGGATATAGCTTCGGTTATTGGCTTGGTAGCATGTTTTGGACTGATGATATTCGGTATGGTGTGGGGAAAGGATTTCTCCACAGTGATGGGATTCATAGATATGCCGTCGATCCTGGTTACATTCGGCGGTTCCTTCATGTGTATTTTTGCTAGTTACACGATACCTGATTTCGTGGCGGGTCTTAAGAGCATGGGACTGATCTTTAAGACATCCAGCATGAATGTGCCCGGAATTATTCAGAAGATTATAGAGCTTTCCAACGTTGCGCGTAAAGAGGGTCTTCTCTCTCTGGAGGAAGCAGCCAGTGACATCGAGGATGAATTTTTGAAAAAGGGCATCCTGCTGATCGTTGACGGTACCGATCCTGAGCTTGTGCGTGCGATTATGGAGACAGAGCTGGTAAGCGTGGAGGGCAGACATAAGGATAAGATCGGTTTTTGGGAGAATATTGCAGCCATGGGCCCTGCTTGGGGTATGATCGGAACCTTGATCGGTCTGATTAACATGCTTAGGGACTTATCGGATTTTGCAACCATCGGACCGAACATGTCGGTCGCACTGGTTACGACTTTCTACGGTTCCGTGCTGGCAAACTGGATTTGTGCACCGGTTTCCACTAAATTGAAGAATAAGAACGCGGAAGAGATGATGGTGAAGGAAATCGAGATTGAGGGTCTTCTCTCCATTCAGGCGGGCGAGAACCCCCGCGTTATTGAAGAGAAACTGAAATCCTTCATTGCACCCGCAGACAGAGGTTCTTCGGGAGACGAAGGTGGAGGTGAGGTGGATGGCTAAAAAGCAGCAGGAAGAGGCCCCTAAAGGCGCTCCGGCGTGGATGGCCACGTTCTCTGACTTGATGAACCTTCTGCTGTGCTTCTTCGTGCTGTTGTTCTCGATGTCCACAGTTGACGAAGTGAAGCAGGAAAAGGTGGTAGCCTCCTTTAACCAGATGTTTTCCGTTTTTGACGGGGGAGCACAGGCTATCGGGGACGGTATGCTGATCAGTAACGGCGTCAGCCAGCTCAATGAGCTGGATGAATTTATAAACAGTACAGGCAAGATGGATAGTGGAGAGATCGTCTCTGAGGATGTGGCCGACAGCGCCGCTGCAGCGAAAGAGCAGTTGGAGGAGGCGCAGATGGAGGAGTCCGAAGCGCTGGCCGAGAAGATCCAGGAGGCGGTTGACGAGAGAGATATGGCGGACGAGGTGGAGGTGCAGTTTACCGCACAGTTTGTCCAGCTCACACTGAAGGGTTCACTGCTTTTTGATTCCGGAAGCACACTCCTGAAAGATGAGGCGAAACCGGTTCTGGATCAGGTGGGGCTGATTCTGGAGCGTTATGCGGAAGGAACGATTGAGATTGAGGGTCACACGGATAATGTGCCGATGTCGGGTGCGAAGTATTCCAATAACAACGAACTGAGTTCCGGACGTGCGTTATCGGTGTTCGACTATGTTCTCTCTATCACCAATCTGAATCCGGCGAACATCAAGCACGCGGGCCGTGGCGAATATCTGCCGGTTGCTGACAATGCCACACCCGAGGGGAGAGCGAAGAACAGAAGAGTTGAGATCAAGATATATAATTCTCTCAGTTCCTATTAAGATATGTGTAGAAGGAGAAGATAAAGGCTATGAAGAAGAATCTGATTTCCGTTATTATTCTGGCGTTGCTGATCGTAAACATAGTATTGACCGCCATAATGATGTTCAGTGTGGCGGGCGCTTCAAGGAAGACCGCGGCGCTGGTTGACAACATTGCCACGGCTTTGAATCTGGAGCTGTCGTCCGGCACAGAGGGTGCAGGAGCGGAGGCAGCGGTTTCCATGGCGGACACCGAGACCTACTCTTTTGGGGAGCAGATGACGATTCCGCTGAAGAAGGGCGAGGGTGAGGATAAAGATCACTACTGCATCGTTTCCATTACGCTCTCGATCAACACCAAGGCTGACGGCTATAAGGAGTATGGCTCTGCGGAAAGCCTTGCGACAATGGAAGGCTTGATCAAGGATGAGATCAACAGTGTGTTTGCCCAGTATACAATGGAGGAGGCGCGCGACAACCAGGAAGCCATAAAGAAGGAAATTATCAGCAGAATACAGACTATGTTTGATTCCAAGTTTATCTATAACGTGTCCTTCGGCGACATTATGTTTGGATAGTACTTAGACTAAATGACTGCCACAGGAGGTGAACTTTCGTGGGTGAGGTACTATCACAGAGCGAGATAGATAATCTGCTTGCCGCCCTAAGCAGCGGTGAGCTGGACACGGATGAACTGAATGGCGCGGATGATAAACAGATTAAGGATTATGACTTTAAACGTCCGACCAAGTTCTCGAGAGAGCATCTGCGTACATTGGAAATTATATACGAGCATTATGGCCGGCTGCTCTCCACGAGCATGCAGGTATATCTGCGAAAGAATATACAGGTATCGGTGACCAGTTCCGAGACGGTTATCTTTTCGGAATTTTCCAACTCCCTTTCCAATCCGGTTATTCTGGGTGTGGTCAATTTCCATCCGCTGGGAGGTATGATACTGATCGAACTGGCATCCCAGCTTGGATTTGCCATGATAGACAGGATGCTGGGTGGAGCTGGCGACCCGTTGGAGAAGAGCAGGGAGTTCACCGAGATTGAAATGACAATCATAGAGAAGATGATGGTAGTCTGTATGCAGCTTATGCGGGAACCATGGAAGAATGTGGTGGATATCAATCCTATGATGGAGAGGATTGAGACGAATTCCCAGTTCGCACAGATTATCGCGCCGAACGATATGATTGCAATTGTCACCTTGAACATGAAGATAGGTGAAGTGGAAGGATTTATGAATGTATGTCTCCCCTTCTTTACGTTGGAGAGCGTCATGGATAAGCTCAATACGAAGTACTGGTACGCGAATCTGCAGGAGCAGGATGATGAGAATTTCGAGGAATACATCGAAGCCCTTATCAAGAGAGTGGATGTTCCTGTCAAGGCGGTATTGGGAAAGACGAGCATATCGGTCACCGACTTTGTAAATCTGCAGCGCGGTGACATCATACGACTAGATACCGAAGTAGAGCAGGATCTTACAGTGTATGTGGGGAATATCAGGAAATTTACCGCACTTCCGGGAACCAGCCGGGAGAAGAACGCTGTGCGGGTAACTTCGGTGATCAGAGAGGGGGAATAAAAAAGCATGGACGGAATGTTATCACAGGATGAAATAAATGCGCTTTTGAACGGCACGGATGATTCAGCCGGCGATGCGGCGGATGAGAGTGCTGCAGGCGTATCCGAAGCAGACGATTCTCTTTTGACTGACATTGAGAAAGATGCTGTCGGCGAGGTCGCCAATATCAGCATGGGCGCATCTGCTACCACTCTGTTTTCCATTGTAAACCGCAAGGTAAATATTACGACGCCTGTGGTTAAGATGGCAACATGGAAGAATGTACTTGAAGATTATGAGAAGCCCTGCGTATTTATTCTGATTAAATATACCCAGGGACTGGATGGATCGAATATTCTGATCTTAAAAGAGCATGATGTAAAGATCATCACTGATCTGATGATGGGCGGTGACGGAAGCAATACGGACGGAGAACTGGGAGAATTGCATCTCTCCGCGATCTCAGAGGCCATGAACCAGATGATGGGTTCCTCAGCCACATCGCTCTCTACCATGCTCGGTAAGATGATTGATATCAGCCCGCCGGAGGCAAGTCTGGTGGATCTGACGGCGTTTAAGTCTGGCGGTGATATCGCGGAGTTTCTGGAGGGAACATTTGTAAAGATCTCCTTCCGGATGCAGATTGATGAACTGGTGGATTCCACGATTATGCAGTTGTACCCGGTGGAGTTTGCGAAAGAGATTTATGACACCTTTATCACCAGCCAGGGCGGAGATGAAACACCTGCACCGGCACCTGCGGCAGCTCCCGCACCTGCACCAGCACCGGCTCCTGCACCACAGCCGATGCCTGCGGCAGCGCCCCAGATGGATATGAGCCAGATGCAGGCGGGAATGCCTCAGATGGATATGAGTCAGATGCAGATGATGCCGCAGATGGGAATGCCCCAGATGATGCCGCAGATGCAGATGATGCCCCAGATGATGATGCAGCCTAATATGAATGTGCAGCCTGTTCAGTTCCAGAATTTTGCCAGTGATTTTAATCCGATGCAGAGTCAGGAAAATATAGAGCTGATCAAGGATGTGCCGTTGGAGGTAACGGTGGAGCTGGGCAGAACTTCCAAGTCCATTTCGGAGATTCTGGATTTTGCGCCGGGCACGATCATTGAACTTGATAAAATTGCCGGTGAACCGATTGATATTCTGGTCAATGGCAAGTTTGTAGCAAAAGGTGAAGTAGTAGTAATTGAGGAAAGCTTTGGTATTCGGGTAACCGAAATTATCAAATAATATGTGATAGGAGAAGAGAGATGGCAAAGAATATTTTAGTATGTGATGATGCAGCGTTTATGCGAATGATGATCAAGGATATCCTGACAAAAAACGGCTATAACGTGGCAGGAGAGGCTGAGAACGGCGCAAAAGCGGTTGAGAAGTATAACGAGCTGAAACCCGATCTTGTGCTGATGGACATCACGATGCCCGAGATGGATGGTATCCAGGCTCTCAAGAAGATTAAAGAGGGCGATCCTGGTGCTATGGTTATCATGTGCTCCGCGATGGGTCAGCAGGCCATGGTTATCGAGTCCATTCAGTCCGGTGCGAAGGATTTCATCGTAAAACCTTTCCAGGCTGACCGTGTTTTAGAGGCTGTGAAGAAGGTTGTAGGCTGATGCTTCTTACAACTGCATTATCAGATAGGGCTGACTCCTATGTGCAGTTTATGACAGTATTGATACTGTTTGTGTTCGTGCTGGCGATTACGGCCTTTGTTACAAGGTGGATCGGTGGCTATCAGAAGAGCAGATCAGCAGGTGCGAACATGGAGCTGGTTGAGTCGCTCCGGCTGTCCAATAATAAGTACGTCCAGATTGTAAGAATCGGACGGAAATATTTGGCGGTTGCAGTTTGTAAAGATACTGTTACAATGTTATCAGAGGTTCCCGAGGAGGATTTAAGCTTTCCCGAGGGGTCTTTGGGTAGTGCATCCACTTTCAAGGATGTACTTACAAAAATACAAAAAGAAAGAATCCTGGAAAAAGAAGACGGGCGAGACGAATGAAGAGATATTTTTCCGGATATCATTTGGCAAAATTAATATGCCTGCTAATGGTGGCAGGCATATTATATCTTAATTGGGGGCAGACTGCCTATGCGGTGGAGGATAACAGACCTGAAGCGGTGACGGAATCGGTGGTGACCGATACCCCCTACCGGGATTCCAATCTCACCGGTACGGAGAGTGAGAGAACGAATGTGGATCCGCCCGGTGCCTCGGAGAGTGCCGAAGATCTGGCTGAACTGAATATCGCCAATACGGTGACGGTTACGTACAACAATGGTAATGGCAGTGTGAATGGCGCCCTGCGTATTCTGACGATCCTTACCTTGATTGCTATTGCACCGTCATTGATTATTATGTTAACCTCGTTTACGAGGATTATTATTGTACTACATTTTACAAGACAGGCCTTGAATACGCAGACGGCTCCGCCGAATACGGTGCTGATCGGTATAGCCCTGTTTCTGACTTTCTATGTGATGCAGCCCACGATGGCGGCAGTCTACGCGGACGCGATTGTACCTTTCGAGGCGGGAGAACTGACGCAGGAGGAGGCGCTTACGGCGGCTGCGGCACCGATCAGGCAGTTTATGTACGGACAGACCCAGAAGAGTGATGTCAATTTCTTTATGGATTTAAGCCGTACTGAGTGGAGCGGTGAACTGGATGACATACCGATCAGCGTACTGGTGCCCGCGTTTATTATCAACGAGCTCCGGCAGGCGTTTATTATCGGTTTCCTTATATATATTCCGTTTATTGTGATTGACATGGTTGTGGCTTCCACCCTTATGAGTATGGGTATGATGATGCTGCCACCAACCACAATTTCCATGCCGTTCAAAATTCTTCTCTTTGTATTGGCGGACGGGTGGTATCTGGTGATCAAGGGAGTCGTGGAATCATTCTATTACTGAGCTGGTGCCCGGTAATATGAGAATGGAGTGTTTGTAAATGACAGTCAATGACGTCACAGCCATTGCCGAGCAGGCAATTTATACAATAATCAAATGCAGCGCACCGATGCTTCTGGTGTCCTTGTGCGTAGGTCTGATTGTAAGTATTTTCCAGACCGTTACCTCCATCCAGGAGCAGACGCTCACCTTTGTGCCAAAGGTACTGGCGATTTTTCTGGCGCTGATTATCATGGGTCACTGGGTTATGAACAACATGGTGGAGTTTATGATAGAGCTGTGGACAAATTTTAATCTTTATCTCAAATAATAACAATTTCGGTGTAACAGTTCAGATTGTGAGAGGGTGTAAGGGTGAGAAGAATCCGGGCTCTTTGTCTAAGGCGAAGCCGGAACAGGCCGGATTCAGTAACTAGGAAGCCAAAGGCTGAGTAGTTACATTTCTGCTGTGGGAAAGTGACAATATGCTAGATATCAGCTTTACTTATGCGGATTTGGAATATTTTCTGTTGATTCTTGTGCGGGTCAGCTGCTTTGTGTACGTTGCTCCGTTTTTCAGTATGTCAGGTGTGCCCCAGAGAGTAAAGGTTGGCTTCAGTATCTTTTTTGCCTATCTGCTCTACGTGTCGGTGGAGCGCAACGAGGTGGTTTACAATACCCTGCTCGGTTACGCGGTGATTGTGATGAAGGAGGCGCTGACAGGCTTTCTCATCGGCTGGGGGGCACAGATTTGCACCACAGTGACTTCTTTTGCGGGAAGTATCGCGGACATGGAAATAGGTTTGTCCATGGTTTCACTGTTAGATCCGACCACAAAAGAACAGGCCACATTTACAGGTGTATTTTATCAGTATATGTTTACGCTTTTTATGATTATCTCGGGTTTATACCAGTATCTGCTGCGGGCGATGGCAGATACCTTTACCCTGATTCCGATAAACGGCGCAATCATAAGGCAGGAGGCGCTGCTGGAGTCCATTCTCCTGTTTCTGGGGGATTATATCACGATCGGGTTCCGCATCATACTGCCGATTTTCTGCGCTATGATTTTTTTAAACTGTGTGCTTGGCGTACTTGCCAAGGTGTCTCCTCAGCTTAATATGTTTGCTGTCGGTATACAGTTTAAGGTGCTTGTGGGGCTGATGATCCTTTTTCTGTCGATGCGGATGCTGCCTGCTTTGTCAGACAATATCTTTACGCAGATGAAGCGGATGATAGTATCCTTTGTGGAGGGGATGATTTGATTTTAGAATATAATCTCCAGTTCTTTGCCAAGGATGGTCCAGGCGGAGAAAAAACAGAAGAGCCCACCAGTAAAAAGCTGGAGGATGCCAGGAATGAAGGCCAGGTAGCCAAGAGCAAAGAGGTGACAAACGCCTTTGAGATGCTTACTGCCTTTATGATGATGCGGTTCCTTGTGGAATATATGGGGACGGTCTTTGTGGGGAATATGCAGAGCATATATTCCCAGATCCCGGAGTATGTGAAACTCTACGACGGACATATACAGACGCAGACCTTCCGGATGCTTTTTGTGAGTTCCCTGCTGCGGATTCTGCAGATTATCGCACCGTTTCTGCTTGTGGGTTTCCTGGTGGCATTTATCACAAACCTTTTACAGATAAAATGGAAGATAACGACGAAGCCGCTCAAACCGAAATTCAATAAACTGAATCCGGTGAGCGGGGTCAAGCGGATTTTTTCGGCTAATTCCTTGATGGAGCTCTTAAAATCCGTTTTGAAGCTGACGCTGATCGGGTATGTGGTGTATAATTATCTTGAAAAGAACATGCCCCCGATTTACATGCTTTATGATGTGTCCCTGAATCAGGGAATCGCCCAGGTGGGAACGCTGGTCATTAATCTGGGAATCCGGATATCCCTGTTCTATATGCTGATTGCAGCGGCTGACTTTGCCTATCAGAAGATCAAGTTTAAAAAAGATATGAGGATGACAAAGCAGGAGGTCAAGGACGAGTACAAGAACCAGGAAGGTGACCCGCAGATCAAGAGCAAGCAGAGGCAGAGAATGATGGAGGCGTCCAGGCGCCGCATGATGCAGAAGCTTCCGGAGGCGGATGTGGTTATCACAAACCCGACGCACTTTGCGGTGGCGATCAAGTACGAGCCCGAACTGTATGACGCTCCCTACGTGGTGGCGAAGGGTGCCGATTATCTGGCGCAGAAGATTAAGGATGTGGCGAAGGAAAACCGCATCGAGATTGTGGAAAACAAACCCCTTGCCCGCATGCTATACGCAAATGTGGATGTGGGCGGTGTGGTGCCGCCGGAGCTGTACCAGGCGGTGGCGGAGGTACTGGCTTTTGTCTACCACCTGAAGGGGAAAGTCTGAGTCTGAATATTATATAACATTTGTTATTTTAGAAAGGAGGAGATACGCGATGCAGAAGCTGAGGATTGGGGACGTAGGTGTTGCCCTGTATCTGTTAGCGGCTTTTATTATGCTGATCGTTCCGATTAAGTCGGGACTTCTGGATGTGCTTCTGGCATGCAATATCGCGGTCGCCTTTACGATAATGTTTGGCTGTATGTTCGCCAACGAAGTGTTAAATATGTCGTTTTATCCGACAATTCTGCTCTTCACGACCGTGTTTAGAATTGCCCTTAACGTTTCTTCGACGAGACTGATTCTGTCTACCGGTGATGCCGGAAACGTGGTGCAGACTTTCGGCGAGTACGTGGGCGGCGGTGATCTTCTGATCGGTGTCCTCGTATTCCTGATTCTGATCATCGTGCAGTTTATGATTATCAACAAAGGTTCCGAGCGTGTGGCTGAGGTGACGGCGAGATTTACGCTGGATGCCATGCCTGGTAAGCAGATGGCTATCGATGCGGACTTAAACACCGGAGCAATCACGGATGAGGAGGCAAAAAGACGCCGGGAAAAGATCCAGGAGGAAGCTACTTTCTTCGGCTCCATGGACGGTGCCGTGAAGTACGTTAAGGGAGATGCGACTGCCGGTCTGGTGATTACCTTCATCAATATTGTGGGTGGTATCAGTTTCGGTGTGTTCCGCCAGGGTCTGGAGATGGCGGAAGCGCTCAACAAATATACGATTCTTACCATCGGTGACGGTCTGGTGAGCCAGATTCCGTCCCTGCTGATCTCTCTCGCCACAGGTATTCTCGTGACGAAGGGCTCCAAGGAGGCGGATTTCGGTACGGTTCTGATCAGTCAGCTTTTTGGTACACCAAAGGTACTGTATCTGGTGGGTGCGGTTCTGGCCTTCCTCGGACTGGTTACGCCTCTGAACGCAGTGGTGTTTGTGGGGCTTGGACTGTTGTTCGTGGTGGTCGGAAGGGTGATGGCTGGCACCATCGAGACGGCTGTGATCGATCACGAGGCAGATGTGGAGGAAGCGGCGGCGGAGGAGATAAGGCAGCCGGAAAATGTCACCTCGCTTCTCCAGGTCGATCCCATCGAACTGGAGTTTGGATACGGTATCATCCCGCTGGCAGACGTCAACCAGGGCGGCGATCTTCTGGACCGCGTGGTTATGATAAGAAGGCAGATCGCGCTGGAACTCGGTACAGTTGTGCCGATTATCCGTCTGCGTGATAACATACAGTTGAATCCAAACCAATATATTATTAAAATAAAGGGTGTACAGGTCAGCGAGGGTGAGATTCTTTTCGATCACTACATGGCGATGAATCCCGGTTATGTGGAGGAGGAGATCACGGGTATCCCGACTTTTGAGCCTTCTTTCCATCTGCCGGCGATCTGGATCACGGAGGGGCAGAGAGAGCGTGCGGAGAGTATGGGCTACACCGTTGTGGATCCGCCTTCCATCATTGCGACACATCTGACGGAGATTATCAGACAGTACATAGCGGAGCTTCTGACGAGACAGGATGTACAGAGTCTGGTGGACAACTTGAAAGAGTCGAATCCCTCCCTTGTGGAGGAGCTGGTTCCCAAGCTTCTGGGACTCGGCGAGATACAGAAAGTATTGCAGAATCTCTTAAAGGAAGGCATTTCCATCAGAGATCTGCTTACGGTGTTCGAGACGCTTGCGGATTACGCAGCGACGACCAGGGATACCGATATTCTGACAGAATACGTCAGACAGAGTCTGAAACGGGCGATTTCCAACAAGTTCTTCCCGGCAAACGAGACCACCAGCGTGGTGACGTTAGACCCGAAACTGGAACAGGAGATCATGGCGAGTGTCAAGCAGACGGAGCAGGGCGCTTATCTGACCCTCGATCCGGCAAAGACAAAGGGAATTATGGAGTCTCTGGGCGTGGAAATCAAGAAACTGGAGGATCTGGGCAAGATTCCGCTTGTGATTACCTCTCCTATTGTGCGTGCTTACTTTAAAAAGCTGACGGAAGACTACTATAAGGATCTGGTTGTTGTGTCCTACAACGAGGTGGAATCCAGTGTTGAATTACAGTCTGTTGGGATGGTGACAGCATAATGATAATTAAGAAGTTTACTGCGAAAACAGAAAAGGAAGCGATTGAAAACGCCAGAGCGGAACTGGGCGAAGGCGTGGTCGTGATGAATGTGAAGCCCGTGAAGAGCAGGGGCCTTTTCGCGTTTCTGAAATCACCCATGATGGAAGTTACGGTAGCGCTTGAGGAGGAGAGCGAGAAGCTGACGGCAGCAGTGTCCGCCATCAGCAGTGTGATTGCGTCCAGCCAGAATAAGGAAGAAGAAACAGTCAATAGTGCGCCCGTTAAAAATACGCCTGTTACGGAAAAGGCGGAGAAGCGGGACGGCAGCGTCATGAAAGAGAAGCGGGAAAATAACAGTGCGATAGAGGAGAAGCTGGACAGTCTGCAGTCGCTTTTAGAGCAGCAGCTTCAAAAACCGGAGGAGGAGAAGGAAGAACCGGCAGAGGAAGAAAAAGAGGAGACAGAGACAGACAAATTCATGCATCTTCTGCACAATACCATGCTGGCGAACGAGGTGGATGAAAAATACGCCAGGGAGATCATGGATGAAATTGAACTGATCAACAAGCCGAATATCCCTTTTGACTACGCGCTGGCGAATATTTACCAGAAGATGATTCTTAAGTTTGGCAAGCCGAGCGGCATCGAGCCTGCGTCAAACGGTATTAAGCTGGTGTTCTTTATTGGCCCTACCGGCGTCGGAAAGACGACTACGATTGCCAAGATCGCCTCAAAGTTCCGTGTGGATGAAAAGAAGAAAGTGGCGCTTCTGACGGCGGACACCTACCGTATCGCTGCGGCGGAGCAGCTGCGCACCTACGCGAATATTCTGGAGGTGCCTTTCCGTGTGATCTATACGGTGGAAGAGATCAACAAGGCGCTGGATGATTTCAGGGATTACGACTATATTCTGATTGATACGGCGGGGCATTCCCACCAGAACACGACACAGAAAGATAACATGCGTAATATTATACATTCGGTGGACGACAGGGTGGAGAGCGAGGTACATCTCGTTCTGAGTGCCACTACGAAGTACAAGGATCTGATCAGCATAGCGGATTCCTATAAAGAAATGGCGGATTACAAGCTGATTTTCACGAAGCTGGACGAGACGACGACGCTGGGAAATCTACTGAATCTCCGGCTTTATACGGGGGCGTCGCTGTCCTATGTGACATGTGGTCAGAACGTGCCGGATGATATCGAGGACTTTAACCCACAGAAGACGGTCAAGAGACTACTCGGAGGGAAAAACTGACAGGAGGAAAGAACTAAGGAGGAGGCCCAGGTAATGGATCAGGCTGAACAACTGAGAAGGATAATAAAGGGAAGCGCTCCGCCGAAGCGTCCTCTGGCCAGGGTCATAACCGTCACGAGTGGCAAGGGAGGTGTGGGGAAATCGAATACAGCCATCAACCTCGCTATACAGTTCCGCAGGATGGGGCAGAAGGTTATTATTCTGGACGCAGATTTCGGGCTTGCCAACATAGAGATCATGTTCGGTGCGGTGCCTAAACATAACTTGTGTGATTTAATATATGAAGGAAAAGGGATTAAGGATATCATTACCTGGGGTCCTATGGAAGTGGGCTTTATATCGGGCGGTTCCGGAATTACAGGGATGTCGAATCTGGATAAGGATAACGTGAGTTATATTATTGATAATCTGGCGGAGCTGGATGAGATGGTGGAAACCATTATCGTGGACACAGGGGCAGGAATTTCCGATACGGTGCTGGACTTTCTTGTGGCCAGCGGCGAAATCCTTCTGGTGACCACACCGGAGCCGACCTCTATCACGGATTCTTATTCGCTCCTCAAAGCGCTTGGACGTCATCCCGGCTATCGGGCGGAAGCGACGCAGGTTAAAGTGCTGGCAAACAAGGTGTCGGGGGAGCAGGAGGCACTCTCGCTCTACGGAAAACTGGAAACGGTGGTGGAGCGGTATCTGCATGTGCCAATTTCCTATCTGGGGATGATTCCACAGGACCAGCTTCTGGCGAAGGCCGTGATGCAGCAGATGCCGGTTTCCCTGGATAATCCGAAAGCAAGATCGGCTATTGCATATGAAATCATCGCGGCGAAACTGATGAATAAAGAACTGGACAAAAGTATTCCAAGACGTGGTATGGCGGCATTTTTTTCTCATATCATGTCTGGAAAATAAGACGGTCAGGACTCGGGCCGGGAGGTAAGGGATGTCAGAAATTTTATCAAAGTACGTAGCGCCGGGAGGAGAGGTAGAACTCAAGGCGATAGGTGCAGAGCAGGAACCAGAGGACAGCAGGAGGCGCAAATCCCATCGGAGTCAGGTGCTCAGAGTACTTACGGAGGATCGTGTGGAGGTGGCTATGCCGATTGAGAGCGGCAAGCTGATTCTTCTTCCGGTAGGTGGCGAGTACGACATGTATTTTTATGGGGACAACGTGGTTTACCAGTGCAATGCGCGGGTGGCGGACCGCTACCGGTATAACGGGCAGTATGTGCTGGTGATGGATCTGACGAGCAATCTGCGCAATTATCAGAGGCGTGAATATTATCGTTTCAGCTGCGCGCTGGAGATGGATTCCAGGCAGCTCGGCGAGGAGGAGGTTGCTGTTGCGGCACAGGAGGAACTGCTGCCGGAGCTGCCCCTTAAAAGCAGTGTGATTGTGGATATCAGTGGCGGGGGGCTGCGGTTTGTAGCCTATTATGCCTACGAAGTGAACAGCCTGATTCTTTGCAAGTATCATCTGCAGATTGAGGGCAGGGAGAAGGAATACCGGCTTGTGGGGAAAGTTCTGGCGGTTAATGAGCTGGAGAAGGAGCCGGGGGTGTTTGATCACCGGGTACAGTTTGTGAATGTGGATCCCCAGGACAGGGAGGAAATAATCCAGTATATTTTTGATGAGGCGAGGAAAACCCATAGAAAAACGAGTGGCTGATCTGCCGGAGGTAGAAGATGAAAAATATATTGCTAGTTGACGATTCTGCACTCATGAGAAGGGTGCTCTGTGATATAATTGAATCAGATAAGCGATTCCGTGTACAGGACAGGGCGGTAAACGGTCTGGATGCGTTGGCTCTGCTCAGCAGGAAAACCTACGATGCGGTCGTACTCGACGTGAATATGCCGCAGATGAATGGTCTGGAGCTTCTGAAGGAGCTGCAGAAGCGGAAGATTTCCGCGAAGGTCATTATGGCGAGCACGGCAACAGCGGACGGTGCGAAGACGACGCTCGATGCGTTGGAACTTGGGGCATTGGATTTTATTCATAAGCCGACCAGTGCGCTGGATTGCCGTAACGGGACTTTCAGCCAGGGACTTTTGCGGATTCTGGCTGCAGTGACGGACGTGGAGACGCGGTCGCCGATTACGGCTTCCACACCTGCTCCTTCAAGTCCGGCGGCGCCTTTCAGAACGGGAGCCGCAAGGAGTATTGCGGGCCGGACTAGTGAGGCTCCGGCGGCGGAGAAACCGGAGAGAAAGATGACGACACCTCCTTCGGGGAAAGCGGTTTACAATCCGGGAACCCAGATCGTGGCGCTGGCGAGTTCTACGGGCGGTCCCAAGGCGCTGCAGTCAGTCATCCCGAAGCTCCCGGCGAATCTGAAGGTGCCGGTAGTGATCGTGCAGCATATGCCGGCCGGATTTACGGCATCCCTGGCGGAGCGGCTCAATTCGCTCAGTCAGGTTAACGTGAAAGAGGCGACGGAGGGTGATGTGCTTATGCCCGGCTATGTATATATAGCTATGGGTGGCAAGCACCTGAACATTCTGAGCTCGGCAGGCAGGTATACGATCCATTATTCGGATGAACCGTCAAGAGAAGGTGTGAAGCCCTGTGCGAATTACATGTATGAGTCCCTGATGGACAGCAGATTCGACAGAATTGTATGCGTGGTACTGACTGGGATGGGTGCGGACGGTACAGAAGGAATCCAACATCTGAAAGAGAAAAAGAAAATACATGTGATTGTCCAGGAAGCGAGCACATGCGCCGTTTACGGGATGCCGAAGAGCGCCGTGAACGCGGGGCTGGCGGATCAGGTGGTACCGTTGGAGCAGATCGCGCAGGAAATCACGACGAACGTGGGGGTAAAATAATATGGATGTAAGTCAGTATCTTGAGATTTTCCTTGATGAAACGAATGAACATCTGCAGAATCTGAATACGCAGATTCTCTCTCTGGAGCAGGATCCTGAAAACATGGATACGATCAACGAGATCTTTCGTGCGGCCCATTCCCTGAAGGGTATGGCAGGAACCATGGGATATAAGAGAATGCAGACGCTGACCCATGATATGGAGAACGTTTTCTCTGAGGTGAGAAACGGCAATATCAAGGTGAAAGCGGACATGATTGATGTGCTGTTCCAGTGTCTCGATGCACTGGAGGAGTATAACACGAATATCAGGGAAAGCTCCGACGAAGGTACAAACGATAATGGCGCGCTGATTAAGCGGTTGAACGATATTATGAGCGGCGGGGCCGGTGACAGTGCTGCGCAGGCCGGGCAGGAACAGGCGCCCCAGGCGAAGGCTGTGGAAGCGGCTGCTCCGGAAGGGTTTGCGGGAATTAAACTCAACGAGAGCCAGCAGAGTGTGCTCAACGAGGCGCTCAAGCAGGGCAAAGGCGTTTACGGGCTGACCGTGAAGGTGCAGGAATCCTGTATTCTGAAGGCAGCCAGGGCATTTCTGGTATTTAAGGCGATCGAGGATACGAGTGAAATCATCGTTTCGGATCCTTCTTCCCAGGATATTGAGGATGAAAAGTTTGAGCAGCATTTTAGTCTGATTATTGTCTCCGAGGCGGAACTGGATGAAGTTCTCACGGCAGCCAGAGCGGTGTCCGAGATCGAGGATGTTTCCGGCGGTGTGCTGAGTGCTGAGGACGTGGGGACGGCAGTGACAGAGGAATCCCATGCGGCAGAGACAGAGGAGCCCGTAGCAGAAACGGCTCCCGTACAGACGCCTGCGGAAACTCCCGCAGCGCCACCTGCTGAGGCGGCACAGACTCCTGCACCTGCTCCGGCGGCTAAGAAAGCGCCTGTGAACAAGCCGGTGGTGAACAGGACTGTCAGAGTGGATATAGAGAAACTGGATACGCTGATGAATCTGGTCAGTGAGCTGATTATCGCGAAGAACTCCCTTGTATCGGCTTCCGCGATGTCGGGTAATTCCAGCCAGGCGGTGAATGAGCAGATCGAGTATCTGGAGAGCGTGACCACATCCCTCCATGAGTCGGTTATGAAGGTGAGGATGGTGCCTATTGAGAGCACAGTGAACAAGTTCCCCCGTATGGTCCGCGACCTGCAGAAAAAGCTGGGTAAGAAGATGGAGCTGTACATGAGCGGTGAGGAGACAGAGCTTGACCGTACCGTGGTGGATCAGATCGGCGATCCGCTGATGCATCTGCTTCGTAATTCCGCAGACCATGGACTGGAGTCCGCTGAGGTGCGTAAGGAGAGAGGAAAGCCGGAAGTTGGTTCCATTTTCCTTGACGCTTATCAGGATGGTAATAACGTTGTCATCGAGGTGAGGGATGACGGTAACGGTATCGATACAAAAGCAGTTAAGAACAAAGCCATAGAGCGCGGCGTGATTACCCCGGAGCAGGGCGAGGCCATGAGCGAGAAGGAGATCATAGATCTGCTGTTCAACGCGGGCTTCTCCACAGCGAAGGTGGTGTCGGATGTTTCAGGACGAGGCGTGGGTCTGGATGTGGTGAAATCCATGATCGAATCTCTGAGCGGTGAGGTAGAGGTTAAGTCCAAACTCGGAGAGGGCAGCACCTGGACGATAAGACTGCCGCTTACACTGGCTATTATTCAGGCTCTGATGGTGGAGATCGGCGAGGAGAAATATGCCATTGCGCTCGGTTCCATCCAGACGATTGAGGATATTCTTCCCAGCGATGTGAAGCTGGTACAGGCGAAGGAAGTGATTCAGCTGCGTGATCTGGTAATCCCGCTGATCCGGCTGAATGAGATTCTGGATATTCCGAGCAGGAAAGATCCGGAGGAAAATCTGGTTGTGGTTGTCGTTAAGAAGGGCGATAAGCTGGCAGGCCTTGTGGTGGATGAACTGATTGGGCAGCAGGAGATCGTTATCAAGTCGCTCGGCAAGTATATCAGCAAGTGCAAGATTATCAGCGGCGCGACAGTTTTAGGCGACGGTGAGGTAGCGCTGATTCTGGATGCCAATTCGTTGATCTGACAGGAGGGAGGAAGAGAGCATGAATGAAGTAGAAGAATTAAGACCAGTGGGAGAAACCACACAGTTTATTGTGATAAAACTCGGTGACGAGCAGTATGGAATTGACATCAAATACATAGACAATATTGTAAGGATGCAGCACATTACCAGGGTGCCAAAGGTAGACGATTATTTAAAGGGTGTGATCAATCTGCGAGGTGAGGTCATTCCTGTTATGAGCATCCGCATCAAGATGGGACTGGAGCGGGATGTGGAGACGAAGTCCAGCAGAATCATTATCCTGAAGCTTGAGCAGCAGGGAACGATCGGTGTGATCGTCGATGAGGTCAGGGAAGTGGTAACGCTGGAAAACGACAGAATTGAGAAAGTAGCGTATGACTCAAAAGATGAGAAGGCAAACTTCCTCTGCGGAGTCGGCAAGAGCGATGGGGGACTGATCTCCCTGCTTGATTTGAATGCGGTTGTACTGGAAAGCGTATAGGAGGATTGAAGTGGGCGATATCAGTTTAGACGAAATGTCAAATGAATATTTCGACGTTCTGAGAGAGTTAGGTAATATAGGAGCCGGAAATGCGACCACGGCTCTGGCGCAGATGATGCAGTGTAAGGTGGATATGGCGGTTCCCAAGGTACAGCTTCTGGAGTTTAAGGAGCTGGGAGAAGCCATGGTCGGCGAAGAGACGGTCATGGCGGGGATCTACCTTGGCATAGAGGGCGATATCAAAGGCAGCATCATGTTCCTGCTTGAAAAGGCAGCGGCAAAGCATCTGGTCGGCAAGCTGATGGGTATGGAGTCGGAGGGCGACGAGTTTACAGAGATGGAGTTTTCCGCGCTAAAAGAGGTGGGAAACATTATCACGGGCTCGTATCTGAATTCCCTTTCGAGCATTACGAATCTGGCGATCTATCCTTCCGTGCCGGATCTTACGGTGGATATGGCAGGAGCGATCTTAAGCGTGCCGGCGATAGAATTTGCAGCTCTTGGCGACAGAATGTTGATGATTCAGACGCAGTTTTTTGATGAGATGGTGTTGGATGGGTATTTTATCCTGATTCCTGATCTGGATTCCTATGGCAGGATGTTAGCGGCGCTGGGGATCAATATTTAATTGGGCAGCGGACATGGGAATGTATTAAAGAAAGTGTAAACGGGAGAACGCGGTGTTATGAGTGTAGAGATAAAGGTCGGAATGGCTGACTTAAATGTGTGCGTCAGTCCTGATAGGATAACAACCCTGGGACTGGGATCCTGTGTGGGTATTGCGCTCCGCGATCCGGTCACAAAGATCGGTGGACTGGCGCATATTATGCTGCCGGATTCTACGACGATTCGAAACAACTCCAATATACCGAAGTTTGCTGACACGGGGATAGAGGAGCTGGTGAAGCAGGTAACCAGGAAAGGGGCAAACAGAAGCCGTCTGGTGGCTAAGATTGCGGGTGGAGCGCAGATGTTTGGCTTTAACAGCAATAGCGAGATGGTCCGCGTGGGGGAGAGAAACGTACAGGCCACCAAGAAAAAGCTGGCAGAGCTGCGGATTCCGATTCTTGCGGAAGATACCGGCAAGAATTTCGGAAGAACGGTTATTTTTTATCCTGAGACCGGGGATTTTGTAATCAGAGCGGTAGGCAAACAGGAGTACAAGATCTGATCCTGTTTCGGGAAGATAATGGAAGGGTAGCAAGGTGGACTGGGAAGAGAAGAATAGCGAAGCGACGGGAGAAGCGGCACAGACTTCAGAGGTGGAGGGTGTGTCGGAAGAAGGGGCTGGGCCGGAGGAGGAGATTGAGACTGCGGCCCAGCGCGAGGCAAGGGAAAAACGGGAGGAAGAGGAGAGACAAGCGAAGGCGAGAAAGCGCAGACTGATCCCTCCTTTTGTCATGTTACTTGCCGGGGCAGTTGTCAGCATTACCATGCGGATTTTAAATTATGATTTGCAGACAATGCTGGTTATTTTATTATGTGTACTGCTAGGGTTTTATTTTGTCGGACGGATACTGCAGATTATGCTGGACCGGTTTGAACAGCAGATACAGGAGGCCCACATGGAGGAGGGCGAGGTTATAGAAAAGGAACCTTCGGAGTAATATAAAGAAAAAAGTAACCATTCAGAACAGGATGAGGCATCAGAGCAATAAAAGTACGGAACGGTTACAAAAAGTGAGTAGGGACTCGGTATGGACGATACAGGCAAAAAGAAACTCTGGGAGGAATATGCGGGTACAGGTTCCCCGGAGATAAGGGAAAAGATCATATTGGAATATGCGCCTCTGGTGAAGGTGGTGGCCGGACGTCTCAGTATGTACCTTGGGTACAATGTTGAGTATGAGGATCTTGTGAGCTACGGGATATTTGGACTAATCGACGCCATTGATAAGTTTGACTGCATGAAGGACGTCAAGTTTGAGACTTATGCCAGTCTGAGAATACGTGGAGCGATTCTCGATCAGATCCGTAAAATGGACTGGATTCCGCGGACCATCAGACAGAAGCAGAAGCGGATTGACGCGGCCATCAAGGAGATCGAGACGCAGTGTGGCAGGAGCGCCACAGACGAGGAGATCGCCAGGCTTTTAGGCATTACGGACGAGGAGTATCTTGACTGGCAGTCCCAGATGAAGATTACCAATGTGGTGTCTCTGAATGAATTTTTAGAGCAGGGAAGTGAGGTTTCCAACGAGGCGGGGAGTACAAAGAGCGCGGCCTTTGATTCGCCGGAAGAGATTCTGGAGAGAGACGAGCTGAAGAAGATGCTGGTGCAGGCTCTTGATCTTTTGACGGAAAAGGAGCGCAAGGTAATCGTTCTCTATTATTATGAGGATCTGACACTGAAGGAAATCAGTAATATATTGGAGGTGTCCGAGTCGAGAATTTCTCAGCTCCACACCAGAGCTCTGCAGAAGATGAGAGGAAAACTGGGAGATTATATCGGCATCCTTACAGATACTGGCAGAAGATAATAGGAACTGAGAAGGAAACGGAATCATTACAGACAGGGGGGTATATGAACGGATATTTCAGACTGGTGAACAGGGAAGGGGCGTCGTCTCTCAAATTCTTTCCTCCGACGGGGAATGGAAAGCCCATCGATATCGTGGATGTGCTTGAGTATCTGACGATGAAGAGTTATACCTGCGATCTGCCGACACTTAAACAGGCGGTGGAGAGTGCTGGAAAAGAAGAGAAGGAGATCCGGCTCGGAAATGAGAAGAGACTTCCGGAGAGAGAATGTTATAAGCTGAGAGTGGGGCCTGACAAGATGCAGGCCTTTGCGAAGTTTTACGCGGCTTCCGAGGGTGGCGAAAATATGACTGCCGAAGAGCTGATCAACGATCTGAAGCTTCGGGGGATCAAGTGCGGTATCTGTACGGAGGCGATTGAGGGCTTCTTTGCGAAGCGGGAGTATCTCGAGGAAATTCTTGTGGCGCAGGGGCGTGAACCCGTTCAGGGAAAACATGCCTGGATTGAATATAAATTTAACACGGACAAAAAGGCGAAGCCTACTTTGAAGGAGGATGGGAGCGTAGATTTCTTTCATCTGAATATACTAAATCATTGTAATAAGGGAGATGTGCTGGCGGTTCTGCATCCGGAGGAGCCGGGAGAGCCGGGAGAGGATCTTGCGGGGAACCGGATCATGCCGGCAGAAGTGCGGAAGGAAACTTTGAAGTTTGGCCATAATATCGAACTGTCCGAGGACCGCACGGTGCTCACTGCACAGGTGGCCGGACATGTGGAACTGGTTGAGGATTCGGTTTTCGTTTCCGACGAACTGATGGTGGAGAATGTGGATAATTCCACCGGCAATATTGATTATGAGGGAAATGTACAGATCAACGGCAACGTGGGGACAAACTTCCAGGTGAAAGCCAAGGGCGATATCATGGTGAAGGGCGTTGTGGAAGGTGCGCAGCTTACGGCAGGCGGTAATATTATTATAGCCAGAGGCATGAACGGTATGGGGCGCGGCGTTCTTAAGGCGGGCGGCAATATCGTGGCGAAATTCCTGGAGAATGCCACCGCGGAGGCGGACGGATATGTGACGTCCGAGTCTATCCTGCACAGCAGGGTGACTGCGGGAGGCGAAGTTAACGTAGACGGCAGACGCGGATTCATCACAGGGGGACGGGTGTGCGCGACAGGCAGCATCAACGTGAAAACACTCGGCTCGGAGATGGGGGCGGACACCATTGTGGAGGTGGGAACCGATCCCAAGAAGAAAGAGCGCCTGAACCAGCTCCAGAAGCAGATAGCGGACGACACGAAGCTTCTGCAGACCGTGCAGCCCACGCTGATTACGGCGAAACAAAAGCTTGCCAAGGGCGTGAAGCTGAGTCCGGAGCAGATTCAGCAGATACAGTCCATGGCGGCATTAAATAAGCAGAAAACAGACGCGATAGAGGCGGCAAATAACGAGATAGAAGAACTGAAGAAACAGATGACAAGCAGGGCAGACACCGTGGTGCGCGTAAAGGGGGAGGTATACCCTGGCACACGGATTTGTATCGGAGAGGTTTCAATGGTGGTGCAGAAAACCACACACTACTGCCGCTTTGTCAGAGAGCGCGGCGATGTGAAGATGGCACCGTTCTAAAGTGTGAGAAGAACTTCTGGACACTCACAGCAGGGCTGATTTCGCAAAGGCAGCTTATGCTGCTCTGGAAGTTCTTGATTTGTCTGACAAATCACTTTCACACAGGAAAATGCCTGGAATGCAGCATTCTCCGCATGGATTTGGGTTTCCGTCTAAGCGGAATCATTGGGGTTGTGTGAGAGATCACCGGAAAGGGGTATTATGGCGATAGGCTTTGTGGAGATGCAGGGACAGATCACGAGAGCGCAGGATTTTACGACTGTCAAGCATAACGAGGACACGAAGGGTCTGGTAGATCAGTCCAATTTCGGGCAGCAGATGACCAGACAGGTGGAAAAGCAGGCACAGAGGGTCAACGAGAGAGACAAGGCGGAAAACCGCCAGAAAAAGTTCGATGCGAAGGAAAAAGGGAATAACGAATACCGCGGAGACGGCGGCCGGAACAGGAAGAAAGAGAAAAAAGAACCTGACGGCAAGGTGCTGTTAAAGGGTGTGAGTACCTTTGAAATTTCGGGATAGATTCCGGAACGGCGCACCGGATTACGAAAGGGAGAAGTATGAGTGTAATTGAGATCGTTCTGATTATCATCGGGGCAGGGGTATTTCTTCTGGGATATCTTCTGCCGGCAGGGAAGAAGGATGCGGACGAGGAGGTACAGCTGATCAGCGAGGCCGAGATCAGGAAACTGGTGGAGGGCGAGACGGAAACTGTCAGGGAAAAGGTCTCCGATATTGTCGACGAGACCATTGGCTACTCGATTGAGAAGACGGAGCGTGCCATGGAACGCGTCGCCAATGAAAAGATTATGGCGGTGAACGAATACTCGGATACCGTGTTGGAGGAAATTAACAAAAACCACAAGGAAGTGACCTTCCTTTACGATATGCTCAATGACAAGCATGATACGCTGATGGCAGATATCGGACAGGCCAATCAGGTTGCAGACGAGATCAGACAGACGGTGCGTGACGCGGAGATCACAGCCGGGGAAACGGCGAAAAAGGCGAAGGCAGCCGAGGAGGCGGCGGAAGGTGCGCTTATGCGGATTCAGCATGCGGAAAGCTCTGCCAGAGAAGCACAGGAGGCTGTGCAGGAGGCAGTACAGTCTGTGATGGGTGCGGTGGAGGATACACGCACCGATCTCTGGTCGATCCATGGTGTGGGAGCATACCCGCCGGAAGGGGCGGAGGAAGTACAGGCATCCAGGGTGTTTCCGTCATTGGAGGAGAGAGAAGACATCTATGAGCCGCCTGCGGCGGCGGAACCTGTTTTGGAGGAGTGGCCGGCTGCTGTGGAAGAAGTGCAGGAGGAAGCTGACTTTCAGCCGATCAGACCGAGACGGGTGGAGGTTATCCATGAGCCCGAAGCGGATTATGTTGCCGAGGAACCGGAACTTTCCACAAGTGCGGCTTTCGCGGAGATGGGTATTTTCGGGAACCGGGAGCCGGATGGGAACCGGGAATCCGTGGGAAGATCTGACAGTCGCAGGGATTCTGTGAGCCGCAGGGAATCTGCGGGCAGAGAGTATGGTGGCAGAAGAGAGTTTGTGGCTGGACCGGAGGAGCCGCGAGGGGTGGATATCCGCTTTGCCCAGGGAAAAGATAACGGGCGTAATAGCAATGAGAGAATTTTGGAGCTTCACAAGGCAGGCAAGTCTAATATGGCGATAGCCAAAGAACTTGGGCTTGGTCTTGGCGAGGTAAAACTGGTGATAGACCTGTTTGAGGGCGTGTAGGATGGAGAAAAAATATTATTTTCGCGGACTCGGTCTGGGGATTATCGTAACGGCTGTTATTATGGGAATCGCCCTGTCGGACGGCGGAAAAAAAGAGAAGATGACTGACGATGAGGTGATTGCCCGGGCGAAGGAGCTGGGTATGATCGAGGATTCCACACTGTTAGAAGCTGCCAGCGGGGAGGACGTGGAGGAAGAGCAGGATGTAGCGGACACGCCGCCTGTGCAGAAGGAAAACACCGTAAAAAAGGATATCGCGGTGGCGAAGGAGAAAGAGGAAGCGGAGAAGAAGCCGGTACCCGTGCCGGATGCGGAAAAGCCTGTAGTGGGTACGCCGGAGTCTCTGGAGGAGAAGGAAAATAAAGCGGCGGATGGGAGAAAGTCTGAGACAGATACAGAAAAGAAGCCGTCCGGGAACACCAACGAGATGACGAAGCCGGATGAGGACAATCCGAAACCGGAAACAGAAACGAAGCCGGTGAAGGACGCGGCAAAAAGTGTGACTATTGCAAGCGGTGACGGTTCCTATACGGTGGCGAAAAAGCTTGCAGAGGCAGGCGTTGTGGATGCAGCGGACACCTATGACAATTTTTTGTGTGCGAATGGCTATGATAAGAAACTCAGACCAGGAACCTTTAAGATTCCGTCCGGCGCAAGCGAAGAGCAGATCGCGAGGATTGTGACGGGACAAGAATAACGTGGGAAAAGGAGAGACGTTATGAGATCAATTAAAGCGAGAATTTTAGCCGCGGTGATTGTGTGTACTCTTTTGACATCCCTCATTTGCGGCGGGGTCAGCATCATCAATTCCAGAAAAACGGTGTATCAGGATTCCCAGAAGGAAATGCAGTATGCCTGTACGAACCAGGCGGATGCACTCAATGCACAGATGAGCAGGGTAGAGCAGTCCGTCAATACGGCGTATAACGTTGCCCTGCAGCAGCTGACTGACGTGCAGGCGTTCAAGACGGATAAGGCTTATGTAGATGCTTTCAATATTATCATGGAGCAGATGCTCTATGAAATCGGCGGCAATACGGAGGGTGCGCTGACGGCATATATCCGTTATAACCCGGAATTCACAGAGCCGGACAGTGGTGTATTCTGGAGCAGAAGCAGTGATGCGGAAAAGTTTGAAGCGCTTGTTCCGACAGACTTTTCCATGTACGATCCCGATGACCTGGAGCATGTGGGCTGGTATTACATACCCGTAAAGAATGGGAAACCGACATGGATGGACCCGTACTTAAATTCCAATATTAATGTTTATATGGTGTCCTATGTCATTCCTATTGTGATTGACGGGGAGTCCATCGGCATTATCGGTATGGATATCGCCTTTGATAAGTTTACGGCAACAGTGGATAGCGCCACAGTGTTCGAGACTGGCTCCGCTTTTCTGGTGGATGCAGGCGGCAACATTGCCTATCATAAAGAGATACAGGCGGGAACGGCAATCGCGCAGGCTGACACGTCGGGTGTCATGGCCGCGGCGCTGGCTGATCCGGCGCTGGAGGGACTGCCGGTCAATTACACTTATCAGGGTCTGGAAAAAGACATGTGTTACAGAAAACTTATCAACGGCATGCTGTACGTGCTGACGGCGCCGGAATCAGAGATGAGGAGCGCAGCCAGTCATATCACGATGCTGATTATGATAGGTATGCTTATCGCTGTAGCTATCTCCGCGGTGATCGGCGTGATTATGGGCTTGGTGATTACCAGACCAATTACCCAGATCAACGATATCGTATCCAAGACAGCACAGTTTAATTTCGCTAAGAATGAGAACAGCGACAAGCTCTGCAAGCGGCAGGATGAGAGCGGCAGTATGGCTAACTCGCTCAGGGAGATGCGGGGGAGCCTGCGCGTTATGGTGGCGGATATACAGAGGACTTATTCTGATCTGGATGATACACTGATGAAGCTTTCCGACACAACCGAACAGGTCAAGGGCATGAGCGGAGAGAATACGGAGACGACACAGGGACTTGCGGCGGCTATGCAGGAGACGGCGGCGGCCATGGAGACCGTGAACAATACGGTGATTCAGATCAGGGAGCGCGCCCAGACGATCCGGGATAATTCCATCGTGGGAGAAAAGGCGTCTCTGGAGAGCAAGCAGCGTGCCGGAGATCTGAAAAATACAACGGGCGAGGCCCAGAACAAAACCACACAGATGTACCGGGGTGTGCAGGAGAGAAGCGCGGCGGCCATGGAGCAGGCGCGGGCGGTGGAGAAAATCAACCAGCTCACCCAGTCCATACTGGATATTTCCGGGCAGACGAACCTGCTGGCATTAAACGCATCCATCGAGGCGGCGAGAGCGGGCGAGGCCGGAAGGGGCTTTGCGGTGGTAGCCGATGAGATCGGCGGGCTGGCGTCCCAGACATCCTCCACGGTGAGCAATATTAACAACATTACCACGGAGGTGAACCAGGCGGTGGGCAATATGGAGACCTGTCTGCAGGAGATCCTTTCTTTCCTTGAGGGGACTGTGCTCAAAGATTACAGCAATTTTATGGGTGTTGCGGAGAAGTATACGCAGGACGCCTCAGACTTTGAGGAAAATATGAAAACCATTGGCGCCGAGGTGGAAACTTTGCTCTCGGCCATTGTGGAGATTGCGGATTCAGTCAACAGCATCACGCTGACAGTGGGTGATGCGGCCGATAATATCAGCAGCATCGCACAGAAGACACAGGATGTGTCCCGGCTTGTGGAGGGCAATGCGGAGCTGATGGAAACCAACTCCGAGAACGTGGTTAAGCTGAAAAATATTGTGGATATGTTCCATAACTGACAGGTGAAATAAGTGCTTCTTTGCAAAATGCCGGCGGCATGAGCAAAAGAAGCACTTTTGCCGCATTTCCTGTTTCCCTCTTGCAAGAGGGATTTTTTTATGTTATAGTATTTGAGTGTGCGCAGAGCGCATGTATCCTATTAATCACATATATCCAGCCCATGCCGGTGCCCTTTTATACGCAGGAGCGCGCAGTGAAACATGCGTCCCGCGCAGCGAGCAAAGATTGATTGCGGGTGGCAGGGAGGCGCAAGGTATATGGCAGACAACCAAACGGAGGTAGAAGAACTATGAGCGTTATTTCAATGAAGCAGTTGCTGGAGGCAGGTGTTCATTTCGGACATCAGACAAGAAGATGGAACCCTAAGATGGCTCCTTACATCTTCACAGAGAGAAACGGCATCCACATCATCGACCTGCAGAAGTCTGTTGGCAAGGTGGACGAGGCTTACAGAGCCGTATTTGACGTGGTGGCGCAGGGAGGCACGATCCTTTTCGTAGGAACGAAGAAGCAGGCGCAGGATGCGGTGAAGACTGAGGCTGAGCGCTGCGGTATGTACTATGTAAATGAGAGATGGCTGGGCGGTATGCTCACCAACTTTAAGACAATCCAGTCCAGAGTAGAGAGATTAAAAGCGATTGAGAGAATGGCTGAGGACGGCACCTTTGAAGTACTGCCCAAGAAGGAAGTCATCAAGATCAAGAAAGAGTGGGAGAAGTTAGAGAAGAATCTGGGCGGCATCAAGGAGATGACCAGAATTCCCGACTGCATTTTCGTGGTAGATCCCAAGAAGGAGAGAATCTGCGTGCAGGAGGCTCACACGCTGGGAATCACCCTGATCGGTATCGGTGATACAAACTGTGATCCTGAGGAACTTGATTATATCATTCCCGGAAATGATGACGCGATCCGCGCGGTGAAGCTGATTGTGTCCAAGATGGCTGATGCGGTAGTTGAGGCAAATCAGGGCGCAGAGGCTGACAGCTATACGGCTGAAGCTGAGGCAGAGAAGGTAGAGGAAGAGGACTAAGAGTTCAGCCGGAAGCATCGAAGACGCGGTTTTGCGAGGACATGAGCTGAACGAGATATATCAAAGACAATTCAGGAGGGAAAATAGATGGCTATTACAGCGGCAATGGTAAAAGAGTTGAGAGAGATGACCGGTGCGGGTATGATGGACTGCAAGAAGGCTCTGAATGAGACCGACGGCAACATGGACGAGGCGGTAGAGTATCTGAGAAAGAACGGTCAGGCGAAAGCGGAGAAGAAAGCGGGCAGAATTGCGGCTGAAGGTCTTTGCCGTGTGGCAGTTAAGGATGAGAAGACAGCAGCGGTTGTAGAAGTAAATTCCGAGACCGATTTCGTGGCGAAGAACGCAGATTTCCAGGAGTATGTGGAGGCGGTAGCAAAGCAGGCAGTGGAATCCGATGCGGCTGATCTGGACGCTTTCTTAGGCGAGAAGTGGCATCTGGACGAGTCCAAGACCGTGAAGGATGCGCTGGTAGATAAGGTTGCCGTGATCGGTGAGAATTTAAGTATCAGAAGATTTGAGAAGGTAGTGGCTAACGACGGCTGCGCAGTGACCTATGTGCATGGCGGCGGCAGAATCGGTGTTATCGTCGAGGCAGCTACGGATGTTGTGAATGACGCGGTGAAAGAGGCACTCACAAATATCGCAATGCAGGTAGCGGCTCTCTACCCGAAGTATGTGTCCACCGACGAGGTTTCCGAGGAGTTCAAGGCGCATGAGAAGGAGATCATCACGGAGCAGATCAAGAACGATCCCAAGATGGCAGGCAAGCCCGATAAGGTGATTGAGGGCGCGGTGAATGGTCGTCTGAATAAGGAGCTTAAGGAGGTATGCCTCTTAGAGCAGATCTATGTAAAGGCTGAAGACGGCAAGCAGACCGTTGCGAAGTATCTGGAGCAGGTGGCGAAGGAGAACAGCGCAAACCTTTCCGTGAAGAAATTTGTCCGTTTTGAGACAGGCGAGGGTCTGGAGAAGAAGGAAGAGAACTTTGCGGAGGAAGTGGCAAAGCAGATGGCGGGGAACTAGAATTTCGCAAAGCAGATACAGAGATAAGAACTATAAAATGGGGATGCCGAGACATCCCCATTACCTCAGAAGGAAATTTGTCAAGAACAATTTAAAAGTTACATGACAGAGGCTATCCCCTATTGTCGTAGAGGATAGCCTTTTATAATAGGAAATTGCGATAGTGTAAAACATTCAAGGAGAATGCGAAGCATTCTCTGAATCGAGCGTGCCGACGCTCGATTTTTTATGCCTATTTACGGTTGGTGTGATTGGCTGTGTAAGCTAAAGCGGCAAATACCAGCGAGTGATATCATTGAAGCGGTTCCGACAGACGAGGAAAAAATAAAATGCAGAATATAGTAAAAAAATCCGATGCGCCCGGGATCGACTACTTTTCCGATTTCACTGATGACACTATCCACATGATACAGGGAACGGTTTTCCGACCGTCTCCAAGGATACATTTCACGGTAAGGATCACGGAGCGCCCCTGCATACCATTTTTCAAAAGATTCTCAATAAAATATTTGTTGTGCTGCGCGTCTTATTTTACAGATTTTTGGCACGCCATTCCCTTGGGGTCATGTTATACTCTTTTTTGAACATCTTAGAAAAATAAAATTGGTTAGGATAACCGTTTGCTTCCGCCACATCCTTTAATTTTACGTCTTTATTTTTCATCATTTCACACGCTTTGTTAAGCCGGTACTTAATCAGAAAATCCTGTATCGTCGAATTCATTATTTCCTTAAAAATTTTTCCAAGATAACTCCGGTTGAGATTGCAGGACTGTGCAACGTCTTCCGGTGTAATGTTTGTCATATAATTCTGCTCTATAAAGTTCAATGCCTCTCTCACATAAAAGCTTTTCAGACTGCCAGTATTTGTTTTGCAGTCAGCCGAAGTATTTTCCAGTAGAGCATTCAGAAATAATAATAAGTGGCCTAAAAGAGCCATATCACTGCCGTTTGGATGTTCTATCAGATAAGATAAATGTTCTTTGATTTCATTGTCCGGCGAATATGTTTTTGGATGGAATATGGGAGCCTGCGCAGATAAACCTATTTGTTCCAGGTACTTTTCCGCTTTCAGACCATCAAATTCAACCCACATATAGGACCATGGATTATCAAGATCCGCTTCATAGGTATTGATTGTGTCCGGGGTGATCGGAAGGGCGTCGTGTAGGGAAAGGGTTTAGTTAGCGGGGGTGGCCGTATCTTT
>CASWVG010000004.1 GCA_949472775.1 uncultured Lachnospiraceae bacterium
GGCTGGACAACACGTGACAGTCTACGCTCGATTCAGAGAATGCTCCGCATTCTCCTATGACTACACGGCTGGACAACACGTGACAGTCTACGCTCGATTCAGAGAATGCTCCGCATTCTCCCAATAAATTTTGACCATCTCATTTGCTATAAGAGGAAAAAATAAAGGAGCTTTTACTTACCATGACTACAGAAAATAATATCTGCTTCCGGCACGGCATGCGGGACGGCAGCCCGATCGCGCTTGGGTATTTTGCGGTGGCATTCACGCTTGGCATTGCAGCCAGAAACGCAGGGCTCTCCTCCATACAGGCACTCATTGCAAGCGCACTGAACAACGCTTCCGCCGGAGAGTATGCCGGATTCGCCCTGATCGCTGCGGGCAGCAGCTATGTGGAAATGGCTGTTATGACTTTAGTGGTCAATGCCAGATATCTTCTCATGTCCTGCGCCCTCAGCCAGAAACTGAAGGCGGACACGCCCCTGCGTCACCGGATGCTGATTGCTTACGACGTGACCGACGAAATCTTCGGCATCTGCGTGGCACAGCCGGGTTATCTGAATCCTTGGTACGCCTACGGCGCCATCGTGGTGGCGATTCCCGGATGGGCTCTCGGTACTTTTTTCGGTGTGATTATGGGAAATGTGCTGCCGACCAGAGTGGTCAGCGCTTTGAGTGTAGGACTCTACGGCATGTTTCTGGCAATCATCATCCCGCCTGCCAGAAAAAGCCGGGTGATCGCAGGGGTTGTGGGTGTCGGTTTTGCGGCGAGTTTTCTCGTAAACCGCCTGCCTGCGTTTGCCGGTGTGTCCACCGGGATAAAGACAATCGCTCTCACTGTTGTGCTGGCGCTCGCTGCGGCGTTCCTGTTTCCGACCGATACGGTCAAAGAATCGAATGACGATGCGCCCGATTAATGATTTCCACTGTCGCTTTTTTTAATTCATTCCGAAGCCGACGCAAGAGAGCATTTCATGCAAAAGGCACCTTTTGACACCCTGACCCGAAAGGTAAAAAATCGAGCGTCGGCACGCTCGATTCAGAGAATGCTTCGCATTCTCCTTGAATGTTTTACACTATCGCATATATAAAAAAGCGCCGCTTAACAGCGACGATTCACATGATAAAAAACTGAGGAGGTACGTTAGAAATGGAACATAATATATGGATTTATCTTTTGGTGATGGCAGCCGTCTCCTATCTGATCCGCATGGCGCCTCTGGTGTTGATCCGCAAGGAAATCACCAACAAATATCTGCGTTCGTTCCTCTTCTATGTGCCTTACGCGACACTTGCCGTTATGACATTTCCCGCCATCATGGAAGCGACGCAGGTGCCCGCAGCCGGACTCTGCGCCCTGATCGCAGGCATCATCCTCGCATGGAGGGGCTGCAGCCTCTTTCAGGTCGCCGTGCTCTGCTGCGCCGTCGCGTTTCTGGTGGAGCTGCTGCCCGTCTTCTAAGGAAAAGGTCTATGGCAAAATGATGCTGTCCGCATGGGCGTTTAGAAAAGATTCACCTTTCCCACCACGCCGTCATTGATGACATAATAAGCCGTGAAATCTTCGGGCTTTACATAGATCTGCATGTTTTCGATCGAGTCCTCTTTAAAACCCTTTGCTATGTAATGTGCCTTGACCCGTTCAGTCACATCGTCCATATTTACCTCATACTCGCGATACTGCAAAATAACTTCGGAATCAATTTCTTTCCTGTCCTCTACATTTGTCTGTATATCTGCTTTTGTGTTTTCCATCGTGCGCTCCCCTTTCTGTATTGGCACTCCCGCTTTCCCCTAAAGCGTGATAACTGAACTGTTCTTTTAACAGTGTACCACAATTCGGATAATCTCTCAATAAGCAAAACATTTCCGTATCATTGTGGCTGTGAAGAATTTATGCTATACTCTCTAAAAACAGGCGGTGCGAGAAAAGGATGCATAAATTCTCCGCATCCTCAGCGTAAACCGTCCTGGAATGGAGAAAACATGAAAAGCAAAGAAGAAAAAACCAACGCCATCCGCTCACTGGAACAGAAAAAACTGCAGTTTAAAGTGCACGACTACTCGCAGTCTGACGCCGTAAACGGCATGGAAGTCGCGCAATATTTACACGAAAATCCCGACCGTGTCTTTAAAACACTTGTTACCGTCGGCAAATCTGCTGGTCACTATGTCTTTCTCGTGCCGGTCAGCCGGGAACTGGATCTGAAAAAAGCTGCGAAAGCAGTGAACGAAAAAAGCATCGACATGATAAAAGCGAAGGAACTGCTGCCTCTCACAGGCTACATTCACGGCGGCTGCTCTCCTGTCGGCATGAAAAAGTTCTTTCCCACCGTCATCGACGCAAGTGCGGAAAACTTTGACGAAATTTTTTATAGCGGCGGCAAAATCGGGCTGCAGATCGAGATGAGTCTGTCGGAACTGCAGAAAATCATAACATACAGGCTGGCGGATATTTCCGTTTCCTAATCCGGCACGCCAGCCTCCATCATTCCACAGCGCGGAGCATGCCTTACCTCCCGCTCCATGTACTTCTGGAAAACAAAATCAGGATCGGGAAGATCTCCAGACGCCCTGCCAGCATGTCCACAATGAGGAGTGACTTGGATAAAAGCCCGTAATCCCCAAAGTTGCATGTAGGCCCTACGCTCTCAAGCCCCGGTCCGATGTTATTGAAACATGCCATCACCGCGGAGAAATTCGTCATCGGAGAAAAACCGTCTATGGAAATCACAATAAAGCTGAATACGATAATAAAAGCGTAGGCTGCCAGATAGGCATTCGTATTGTCAAGCACCTTCTCTGTCACCATCTGCCCGTTCACGCGCACCACCTGTACCTTCTGCGGATGCAGGATCTGCCGCACATTGCGGCGCAGGCTCTTGATGAGAAGCAGGGTTCTGCCGCACTTGAAACCGCCTCCGGTACTGCCCGCGCAGGCGCCCACAATCATCAGGCTCAGAAGAATGGCCTTGGAAAAACTGGGCCACAGGTCAAAATCCGTGGTGGCAAAACCGGTGGTCGTCATAATACTTGCGACCTGGAACGCCGCATGCCGGAACGTCTCTTCAATTGTCCCATATAATCCCCTCACATTCCATGCAATCAGCAGAACGCTTGCAAGCACCGTCCCCAGATAAAAACGCAGCTCCTCGTCCTTAAATACATTCTTTACCTGACGGATCGCCAGCATATAATAACAGCTGAAATTCACGCCGAACAGCAGCATAAATACAGTGCACACATTCTGCAGATAGGGGCTGTACCCGGCAATGCTGGCATTTTTAATGCCGAAACCACCCGTTCCGGCCGTCCCGAACGCCGTACAAAGCGAATCAAACAGCGGCATGCCACCGATCAGCAGAAAAAACACATTCAATATAGTCAGAAACACATAGATAAAATACAGGATTTTGGCGGAATCCTTCATCTTAGGCACAAGCTTCTCCACCTTGGGACCCGGGCTTTCCGCCCGCAGAAGGTGCATCGTATAGCCGTCGCTTTTCTCCCGCCCCCTGCCGATCGCCAGCACGAACACAAGCACGCCCATACCGCCCAGCCAATGGGTAAAACTGCGCCAATAGAGATTTCCCATGGACAGCGGCTCCACCTCTGGCAGAATGGATGCCCCCGTCGTGGTAAAGCCGGAAACCGTCTCAAAAAGCGCATCCACAAAGCTCGGAATCTCCCTCGAAAAATAGAAAGGCAGACAGCCGAGAAGACTCATCACAACCCAGCTCGCACCAACGCAGACCAGTCCCTCCCTCGCGTAGAAACCCTTTTTCGCCTTTCTGCAGATCAGATACAGCAGCAACGACGTCGCCACAGTAATGACCATGCCGGTCAAAAAGCCGGATACCGCCGCCGACTCCTTGTGAAAAACACTGATCAGCAGCGCCGGAATCATGAATACCGCCTCCACAAAAAGGATCCTGCTGATAAATTTTCCCATCATTCGATAATTCATACGATTCACCACAATTCCAATTAATGCGAAGAATGTCCGTTATGTGTACATTCTCCTACATGAGATTTAGAACTTCCCGGCGTCCCGTCTCATGGCGGAGCGTCTTTAGCAGTTCTTCCCATTACGCGAAAATATCGTTTAGCTGGTAGATGACTTCATCCCTGCCTGTCACGATAATTACCGCGTCCCCCTTCCTGTAGAAGGAGTCGCCGTTCGGTATCTCGAAACTGTTATGTCTGTTAATACCTGCCACGCGGATGTTTTTCTTAAGTTTCAATTTTTTTAAAGGTTCCTCACAGTGCTTCGTGCTGTCATCCACAAGGAACTCGATCGCCTCCGCCTGCCCGTCCGCGATCACGTTGACCGCCTGCGCCGCTCCATTCTGGTTGCGGATCGCCCGCACATACCGCACAATATCATTACAGCACAGTTCCTTCGGGCTGATGGTGCTGCCCACAGGCAGCTTATCCAGAATACGGTTGTTGGAAAGTCTGCCAAGTTTCGTAATAATCTGAGGCACTTCCGCGTTGCTGCCGATCAGGGAAATAAACAGGTTCATCTCGTCCACACCGGTCAATGTGACAAGCGCGTCACACTCTCCGATTCTCTCTCTCTCCAAAAGGAACTCGTTGCTGGCGTCGCCATGCACCACCGTCACATCCGGCAGCTGATTCGCCAGGGAAAGGCACCTGTCATAGTCCTGCTCAATTATCTCCACCATGATGCCGTCCTGGTTCAGAAGCTGCGCCAGATAGTAACTCAATCGTCCGCCGCCGCACAAGAGCACCCGCTTTGCTTTATGCGTAATAATTCCCATATTTTTGAGGAATACAGTCAATTCTCTGGTAGAGGCTGTTACAAAAATCCGGTCCCCCGCCCGCAGAACAAAATTACCGTCGGGGATGATCGCCTTGCTGTCCCTCAAAACGGCGCAGACCAGAATCTTGCACTTCACCACGTTCGGCAAGTCAAACAGACCCACATTGCAAAGCTTCGAATCGTCCCCGATCTTTAATTCCACAATCTCCACCCTGCCCTTGGCAAAAGTGTCGCGCTTTAAAAAACCGGGATACTTGATCAGCCGCTCCATCTCGATGGCCGCCTGTCTTTCCGGATTGACCACCATGGACAATCCGAACAGATGCCTCATCTGATAAATCTGATCTTTGTATTCCGGGTTTCGAATCCTCGCTATGGTATGAAGGTTCGGATTCATGCCGTGCGCAATCGTGCAGCACAGCAGGTTCACCTCGTCCGCACCCGTCATCACAATCAGAAGCTCGGCGTCCTCTACGCCGGCTCTGGAGAGCGTTACCATAGACGCACAGTTGCCCTGCACGGCCATAATATCATAGCGCTCCTCACTCACCTCCAGAACCTCCGCTTTCGCATCGATCAGGGTGATGTCATGTCCCTCCGCGACCAACTGCCTTGTCAGCGTAGAGCCTACTTTTCCGTCCCCCGCTATTATGATCTTCACTGAAAGTTTCCTCCGTTATACATTCATGCACAGTGTTGCCCGGCTCCGCTGCGGAGAGCGCAGCGCCGCTCGATTCCGCTTTGCTGCGCTCTCCGCAGTGCTGCTCGATTCCGCTTTGCTCCATCTCGCTCACGGGCTTCGCCCTATGCATCCATCGGTATACTTGCTTCGGTGAGCAAGCTCCCCGGCTCAAGTATACCGATGGATGCGCACTGCTCATTGCCATCGTGTACATTATACCACTCTTATATAAAAAGGCAATGTTTGGATTTGCAAAAGGAGGCGCCCGCCTTAGGCGGATGCCCACAAGGAAGTTATCATTTTTAATAGTACTCCGCCGTGAAGTCCTGTATGGAATGACAGCAACACGAATCCCCAATACACAAGATAACGTGGATTGTTCGTGCAGCAATATGCCCCTTTTTATCGGAATAAAAGTAAATAAATGCTTCGAAGCCGCAATTCTGCACCCCGCTAAGGCTGCCATGATAAGAAATAACAGAAAATTAATTGCAACATTCAAAATCATAAATATTCCTGGCATATCCGCATACCAGATTGATACAAATATTTCTTGGGTGCTATCGTTTTTACATTTACCTCAAATGCCCTAAAATCAACACTCTTCAGAAAGGCGGATGCACCCCGACAAAGACGGCTATCGCTTCTTGAATTGAATTTGCCACACTTTCGATATTCCAGAGTGTAAAATTTAACGATAGCCTGTTTTTTAGAGGGGCTATCGCTATTTTTTGCACCCAAGAAATCGTTACAATTTTTATTACTTTTCTTTTTCAAATAGGAATCACATCTTTGCTTTATTTTTGCAACATTTCTTGTATTTCTTACCACTTCCGCATGGACAAGGGTCATTCGGATATATTTTCTTTGCAGTTCTATTAGCTACTTTCTTTACATCCTTTTCCTCTTTCAAAACTGCCGCTTTAATAGGATCTTTGATTAACATGTAATCCTCACTAAAAATAGCGCAGTCCTTCTCATCCATAACTGGTACTGGAATAAATCGCTTTTCCATATAATTCGAAAATTGACGAGTAGTAACTGGATTCATCAGATATTCCATAAATTCTTTTGCATCGGGATACCCTTTTTTCCATATACTTTTTAAATTTTGTATTGTTGCATCTCCTGGTCTTACCTCGATTGCATCAACATATGGATTTGTAAAATATTTCAAATATGAAGAATCATCCGTAATAAAAATGTTCTCATATTTAAGCGGTGTATAATCGTAAGCATCTGTACATGCTATTAGAATTATATGATCTTGATCATACGGTTGGTCAGGCAATTCAATAGATGACATCTCTTTGATTTTTTTCCAATCATGTTTAACAGATTCTGCACGGCGTTGAAGTTGTTCTATAGCTTCTTTAATATTTCCCTTTCGTTTCTCTAAATCATATGATGTCATTACTGCTTTTAATTCTGTAAGTATCAGGTAATCCCCCAAAACAGCAATCACATCAAATTCAATTTCTTTATCATCAAATGCCTTATACTTTACTTGATTTAAATTTACTGCAAAATTTGGTATTGGTTTCCGTTTGAAATCAAAAATTCTTTCTGAATATCCATTTTTCAATGTATCAATAAATTTCTTTTCAAAAATATGTCCCACTTCTGACACATTTTTATTATAACGGATAAACTGACGTTCAATAACTCTATCAAGATTTACTTGATCTAGCAAAGCCTGGCTCAATACTACTTGAGTCTTGCTAATTTTTATTAGTGGTTGAGCAAATACGTCATCATCTCTATTTTTCTTCTCATGAAATATAAATCTATTAATCAGTTTTTCAGCATACTCTATCTCAAAGCCATGAATTCTTGATAACTCAGTGGAAAGATACGAAATATCAACTAAACATAATTCCTTTATATATGTATCTGGATTTTCATCGTCAATCAATTGCACTGAAGCAAAGTACAAAACTTCTGAAAGCGCATCTAAATAATTATAGGTACATAATAAATCACATACTTTTATTCCTTTCACACTGCAATTTAAATAATAATCTTTGATCAAAAATTCCACAATATGCTCTTTGGGCTTTGCAACACCTTCTGCTTTTTGAAATAAATCTTTATTAGGATGAAACTTGTTAAAATCTAATAGCACATATTTTTCTTCTTGAACATTAATCAGATCATTTGCTAATGTGGTCAGTGTTTCATATGCTACAGAAAGATCATCTTGATTTCTATGATCAAACATTGTAAGACTACGAACTTGATACTCCCTCCTAAGTATACCAATCCTCCTAGCTTTATATTTTTCATCACTCTCTAAAGAAAAAGCATAGACCTGAAGTCCTTCTTCTGTTTTGTCCATATATCCTAAACCATAGTATCCGTATCGAATACCTTCTTCAATCCTACATAAAAGATATCTTTGAGAAGCTATATATAGATACCTCTCAAACTCTACATTTTTATATGGATGAATAAACTCCAATCTTATATGTGTATCCAAAATCTGAGTTTCTAAATTATCACCAGATTTATAATACAAAAAATGAATTATTTCATTCATACCTTCAAGCATTGACTCAAAACTATCTGATACAGAGCTATTCAAATTATCATAATACTCAACAGGTCTATTAGATACTGATAATTCAATCCCTGTAATACAATCTTTATCAAGAAACTCTTGATAATTCCGCCTGGCAAGACGCGTTTGATCCTGATGAAAAAGTAAGATAGTAATCAATTGTTCTACAAAAGGAATTTTGCTAGTCTTACACTCATCCATTCTATTAGAATTAACAGAATTCATCTTATAGAAACAATCTGTATAAACAGCCACATCCAGAATATCTTTAATAATTTTCTCATCAATAGTAATATCTTTTCTAATAGTATCTTGCGTATCTATTCCCGGATCATTAATCGCCTTCGACAGATTAAGCACATCCATGAGAATCTGCTTTGTTTTCTCGTAATCTTCTTTAGTATATTTCATGCCTATCGGATTACGAATAAAATTTGTTTTAAATAATATGTGCTTTAAATCATGATCATAAACTTCACCTTTCTTAATATCCATGTTATATAGCAACATTAAGAAGAATAATTTGCTCTCACACGCTTCCAAATCATTTTGTTTATAAGCTTCTATAATCTGATTTATTATTTCTGTCTTCAAATAATCTCCACCCTTCCAAATGTTTCTTGTTGATTTTGCAATTTCTGCTTGAAGTTTCCATAACAAAAATTATACTTCAATTTTTTGAAAATCACCATATGAAACAGCACATCTATGTAGTGTTGAAAGTGCCGTGTTTTTACGGGCTTTGCAGGATTTCCGTGTCTGTATCTGCCGGAAACTAAGACACCCGCCTCGTTCGCACTTCAATACGAACAATAGAAACTCTGAGGGTTGGGTAACTTTTACATGGGGTTTTACCCCACTTTGTGATTTTTACCCCTTTTGCATAGTTTACCCCGCCATTTACCCCACCCCACAAAAGGGGTTCTTTCTATAAATAAGTGTAAAAAACTATGCCTTGCCCACGCAGGCTTTCCGGCCTTATAATAAAATCAAAAATAAGGGAGGGATGCCGTCATGGAACTGCGGAAAATCCGCACACTGAAAGGGCTGACACAGCAACAGGTCGCAGACGGGATTCAGTGTTCTGCCACCGTCTATGCAAGATATGAGCGTGGGGAGTGTGAGCCTTCCATTGAGACGCTTCTATGGCTTTCCTCATTTTTTGAAGTCACGGTTGACTGTCTGCTTGGCAATAACGGGAATATGCCCTGAACCTCCTGCTCTCGCACAAAACAAAACGGCCCCTCGGCGTTTGACATCCGCAGGGGAATCTGTTACAATAAAAGTACAAAGAGGTACTGCCGATAGACGGTCAGCCTCGGTTTAGATTACTACAAAAAAGTAACCGCGTTCCTCAGCCAAAGGGCGGTTACTTTTTTGTGCTATTTATGTAAGCAATCAGGATTGATACAATGATCCCAAGAATCATCAGAACAACCGTCAGCAGTTCATAGTCACTCATAAGCAATCCCTCCTTTCCCGGTTTTACCCGTAATCAGAGGGATAGTCCCTCTGTTTCAGAGAGATTGACCGCCTATCCCGTTATGGCAGTACCCCATAAATGTATTTTAATAGAAAGCATGGGGCGGCACAATACCGCCCCGCCATATTTAGGTTTTCTTTTTCCACTTGCAGACTGTCTTTTTTCGTAGGTAGTCCACTTTTTCGTACTATATATTAAAAATAACCGTATCTTGATTTTTCCCCACTGCCAGAATATACTCATGGGGAAAGAGGTGTAATGAAATGGCTGAGAACAAATTCAACAACGAGGAGACCATTGCCCGCTGCGTCCCTATGGGCAGGCTCCAGTCCGTGATCGGCGGCAAATGGAAAATCCTGATCTTATGGTATGTGTCCTTTTACAAAGTCCAGCGGTTCGGGGAACTGATGCGCCGCCTTGACGGCATCACGCAGTCCACGCTCACCAAGCAGCTCCGGGAACTGGAAAGCGATGGGTTCCTCCATCGGGAGATTTACAAAGAAATCCCGCCGAAGGTGGAATATTCGCTCACCGAGTTTGGGGAGAGCTTCATCCCTGTTTTGCAAACCATGATGGCTTGGAGCGAGACATACCTCTGCCCTGACTGGCAGAATCCTTATGAAAATGAGCCATAAAGAAGTGTATTCTGAAATGCCAGAGTATGAGAAAAAAAGGACTGCTGAAACAGCCCCACAACGAAAAAAGTCTCAAAAAGCCCAAAATAAAACCGCCGAATCCGTGGAAAGGCTTATTTCCACGCATTTTAGCGGTTTTCCATTGTATCAATTTCGTTGTTGCTATGTTTCCATACGCCTGCGGATATTTTCCTGATAGATGCCTAAAATTCCTATCGTTAAAAAATGCACTCAAACTCATGCTTGAAAATCGGAGGGGCATGTTGTCGGTTTCTTTTTATGCGGCACTAATGGTGATACTTATTCCCAAAATAATTTCTAATTCTTTTAAAGCTTCTTCTAACTTTTCTTTTTCAGCCTGGTCTTCCACTTTAAATGTTGCATTTGGCATAGATTGTAACGATAGAACAGCTATTAAACTATGATATGTTTGAAACCAAAAAGCGATATTTAGCTTAACAATCTGTTCAATTAAACACGCATTCAGATTTTGAAAGACAATCTGATTTTTTAGTTTTTCAAAATCATAATTTGCTTTCCAAAGGAAATTATAAAATCCGTCTTCATCAGCTGGTTTGGGTGCATCTAGTGCAACCGGGAAATTCTCGTTTCCTACCAGTTCTTTATTTACAGTATATTTATATTTTGGTAATGCCTCCTTATGCTTAGCTATTTCTAATAATGATCGATTTTCGATAGTCTTTTTAATTAAATGTGCTTGAAGTATCACATGACTAATATCATTTTGCAATGTCAGGTACGCTTTCCTCTCCTTCCTTAATTGCGGAATTTCAACCTGTATCAAAAAAAATAAGTAACTGGCGACATATCCGATAGCCAAATCATATGGAATCTGATCGTTCGGGATAGGCCCATTGAGTATTGTCAGAAATGGAAGTATTGATGGCCATGTGCTATATCTCGCAATAATCAGTACTGCCGGTATCAGCATTACAGTTAAAATAATAAAAATACTATGTTTTTTCCAAAATTTATTTTTCAATTACACCCCTCCGATCAGAACAAAACCACACCAACACATTGGGTTGCTAAATGGACATTCTTTTAAGCTCTCGGTATATAAGCTATGACGTAATTCTCTATTCTGTGTACTATTCTCCAACATATTGCAAAATTTTCTCAACTGGTATCCTTTATAATTTTTTAATCTGTCTAAGGCGATCCAAAACGCTTCCGTTATTGTGTGATTCTCCCTTATTGCGCAGAAAAATTCATATTCAAACACTAATGATGCCGATGAGCGAACATTCCAAAGCGTTTCTACTGTAGCTCTGGCACCTGCGATTCTACAAGCCGACCCAATGCCAAATATGCCAAAATTAGCATATACCCTTCCATAACCACTTTGACAAACCGGAAGCATAACGAGCTCCAGGTTTGAAAGATCTGTTTCAATAAAATCTTTACTATAAAGTGTTTTTCCATCTGGTGTTAAAACGTAATTTCTTTTTTCTGCATTAAGTGAATTAATATCTTGGTATATCCCGTGTCCGGACAAAACAAGTGCACCTTTCGCTTTCATAAGTTCCTTTGATAATGTTGTTTTAAAGACCTTGCTTACAACTTGATAGTCAACAGATTTTTCCAGAAAATCAACCACATCGATTGTTCTCGTTGACATCTCAATTAAGAATAGCTCTCTCTCTGATGCAACAACATGAACATTAACTGCTAAACAATCATGAATTGCTGAAGCAATTGGAAATTCCGTAATCTGTTTCTGGAGATTCAGATAAATATCCTTGTAGCAGAATAAATGTTCATTCATGATTTCTTCCAATTTTCGGGCAATTTCATACGCAGTCTTAATTTTTTCTTCAACAGAATATTCCTTCTTATCAAGTTGAATCGCATCAGAGATTTCGGCATCCTCAATAAAAGGAATATCCTCATCATCAACCATCCGAAGGCTTTCATAATAGATATCGTTCTGATCAATCAGAAACACATGCCATCCGTTAGCTTCCTGCCATATATCGATATAAAGCCCTTCAAGCGAACGCATTCTGTTCAAAAGCTGATCAACTTTGATTTTAGAGAAGTGCTCCATGCTGCTATTTCGTTTTATAAAACCATGTGCCTCACATTGCATATCATAAATGATATTTTTATAAGGCGCCACCTGATTGTAGAATTCTCTCAGGTCATGCGGAATATCCAATGAAGCAGAGGTATCCAATAACCAAAAATACTGATATAATTCTTCTTCCAGCAAATGTAGAAACTGACTCTGTTTTTCTATACTATCAATATAGGCTGCTTGTTCAATTATAAACACAATTTGTCTGATAAGTTCAGAATGCAATTTCCATGAATGTTCCATCCTATGTTCTACGTTTCCCTGCAGAAAACGAATGAGCTCATTACTCTGCACAGCATTCGTATAGAAAGATAATGCTTCCACAGTTTCTCCGTTCAGATCACCTAAGTACTCTTTCTTTGTTTCATAACTGTATCTCAGGATCAATTCAGGATCAATTTCATCTATCCATTCCGGAACGTCATCCATGTTCTGTTGCACTTCCAGTACTAATGACCCATATCTTACAGCAGCATCTGCTGTTTCTATACTATCTTCTGTAAGCAGATCTTTCGTAGATTCATATATGGTTTTCAGCTCCTTAATTGCAGCTTCCAGGTTCCCCTTTTCCGCAAGAATTTCTGACAGGCTCCTCCTCACGGTTAATGCAAACAGTGTATCATTCACTCTGGCAGATACTGAGCGCTCATAGGCATCCTCCATGTATTTTTGTGCCTTTTGAATGTAATTCTCTTTTTCATCGTCATCTGCCACATAATATAATTCAAAACAAGCGACGCCCAAATTATATTCATAGAGAAGCGTATCCATATTATTATCGCCATATCTTTTACGGCTTTCCTCATATACAGAAAGCATCCTGTCATAATGCTCTTTCTGATTCATAAGACTACCCTCGATATTTCCGGCAATGTTTTCGAATTGAAGGTGTGATGGATATTCTAAACGATCAGATACCGAAAGTTTTTCCCTTATCAATCGGATTTTCTTTTCCGCAATAACAATATCTCCAGATAGATAATATGCATGGGCAAGCTGTGTATCTATGTTGATAAGTTCATCCTCGTCAGTATGCAGCAGATCGGCATTAGAAAGAGCCTCCTCCAGCAGTTGTACTGCCATTTGGTATCGACTGCATGATATATAAATATCTGAAATTCTACGATAGAAATAAGGTTTGCTGCTCATCTCCTTGTCGCCAATTTCATCCAACCACGCCAATATATTTTCTACATTATCCAAAGACTGCTTATAAAAACCAAGTTCTCCCAATAAATTGCTATATTCAATCCATGCATGAAACACTTCTATGTCAGATTGCGAATTCAACGGATGTTCACTGGCCCATAATCGAAACACCTCTAGTGCTCTTGCTTTTTTGCCAGTCTGAATATATTCATCGCAAAGCATAACCGTAATATAAGTCCCATACAATGGATGTGCATGCGAATGCGTAAAAATATCCTCAAGCCTATCGAGCATTTCTTCTTGCTTAATATCTGGAGGCAGGCAATCGTGCTCCTTTCTATACAGTTGAATGCATGTTACTATCTGAAGTTTACATTCGATCGTTTTTTCACCAGTCTCCTGATAAAGAATGATACAGCCTTCCAAAGCATGCTTATAGATTGACAGCATGTCCAAGAACTGATTTTCCAATGCTTCAGCCTCCTCGAAAAGCAAATCAATTGTTACTGAATTAGCAATTCCGTGAATATCTTCATAAATTGTACTGAGCTGTCTTCCCTCCATCAGGAACTCGCGTTCCTCATGGCATTTTTTTAACTGTTTATACGCCTCCTCATTGTTAATGTCATTATTACATTCATCCAACAGCCTAAGTTCTTTATCATATAAATCACATATTTTCTTTTCATTTATCATACGATAGTATCTCCATTGCGTGAATATACTGGCTACATAGATTCAATACTCAAATATACAGACTCACATTTCTTGATTATTATGTTAACCAGATACTCGTTCAGTTCTTCTATAAACTGCGCAGCCTTAATTTTATCATTTATATGAATGTTAAAACCGGCCTCACTGTATATGCATATTCTTAATTTTCCATCTCCCATAACATCTGCGTTCCATATGTACAGGTTTTCATTATCAGAAGTAATGCCGCTAAATTTCTGATCATCTTCCATGCCACGGACAAAATTATCAATCATTTCAAATTTTTGAATAATTTCATTCGTTAAAGCGTCAATAATGTATATATAACTGCCCTCAATTTTAATAATGTATGATTTACCATTCTGCTCCATTATAGTCCTCCGTCTAATAATCCATATGTAATATTCTGCAATGCCCTTCAGTGAAACATCACTTCAGTGGTTTTCTATTGCAAAAACAGTCGGCTTAATCCAAAACATACTGAAATAAACACGCAAATTCCTCCCTCATATAATTATTTTTCCAGTATCATCAAGTAATTGTCCAGCCTTGCATTCGCATAACCCGCAAACAACTTTTCCATTTTAATCTGGATTAAATACGGCTGTGCCGGTTCATGTTTCGCACCCATAATTTTGACTGGAACTTTTCTGTAAACACCACGGTCTTCCCGTTTATCAGCCAATACAAGATAATGAATCTGCTTGATGATGCTTTCCGACAAAGGCACCTGTTCTTTTACCAAATCCTGCACAAAATCAAATGCCTCTTTATGACCGACTGCCTCTATATGGTCTTTTAACGGCTTCCTGTCTATAGCTGCCAGTAAACTTTCTGCCGATTTAAACCGTCCATCCGCTGGTTTTCTTGTATCTGCCGGAATCATCCAACGCCGTCCTTCACGAATAACACCCGAAACCTTCCCTTCTACGCATAATATGCGCACACGTCTATCTGAAATTTCCCATTTCTCTGCGGCTTGTTTTACTGTCATATACATAAAGAGTACACCTCTCTTTCCAAAAAATTATACTCTTTTTCCGGAATAATATCAATCTTATAGGAATAATACTATACCGATATTCGGAACAAAAAAAACTCGAAAATACATTTCTGAATTCGTAGTTTCCGGCACGGAAAAATAAACAACTCGCAGTCCTGAGCTTTTCTTTCGGCCCCTTACTCCTGTATCAGAAGCAGTTCTGTCCATACGAATTAGAAAATGCTATGCAATCCGCGGAACTTTTGCATAGCATTTTCTATTTTTTCGTTTGCCTGACATAAGTCATAAGTTTTACAATGTTTCCTTATAGGCTACTGCTTTTTGCAAATGCCACCTTCTCTGTTTATGTGGGGATCCGCAGCACCTGCCCGATCTGCAGATTGTCGCTTTTAAGCCCGTTCATTTGCTTGATTTCGTCCACCGTGGTACCGAACCGGTTTGCCAGAAGCCAGAGCGTATCCCCCGATTTTACCGTGTAATCAAAATATGGCGAAGACTGTTGCGTCGGAATCTGCAGCACCTGCCCAATCTGCAGATTGTCGCTTCTAAGTCCATTTAACCGCTTAATGTCATCCACTGTGGTGCCAAAACGGTTCGCCAGAAGCCAGAGCGTATCCCCCGATTTTACTGTGTAGGCAAAGGAGCTGCCGCCCGTGCCGGGCCCGGGATCAGGATTGGGATTCGGGTCTGGCGTGGGCACATTCTGCCCGATTCCCTGATAGGTCCTGTACAGCGCATTCCATGTGGCAGGCCCCACAATGCCGTCCGCCGCCAGTCCCATTCTACTCTGGAAAGCGACCACCGCCTGTTTCGTCCCCGCACCGAAAATACCGTCCTGTGTCACAGCCGGGATGCCGGGGTAGTACTCGGAAATAACGTCCAGCAGATACTGTAACGTGACCACGTCCTGACCTCTCGAGCCCTGCCGCAGCACAGCCGCAGGCGGCACCGTTCCGATTCCCAGATTGGTGCCCTCACTGTTCAGTTCCGCCAGCCTTGTGACAGCCGTATACAGACTGGACAGTTTATACCAGGTGGACTTTCCCACGATCCCGTCGGCCGCGAGTCCGAAAATACTCTGGAATTTCGTGACTGCCGCCCGGGTGCTGTCACCAAAGGTTCCCACCGCATCGGTGATCGCCGGAATGGCCGGGTAATTGCGTCTGATCCGGTTCAGATAGGTCTGGATTGTCTGCACGTCCAGACCTGTGCTCCCCACTCTGAGCGGCGTCCCCGGATAGGAAGAGATCATATTCGTTATCGCATTCGTCTCCACAATCTCCACATCGTCCGGATAATAATACCGCAGGATCCGGATCGGCGTGTAGCCCTGACCTGCCAGCGTCACCGTGCCCCACTGGGACATTCCCCTGCAGGTCGTCGTTGTGCCGTTGCAGAAGGACGTAAAGTAGGGCGCCTGCTGCCCCTGTCTGCGGACATACTCGTTGAAGATCTCGTCAACAATCCTGCTTATGGAATCGTAAATGGGTCTTCCATAAATGAACGCCTGATCGTACGCGGTGCTGTTTGTAATGTCAAACGGATAGCCTTTCGCCCTGTACCACTCCGTGTAGACCCGGTTCAGCGCAAAGGTAATGATGGCGTAGATGTTCGCCCGGAGCGCATTTTCCGGCCAGGTCGGATAGATCTCGCTGCTGGCCACATTTTTCACATAATCGGGAAAGGACACCTGCACATTGGAAGCGGCAGCATCCGGCGTCCCCAAATGTACCGTGATCGGATTCGGGATGACAACCTGCCGCAATACCTGCCCGGACTCTCCGCTCTGGAAAAAACCTTCGGGTTCCCGCGCCCCCTCCATGGTGACCGCGGGCGCCCCCACCGTGATTTCCGTCTGCACCCCGTCCCGTTCCTGTCCCTGCATCGGGATGAGAACAAGCGGAAGATGGGCCGACTCACCGTCAAAAATTGGAATGTCAGAGACATACACCGGTTCAAATCCTTCCACCTGTGCGGACACATTATAAGTGACATAGGGCGTGCCCGTAAAATTCTCATTCTGAGAATAGCTTTTGTCCATTGTTTCAAGCGGTACTTTTCTCGTCTCCCCGTTTTCGTCCGTTGTCAGCTCATAAATCCGGTTCTGTTCATCGTCCAGAACAGTGACCTGTACACCGCTAAGCGGCAGCGCGTCATGCGCGGTTCTCGCCTGTATGGTCAGATACCCAATCGCCATAATCCCCTTCTCCTTCACAGCTTTCATTCAAATTCGCCTATGTTATAGATTATGCGAAACCGGCATTCCCGTACCATCCCCGCCGCGGGAGCATCGGACATAACGCTCCCGCCAAAAAGGACACCCGTTATCTGATCAAACGAGTGCCCTCCATAGAATATCTATACATTTTATTGAATTTCCTGACTTCCTTCTCCACTTTCTCCATCACGCACGCAGGATCTGGTTTAGCGGATCCCGATCTCCGTATCCGACTCGGTGGTGTGGCTGTGCTCCTTGATATAATCCATGATCTCGGAAAGGTTCGTGAATGCCAGCCCCACATAGCTGTCCGCGCATCCGTAGTAGAGCGCGATCTTTCCGCTCTCGGAATCGTGAATGGTAGCGCAGGGGAAGCACACGTTGGGAACGAATCCTCTCTCCTCGTACCACTCCTCCGGGGTCAGCAGGAAGTTCTCACAGCGGTACAGCACCTTGGACGGATTGTCGATGTCCAGAATCGCGCCGCCGATGGAGTACACCAGACCGTTGCATGTGCCGGTTACGCCGTGGTAGAACAAAAGCCACCCTTCTGTGGTCTCAATGGGCGCTGCGCCGCCGCCGATCTTGACGGACTCCCACCACTCGCTGCTTCTGCCCATCACATGTCTGTGTTTCCCCCAGTACACCATATCCGGGCTCTCACTTAAGAAGATATCGCCAAAAGGTGTGTGCCCGGAATCGGAAGGACGGCTAAGGAGCATATACTTGCCGTTAATCTTTCTGGGGAACAGCACCGCGTTTCTGTTAAACGGAATGAACGGATTCTCAATTCTCGTAAAGGTCTTAAAATCCGTGGTCTTTGCCATACCGATGGACGCCCCGTAAAAGTCCTGACACCAGATAATATAGTAGGTATCCTCCACCTTCACCAGACGGGGATCGTAGGCGTAAACCGGCATAAAGTCGTTGCCGTCCTCATCCTTAAAAGGAATCTTCTCCTTCTCAAACTCCCAGTGGATCGCATCCTCACTGTGTCCCAGATAAATATACGGTATACCGTTTGTCTGCTCCCCGCGGAACACGCCGATAAACCCGTCGCCGTAAGGCATCACGGCACTGTTAAATATTCTGGCAACCCCCTCCACCGGGTTTCTGCCAATAATCGGATTCTCGCTGTATCTCCAGATCGGCGCGCCGGTAAGTCCCTCCGGCTTCTCCTGCCAGGGCACATTCCTCACAACAGGGCTGATCATTTTTACTTCACTCATTTTCTCTTCCTCCATTTTCATTGTCTGTCGTTTAGCACACGCCATTCACAAAAGCAATCGTCTCATTTAAATAGCGCGCCCTCAGAGCCGCATATGTCCGTCAAATTCACACAGGCATGTTCTGTCTGCCAACTATTGCTCTGTCTGAACTGTCAGGCTAAAAATTCCAGGTTCTTCTTGATAAACTCGCATCTTTGCGCCACGCACTCCACCGAGCGGTAAGGATCCTGCGGCGTGTTGAACACATAGTCCGTCAGTTTGTCGATGGTCGTCGTCGCCACATGCATTCTGGTATCGCTGGCCGCATAGTAGATATACACCTCGCCGTTATCCTTTGCGATGGCGCCGTTTGTGAACACCACGTTGGACACATCGCCCACCCGCTCCCAATTCCGGGGACCGATCAGCATGCCGGAAGGCTCTGCGATCACCTTGGAAGGATCCTTTAAATCCGTCGCAAACGCGTAGATCACATAGCGCAGACCTGCCGCTGTGTTGCGCACGCCGTGGGCAATGTGGATCCAGCCTCGATCTGTCTTAATGGGGGGCGCGCCCGCTCCGTTCTTCGCCTCGGTGATGGTGTGGTATCTGCGGATGGAGGTCATCTTCTCCTCGTCCACCACCGCGTGGGTGATGTCATCGCACAGACCGAAGCCGATGCCGCCGCCCGACCCGGTCTCGATAAAGTCGTCCATAGGTCTCGTGTAGAATGCATATTTTCCATCCACAAACTCCGGGTGCAGCACCACGTTTCTCTGCTGGGGAGAACGTTTCGTCACCAGATTGGGCAGTCTCTCCCAGTTCTTTAAGTCTTTCGTCCGCACGATACCCGCCGCCGCCACAGCCGCAGACAGGTCATTCACCGTGGTATCCTTGCTCTCAGAACAGAACACACCGTAAATATAGCCGTCCTCATGCTTCGTCAGACGCATATCGTAAACGTTCGTCTCCTCCGGGCAGGTGTCCGGCAGAAGGATCGGATAATCCCAGAATCGAAAGCCGTCGATGCCGTTGTCACTCTCCGCCACCCCGAAGAAGGATTTTCTGTCATTTCCCTCAATCCTGGCCACCAGATAGTATTTTCCGTCCAGCTCGATGGCTCCCGAGTTCATCACCGCGTTGACGCCCAGACGCTCCATAAAGCAGGGATTTGTCTCCGGGTTTAAATCATACCGCCAGTACAGCGGAATATGCTCTCTCGTCAGAACCGGATACTGATACCTGTCATAAATGCCATTGTAGTCATCCGACTTGACATTTTTTCTCGCAATCAACTTATCATATTTTTCTAATTCCACGTAATACTGTGGATGCAGCATACTCACCTTTTCCTCCTTTTTTTATTTATTCCCTGTCTGAAAGTCATGCTCTTCCTGACATTGCACTAATACATTTCTTTGTGCTGTGAACATTGCCGATCACCAGCGGGAGCGCGGCGTAGATAGCCGTGTCTGCTCCCGCATCCGCAACACTAACCACTTCAGTCAATTCCTCTCCTGATGACCTCCAGGCACATCCTCCCGTTATGGTACGGGCACTTCCAGGGCTCCACAATCGGCTTCCCGCTGACGGCCTCCCCGTCCTTATTCACATCCCAGAACCACTCGGAACCGGGACGTTTATCGATCACATGCGCCTTGATAAATGCCCATTGCGCCCTTGCCGCCTCGAGATACTCCGTGTGCGCCGGCGCAAGCTGATAGCCGTTTAAGAAGCCTACCAGCGCCTCCGCCTGCACCCACCAGATGCGGTTCTCATCCACCACACCTTTCTCGCACTCATTGGCAAGGGACTTTCCGTCGAAGGCTGTCCGATATACCTGACCAGTTAGGTCAAGTATGATTGGCAGCATTTTCTCCGTGTATGTATCATCCCCTAACACATCCGTTCCTCTTCGGATCAGCCACGCCGTCTCGATATCGTGACCGTAGGAATGCAGATCCAGAATCGTGTGCATCTCCCGGTCAAAAAATACCTCCTGCCTGTGCAGCTCCGGGTTATAAATCTTCTCCGCGATGGTGTCGAGAATCCATCTGAGCCGCTCCTTCACAGCCTCGTCCCCGCTGACCCGGTAAAGCTCCGTGTACGCCTCGAACACATGGAGCAGCGTATTCATGGTTTTATCCGCAATGACGCCGTTCTCGGAGAGCTTGTCGTTCTCAATTTCATGAAACGCCCTGTCAAACGCCTCCTTGTAACCGATCTCGTCCATACACCGCTCCTCGATGATATGAAACAGCTCCATCGCCGTCTTCAGCGCGTCCTCGTCCTTTGACGCATCGTAGTATGAAGAAAGCGCGTAGATGGAGAACGCCTGATTGTAAGTGTGTTTTGTAGTGTCCTCCGGCGTGCCGTCGTAACGCACCGACCAGTACACACCGCCCTTCTCGTGATCCACACAGTATTTCTGCATAAATTCGTAACCGTGCCGCGCCTCCGCAAGCAGCGACTCGTCCTTTAACGTCATGTAGGCGTTTGCGAAAAACCAGGTGATCCGGCTGTTTAAGATACATCCCTTCACCGCCTTTTCATCCCGTTTCAGATCATAGTCCATGTAGCCTGTATAGCCGCCGTTCCCATCATCCCGAAGCCCCTTCCAGAAAGGAATGATGCAGTCTGTCAAATGGTCCCTGATCTCCTCCACCATCATGATTCGTCCCCCCTCTCCCTAAGTCTTACACCATTTCATATATTATGAAAACATCTGTATTTCGTCTGCTTTCTGCTTGCTATGCCGCTTAAAACAGACTTTCCTACCCTTTGACCGAACCGGCAGTCATACCGCTGTAGATCTGTTTCTGGAACAGAATAAACACGATCAAAGCTGGCAGGAGGGAGATGATCACGCCTGCGCAGATCAGATTGTACTTGCTGCCCAGGGGACCAACGAAGGTATAAAGGCTGGTAGCCACGGTGGGCAGCAGTTTCTTATTCTGCAGATACAGGTTCGCGCAGTAATACTCGTTGTAAGTGCCCACGCCCTTCAAGATACATGCCGTCACGATAGCCGGTTTCAACAGAGGCAGAAGAATCTTATGGTAGATCGTAAAGTAGGATGCCCCGTCAATAATCGCCGACTCGTCAAGAGACACACTTATATTTTCAAAGAACTGTATGTAAATGTAGATAGCGATAACATCCGTGCCGCACATCATAATAATGTAACCCGGCAGGGAATTAATGAAGTTGAGGGAATCCATGATCCCGTAAACCGCGATCTGCATGGCGATACCCGGAAGGAGCGTCGCAAACAGGAACAGGTTCCGAATCAGACCGTTTCCCGGGAATTTAAAGCGGTTCAGCACATAGGCAAGAGATGTGCCCACCAGCACCGAAACTACCAGTACGCTTATAAGAATAATGGTCGAGTTGAGAAACGCCCGCCCCATGTTCGCCCTGTCGAAAGCCTGCAAAAAGTTATCCGGATTCAGCCAGCTCTGGGGCAGGGTCATGACATTCGTATTCTGATACTCCTCCTCTGTCTTAAACGCCGTGATCACGCAGGAAACTACCGGTAATACCGCAACGAAAGAGAAAAACACCAGTGAAAAATATTTTACAATAATCGCTAAATAATGTCCGATTTTCTGTAATGTCGTCATCTATCTGCCCGCCTTTCTAGCCGCATACCTCGCAAGCTGTTTTTCGCGCTTCTTTGCCGCTCCGAAATCCTCATCCTCCGCATTCTTAAACACATATTTAAAGAAAAGCTTCTGTAAAATTGTGGCTGCAAAGATAATCAGCAAGAGCACCACCGCCATCGCCGATGCCAGCCCGACTTTCTGCTGGGTGTGGGCGATCTCGTTCATTACCACAAAATAAGTGCCTGTTCCGTTGGCGCCGCTTGTGATAACATAGGGCGGCTCGAAGGCGCTTAAGGACCCGGTGATGGACAGGATCACATTCAGCGTTACGATGGTCTTGATGCTAGGCAGGATGATGTAGCGGAACTGTTCGAGCCGGTTGGCGCCGTCTAACATCGCCGCCTCGTACAGCTCGGAATCCACCGACATGATGGCGCCGATGAAGAGCACCATATTCTGTCCGAAATACCGCCATACGGACGTGCCCACAAGGGATATATTATTAATACTCTGGTCTTTCAACCAATAAGGAAGATTGTCTAACTGAAATCCACACCACTGGAGCACCGTGTCAAACACGAAGCCTCTGGTGTAGAAGAATTTGAAAATAAAGCCGATGGCAATACCGTTGATCAGATAAGGGAAAAACATAAAGCCCTTAAAAATATTGCCGCCTTTTACCTTGAAACTTAAAACCGTTGCCAGATACAGCGCCAGTACAAGCTGTACCACGGAGCCGCCCATATAATACAGGCTCAGCTTAAGCGCCCCGAAACAGTCTTTCCTGCTGAATACGCTGGCGTAATTCTTCCAGCCCACAAATGTTCTCTTTCCCACATATTTCATCTTATAAAAACTGAATCCAACCATCTCCCCGAACGGAAGATATGTAAATGTAAATAACAGAGCTAACGGAATAATCATAAACGCAATAATGATGATTAACTGCTGCCCTCTTCTGCTCCTTGCCCACTGCAGGAATCCTTTTTTTGTCCCCGCTGTATTTGCCTGTGCCGCCATATGCTACCCTCCTGATAGTCAGGGGCTGCCACTTCTGCTTTTCCTGTGTCAGCCCCCATTAACCATACAAACCTTATAACATCTTATCTGAGTTCTTCCTCGAAAATTATCCTTCTCCTAGTACAGAACCTCGACCCCGCATTCCTCCTGCGCCGCATTCCACGCAGTCGTCCAGTCAGCCATAATGTCATCGTAGGTCTCTGCGCCTGTAGCTGCTGCCTCCACGAGTCTCTGTACCTTAGCGTCGCCGCCCTGGTTGAAGGAAAGCTCAGACTCGGAGTTCAGCTCGTTCATGATATCTTCCTCGCCGGGCAGGGAAGTCACATTGTTCACAACGTTTACGCCGTCAAACACGAAGGAAGTGGGAGCTGTCTTGGAGATCGGGTAGCCGCCCTCTAAGTCACACCAGCCGGACTCCTCTACCATCCACTTAACGAATACCATGGCTGCTGCCTTGTTGTCTTCGGAAGCGTTCGCGTTGATACCGTAGCAGTAGTCAGGACCTGCCGTCGCATACTGCTGGCCGTTCACGGTGATGGGGAAAGGCATGTAACCGATGTCATCCGGATTATCGCCTGCCGCCTTCATCTGTGCAACTGCCCAGGAACCGAGCACCATAGTGCCGATCTCGCCGTTGTTGATCATGGGCTTGCAGCCTTCCCAGTCAGTTGTTGTATAGTCGTCCTCGATCAGACCCTGTGCCGTCGCATCGTAGAGAATCTTGTAAAGTGCGTAAGGACCTGTGCCGTCGCCGTGATCCTTGAAAGGCTCCGCCTCGTGGATGAATTTCTGGTTTAACCATGTCTCATCGCCGTTTGTGATCGCGCCAAGATAGCCGTCCCATGCGCCGCCCATTGTCCAGCCTGCCGCATAGTTTGTGTAGAGCGGAATTGCATCGGTTTTGTCCTTGATTGCCTGTAAAGCTGCCATGAACTCATCAGGCGTCTTGGGGAGGGTTGTCACGCCTGCGTCAGCGAAAACCTTCTTATTATAGAGAACGCCCTGCGCGTTGCCCATGTAACCGATGCCGTAGCAGTTGCCTGCCGCATCCTTCCACTGATCCGCGAAATTGATATACTCGCTCATCTCGTCCACCGTGCCGTAAGGTACAAAGTATGTAGGAAGCTCAACCGCGTCAATTGCGGGAATAAACATCACATCACCCCAGTCGCCGGCAGAAAGACGAAGCAGGGAATCTTCCGCGTAGTCCGTGATGCCCTCAGTCTCCACCGTGATACCAGGATACATTTCATTGAACTTAGCGATCAGATCGGGTATCGTGCCATCCTCCTCACGGTCGGTCTTGTGATGGATGAACTTGATCGTGGTTGTCAGATCCTTGTAATCCTCACCCAGATTGACGGATGCGTAGGTAAGTCCGGATGCTGCTGCCGCGGGAGCCTCTGCCTCCGCGCCGTCGTCCGCCGCATCGTCCGCTGCGGGAGCCTCTGCCTCCGCCGCTGTATCATCTGTTGCCGGAGCCTCCGCTGCACCTTCGTCGGAGCCGCCACAGGCTGCCAGCGATAAAGTCATTGCAGCTGCCAAAGTAAGCGCTAACACTTTTCTCAGTTTCATAATAGTCATATCCTCCTTTTTTTATCTGGCTCGCTCGGAGCCGTTAGTTAATTATTTAACTTTAAATTAAGTATACACTAGTTAAATTATTAATCATCAACCTTTCTTGTGTACTATATATCATTATTGCTCTCTTTGTACTTTTCTTCTATTTTCACAATTATAAACATGCATTTTTAGTTATTTTCACAATAGATATTTTGCTTACATACAGTGTAAACTTAAATATATAAGTCTATATTAATTTTTTTACCTAAATTTATTTCCATTCAATGTAACATGTCATTTTATCGGCTTCACATGAATCCATTTATGTGCATAGATTGATATGAGTAGATTCATGTCAGTCGGAAAGGTTTCTTCTATGACATTCCGCGAACAATATGAAAACGCACTCACCGTCAAAATGGACGCGCCATCGGAAAACATACCCGCCGCATCCTATTTTGCCGGTATCTTCTATGAACAGCAGGAAGACTGCGCCGACCAGATTCCCACCGTCCTGTGCGGCGGCGGCGTGATGATCAACGAGGCGATCGCGCTCTCCTACACACCGTTAAACTGCCATATGCTCCTCTATACGCAGGAGGGCGGGGGATCCCTTCTGCTAGAAGGGCAGCAGTATCCGCTTGAGACCGGCACACTTCTATATCTGGACTGCCGCAAGCATCCTTTCTCTCTGCTCTCCACTCTCCGCTCCTGGCGTTTTATCACTTTTTCGTTCCAGGGGGGGCTTTTTCCCGTGTACGAATCTTTGGCCGCCATTGACACATTCCTGCTTACACAGATTGCCGGCCATTCTTCCGTGCTCAGAAACCTGAAACAGCTTCTCGCGGGAGAATGCGGGGCAGCACTATCATACAAACTGCGGGACGCCGGACTCCTGACCGCCATTGTGACAGAACTGTTCGCAAAGAAAGTCGCCCCGCTATCCTCCGAAGAAGGACAAAAAAAATATGCCCCCTATCTGAGGGAGTTGAAACACTATATAGACAACCATCTGGAACGTTCCTTGAATCTGGAAGATCTGGAAAAATTTTGTCATGTGAGCAAATACCGCATCTGCCATGAATTTTCCGACGCGTTTGGTCTGCCGCCGATCAGATACATAAACAGAAAGCGGCTCGAGGCTGCAGAAAACCTTCTTCTCTCCACGGAAAAGAAGGTTCACGAAATTGCATTGGCAACAGGATTTGAGAATACAAACCACTTCATCCATCTCTTTAAAAAGGAATATGGCACAACACCTCAGGCATACAGAGAGGCGCATCATTTCTGATGCGCAACCGTTCAGCCTCCTGTTTCCCTGTTTCAGAAACTAGATTTCTTTTACACTGTCCTTGTATACGATTCTGCCATCCACAATAATCACGCCCTGCCTGTAAGGCTCCCCGGAAACTTTGCGGATCAGATTCTTCACAGTCTGCTTCGCCATCTCCGGCATATTGACTTCATAAGTCGTAATTCTGATATCGCACAGTCCCGGCGGCTGGTAATTATCATACCCCACCACGGAAACATCCTGCGGTACCCGGTAGCCGCGCTGCTCAAGCTCGTTGACCAGGTTGGCCGCTGCCACGTCATTGTTGCACACAAAAGCGGTTGGCATATCCTCAGGCAGTTTCCATGTAAATCCTACATCCGAACGGCCCGTCTCCTGGTTCCTGTCATCAATCACCCAGTCCTGCCTCACCTCCATACCATGCTCAGTCAAAGATTTCATATAGCCGAAATAACGGTCCGTGATGGAATCCGTATAATGCACAGTTCCCACAAAAGCTATCTTCTCATGCCCCAGATCAAACAGATAGTTGGTCATCCGGTACATCCCGAGATAGCTGTTGGAAATCACCGAATCATAGGCGCCGTTGCGGTCAACGAAATCCAGCAGGATGAACGGCATCTCCACCTGCTCCATCAGTTTTTCCATATAAGCTTTCTGAAGGCTGCCTATGATGATCAGCCCCTCCGTCTTCCTCTCTCCGAGAAGCCTGGGCATCACCAGCCTGTCCTCGTCCTCCGCCCGCAGCACTTCCAGCATAGTGAAACACCCCTTCTGCACTGCCGCGGTCGCCACCTCCTGGTACAGATTCCAGTAAAAAGATTCATATTTCGCAAGGAAACGGTCCGAGACAATCACACCGAAAGTATAGCTTACGGCTTCCCCGGAACGCTCCCTGTATCTGGCGGACGCAGACTTATAACCCATCTCATCCGCCTTCTTTTTAATTTTGACACGGAGTTCCTCGCTGACGCCCTTCTGACCAGACAATGCCTTGGATACCGTCACCGTGCTGACCCCCATCACCTTCGCAATATCCGCCATCTTAACTGCTTTTGCCATGTTTCCCCATTTCCGCGCCGCTCTTGTCTCTCCCCTGTCAAAGCGGCCGCATCATTTCGCTTACAATTTAAGTAATTAAGTTAAATTATAAAGTAAATTATGCGTTTGTCAACCCAATTTACAAAATACTGTTCTGATAAAGCTGATAATACAGCCCCTTCTTTTCCATCAGTTCTTCCGCACTCCCCTCCTCCAGAATTTTTCCATCGTCCACAACAAAAATGCGGTCCGCCTTTCGGATTGTGGAAAGCCTGTGTGCAATGACAAAGGACGTTCTGCCCGCAAGCAGATGCTCGATCCCCTCCTGCACGAGAAGCTCCGTTTTCGTGTCTATGCTTGAGGTCGCCTCATCCAGAATCAGTATCTTCGGATCTGACACCATCGTCCTGGCAAAAGCCAGAAGCTGCTTCTGCCCGACGGAGAGACCTCCGCCCCGCTCGGAGAGTTGGGTGTCATATCCTTTTTCCAGTTTCACAATAAAGTCATGGGCCTTGACCGCCCGCGCCGCCGCCTCGATCTCCTCATCTGTGGCGTCCAGTCTGCCGTAACGGATATTTTCCCGGATGGTGCCTGAAAAGAGGAAGTTGTCCTGCGTCATAACGCCCATCTGTCTGCGCAGGCTTTCAATCGTAACTTCCCGCACATTTCGCCCGTCAATTCTGACCGCGCCGCCGGTCACTTCGTAAAAACGGCTGATCAGATTGACTATGGTAGTCTTTCCTGCTCCCGTGGGACCGACCAGTGCGATGGTCTCGCCCGGCGTTATCGTAAAGCTCACGTCGTCCAACACTTTCACCTTGTCGTCATAGGAAAAATCCACATGGTCAAAAACCACTTCCCCCGCGATCTCCGGCATCTGCACCGCCGACGCGCCGTCCGCGATGGTGGGCTCCGTATCCAGAATCTCAAAGATACGCTCAGCGCCGGCGATGTTGGTCACAAGCTGGTTATAAAAATTGCTGATATTATGGATCGGCTGCCAGAACATATTCAAATATGTGCCAAAGGCGATAAACGTGCCCACTGACACCGCGTCCACGCCCAGAACCACAATTCCCGTAAAATAGAGGAAAATGCATCCAAGCCCCCATGACAGGTCGATCACGGAACCGAAGGAATCGCTCATGCGCACCGCATCGAAGAAGGCGGTTCTGTGCTCCGCAAGGAGCTGGTCAAAGGTGTCCTCCGTCTCCCTCTCGGCATGAAAACTCTGAATGATGCGGATTCCCGCCATATCCTCGTGGATAAAAGCGTTTAAATTCGCAGACTTCTTCCTGAAGATCTGCCAGCGCGGGTGCGCTTTGTATTCAATATAAAAGGTTGCCGCCGCCATAAAAGGCAGGGTCAGCAGCGACGCGAACGCAAGCGCCGGGTTCTTGCAGACCATGATTACAATCACGGCAACCACCGTAAGTCCGTCCGGCACCAGCGTGGTCACGCAGTTGGAGAGCACATCCTTCAGAGAATTGATATCCCCGATAATCCGGGAGAGTATCTTTCCCGTTGGCCTGCTGTCAAAAAACGCAAAGTCGAGCTTCTGGATATGGGTGTACAGTTCCTGTCTGATCGTGAGCAAAATCCGGTTGCACACCTTTGCCATAATATACATTCGCAGTTTTACAGTCGCCACCAGCGCCAGATTGACTGTAAGCGCAATCAAAAGCAGCCGGTACAGCCCTCTGAAATCATTTTGACCAATATAGTCATCTATCGCCGTTTCCATAATCAGCGGGTTCATCAGACTCACCGCCACCCCATACCCCATAATTACGAGCACAAGGACAATCTGCCATTTATAGGCGAACAGATAGCCGAGCAGCCGCTTTAAGGTCTGCGCTTTGCTTCGCGCCGTGCTCTGTTCATCGTCTTTATACGAGTTGAAGGACATCTGTCTCACCTCCCGTCTTTCTTTTCTCATTTCGCGAGCGCACCGCTGATTCCCTCTCTGCTGTGTCGCTCTTCGCCGTCTGTATGTACGCGTCCGATTCGCCGTCCCCTTCTACCGCAGATATTTCGCCATACTGGGACAGGTATGTCCCGTAATACAGACCGCGTTTTTCCAGAAGTTCCTCATGGGTACCCCGCTCCGCTATGGCGCCGCCTTCAAGCACGAGTATCTCATCCGCGTGGCGCACCGCACTGATCCGGTGACCTATAATGATCTTCGTCGTACCATCCAGCTTCGCAAGCGTCTGCTGAATCATCTGCTCCGTCTCCGTATCCAGCGCTGAGGTAGAGTCATCCAGCACCAGAATCGGGTTCTTCTTGGCGAGCGCGCGGGCTATGCTGATGCGCTGTTTCTGCCCGCCGGACAGTCCCACGCCCCTCTCGCCGATCACCGTGTCATACTGCTTCTCCATCCGCTCGATAAAGCCGCTCGCCTGGGCATCCGTGGACGCCTTGCGCACGGTCCTAAAATCCAGATACCGCTTCTTCCCTAGTTTGATATTGTCGTTTATGGTATCTGAAAACAGAAAGACATCCTGCATCACAAAGCTTATGCTGGTGCGGAGTTGTTCCAGCGAAAGCGTGCGGATATCCATATCATCCAGATAGATCGCGCCGCCCGTGGCGTCGTACATGCGCTGCAAAAGCTGGATGATGGACGTCTTTCCCGCCCCCGTGGTTCCCATGATGCCAAGCGTCTTTCCCGCCTCCACGGTAAAGGTGATGTCATGGAGAATCTCATGCTGATCCGCCTTATGGAAGGAAACGTGGTCAAAGCACACCTTTCCCTGCACTTTATCTATTTTGACCGGATTAGTCGTTTCAGTGACCGTCGGTGTTTCCTCATATATTTTCTTTATCTTTCTATTGGAAGCCACCGCGGAGGAGAAACTGTTGGTAAGCCACCCCAGCATCTCCATGGGCCACACGATATTCATGGAATACTCCACAAATGCCGTCATCTGCCCGAGCGTCATCTCCCCGCCTATTACAAACCTGCCACCGACCAGCAGAGTCAAAAGCGGCAATATCTTGGATATCACTGTGAATACCGGATAATAGCGCACAAACACCTTGGACTGCGCCATATTCAGATCATAGTACCGTTTGTTGTGGGAGAGAAACTTGTCGATCTCAAAGGATTCCCTTGCAAATGCCTTGACCGTGCGCACGCCGCCCAGATTTTCCTCCGCCACCGTATTGAGAACCGCATTCTCCTCGCTGATCGCCTCGTATACCGCACCCAGCTTCCGCTCCATAATCACCGCCACGAAGCCGCACAGAAGCATTGCCGCCCCCGAAAGCAGCGTCAGTTTCCAGTTAATCATGGACATGCATACAAGAATGATGCCTGTGTGGTAAAAAACCTCGATCAGAAGCATCCCCACATACCCTACCGCGTCCCATATATGGTCGATATCCTCCTTGACGCGCGCCATCAGTTCTCCCGTGTTCGTCCGGTCAAAAAAGTCCGCACTTAAGGACTGGATATGCCGGAACAGATCCCGCCGCATATCCCCGGAAATCCGGGCGCCGTTTTTGTCAAAGGTGTACTCCTTCACATACTGGAAAATGCACCTGCCAAGCCCCACTGTCAGAAATCCCAATAGCAGAAATTTCAGTTCCCCGATATTCCCGCCCACAATCACGTCGTCCACCACCCGCGCCGTCAGTCTCGGCGCGACCATATCCAGTGTGACCGCGATCAGAAGGGACAACACCGCCCCCAGATAGGAAAAGCGGTAGTCCCATATGTAACTTGATATTTTTTTCATATTCTATCCCCCTGTATCTCCGCATATATCCTGCTGACGCTTTCTGACTCTATGCATAAGCAGACTCGAAATGCTTCGCATTTCTCGTTCGCGTTGTTCGTCATAAATCGTCATCGACTGTCTTGCGTGCAAGCACGCATCCTGTCTCTGACGCTTTCTGACTCTATGCATAAGCAGACTCGAAATGCTCCGCATTTCTCGTTCGCGTTGCTCGTCAGAAATCGTCATCGACTGTCTTGCGTGCAAGCACGCATCCTGTCTCTGACGCTTTCTGACTCTGCTTATGCGCGCAAAAAGGCTGTGGTAATAAAATTACCACAGCCTCTTAAAGCCTAGCATATCTATTCATCGACCAACAGGGTCAACAAACCCTGCCCCAGCCAGCTTTCCTATATGCGGAGGTAATTTCATACAATGTTTCCCTATGCAGTTGTAAATTGCTATCGACTGCAAAATTGATACTGATTAAAAACATAAGATTACCTCCTTTCCGAAATTTTGTTATTTGTGCCATATGATACTTTTGCCATCTTAGTACATAAGAGGGATGTTGTCAAGAAATATTTTTGACACGGCTACTTTTGCTTATTTGCGGGCGTTCCCTCAGTCCTTCGTTTGTCTGTCAAATTCGTGCGAGCACGATTTGACAGGCAATCTCGGTCTGGCTTGCCTCTTTCCACAGTTCAGCCCACGCCCATGCGCAAAATCGCGTCTTCGACGCTCTCCGCCGTTGACACGGCTACTTTTGCTTATTTGCGGGCGTTCCCTCAGTCCTTCGTTTGCCCGTCAAATTCGTGCGAGCACGATTTGACGGGCAATCTCGGTCTGGCTTGCCTCTTTCCACAGTTCAGCCCACGCCCATGCGCAAAATCGCGTCTTCGACGCTCTCCGCCGTTGACACGGCTACTTTTGCTTATTTGCGGGCGTTCCCTCAGTCCTTCGTTTGCCTGTCAAATTCGTGCGAGCACGATTTGACAGGCAATCTCGGTCTGGCTGAACTGTTAATGTTCCATCTTCCAGAAATACGCGCTGTAGGGGGGAAGCAGGCTTCCGCCGCCAAAATCGTGATCTTTTCCGGTGATGAGATCCACTGCCATGCCGCAGCCCGCATCAAAATGGGCGGTGTAGTCCTCCCCGTCCGCATTGATCGCCACGAGCACTCTCTCATCCTCAAACTTGCGCTCGAAAATGCACTGCTTGTTGGTCAGCACCACCGAGCGGAAATCGCCGTAATTGAGCGCCTTAGAGCCCTTCTTTGCCTCCGCAAGCTTACTGATCCACTCACCAAGTTCATTCCACACCGGCTCGTCAAAGCAGGCGCGCAGCGCGGGATCTCCCTCGCTCTTATTTGCCTTCGCGCCCCACTCGCTGCCGTAGTATACACAGGGAATACCCGGCATACCAAAGCACAGCGCGTAGATTAACGGCAGATGCTTTTCGTTAGTCAGATTGCTAGCGATACGGCTCACATCATGGTTGTCCACAAAGGAAAGCAGATGCTTGCCACGGTAGAGACACCAGTTCTCCGGACCAAACTGCCTAAGCAGAGAGTGGTTGATCTCAAACATATTCATGCTGTTAAAGCTGGAAAACAACCCCTTGTAGCACTCATAGTTCGTGGAAGAGTGCAGCATCTGGTCGTTCACCATCTGGTTGTAATCGCCGTGAAGCATCTCGCCAAGCAGATAGAATTCGGGTTTCAGTCCATCCGTAAACGCCCGGAGCCTTCTCACAAAATCGTGGTCTAAGCAGTATGCCACATCCAGACGCAGACCGTCGATATCAAACTCCTCCACCCAGCCCTTCACGCTGTCCAGAATGTGATTGATCACATCCTCATGGCGCAGGTTCAGCTTCACAAGATCATAATTGCCTTCCCATCCCTCATACCACAGGCCGTCATTATAGTTGGAGTTTCCTCCGAGATTAATATGGAACCAGCTTAAGTAAGGGGAATTTTCTCTGTTTTTCAGCACATCCTGAAAAGCCCAGAAACCTCTGCCCACATGGTTGAACACCCCGTCTAATACTACCTTGATACCATTCTCATGCAGATTTTCGCACACTTCTTTGAAATCTTCATTGGTTCCCAGCCTGCAGTCGATGGTGTGATAGTCCCTCGTATTATAGCCGTGGGTATCCGACTCGAACACCGGGGAAAAATAGATCGCATCGATCCCCAGCTTCTTCATATGGGGAATCCAGTCGTTCACCTTCAGGATCCGGTGCGTAAGCTGCCCGTCATTCTCAAAAGGCGCACCGCAGAACCCCAACGGATATATCTGATAAAACACACTTTCAAATGCCCACATAATTTCTTTCCTCCAATCCGAAACCTTATGCACAGGCAGCCGCCACGGCGTCCTGCTTCCGGTTTCCCTCTTACACCTTGCACGGTTTTTGTCCAGCCATGCCTCAGCATCAACATCTTGTAGTTTACCACGGTTTAGTATACCACTATTTGCCGTTCCCCGTCAAACAAGTTCTGCTTTTTCTCAACCACCGCTGTTGACCCGATAGGTTTGTCTTTTTCCAAACCAAAAACCGTACACCGACTTTTCCACAATTTTTACGCCCAAAATTTCTGAAAATGATCCAAAAATAACTGAGAAATCCCCAATTTCCACAAAGTTATCCACATTGACAGCTTCGTCATTTCATGTCGTTTCCTGTACCATTTCTTCGCAATCTGTCTGTCATTTTCGGTTTTTTCTAACATATTTTTGTCGAGCGTCCTCATTTCCTGCCGAAATAGTTGACCGCTCCTGTAATATCCTGTCCAGCAGGAGTCAATCACATTTTGTCTCTTGACGTACCAGGTCAATCCACATGGCATGTCCCTTCTGCCGGATTCTTGTCATTTTCTCTGTTGACTCATCTGGACAGTGCGAAAATACGCCATTTAGAGCCATTCGTCCCAAAATCTTTCCACTTTTCGACCTATTTGGTCAACTGTGACAACCACCTTTTCCTGCCACTCCCGGGGAAATAACCGCTGATAAGCGGGGGACAAAAACCGTTCGTCCAAAAGTGCAACAACCCCAAAGTCATCCACCGTGCGTATCACCCGTCCCGCCGCCTGCAGTACCTTATTCATACCCGGATAACGGTAGGCATAGTCGAAACCGTTCTCCCCCCAGCCGTCAAAATACTTTTTCAAAAGTTCCCGCTCATTACACACCTGCGGGAGCCCGGTCCCCACGATCATCGCGCCGATCAGGCTGTCGTTCTTTAAGTCGATCCCCTCGCTGAAAATCCCGCCCATCACGCAAAACCCCAGAAGGGTTCTCTCTTCCTCCATCTCAATATCCATCTGGATCAGACTCTGCAAATCACAATCCTCATTCCCGCGGAACCGATTTAAAAAGGCTTCTCTGGATTCCTCATTCATATGGCTCTCCTGCAAAATACACTCCACAGTCCCATCCTCGTTGAAGTACTTCTGGTAGATTTCAAAAACCTGCTGTAGAAAAGAGTGGGAGGGAAAGAATACCATATAGTTGCCCTGTCTCCTCTCTATGATGTTGTGGATGTAAGCCGCAATCCGATAGTATTCTGCGTCGCCCCTGCGGGTATAACGGCTGGTCACGTCGCTCCCGATATACAGCCCGAGCTTATCCGGCCGAAACACCGATCTGGCATAGACCTCGTAATCTCCCTCCTCCGCCCCAAGAAGTGTCTTATAATACTGAATCGGCAGAAGCGTCGCGGAAAACAGAATCGTGCTGCGCCCACGTCTCATGCAGTCTCTCAGATTACCCGCCGGATTCACACAGAAAAGCTTCACGATAAAACTGCCGTCCTCCCGAAGTTCCGAGTACGTCACATAATTTTCATCCGCCAGCTCATACATCTCCAGAAAATGGGAAACCTCAAAGTAAAAGGAAAGGATATCCGCCCTCACCGGGCTATCCTCGTGGTCCTCCAGATAGTCTTCCATCGCCGACCCAAGCCGTATCAGCGCACGGACTAAGGCGTCCGTCTGCTCCACCACCCGGCAGCCCTCGCACTCCCTTTTCAGCGCCAGCATTTCCTTATTGCATTTATCCAGATTTTTGGCAATCCTGTCATCATATGCCTTCACCGTCTTTTTCAGTTCCAGAAACGTCTCCTTGCAGAGAAGGGCACTGTACATCTCCCTGCCGCGCTCCACCAGATTGTGCGCCTCGTCCACCAGAAAAATATATTCTCCCCGGATCCCTTCCGCAAAAAAGCGGCGCAGATACACATGCGGGTCAAACAGATAATTGTAATCACAGATCACCGCGTCGGCAAACAGGCTCATATCCAGGCAAAGTTCAAAGGGACAGACCTGATACTGCCGCGCATACGCCTCTATCTGTTCTCTCGTAAAGTTGTCCACATGAGTCAACAGGTCGTACATCGCTTCATTTACCCTGTCATAGTGCCCTTTCGCATATGGACAGTTAACCGGATTGCACTCCGTTTCTTCCAGGAAACATATTTTGTCCTTGGCGGTCAATATGACGCTTTTCAGTTTCAACCCCCGCTCCCGCAACAGGGAGATCGTATCGTCCGCCACTGTGCGGGTAATGGTCTTCGCCGTCAGATAAAAAAGCCGCTCACACAGCCCCTCCCCCATCGCCTTCAGCGCGGGGAACACCGTGGAGATCGTCTTGCCTGCGCCCGTCGGCGCCTCGATAAAGAGCTTGCGCTTGTGATAAATTGTCTGATACACATAAGTCACCAGCTCTTTCTGCCCCTCCCGGTAAGAAAACGGGAATGTCATCTCTTTGATGGACTCCTGCCTGCATTTTTGCCACGCGAACTGGTAATCCGCCCATTTCCTGTACTGCGCCATCAGTTCCCCGAACCACGCCTGCAGTTCCTCGTACAGATATTCCTCATGGAAATAGCGGATTTCCTCTGTCTCCATATGACAGTAAGTCATGCGCACCCGGATATCCGGCAGTTTTTTCTGCGTGGCATAAATATAGGCGTAGCATTTTGCCTGCGCCAGATGCACCGCCACAGGCGCCTTCATTTTCTTCAGATCGTGGTACGTTCCCTTGATCTCATCTATCGTGACCGCCACTCTCTGTACCGACTGTTTCTGCCCCGGCGTCACCACAAGCCGCGTCTCTCCGACGCCTTCCGCCTTCTCCTCCGTCAGTCCCTGCAGCATCGCTTCCCCGATCCGAAGCTGCTCTGTCTGCTTTGTCCGCTTCCCTGCCAGTTCCTGTAGAGGCTGCCATTCCTGCTCCGTGATAATACCGTCTGCGCGCCCCTCCACAATAATCTCATACTCCCCCGCATCATAGATATAGGAAAGAGACACCTCCGCCTGGTAGGACGGCCCCATCCGCCGCTGGATCATGCGGTGAATCCGTCCCCCCTCCTGCATGGCATTTTCGGGTGACGCCGCTCTTCGATTGTCAATATCGCCGGAGCGCAGAATAAATTCCACCAGACTCCGCACGGAAATCCGCACTTCCATATCTCTACCTCTTAACGACGCGTATAAGCAGACTCGAAATACTTTGTATTTCTCGTTCGCGGTCTCCGTTCCACGCAGAGCAGACGTCCCCCGGACGTCTTGCGCCTCGCCGTAAGCGCATACACACAGCTCATCATGCAAGCATGTGATCTATGTGTACGCACTTCCGACTCTGCTTATACGCAAAAACTCCCTACATAAGATAATCTTACGTTATCTTACATAGGGAGTCAATGTGTTCGATCTCTGCAACCGGAATCTATACCGCTACCGCCCATCTTCTGAGATGTTTCTCAAAATCGGGTTCGTAGCCGTTGTACGCAACGGTTAAAATCTGATTGAAATTCAGTCCCAGCACGCCGATAATCGATTTTGCATCCACGATAAAGCTGTTGTAAAAGATATCAACGTCACAGTCACATTTAGTCGCTGCGGACACGAAGTCCTTTACCTCATCCGGTCTCAATTTGATTTTGTGTTGCATAATTTTCACCTTCCTTTTCACGTATGTATGCGAAAGGCACACATAGAAAAAACGTTTTCATGCTCCTCATTTGAGTAGATTATACTCCATTGATTTCATTTGTAAAGAGCTATTTTTGTTCCTAATATTGTACAATTTTGGCATCTTCTGGACATTTTTCACAACTCTACATAATTATTTTGAAACTCAAATATATTTTTGTGAAATCTGCCTATTATTCCCAAATCGTGCACGGACACACAACTGCAAATTATCCTTTTTGCTGGAATTCCACCATATAATCTTGGTAACGGTACGCACACATCTGCCTCTGCAGTTTCCTGTTTTCCCGGCTCCTGATACCGATCGTCCGGTGAAAGGCACGGAACAGTTCCTGATAGCCCTCCTCCTTTTCGGAATAAACAGGATCTTTCAGGACAAACGCATCCCCCGCCGTCACCAGATACCATTCCTCTCTTGCGGGATGGACACCGAAAAGTTTCCTGTTCTCGTCATAAACCATAAAGTTTTCAATGCTCAGTCTGTCCGCGAAGTGCGGCATGATAAAGGGAATCACATTATTTTTCGGTCCGATCCGTGCAAAAAGGACCCCGCCTTTCGCAGTTTCCGAATCCGCAAGCTCCTGAAATCTGAGAAACTCGATCTCAAAATGCGCTTCGTTTGCCGTAAACCGCGCCAGCTCAAAGCATCTCGCCACATAGGGGTTCCGCAGATTTTCCATCACCCTGCTGCCGCTGCCTGCCGTGAGCGCATCCACCACCGTCTTATAGACCGCCTCCCCCTTATCGGGATAACACGAGGCAGCCGCCCGGCAGAGAGAATGATACGCATGCTCGCCCAGACGCTCTTTAAGTGTATCCGCCACCTTCTCAGTCTTGACAGGATCCGGAAGAATATGCATATAAGTTGCAAACAGCCGCAGGTTCTCTTCCTCACCCACCTGAATGTGCACATGCTTATGCCCCTCCCTCAAGGCATAAGCATCATAGATCCCGGTAAAAATCCCTTCCAGGGAATCCTCACATATCAAATATTTTTCTTCCATAAATAAATATATTTCCTTTCCCGCAATGCGGACTGTCGCCGTTATATACTGACCACTTTGCGCACATCGTCAAATCCCGCCATGTCAAAAAGGGACATCTGCCGATAAGTCGTACCGTCCGCCATAAAAGGCAGCCGCTCCCCCCTGCCCATCTGGTTCTGATAGGTGAGGTTTCGCACAATATACTGTTCTTCCAGCTTCGTCGGGTACATCATCTTTCCGTTGCAGGTGATAAAATAGAGCGCGCGCTTCAATACCACACCGATTTTTTTCAGATCGTCAAAGGTCAGACTGCCGAAGCGTCTGGCTGCCACGATCCTTCTGGCGCTCTTGACGCCCACTCCCGGAATCCGCAAAAGCAGATGGTAATCCGCCCGGTTGATCTCCACCGGGAAACATTCCAGATGCCGCACTGCCCAGTCTGCCTTCGGGTCAATCGCCGTATTGAAATTCGGTCTGTCCGCAGTCAGCAGTTCATCCACCTTAAAGTCATAAAATCTGAGAAGCCAGTCCGCCTGATACAGCCTGTGCTCCCTGAGCAGCGGTGGTCCGCCCGCCAGAGCGGGCAGATCCTTTTCCTCATTCACATTCACAAATGCCGAATAATATACCCGTTTCAGAGAAAACTTATCATAAAGGCTTTCCGCCACCGACATGATCTGGTAATCGCTCTCCGGCAGGGCACCTATCACCATCTGGGTGGACTGTCCCGCCTCACAGAAATGGGGTGCGTGCTTATATAAGGTAATCTCGTTTCTATTCTCCGTGATGCCGTTCTGGATCTGGCGCATGGGTTTTAAAATATTTTTGCGATGCTTATTGGGCGCCACCGCCCGCAATCCCTCAGCCGTCGCCATCTCCAGATTCACGCTCATGCGGTCGGCAAGATAACCCGCCCGCTGGATCAGAAGCGGGTCCGCCCCGGGAATCGCCTTGATATGGATATATCCCTGGAACCGATGCAGGGTGCGCAGCCTGTGCACCGTCTCACAGATCAGCTCCATCGTGTAATTGGGACTATACAGAATACCCGAACTCAGAAACAAACCTTCTATATAATTGCGCCGGTAAAACTCCATCGTCAGCTCGCATACCTCGTCGGGCGTGAAGGAAGCGCGCGGCACATCGTTGGAACAGCGGTTGACACAGTATCTGCAGTCGTAGATACACTCGTTGGTAAAAAGAATTTTCAGCAGAGAAACGCATCTGCCGTCCGCCGCAAAGCTGTGACACAGCCCTGCCGCCACGGTATTGCCGATACCCTGCCCGTCATTTTTCCGAAACGAACCGCTGGAGCTGCAGGACACGTCGTACTTTGCCGCGTCACCGAGTATTTTCAGTTTATCCATGACCGACATCTGCGGTGCAATTCTGATATCCATCCCACTCACACTTTCCTGTACGCATGGTTCCGGTCAGAAAGTTTTCTGAACCATACGCTCATTATAGAAGATTCTCGTTCGCAGAACATACGTTCATTTTGTATTCGTATCTTAACACATCCGCGCTTTTATTACAAGTATTTTTAGAACATTTGTTCTTATTTATTCAAAAACCATTGCACAATGGGATATGTTACAGTATAATCAAAATATTATACAAAGGGAAAAGGATGGAAATTATGGAAAAAAGTAAGAAAAGAGGAAACTTTACAGGCAGGCTCGGTTTTGTTCTTGCAGCGGCAGGCAGCGCGGTGGGACTTGGAAATATATGGCGGTTCCCCTACCTTGCGGCTAAGGACGGCGGCGGATTGTTCATCTTCTGCTATATCATTCTGGCGCTGACCTTCGGCTTTACCCTGCTCACCACAGAGATTGCCATCGGGCGGAAAACCGCACAGAGTCCGCTGACTGCCTACGGTGTGATCCACCCGAAATGGAAAGGGCTCGGCATTCTGGCCAGTCTTGTCCCGATCATTATTTTACCTTATTATCTCGCCATCGGCGGCTGGGTATTAAAGTATCTCACGGTCTTTGTAACCGGGAAAACGACGGATGCCGCCGCGGACGGCTATTTTACCGGGTTTATCTCCGAGCAGTTCAACCCCGTGATCTTTATGGTGATATTTACGGTCCTGTCTGCGGTTATCATCTTCGGCGGCGTGGACAACGGCATTGAGCGTGCCAGCAAATTTATCATGCCCCTGCTTCTCGTTCTGATCATCGGCATTTCCGTTTACGCGTTGACGCTGCGCCACATGGACGCGTCGGGACTTCAGAGAACCGGTCTGGAAGGACTGAAAATTTATCTCCTTCCGAGTTTTGAGGGCGTTACCCTGCAGCAATTCTTTCTGGTGGTTATGGACGCGCTCGGGCAGCTGTTTTACTCCATCAGCGTTGCCATGGGTATCATGGTCGCATATGGCTCCTATGTGAAAAAGGATGTTAATCTGATGCCCTCCATCAACCAGATTGAGATTTTTGATACCGTAGTGGCGCTGCTTGCGGGAATGATGATTGTCCCGGCAGTCTACGTTTTCATGGGAACCGAGGGCATGTCCGCCGGACCGGGTCTTATGTTCATCTCCCTGCCTAAGATTTTTGCGGCGATGGGATGGGTTGGGACACTCGTCGGTATCCTCTTCTTTGTGATGGTAGCCTTTGCGGCGGTGACCTCTGCGGTGTCCATCATGGAGGCGATCGTTGCCAGTCTGATGGACAAGTTCCATTTATCCAGAAACAAGAGCACCGCATTTGTAACTGCCTATGGAGTCATTGTCGGGGCGATTGTCTGCTTCGGTTATAATTTCTTATACTTTGAATTAAAGCTGCCCAACGGCTCTGTCGGTCAGCTTCTGGACGTCATGGACTATGTCAGCAACAACTGTCTGATGCCGCTTGTGGCGCTTCTGACCTGTATTCTGATCGGCTGGGTTGTAAAACCTAAGGTCATCATCGACGAAGTGACCTTAGGCGGATATAAATTCGGCAGAAAGCGGCTGTATATCGCCATGATTACGGTAATCGCGCCGATACTTCTGTTCCTGCTTCTTTTGCAGTCGTTCGGCATTTCCCTGTAATACAGTGTCATAAAAGCAGAATGATTCCGTTCGCAGCCACCGGGCATGCGGACACAAAAATCCCGGAGACAGTCATCGATCCATAAAAGGATGCCTGTCTCCGGGAACTTTTTTCGCTTCGCTATTTTACTGGATACGGAACTGACCTATCAGACGGTTCAGCGTCTTTGCCTGGCCGGATAATTCATTGGAAACCTCCGCGCTCTTTTCTGCTGAGGATGAATTGGTCTCTATCACCCTGGATACTTCCTTGATCCTGTTTTCCACGGACACGATCATTTCCGACTGCTGTCTGCTTGCAAGGGCAATGTCATCCATTAACGTCTTGATAGACTGGACACATTCGCTGATGACCCGCATTGCGGATATCGCGTCTTTCGTGGACTCTGTTCCGGACTTCACGTCCTGTGTCGAGCGGTTGATCAGCACGCCCGTATTTTTCGCCGCCTGAGACGACTTGGACGCAAGGCTTCTCACCTCTCCCGAGACAACGGCAAAACCCTTTCCCGCCTCCCCTGCCCTGGCTGCCTCGACCGACGCATTCAGCGCCAGAATGTTGGTCTGGAACGCAATGTCTTCAATGGTCTTGACAATGCTTCCGATCTGGGTGGAAGACTCGTCAATGTTTCTCGTGGCAGCGGAGAGCTGTTCCATTTTCCTGTCCGCCTCCTCCGCATAGCCGATTGCCCTGTCAACCAGTTCGCTTGCATTTCCACAGCGGGCAGCGCTGTTTTGTATCTGTTCGGTAATATCTGCGATATTGGACACCAGCCCGTTGATGGAAAGTTCCTGCTGCGCCGCTCCCTGTGACAGCGCCTGCGCGCCCTCCGCGACCTCGTCCGCCCCTTCGTTCACTTGATGGGCAATGCTCGTGATATCCCGCATAACATCTGTCAGATGGTCGCGGATGCTTTTGAGGCTCTCCGACAGTACCTTGAAATCGCCTATGTAATACCCTTCGTTTCTCTCCACGTCCACGGCTATATTGCCAGCCGCCATTTCGCCTAAAATCCGTCCGATATCTTCAATCGTTTTCCGCAGACAATCACAGACATGGTGGATCGTCTGCGCAATCATGCCGATCTCATCGCTTCGACCGTAAAAGGTTTCCAATCCCTGATCCGCGGACAGTTCCAGATTGCCAAGCCGCCAGATGGCACCTTCCATAATCATAAGTTCCCTGCCTTCCCGGTACAGGATCAGCAGGATGACCAGAATGATCACTACCGCAACCGCGGCGCAGAGAACGCCGACCGTGCCTCTCACGGTTTCCACCTCTCTGTAGACTTCCTCCGCATCGTCACGCACCATAAAAATCCAGTCCCGGTCCTGCAGATATTTATATACGACCATCTGGTCCACACCGCTCTCATCCTGATAGAAATAGGTACTTGCATCGGTGGCGCTATTCTCCTTGATCCGGCGGATAATTTCCAGATAGCCGGGGTCAGTGGTCTCCGTATTCAGAAGGGATTCATCCGAATGATACAGATAAGTTCCGGCCTGCGCATTTAAAAATACATATTCGCTGGTCGGCAGTCCCTCCATCTCCAGGTTTAGCAGGGCATCCATGAGGCGGCTGGCATAAACGCCTGCGCCCACATAGCCGATGCACTCCTGTCCTTCAAAAATGGGCTGGTACATGGAAATAATCATGCTTCCGGTACCGGGAGACTGCATGATACCCAGATTGGTCAGCTTCGACTCCGCCAGAATGGTATTCTGAAACTCCTTCAGGGAGTCGCCGCTTCTGGTTGTGATACCGACCACGTTGCTGTCCGTATGTGTCAGCACATGTGTGTCCGGCGTAGCGATATACAGACCTTCAAAAATCCCCTTGATGCCCGCAAAGTCCTCCGTGTAACGCTGCGCTCTCTCCTGAAGAGCCGGATCATCCGGCGAGTCGAGGAGGTCCCTCACTTCACTTCCGAGCGCAAACGCCGTCATATACTCCTCCGCGGACGCCACGTAATCGTTGATGATGGCCGCTCTGGATTCCACAACGTCCATCATCTGGTTTGTAATGTTACTCTCGACCATCGTCGAGATCCGTTCGGAAACAATATACCAAAGCAGAAGCATCCCTGCAAAAATAAGCGCTGTGGTAATGATGCCGATCCGGGTAGCAAGCTTTCGATTTGCAAAAAATTTCATACCTCTATTCCCCCTGCATTTTTTTCGTAAATATTTTACCACAGGTTTTTTCCGTTCACAAGAGGGGGACCTCTGCAATCATTTGCCTGCAGCGCAGTCGCTGACGCCGTACTGGAAACGTGTCTGCAATTCTGTTATACTGTCTCTTGTAAGTAGGACAAGAAAGATTTTCACAGGGGGAAAGACAACATGAAGAAAACAGCGAAAGTACGAAGATTGACCATTTCAGTCATTACGATTCTTGCACTGGCACTGACAGGCTGCGGAAAGGCAAAGGCACCCGCTTCCGATACCGTCCAGTGGTTCAACAATACCTATGCGGTCCTGACTAAGCTGAATGAGCGCGATTGCCGGGTATATGGCGGAGGCAGCCCGAATATCGCCGAAAAAGCCTTTGCCAGAGCGCTTCTGGAAAATTCGTGGGACGTCACGGACCGGGTGTCCGCCGAGGAATCACTCCAGTGGCTTCTGGATGAGGGGCACCGCATGCAGCTGGCGGAAGAACTGGCTTATCTTGAACAAATGGGTCTTGCGGATGTCTCCGAAGACCAGCGGGCAGAGGCAGTCCTTAACCATTTTGATCTGGATGAACAGCTGGCAGAGCAATATGCCGACTGGTTCTCCCTGTACGAACAGTATGGCGAGGACGCAGCAGCCGCATGGGATTACAGCCGTGCCATGTGGCTTTTGAGCTATTACTATCTGGCGGATTACTACACGCTGGAGGAATCTCTGAACCAGTCGCTTGCGCTTGCGGAAACGATCCAGACCACCTTTGATTCGTGGGACAGCTTCATGGAAAGCTACTTCGCCGGGTATGAATACTGGTCGGAGGAGAGCAGTGACGAACGCCGCGATGTTTATGAGGGTCTGAAGTCATCCTCCGACAATCCTTTTGCTCTTGACTGGAATACGACGCTTGAAAAGACATGGTAAAACTTTTCCTTGCTTTCCTGCCGTAAAAGCGGTTAAATAATAAGTAAAAAGCGGTCACACAGACCGCGCGAAAAGTGAGGTATCACATGGACAACTTAATTATTCCACAGGATTACAAGTCTGCGCTGAATCTGCATGACACCCAGATCGGCATCAAGACGGTAAAAGACTTTTTTCAGGTGCAGCTTGCCGAAAGACTGCATCTTTTGCGGGTATCCGCTCCTCTGTTCGTGGAGCCGGCATCCGGGCTGAACGACAACTTAAACGGCGTGGAACGCCCTGTCACCTTCGGCATCAAAGAACAGGACGACGCTCCCGCGGAAATCGTGCACTCTCTGGCAAAATGGAAGCGCATGGCTCTTGGCAAGTACGGTTTTTCCCACGGAGAGGGGCTTTACACTGACATGAGCGCCATCCGCAGGGACGAGGCGACGGATAACATCCACTCCATCTATGTGGATCAGTGGGATTGGGAAAAAGTCATTTCCCGCGAAGAACGCTGTCTGGATTATCTGCAGGAAACCGTGAAGACGGTCTATAAGGCGCTTCGCAAAACGGAAAAGTACATGGCGATCCAGTACGATTACATAGACGAGATTCTGCCCCACGACATCTTTTTCATCACCACACAGGCGCTTGAAGATCTGTATCCGGGCACCACGCCGAAGGAGCGGGAATATCTGATTACGAGAGAAAAGGGCGCGGTCTGCCTCATGCAGATCGGCGATTTACTTGCCTCCGGCGAAAAGCACGACGGGCGCGCGCCGGATTACGACGACTGGACGCTCAACGCGGACATTCTCGTCTACTATCCTGTCCTCGATATCGCATTGGAATTGTCCTCCATGGGCATCCGCGTGGATAAGGCCGCGCTGCTTTCCCAGCTCGACAAGGCTGGCTGCCCCGAGCGCGCCGGACTGCCTTTCCAGAAGGGCATCATCGACGAGACCCTTCCCTTCACCATCGGCGGCGGCATCGGACAGTCGAGAATCTGTATGTTCTTCCTGCGCAAAGCGCATATCGGCGAGGTGCAGTGCTCCCTCTGGCCAGAGGAAGTCACGAAGGAAGCGCTGGCAAACGGCATCCAATTATTATAAACCGCAAAGATCGGTCCACTGGCAGTCTCCGCAGATCTCCTGGCGGCTGCCAGCGGACAGGATGCGCTCCTCCACGAGGCGCGCAAACTCCTCCCATCTCATCTGACATCCGGCAGCAAGACCACATCTTGCAAGCACCTGTCTGTCGTATTCGTCCGCCTTTCCGGCTGAAGTGCAGACTCCCTCTTGATTGTTGGGACAGTGCGCGCACACGTAGTCCGTCTCGTCGAGCAGAATCACCTCCGGATTTTGCCCCAGTTTTCTCTTCATCTCCCACATATTTTCCGTAAATTCACCGCTGTAGCCTTTCCCCCGGAAAAAGGAAAAGCACATACCATGATGTGCTCTGATCCTAAATACCATTTTCTATACTCCTCCCGTACTTCTCAGCGAAACAGCCTCTGCTGCCGTTTTTTCAAAGTTCCTCCCGCAAAAGCCCGGCGAGAGGTTTTCTCAGTGCATTGCCGAAACCAAGCGCAAGCACCGCCTTGACCAGATCCGGTATCACAAAGGGGAACACGCACCAGCTAAGCGCTGTCAGCAGACTCACCGATCCGTTTGTATTCCCATACACAATCATAAACCAGATCGTACCAACGATATAATACGTCACCATGCCCAAAAACACGGAAAGCATCTGCGCCCAGAGTTTCCTGCCTGCCAGACTCTCTATCAGCCACATGAGAAGACCCGTAAAAATAAAACCGATCAGATATCCTCCCGTCGTGCCAAACAGCACTCCCGGACCGGCGGCAAATCCTGCAAAGACCGGAGCACCCACCATTCCAAGCAGCAAATAGACGACAATCGCCAATGTGCCTCGTTTCCCGCCCATTATCGTCACCGCCAGAAAGATTGCAAAAGTCTGCAGGGTAAACGGAATCGCCGTGGGAATGGAAATCCATGAACAGATAGCCATCAGCCCGACAAACAAGCCGATATACGCCATGTCATAAGTCTTTCTCCTTCTCTCTGTCCCTGTCTGTATGTTCCCTGCTTCAGCACGCATTTCACGATTCATAATTTTCCTCCTGCACTGGCCTCATTGGCACACTTTTTTCTCAGTGAGGTTATCTTAGCACAGATAAAAGGCATTGTCAACTATATTTGAAAATAGGTTAACAATCATTGAAATCATACCGTCCGCGCGTCTCCGCGTCCCGGTACTCGTGCTTCTCATAATACCCGATCAGGGTCCCGTCCTCATCCCGCAGCGCGACCATGTAGACGTCCTTATTTTCTTTCTCGTTGCGAAAAGTATAGATATTATTGTGGTCTGCGCTCTCCTCAAACCATGCCACAACCTTCCTGATCTTTTCCACAGACTGCCCATTATGACAGTCCAGAAGGCTCTGCCCCACAAGAGCTGCGCCACCCCGTCTGGCATACTGCGCTACCGCCGCCGGATTCATATAAATGATCTCATGCACCGGATTGCAGATCACCACCGCGCATCTGTCCTGGTCTATGATACTCTTAAAGTACTGTGATAAATCTCTGCTGTTCATAAAGTCTCCTCTTTTCCGTTTTCGCTGCCCGGTGGCGCTCTACAAGTTTACATAACTTTTCTCTCCTGCCATCCGCTCCGCCCGCAGCTTTCTCACAACCTTCACGCCGCTTTCCACCAGGGAAACTTCCTCCATGCCGTGAATCACAAGTGTGGGCTCCTTCTCCGGGCAGTCCGTCACGAAGGATATCCGATCCCCTTTCCGGGAAGCCTTCGCCGTCATCACTATTTGACCAGACAAGTCAGTAATCTCACAGGATGCCTCCGCGCCATCTTTCAGCGCGTACAGATGCAGCTCCAGTCCTTGCGTATAATCGTAATCAGGCAGTTTTTCATTGCCGCCCCAGGCAAGCAGGGTGTTTTCACGCACAAAGAGGGGCAGGGAGAAATAGTCGTAAGTCTCCCGGTACCAGCGGCCGCCATCCCGCTCTTCTCCGCTCAGAAGGTGTGTCCACTTTCCTTCCGGCAGATAATACTCTCCCACACCGTCCTCCCGGAAAACGGGCGCCGTCAGAAGAGAATCACCGAGCATGTACTGCATATCCAGATCCTTTACGCCGGGTTCATCCGAAAACTCCAGCACCATCGGGCGCATCATGGGGATGCCCGTCTTGTGGGAGAGCGCCGCCTGCCTGTAAAGATAGGGCATCAGACGGCATTTGAGATTGGTAAAATACCGGAGCACATCGCAGGCCTCCTCGTCAAACAGCCAGGGCACCCGGTAGGTCTGGGAACCGTGCAGCCTGCTGTGAGAAGAAAGCATGCCAAACTGCACCCACCTCTTGTAAATATCCGGCGAAGCCGTCTTCTCAAAACCGGAAATATCATGGCTCCAGAAGGAAAAGCCGCTCATGGCAAAGCTTAAGCCGCCCCGCAGCGTCTCCGCCATAGAAGGGTAGGACGCTGAACAGTCGCCGCCCCAGTGCACCGGGAACTGCTGACAGCAGGCAGTCGCGCTTCTGGCAAAAAGCACCGCCTCCCCCTCTCCCTTTACTTCCTGCAGCATCTCAAAAACTGCCTTGTTGTAGAGATAGGAATAGTAGTTGTGCATGCTCACGGGGTCGGACCCGTCATGGTACGTCACGTCAACGGGAATCCGCTCCCCGAAATCCGTCTTAAAACAGTCCACACCCATATCGAGAAGGGTTCTCAGTTTGGCAAGATACCATTCCTTCGCATCTGGGTTGGTGAAATCCACAATCGCCATACCCGGATTCCAGAAGTCGATCTGCTTCGCCCCCCTGCCGTCCGCACGCATCAGAAAATAGCCGTTCTCCACACCTTCTCTGAAAAAAGGTGTCCCCTGCGCGATGTAGGGATTGATCCACAGGCAGATTTTCATTCCCTTCTCCTTCTTATACCGCGCAAGCATGTTCTCCACATCGGAAAACGTCTGGTCATCCCACTCGAAATCACACCAGTGCAATGCCTTCATCCAATAACAGTCGAAGTGGAACACCCGCAGGGGAATGTGACGTTCCGCCATCCCGTCTATGAAAGAGCCGGTGGTCTCCTCGTCGTATCTGGTGCTAAAGGAAGTGGTCAGCCAGAGCCCGAAGCTCCATGCGGGCGGCAGTGCCGGTTTCCCCGTCATATCCGTATATCTGACCAGCACTTCCTTCGGTGTCGGTCCGTAGATAAAGTGATAGCGAATCTCCTCGCCCGGCACGGAAAATCCCACATACGCCACCTTCTCGCTGGCGACCTCAAAAGAGACAGGAGAAGCGTGATCCACAAAGATCCCGTAACCCTCGTTCGTCATATAGAAGGGCACGCTCTTGTAGGAAACCTGCGAGGAAGTGCCGCCGTCCTCGTTCCACATCTCCACCACCTGCCCATTTTTCACAAAGGACGTAAACTGCTCGCCAAGGCCGTAGACCCGCTCGCCTGCTTTCAAGGAAAGCTCCGTGACCATGTAAGGCTCATGCCGCTCGGAGAGATAGTTCTCTCTCGGAAACATGGTGCTCGGCTGCTTTGCCCAGCGGATATAGCCCAGATTCCGGAATCCGCACTCCGTGATCACCTTTCCCTCCGCCTCGAAGCGATAGGTCCCCTCCTGCCTATTGACTCTTACGGTCACCGTTCCGCTCGTCATAACGGCTTCATCGTCCGTAATTTCCACATCAACGGGCATGTTTTGACCATTTAAGTCAAACCTTGCCTCCCTGTCCTCATATGCCTCGTAGTGCCTGGCTTTCACCAGAATATTGTTCTCGGCAAACGCGATGAAGTCAATGGTGATCGTCGTGATGTTCTGGGCGTCGCCCCTGCTTAAGATCTTTCTCTCCGGCGCCACAATGCGCATGCCTCTCTCCGTCTTTTCCGCATAAAACCCCTGGGACGCATAGGACGGCGCCATATTCTCGCTTCGTAACCAGTACCCTTCCGTGAATTTCATACAGTTTTCCTCCTTACGCTTTTCCTATCACTGACTATATCAGTCTTTTCTGCTTTGCGGTCTGCCATCCGCCTTGTCAGACCTCTCACAGACAATATCTGCGGATCGCCTCCCCCACACCGTTGTGGTCGTTATCCGCTGTGACAGCATCGCACAGTTCCCGGATATCCGCAGCCGCGTTTCCCATAGCCACCGACAGTCCTGCTGCCTCCAGCATCGCCCTGTCATTGTCAGCATCCCCGATGCCGACCGTCTCAGTCATAGCTATGCCAAGGTGTGACGCCAGAGCCTGCAGGCCGCTTGCCTTCGTCACACCCGCCGCATTCATCTCCAGGGACGCCCCTTCCGCAAAGGCAAAAGACAGCGGCAGGTGTTTCAATGCCTCGTAGGCCTCCGCCCTGTCCCGCACAGAACGGAAATACACATTCACTTTGGGAATCGCATCATACCGCAGTGCCTCCGCCGCCATATCTTCTACCTTTCTGGTCAGTTCCAGAAACATCGGCTGGTATATTCCCATATGAAAATCCGCCATATGACTTACTTGGTCAATTCTGACAATGGATTCCTTTTCTGTCAGGAAATGCGCCATAGCATCATACTTCTGTGCCGTTTTGACAATCTCCCCGATACAGGATCCAGGCAGTTCATGGCAGAAAATACTCCTCTGCTCCTTAAAATCATACACCAACGCCCCGCTCAGACACACGGCGTAGCGCATAGAGGGAATCTGTCTCACATAGGAGAGCAGTTCAATCATCGCACGCCCCGTTCCGTACACGGCCTGAATCCCCTTTCCTGCCGCCTCCTCTATGTCCCGGATGGTAGCAGGATCAAGGGATTTATCTGACCGTAAAAGTGTGCCGTCCATGTCGAGGGCGATTAACCTGTATTTTGTCATGCATCCTTCTCCTTCTCTCACTGTCGTTTCGTTCATTGTATCACAATCCGCCCTGGTCGGGGTGATCCTTTTTGCATGGTGAAGCGGAAAAGACGCAGACTCTTTGGCCCACGTCTTTCATCCGCTTACTCATTTTCTTTTTTCCGCACAAACACGGGGATGACGTCAAGCGGCGCATCCGCCTCCACACACTGTCCGCCCTGATACTCTCTGCCTGTGGCGCTCTCCACCCAGTCGTCTCCCTTGGGCAGATAGACGCTTCGCTTCGTCTGTCCCGCATAGAGAACAGGCGCCACCAGCACATCCGGGCCGTACATATACTCGTCTTCCACATCCCAGCACGCACAGTCTTCCGGGTACATGTAGAACAGAGTCCGCATCACCGGGGTTCCCTTTTCGTGAGCCTCCTCCATCAGCTTTCTCGTATAGGGACGCATCCGCTCTCTGTATTCCATAAATTTCTGACAGATGCCATACACTTTTTCCCCGTAGCTCCACACCTCGTTGGCCGCGCCGGAACAGCATGTGGCGCCTCCCGTTGTGCCCACCTGCGGCTGTCTCGGCTCCCTGTCTCCGTGCAGGCGCATCACCGGGCAGAACGTCCCCCAGGCAAACCATCTGGCGAAAAGCTCCCGGAACGCCGGGTCATCCGGATTGCCGCCGTGGAAGCCGCCGATGTCCGTGGTCCACCAGGGGATCCCCGCAAGACCCATATTCAGCCCTGCCGCAAGCTGGTTGCGCATACTCTCAAAGCTGGACGCAATGTCCCCGGACCACACAAGCGCGCCGTATTTCTGACTGCCCGCCCAGGCACAGCGCAAAAGATTTACGATATCTTTCTGTCCTTCCCGCTCCATACCTTCGTAAAATGTTCTGGCATAGTCCACCGGGTAAGTATTGCCGATCTGTAAGTCGGTGCCACGGTAATAGCGGTAGTTGTCAAAGTCATACGCCGTGTACTCAGGCTCCGCCTCGTCCAGCCAGAATACCTTAATGCCCAGATCGTAATAATTCTTCTTCGCCTTATTCCACACATAATCCCTTGCTTCCGGGTTGGTGGCATCATAGTGGATGGTCGCCCCCTGGAAATCCAGTCCTACACGGACTCCCCTTTCGGTGCGGATCAGATATCCCTTCTCCAGCATCTCCTCATAGTTTTCACATCCCTTGTCCACCGTGGGCCAGATGGAAACCATCAGCTCTATCCCCATCTCTTTAAGCTCCCGGACCATAGCCGCCGGATCCGGCCAGTACACCGGGTCAAACTTCCACTCTCCCTGCTTTGGCCAGTGGAAGAAGTCAATGACAATCAAGTCTATGGGCAGATTCCTGCGCCTGTACTCCCTGGCCACTGACAGCAGTTCCTCCTGGGTCTGGTAGCGGAGCTTGCACTGCCAGAACCCCAGCCCGTACTCCGGCATCATGGGAACCGTGCCGGTCACAGACGCATAGGCCTCCTCTATTTCCGCAGGCGTGTCACCCGCCGTCACCCAGTAATCCAGGGCTTTGGTGGAATAAGCCTCAAAGCTCATAATGTTTTTCCCGAACACCACCCGCCCGACGCCGGGATTGTTCCAGAGAAAACCATATCCGAGGGAAGAGAGGGCAAAAGGCACGCTCGCCTGGGAATTGCGGTGTGCCAGCTCCAGATCAAGCCCCTTCAAGTCCAGATAGGGCTGCTGGTACTGCCCCATGCCGTAGATTTTCTCGTCCTTATCCACCGATTCAAACCGCATGGTCAGGTGGTAGTCCCCTCCCTGAATGGGCTTAAACTCCCTGGCCTCCACCTCGATGGCGCTGCACTTTGCGTCCAGCAGATCCCTGCGGTTCCTGCAGTACTCTTCCAGAAGCAGCCGCCCGTCTGCATGATAAATCATAATCTTGCCAAGCTTCGTAATTTCCGCGCGGATCTTCCCGTTGACGATCCTTGCCCCCTGTTCCGTATACGAAAGTTCTACATCCGCCTTCCCCTTACAGCATAACGCCCAGTCCTCCTCCGGCATCCTGCTTTCCTTCGTGGCCCGCACCCGCAGCGCATTCGCCCCCCAGGCCTCAATCCACACCTCCTCCGCGTCATAGTGATACACCAATTTGTTGTCTCTGATATCTAACATACGCCCCACCTTCCTTTTTGCTATTTCTGCCAATTTTCCAAATGATTACGGAGAATGCCGTTTTTCAGGCATTCTCCTAAGTGAAACAGTCTGCGGAGCAGACTTAGAACTTCTTAGCGAAGCAGCCTCTGCTGCTGAGCTTTAGAAGTTCTTTTCACTTTAACCTTTGACCGCCCCGCTCGTCATACCGCTCACTATATATTTTTGCATAAAGATAAAAATTATCGCAACGGGAATTATCGTAACCACAGCAAATGCCGTCAGATAACTCCACTTCGTGCCGTACTGCCCCATAAAGTTAAAGATGCCCGCCGTGATCGGCCGCTTCTCCTGATCCAGAATAAAAGTCATCCCGTAAGCCAGATCTCCCCATGCATACAGGAAGGAGAAGATGGCGCAGACCATGACGCCCGGCTTAGCGATGGGAATCAGAATCCTCACGAAAGCGCTGAACTTATTACATCCGTCCAGATAAGCCGCCTCCTCCAGATCCTTCGGTATGGACGCAAAATAGTTTTTCAATATCAGCACCGAGAAGGGGATGCCGATGGTGGCATCCGCCAGCACTGCCGCCACCCAGGTATTATACACATGCATATTTTTAAACATGATGAACATGGGCGTTAAGAGCACCGACACCGGCAGCATCTGCGTCACCAGAAAGGAGAGCAGCACCGCCTTTCTCGCTTTGAAATGATACTTGGCAATCCCGTAAGAGGCGGGCACCGCCAGAAGAACCGCGATGACCGTTGCCCCCATCGAAATTAAAAAGCTGTTCGCAAAGGAGCGGAACATGTTGAAATCACCCGTCTCCACCTGCGCCGCATAGGATTTCGTGTTCAGAATATGCGGATAAAAGGTTGGGGGATTCTGAAATATTTCCTGCTCCGTCTTTAAGGACGTGATAAGCGCCCAGTACAGCGGAAACAGTAACACACACAGAAGCGCCACCGCAATCACGCTGAACAGAATATTCGTTTTCCTTGACAGTCTCTTTTCCTCATCCATTGTTTTCCCTCCGTATCATAGTCTCTGGTTTCCGATTCCGGTTTCAATCATTTTCCTCCTCTGTCGTCGCCCTGATGTAGAAAACGCCCACAAACAGCAGGATCACAAGCAGCACATTGGCCACGGCAGATCCCTTGCTGTACTTAAACATTTCAAAGGACAGCTTGTAGGAATAAGTGGACAGCATGTGTGTGGAATTTACCGGGCCGCCGCTTGTCATAACATAGACCAGATCGTACACCTTAAAGGTATAGATAAATCCCAGAATCAGTACCGATTCAATGGTCGGCTTCAAAAGCGGCAGGGTGATCCTCCAGAATGTCTGCACTTTTCCCGCGCCGTCGATAGATGCGCTCTCGTAAAGCTCCTTCGGAATGGTCGTCAGGCCGGTGGAAATCAATATCATGTTAAAGGGAATGCCGATCCACACATTGGCGCAGATCAGGGCAAACATGGCCGTTCCCGGCGTGGTCAGCCATTCGATGTTCTTTTCTATCAGATGCAAGCTTCTCAGCAGAAAATTGATGATGCCGATATCTGTGGCAAACAGCAGCTTGAACATCAGCGCGGTGACCGTGATCGGTATCATCCAGGGTACCAGAAGAATGCCGCGCACCGGCTTTGCGAAAGAAAACCGTTTGCTGAAAAAGAGCGCCAGCGCAAAGCCCACAATGAACTGGAACACCAGGCACAAAACGGTAAAGCGCAGCGTATTCCACAGGGAAGCGGTAAATACACTGTCCTGAAAAAGCTCCAGATAATTGTCAAACAGAATAAAGTTCTTCGTGCCCCGCACCAGATTGCCCGCGTTGACATCCTGAAAACTCAAAATCAAGTTGTGGATAATCGGATATCCGACAAAAACAAGCATATAGAGAAAAGCGGGAAGAACGAACAGGATTCCCACGTTTTCATAGCGGAAAAACTTTTTTATCTTTGCCATGAGGTAACCTCCTTTTTGACCCAAAAAACCGCCGCCACACAGATTCTACATATGTAACACTCTGTGCGGCAGCGGTCTGACATGCTTTATTTTACAATACCGTCAATCGTTGCCTGTGCCTGCGCCGCCGCTTCTTCGGGGGTGGCAGTTCCTGTTATGACCTGGTTAAATGCCAGGGAGATCGCGTCCGATACGCTCGGCCACTCCGCCAGAGGGCCTCTCGCCATCGCGTAATTCAGCTCCTCCACGAAAGGATAATACGGGGAGTCTTGCGCGAACTGGCTTTCGGCAATGGTCTTATCCGCCGAGATGTAACCGAACTGGTTCATCATAAATTTGACCTTCTCCTCGCTCGTGGCAAAGGTGAGGAAATCCAGAGCGCCGTCCACATTTCCGCCGGTTACCACCGCATAGTTCTCGCCGCCGAGAGCCGATGCGTACTGCGCATCCTTCGGAATCAGCGTCACCTTCCAGTTTAAGTCCGGCGCCTCAGACTGCATGGTCGGAATCTGCCAGGGGCCGTTCACCATCATCGCCACGTTCCCGGCAATAAACTGGTTCATCACATCGCCCTGCGTCCAGTTGATGCACTCCTTGCTCATCACACCCTCGTTGATCAGCTCCTGCACAAAGGTCAAAGCGCGGACGCCGTTCTCATTGTTGATGTCATAGGATGTTGCCCCTGTGGACCAGAGCCAGGGCGCGAAGTTGAAAGTTCCCTCCTCATTCTGCACGCTGCAGAAGGCAAGGCCGGTCACCGCGTCTGTCGTCAGCGCCTTCGCCGTCTCCTTCAGCTCATCCCAGGTGGTGGGAACGCTGCCGCCGGCCGCAGTCAGCATATCCTCATTATAGTACAGCGCCAGACAGTTCGCACCGAAGGGCACGCCGTAAAGTTTCCCGTCTACCGTACAGGAATTTACGGTTCCTTCATAGTAATTGTCCACATCAAACTTGCCCGTCAGATCCTCGAAAATGCCCATGTCCACATAGGACGCATGATCCGGGGAATCCAGGATTGCAATATCGGGAAGTTCATCCGCAGAAGCGCCGATGGACAACTGCTTTTTGAAATCCGCAAAAGGCACATATTTTGCCGTCACTGCAAATTGATCCTGAGATCCGTTGTATTCCTGGATGAGCTGGTCCAGCGTTGCCTGATGTCCCTCGTTCTCCCAGTAATACCAGATGGTAATCGGCTGCGCATTGCCGGCCGCGGCCGTCCCGCCGCTCTCCCCGCCTGCGCTCTCCTGTTCTGTCGAAGCCTCGTCCGCCGCAGGAGTTTTCTCCGCAGGCGCGCTCTCAGCGCCTTTTGACCCACACCCGGACAGGATGCCGGTCATCATCGCCACAGCCGTCAATAATGCCGTCAACTTTTTCTTTTTCATGTTCCCTCCATTCCGAAAACGTTCCACGCCCCCTTGCGGAGCATTTCCGTTTTCTGTTTTGATGGGTTTATCATACCGCCTTTCTGCTCCGCTTCAAACGGGAGAAAAATGAAAAAGGATAAAATATCTAAGCTGATCTTTATCGGTTGGACTTCCTGTACTCCGCAGGCGACATCCCCACGCACTCTTTAAATACTCTTGCAAAATACTTGGCGTCCGCATATCCCACTTTCTCTGCGATCTCGTACTGTTTGAGCTGGGTTCCGATCAACAGCTCCTTGGCCTTGGACAGGCGGTAATTGCGGATATAAGCGCTGAAATTCTCCCCCACTTCCCTGTGAAACTGCGTGCCAAGATACTCCTGCGACAGATTCAGTCTGTCGGCAATCTCGCTTAAAGTGATACCGTCCGCATAAAACTCATGGATGATGCTCTGTGCCTTTTTCACCGCAAGGCTCACAGCCTCCATCCCCCTGCCTGCCATGCTCATGCGGGCAAACAGCCCTTCCATGCTCCCCTGCAGTTCTTTCTCCGTCTTAGCGCCCATAATGCGGTCCAGCAGGTTTTTCTGGTCAATCTGCTGGTATTCGATACAGCCCACCTCCTTGGCAATGTTCAGAACTGCCCACTGGAAGCGGACATAAGATTCCTTGACCGCTTTTGGCGAATACATTCTCCCATTGAGAAAATAATCGTGAAACCGCTTTGCAATCTCCCGGATTTTTCCCTCTTCTCCCGTGCAGATCGCCGCCTTGATCTGATTCTCCAGCTCCACCGGGTAAATACAGATTTCCGTCTGCACGTCCGCAATCTGGGGATAAGATATGAGGACATCGTCTCCCAGGACAATATTCCAGTCCATGTAGGGAAGCAGGGTCTGATATCCCTCTCTGACCGCTTTGATCCCCACAACTTCAGTCATGCCATGACTGACATGCCTCTCCTGTTCCTCCCGCCTCTGAAACAGGATCTGGTTCTGATACCATCTCTCTATTTCCTGTTTGGAAGGGTAATCGTAGATCAGGGCCAGCACCGCCCGGTCATACTCCATCTCCACCAGACAGTAGCCGACCGCCTTCTGCTCCAGAATCCGGCACATTTCCTGCCGTTTTTTCTCCCGCCCCGACTCGAAGCAGTCACCCATATAAATCAACAGCTCGATGAAAGGCGTCGTTTCGGCAATCTGATACTTCTTTTCCAAAAACTCCTCCACATCGGCATCCAGAACGGAGACGCCGTAGAGCAGGCCGGAGACGATATGTTCCAGGCTCCCCATCGTCTCCGGCGTCCTTCTCTGCTCCTGTTCGCAGAGATTCTGTATCTTTCGGATCGTCTGCACAAACTCCGGCACCACCACAGGTTTGATGATATAGTCGCACACGCCAAGCTTCACGGCCTGTCTGGCATAGGCAAATTCCGAGTAGGCAGTCAGCACAATCACTTTCGGAAACAGGCCGGCCTCCTGCATTTTTCCGAGCATCTCAAGCCCGTCCATGACAGGCATCTTGATATCGGTAATGACCAAATCTGGCTGGGTTTCCATGATATGATGCAGGCCTTCCTGTCCGTTTCCCGCAACGCCCTCTATGAGGATGTCGGGAAACATCTTCTGCATCAGCCTGCACAGACCTTCTCTGATTAAAATTTCATCTTCCACCACTACCGCTCTCATTCTTCCCTGTCCGCTTCCTCTCTGTCAGACCCGCCAACTACAGGAATCCAGATCCGCACCGTCGTCCCCTGCCCGGTCTGACTCTCTATCTTCACTTCTGCGCTCCCGCCATAGTACATATGAATCCTTGTGATGGCATTTTCCATGCCGATATGATTTTTGTTGTCTGTCTTTCTGAAAATGCCGGCATTCATTTCCCGCACCATCTCAGCCGGCATACCGCAGCCATTGTCCTGGATCCGTATGGTAATCCGTTCCCCTTCCCGTCCCATATCCATCTGCAGTTTGTGGGTTCCGTCTATCCCCTCAAATCCGTGCAGAATCGCGTTTTCGACAAAGGGCTGCAAAAGCAGCTTGTGAATAGGAAGCCCCATAATCTCCGGCTCCACATTGATATGACAGTCAAAGGAATTTTTCAGTTTCGTCTGCTGTAAAAAAATATACTGTTTCAGCCAGTCCGCCTCATCCTTGATCTTTACAACCCCGTTGCTGTCGGAAATCCCATACCGCAGAATCCCTGCCAGCGCCGCTATCATATTGCTGATCTCGTACTCGTCCCTGTCAATCGCCATCCAGTTGATCGTATCCAGCGTGTTATAAAGAAAATGCGGGTTGATCTGCGCTTCCAGCGCCGCAATCTCCGCATTTTTCTGCTTCTGCGTAGACTGCTTGAGTTTGTCCATCATGGAGTTAAACTCCTCCGCAATCACCTCAATCTCTGTGGGCCGTTTGGGATCCTTGTCCACATGGATGCCAAGCTCCCCCTTGCCCGCTTTTCTCATGGTCTCCACAACTTTGTTGATGGAACCCGTCATTTTCGTCACCTGTCTGAACATAATGGCCATCACCGTACACAGGGACAGGACGATAATAAAAATCCGAAGCTGCTGCTGCTGACCGAGCGCCTGGATCAGTTCCTCCTGACTGGTTACCCGGACAATCTCCCAGCCTGTCCTCTCATCCCGGACCGAATAAATAGAAAGATCCGTTTCCCCAAGCAGTCCCGTCTCCCTGGCGATCTGCTGGTAGGCTTCCCTTCTTACTGCTTCATCCGCTCCTTTTTCATAGACAGCCTGCCCCACTCTGCCGGAACTGGCACAGGAAATCAGAATCCCTTCCCTGTCCACAATAAAATTCAACCCGTTCTCCGTTGTGGAACAGATATCCTCCAACAGTTTCTCATCAATGCTGACAAGTACAATCCCGCACCGCTTGTCCACGTCACGGTAATCGATGATGCGCCGCCCCATATGAAATAAGTAACAGGAATTGCTCCCAAATACAACTTTCTCTCCCGTTGGAATCGTGTGCGGCATGTTGTCCCCGCTGATGACACGGTATAACTCCTCCTGTGACATGGAGATGCTGTCCATCCACGAGGTGCGTGTGGTGGCCGAGGTCAGTTGATTATAAAACACCAGTTCCCCACTGTCCGTGATGACGGAAATGAATTTTACATAATCCTTCGTATATACCATGCCTCTCAAAGCCCTTCGGAGCATCTGCCTGTTGCTGGCTACATCCTCCCCGGCATTGATCTTATCCACAAGCCCCACAATGTCATCGTCCGTGTATACCTGAAACAGAATGTCCGCATAGGAGTCCAGCCATACGTCCAGACTCACCCTGATCTGTTCCAGATTGGCATTTGTCATGCTCTCCACGTTCTGTCTGACCAGTTTGGATGTGTTATAGTAGGCAACGATATTCACCAGGGCGATCGGCAAAAACGACGTCACAACAAAGGCAGTTACCAGCCTTGTCCTTATGCTCTTTCTGTCAAAACTGATTTCGCGCATGGCAGTCCCTCCCCTTTTTTATTATAAGAAGGTTTTTGCGGAAAAAAACGGGAAAAATTTAAGATAGGAGGAAAAATATAAGGGAAACAAAGAAAGAATTTCAGAAAAAGTAAAAAACCCGCCTGAACCGAAACGAAAATCTCCGATTCCGACGGGTCGTTCTCTTTTACTGCCCCTCCTGCGAAAGCTGCTCTGTGGCTGCCTCCGGCTGAGGAGCCGCTTCAGGCTGAGGCGCTGCCTCCGGTAAAGCCGGGTTCCCTTCCGGCTGTCCTGCTCCCGGTACGGCCGGAGGGCCTTCCGGTTGTCCTGTACCCGGCATAGCCGGCGTCCCTCCCGGTGTCCCTGAAGAGGGCTCAAGCTCCGGCTCCAGTTCCATGGGTATCTCCTCCAAGGGCTCCGGCTCCGTTCCCGGCAGATGATAACAGATCACAGGGGTGTTCTTCTCCACGTAACCGTAAATTTCCTGCGCCACCGCATAGGGCAGATTGACACAGCCGTGAGAGCCGTTTGTCATGTAGATGTTTCTGCCAAACTCAGTTCTCCATGTGGCGTCGTGCATTCCCACATTGTTGTTAAAGGGCATCCAGAAAGAGACAGGTGTGCTGTAATTTTCTCCATTTAACGTGGCGTTACGCTCCTTATAGGTAATGCCATAAATCCCCGGCGGCGTATCGTTTCCCATACCCGGATTGCCGGACACAAAATCCGACTCCAGAACACATTCCCCATTCTGGTATAAAAACAGATGCTGGGCCGTCAGGTTAATCTCCACATAGGAATCCCCGTAGTCAGGCGTCTCGTAGGAAGCCGCCGTCTGTCTGTAGACAGGCACGCGCTCTCCGCCCTCGCCCCGCTCAAGCAGCCCGATCAGCTCCTGCGTCTCCTGTCCCACATCCATCCACCAGCCGTAATCGCCCAGATCAATCGTCACTTCCTGTCCATAGCTGGTCATAAACTTTCTCTTGTGAAAAACCGTGTCATGCTTTCTCCGAAGAGAATTAACATACTCCTTGACCAGCTCCGGGTCAAGCGACACCCGCTTCCCCTTCCGCACAATCCAGCCCGCAACGGTATCCGCATCCAAAACTTCACGTTCCTCCCCGAACGTATAGGTGATGGCAGTGTTCACGTAATTCTGCAGCTTCTCGTAAGCGGCTTTCAGTCCGGAATCCTCCGAAGTGATCGCCGGTTCCTCATAGCATCCGGCCGCCTCCAGATCCACCTGCTCCTCCAATCCGTTCAGCGCTGCCCTGACAGCCTCTATGGTCTTTTCCCGGTTCAGCCGGTTTCCCTTGGTTTCGGCTACCAGCGCAAAACCGCTTCCCGGCACATAATCCGCTATGTACGCGTCCGCCGGCTCTTTGATAAAGTCCTTCTGAAAACCGCGCAGTCCATCTATCTTTTCCAGAAGTGCCGGCTCCTCATAAAAAGGAGGCGCGTCCGTGGTGTAATCCGCATTGTGCTTCAAAAACCACAGATAAGGGTTCTGTCCCTGCAAAACAGCCTGGAACTGCTCTGTGGAAACATAGGAGATGCCGATCTCACTTCCCAGTATTTCTTCCTCCAAAGTCGTGCCGTCAGCCTGACGCTCTATCACCCGGAGCGAATACCTGCCGATCTGCTCCTCCAGCTCAGAGATCGACATACCGGACACGTCCACTTCGTCGATCACCGTGCCGTTTAAAAAGCAGCTCTGGTAGCGATTGAGCCCCGCCATATAAACGATCAGCAGAGCAAGGATGGTTGCCCCCGCCAGCCCGGACGCAATCAAAATAATCCGCTTTTTCCAAGTGATCTCCCGCTTTAATTCTGTTGTTTCCTGACGCTTGAATTGTAGTTTCATTGGCTCCGTTTTCCCTTAATATGATTTCTGCCTCTGCTTATGCGCGCAAAAAGAATGCTACACTTAAGTTAGTATAACATTCCTTTCAACAGATTTCACTCCTCTTTTTTATGGAAAATTGCGCAAAAATTACATCACTGGTTACCATTCACACCCACACCAGATATTGTATGCATGATAGTTAATCGATGTGAACTGCAACAATTGACGCAGACACTTTGCGCTTGCTCCATGCAGCAGGTACATGGAGTGTTGTGGAAAGTAACCGTCATTGTATATACAGGTTCGTATACCCCATCAGGCTTTCGTCCACCTCTCTGGCGCACTCCCTGCCCTGGCGGATTGCCTTTACCACAAGGGACTGTCCTGTGTGCATGTCACCCGCCGTAAACACCCGGTCCGCACTGGTCATAAATTTACCCGCCGCTGTCTGTACATTCGTCCTGCCGTCTATCGCCACCTTAAAAGCGTCCGTCACATACTTCTGGCTGCCCAGAAATCCCGCGGCGATCAGCACGATCTGCGCGTCCAGCGTCTTTTCCGAACCTTCGATTTCCCTGCTGATCATGCGTCCTGTCTTCGCATCCCTCTCCCATGTCAGAGAAACGATTTTCACGGCTTTCAGATTCCCGTTTTTATCTTTGACAAACTCCTTCACCGTAGACTCGTAAATCCGGGGATCGTGACCGTAAACGGCAATCGCCTCCTCCTGCCCGTAATCGGTCTTGCAGACTTTGGGCCACTGGGGCCAGGGATTGCTGTCCGTCCTCGCATCGGGCGCCTTTGGCATCATCTCGATCTGGGTCACGGACTTCGCACCGTGGCGGATGGCTGTGCCCACGCAGTCGTTCCCGGTATCGCCTCCACCGATGACCACCACGTTTTTGTCCTTCGTGTCCACATACTTTTTATCCGCAAAGTCCGAATCCAGCAGGCTCTTCGTGTTTGCCGAAAGAAAATCCACCGCAAAGTAGATGCCTTTGGCGTCCCTGCCCGGCGCGCTGATATCTCTTGGCTGGGAAGCCCCGCAGCAGAGCACCACCCGGTCAAATTCCTGCAGCAGCTTCTGCGCCTTTACCGCCTTACCGATATCGCTGTTTGTCACAAAGGTTACGCCTTCCTCCTCCATGACTTTGATCTTGCGGTCGATGATGTGTTTCTCCAGCTTCATATTGGGAATGCCGTACATCAAAAGCCCGCCAATCCGGTCGGAACGCTCAAACACGCTCACCAGATGGCCCCTTCTGTTGAGCTGATCCGCCACCGCAAGGCCGGAGGGACCGCTGCCCACCACCGCCACCTTCTTTCCGGTGCGCACCTTGGGCGGCTTCGCCGCCGCATAGCCTTTGTCATAGGCGTTTTCAATGATGGCATACTCATTTTCCTTCGTGGAAACCGCATCGCCGTTCAGGCCGCAGGTACAGGCTGCCTCGCACAGCGCAGGACAGACTCTCGACGTAAATTCCGGGAAGTTGTTGGTCTTGTGCAGACGGTAGTACGCCTGTTCCCAGTTTCCCATATAAACCAGATCGTTCCACTCCGGCACCAGATTGTGCAGCGGACAGCCGGAAGTCATACCGCCAAGTGACATGCCCGACTGGCAGAAGGGAACGCCGCAGTCCATACAGCGCGCGCCCTGCTCCCGCTGTTCCTCCATCGTCAGATGCACATGAAACTCATTAAAATTCTGAATGCGCTGTTTCGGACTTACATCCGTTGAAACCTTGCGCTCATATTCCATAAATCCTGTCGGTTTTCCCATGTTGTCCTCCCATTCTCAAACCGTTTCCTTGTCTTTTTTATAAAACGCCTCGATCTGCGCCTGCTCCGCGCTCAATCCCTTCTCCTCCATCTGCACGATAAGCTTTAACATAATCTCATAGTCGTGAGGGATGATCTTCTTGAACTTCGGCAGATACTCTCCAAAATTGTCCAGAATCTCCTTTCCCTTGGCGGAATTGGTATATGTCACATGCTCCTTAATCATTTCTTTCAGTGCAAGGACATCATATTTCGAGGTGATCTCATAGGAGGAAACCATTTCCTTATTGATCTTGGTGTACAAATCGTTATTTTCATCCAATACATAAGCGATACCGCCGCTCATGCCCGCCGCAAAATTCTTGCCCACGGAACCGATCACCACCACGCGTCCGCCGGTCATGTATTCGCAGCCATGGTCACCCACGCCCTCCACCACCGCGACAGCGCCGGAATTTCGCACACAGAACCGCTCGCCTGCCACGCCTCCTATAAATGCTTTGCCGGAAGTCGCGCCGTAGAGAGATACATTGCCGATGATGATATTCTCATCCTGTTTAAAAGCGGAACCTTTAGGCGGATAAACCACCAGCTTGCCGCCGGATAAGCCCTTTCCGAAGTAGTCGTTGGAGTCCCCTGCCAGTTCCAGTGTGAGCCCTTTCGGGATAAACGCGCCAAAGCTTTGTCCGCCGGAACCTTTGCACAGGATATGGTAAGTGTCCTCCTCCAGCGTATCGCCGAATCTCCTCGTGATCTCCGATCCGAAAATGGTGCCGAAGGTACGGTCCGTGTTGGAGACATCCACTTCCAGGCTCCGCTTCTGTCCACTTTCAAGCGCCTTTAATAGCTGCTTTAGGAGCACCTTCTCGTCAAGTGTCTTTTCCAGATGGAAGTCGTATACCTGCTTCGGATCAAAGATAAATTTCTCCTTACTCCCCTCGTAAGGATTGCGCAAAATCAATGTGAGATCCACTTTTCTCTGACGGTCCGTCAGATTATCCTTCACTCTTAGGAGTTCTGTCCTGCCCACCAGCTCATCCACCTTGCGCACGCCAAGCTTCGCCATATACTCTCTGAGCTCCTGCGCGATAAACCGCATAAAGTTCTCCACGTACTCCGGCTTTCCCGTAAAACGTTTCCGCAGTTCCGGGTTCTGGGTCGCCACACCCACCGGACAGGTGTCCAGATTGCAGACACGCATCATGAGACACCCCATGGTTACAAGGGGCGCCGTGGCAAAGCCAAACTCCTCCGCGCCGAGGATCGCCGCGATTGCCACATCCCGTCCGCTCATCAGTTTCCCGTCCGTCTCGATACGGACCTTGTTTCTAAGACCGTTCTGGATCAAAGTCTGGTGTGTCTCCGCCAGTCCCAGCTCCCAGGGCAGTCCTGCGTTGTGGATGGAATTGCGGGGCGCGGCTCCCGTGCCGCCGTCATAGCCACTCACCAAAATCACCTGTGCACCCGCCTTCGCCACGCCTGCTGCCACCGTTCCCACACCAGCCTCGGAAACGAGCTTCACCGAAATCCGCGCCCTGGTATTGGCATTTTTCAAGTCATAGATCAACTGCGCCAGATCCTCAATCGAATAGATATCGTGATGCGGCGGCGGCGAGATCAGTCCTACGCCGGGCGTGGAATGTCTCGTCTTTGCAATCCACGGATATACCTTGCCGCCGGGCAGATGCCCGCCCTCGCCGGGCTTCGCCCCCTGCGCCATCTTGATCTGAATCTCCTGGGCGCTGTTTAAGTATTCGCTTGTGACGCCGAACCTGCCGCTCGCCACCTGCTTGATGGCAGAACACCGGTTTAAGCCGTCCGCTCCCACCGTCAGTCTTTCCTTATCCTCACCGCCCTCGCCGGAATTGGATTTGCCGTGCAGACGGTTCATTGCGATAGCCATTGTCTCGTGCGCCTCCTTGGAGATGGAGCCGTAGGACATGGCGCCCGTCTTAAATCTTGTGACAATCGTGTCAACACTCTCCACTTCCTCTATCGGCACGGGTTTCTTCGCAAAATTAAAGTCCATCAGCCCGCGCAGGTTCTTGATGCTTTCCTCGTTATTGACCGCCTGGGTATATTTTTTAAATAATTCATAATCTCCCCGTCTGGTTGACTCCTGTAGTAAATGAATCGTCTCCGGGTTGTACAGGTGCTCATCCGCGCCGCTCCGCATCTCGTGATGTCCCGTGCTGTCCAGCGTCAGATCTGTAGATAGACCGAGCGGGTCAAACGCCATGGAGTGCAGGGTGTCCACCTCCTCCTCAATATCTTTCAAGGTAATGCCGCCCACCCGGCAGACGGTGTTGGTAAAATATTTGTTGATCACCTCTTTGTCAATGCCGATCGCCTCAAAGATCTTGGAGCCCTGATAGGACTGGATCGTGGAAATGCCCATCTTGGAGGCAATCTTTACAATCCCGTGCAGAATCGCGCTGTTGTAATCGTCCACAGCCGCATAGTAATCTTTATCCAGCATATGATTGTCGATCAGCTCTCTGATGCTCTCCTGCGCCAGATAGGGGTTGATGGCCGATGCGCCGAACCCGAGCAGGGTGGCAAAATGGTGCACCTCCCTAGGTTCCGCGGACTCTAAGATAATATCCACGCTCGTTCTTTTCCTGGTGCTTACCAGATGCTGCTGCAATGCGGATACCGCCAGCAGGGAAGGGATGGCCACCCGGTTTTCGTCCACACCCCGGTCGGAGAGAACAATGATATTTACACCGTCGCGGTATGCCCTGTCCACCTCCACAAAAAGCCGCGCAATCGCCTTTTCCAGTCTGGTATTCTTATAGTAGGTAATGGGAATCACTTCCACCTTAAAACCTTCCGCCTTCATGGTCTTTATTTTCAAAAGATCGGTACTGGTAAGAATCGGGTTATGCACCTGCAGCATATTACAGTTTTCCGGCATTTCCTCCAGGAGATTTCCATCCTGCCCCAGATAGACCGTGGTGGAAGTGACCACTTCCTCGCGGATTGCGTCTATGGGCGGGTTGGTTACCTGCGCGAAAAGCTGTTTGAAGTAGTGGAACAGCGGGTGATGCGCTCTGGAAAGTACCGGGATCGGCGTATCCACACCCATCGCCGCGATCGCCTCCGCGCCGTCTTTCGCCATGGGCAGAATGCTCGTCTTCAGATCCTCATACGTGTAGCCAAACGCCTTCTGCATGCGCTGTCTCTCTTCGCCTGTAAACGCCGGCACGCGCTGGTTCGGGATTTTCAGCTCCTTTAAAGTCACCAGCTTGCTGTCCAGCCATTCACCGTAAGGCTGCGCGGAGGCATACTTCTCCTTTAGCTCGTCATCGTCGATCACTCTTCCCTGTACCGTGTCCACAAGAAGCATCTTGCCGGGGTGCAGTCTTTCTTTCATCACAATCTTCGACGGGTCGATTTCCAGCACGCCCACCTCCGAGGAGAGGATCAGCGTGTCGTCATCCGTGATCATGTACCGGGAAGGGCGTAGACCGTTTCGGTCAAGCACTGCGCCCATGATATCCCCGTCGCAGAAAAGAATGGACGCCGGACCGTCCCACGGCTCCATCATCGTCGCGTAATACTGGTAGAAGTCCTTTTTCTTCTGGGACATGGTCTTGTTGTTTTCCCAAGGCTCCGGGATCGTAATCATCACCGCAAGCGGCAATGGCATCCCGCTCATCACAAGAAACTCCAGCGTGTTGTCGAGCATGGCGGAATCGGAACCGGAAGCGCTTATGGCAGGCAGTATCTTGTGCATCTGCCCCCGCAGATGCTCGGACTCCATGTTCTCCTCCCTCGCCTGCATCTTATCCGCGTTGCCCCGGATCGTGTTGATCTCGCCGTTGTGCACGATGAAGCGGTTCGGGTGCGCCCGCTCCCAGCTCGGATTGGTGTTGGTGGAAAACCGGGAATGCACCATGGCAATCGCCGACTCGTAGTCCTTATCCTGCAGATCCGCAAAAAACGTGCGAAGCTGCCCCACAAGGAACATGCCCTTGTAGACGATGGTCCGGCTGGACAGACTGACCACATAAGTCAAATCCGTCGACTGCTCGAAAGTCCGCCGCAGAATATAGAGCTTTCTGTCAAAGGCAAGTCCTTTCTCCACACCCGCCGGCTTTTTGAGAAACGCCTGCATGATACAAGGCATACATTCCACCGCCTTGTGTCCCAGCACAGAAGGAACCGTGGGCACATCACGCCAGCCCAGAAGCTGCAGTCCCTCTTTCTGAGCGATGATCTCAAACATTTTCTTCGCCTGCCCCCGCTGTAATTCATCCTGCGGGAAAAAGAACATTCCAACGCCGTACTCCCTCTCTCCGCCGATATCAAACCCCAGGTCTTTCGTCACTTTCTTCATAAATCTATGGGGCATCTGTGTAAGAATCCCCACGCCGTCGCCCGTCTCACCCTCCGCGTCCTTTCCGGCACGATGCTCCAGATTCTCCACAATCTTTAAAGCATTCTCCACGATGGCGCGGCTCTTTTCCCCTTTGATGTTGACGCAGGCGCCGATACCGCAGTTGTCATGTTCAAATTCCGCCCGGTAGAGGGGGGATTTCGGGATGGTTGTCTTTACATCAAACATAAGCTTTTCTCCTGACTTTTTATATGCTAATAAGCTGAGGCTCAAAAAAAGAACGCAAAGAAGGCATCTAGCGCTCCTTTGCGTTCTACATGTATACAATAATACACCTGCTTTTGGGATTTGTAAATATAGACTTTTCGTTAAATTGTCGGATTATTTGAGTTTTTGCGTGATTTATTACTGTTTTCAGAATTTTTGTGTATTGCCTGCTTCACTTCTTATCATTTCTTTTTAATGTGATAATTGCATGACATATCATTCCGAATACAAAGGAAAAGCAGACACCCCCAAACAGGGATGCGCTCCATCCAGCACCTGACATTGTCATAAAACCGCCGACAAAGAAAATACCGATGCCAAGAAATATACCAACGGCATAAAACAAACCAATTGCCATATCGTACTTATTCAATGGTCTTTTCCTCTTTTCTTCATATGCTTCCATTTTCGTTATTACCTCCTCTGCAAAGTCGTCCATGTGAACTCCAAAAAGAAAACAAATCTCTTTCAACGTAACCAGATCGGGTTCATTGACATCTCTCTCCCAATTGGATAATGCCTGCCGGGTAACATTTAATTTTCCGGCTAATTCTTCCTGCGTCATTCCCGATTGTGTTCTCAGATGACGTATTTGCTTTCCCATTGTCGTATCCGTCTGCTCTCTGTTCAAAAGTAGTTCCTCCTTTCTGCTACTGATTGTATCAGTGATACGTGTCAATAGCCAGAAACGAACGCTTGCATTGCGCAAAAACCTCATAACCATTGCCCGTCTTCAACTATAAATCGGTTTCCGGATCAGAATCTCAAACAAAATAACCGCCATGACCGCCGTCAACAGGTCGGAGACCGCCTGTGCCATCAGTACCCCCTGGTAGGCAAACGCTTTGGAGGCAATAACCAGAACGACTGCAAATAGCACCCCCTGTCTGCTGACCGACAGAAGAAAAGCGCCCACCGCTTTTCCTGCCGACTGGAAGGTACAGGTCGTCACAAGCACAACTGCCGTAAAGACCATTCCCATCTGCTGCATGCGGAGCATGGGAACGCCGATTTCAATGATGGATGCGTCCTGCATAAATATCCCGATCATGGCAGGCGCCGCAAGGGAGAGCGCTCCCGCGAGCACCGCCGCCATGCAGCATTCAAATCCGTAAGAGAACCGCAGGATTTCTTTGAGACGCGCATTGTTTTTCGCGCCATAGTTATACCCGACCAGCGGCTGCGCACCAAAGGCAAACCCCACCAGAACCAGAACGGCAATCAGATTCACCTTCATCACAATTCCCATTGCCGCAACCTTATCGTTACCGTATGGCAGCAGCGACCGGTTCGTCAAAGCAATGCCAATACTCTGCATCAGGTTCGTAATCGACGCCGGAATCCCAATTGCCAGAATCTGCCCCACCTCCGCGATATGAATATGGAATCCCGCCGGGTTGATGGAAAGCCGCCTGCTTTTCTTTAACAGAAACCAGACATAAAAGAGATCCGCAAAAATATTTCCGATCACAGTCGCAATGGCCGCACCTGCCGCCCCCATCCCCAGTACGGAAATGAACACAGGATCCAAAATCATGTTGACCACTGCGCCCAATATATTGCCCGTCATAGTCGCTGTCGCAAATCCTTCCGTCCGCAGCAGATTGGACGGCGTAAAGGACAAAATAATAAACGGCGCGCCCAGCACGATATAAGTATAATAATCGGAAGCATAAGAAAATGTCTCAGCGTCAGCGCCCAGCACATACAGAATCGGCTCACGGATCATCATCATCACTGCCGTCACCACAATCCCGCACACAATCGCCGCGTAGAAGCAAAAAACACTTAAACGTTTCCCATCCTCATCCTTTTTCTCCCCGAACAGCCGGGAAATAAGAGAACTGCCTCCCAATCCGAAAATATCTCCGAGTGCAATCATCAAGGTAAAAATTGGCGCGCTCAAGGAGACCCCTGCCACCAGATTTGTGTTGCCTGTCTGCGCGATAAAATATGTGTCTACCATATTGTAAACCAGCGAGACTACCATGCTGAGCACGACAGGCAGGGCAAATTTGAAGTACGCTTTCGGCACCGGTGTTTTCTCAAACAGTTCGTTTTCCATCAGTTCTTCCTCTTTTCATAGAACACTAAGGTAAGTCTCTCGTTGATAACCTCCGTCCTGCCTGTCTGCCGATATCCCATTTTCTCATACAAGTGACAGTTTCCGGGCTCCTGTAAAATGGTATCCAGCTCCCAGTTCTCACTCCCATGCGTTTCCTCGCACAGCCGCATCGCCTCCTGTGCGATGCCCCTGCCGCGAAAGTCCGGTATGATAAATATGGGAGAGATTCTTTTGTTTTTTCCCTGCTCCTTTGGGTCGATCACGCGGACAGCCCCGACCTTTTGCGTTCCTGTACAGATAAAATAGTAATAAGTAAAATCCTGTTTCAGACGAGCCTCTACCTTTTCCACGCTTTCGCTTGCGGGACTCGTATCATAATCCCGGTATTTTTCCAGCAGTTCCCGGAAAGACTCTATCTGCATGGCATGTATTTCTTTTGCGTCGCTAATATCCGCCCTCACTAATTGTACTTTCATGGCAATCCCCATTTTCATATATTTTCACAAAACGCTGTAATCTCGTCCCTTCGCGGTGCAACATCTTCCTTATATTCCACGGAGCATAAACCCAGACTCCGGCATATCCGCATACGGTCCGTAGTTGGGAATGATTTCAAACCCCAGCTTTTTATAGACCGCGCAGGACTCCGCCAGCAGCTCCCCTGTCTCCAGAATCATTCTCCGATAGCCAAGTTCTACTGCCCGTTCGATCAAAAGGGCAACCAGCCGGTTAAATTTCTCGTATTTTTCTCTCTTGATCTGCTTACTGACACGCCTGTCCAGATCCACGTCAAGAAGGCGGCAGTTTTCGATGAAATCTTCGCTTTTCCCGTCTGTTCTCACATAGTCCATAGCCATGCGGTTCCTCCTGTATTTCCTGTCCTGCGCTCCGCTTTCTACAGAGATTTCAGTTCCCCGCATCTCAGCCGGTTCATAACCCGGAACATTTTCCCCATATCCACCGGCTTCGCCAGATGTTCATTCATCCCGGCATCCTTTGCCATTGCCACATCCTCGTCAAACGCGTTGGCTGACAGCGCAATGATGGGAACAGATTTTGCGTCCGTCCGGTCCATAGCACGAATGACACGCGTCGCCTCATATCCACTCATAACCGGCATCATCAAATCCATGAGCACACAGTCAAACGTCCCAGGGCCAGATGCCGCAAACGCATCAACTGCCTCTTTTCCATCATTCGCGGTCACGACCTTTGCACCCGCATCCTTGAGCATGAACTCAATGATCTCACAGTTGATCTCATTATCCTCCACCAGAAGGACACGCATCCCGGCAATGGTACCCTGCTCGTCCTGCCCTTCATCCAAAGGCTGCTCGCTTCGCGTCTCGTCAATCTGCATGGGCAGGGTGACCCGGAACGCACTCCCGCTGTCAATCCGGCTCTCCACCTCAATGTGCCCATTCATCTGGTCTACAATCTGTTTCACAATGGACATGCCAAGACCGACGCCATTATAGTGGGTTCTCGCGCTTTTATGCTCCTGTGTAAACGGCTCGAAAATATGCTTTTTGAACTCCTCCCCAATACCGATTCCGGTATCTTCGACAACAAACTGATATTCTGCAGCGTTTCCCCGGCAGGACATCTCCTTTGCCCGCACAAATACAGAGCCCTGCGGACGGTTATATTTTATGGCGTTGTCAATCATATTCATCAGAATCTGCTGCAGATACAGCGGATTTCCAATCACCCTTCCATGCTGTATGTCAGTTTCCTCCAGTGTCAGCCGTATGCCCCGCTCCTTTGCCCTCTCGTCCAGAAGTGTGATACTGTTTTTCAATATATCCCCGAGTTCAAACGATTCCTCCGCTTCTGCCGGTCTTCCGCTATCCATCTTACTGATCTGAAGCACGTCGTTGACCAGAGATAGCAGATGCTCCGTCGACACACGAATTTTGTTCCGGCAATCCCTCTGCCGCTCCGGATCGTTCTGGCTTTTCTCTATGATGGACAGCATCCCCAATATCCCGTTGATGGGCGTTCGCAGATCATGGGACATATGGGAAAGAAATTCGCTCTTTGCCGAATTGGCACGTCTGACCTTCTCTAACAGTTCCATGATGGCCTGCTCCTGTTTTCTCTTCGCCACCATCGTCTCTGTGATATCCTGATGATATCCGTTCAGACAGACGCCCGGTTTCTTAAATGTCTTGTCCGGCACACCGCCGCAGCGGACATATATTTTTCCAAGCTCCGGATGTTTCCACGGATAAATCACTTCGGAACGCCCGGTTTCCATGATCTCCCGCACACATTCCTGCACCATCTCCACATAGTCCGGCTCAATATTTTTAAACCAGTGCCGGTAGCACTCCTCCGGTTCGATCTCATCCGGCACGCCTAACAGCATCCGCATGATCCGGTTGGTATACATCCTTGGCTGGCATCCATCCTCCATCTCAATCGTCCAGATACCGGTTCTTGCGCCCTCCAGAATATCCTCCAGATTCTGTCTCGCCTCCAGCTTGTACTTCTCTTCCTGCTCCACCACCGCGTTCACATCCCGCAGGGCAAAAATCGCGCAGTTTTCTTCCTCCGCCTTCTCCGTTGCGAAAAAATGAATCTCCATATGTTTCAATCCATAAACGCTGTCTTTGACCTGATAGCGCACATAGAACTCCTTCTTTGTCCGAAGCTGCGAAAGCACATACTCCTTTTTGGTCACAGCGGTAAGCTTTTTCCGATCCCTGGGCGCGACGCAACGGGAAATATACTGCCCGACAGCCGCCTGATAACCGTCTGCGAAGCTGGCGCCCCAATCCATATCCATCTTTCCGCTGTTCCTGTATACCTCACATTCACCCGTTTCAAAATTCACCTGATAAATGCCCAGATAATCCACGCTGAGAGCCTGGAGGACATTATAACTGCGCTTCTGGATTTCCCGGACCAGATTGCGCTGTTTCAGGCATGATACAATAAAGTATGCCGCAGTCTGGAGCATATTCGACGCATACTCCAGCGACTTCGCCGGCGGATTGTCTACACCGTAAAAGCCGATGATCTTTTCCCCTTTATAGAGGGGAACTACCACAAGGGATCGGATATTCTGCCGCTTCAGATTCTCATACTGCAAAGGCTCCGTCTCCCGTATGTCCTCCAGATTCTCTATAACGATGTGCTTGCCGATGCTGAATTTCCGATACCAGCTCGCGCACACCTCCGGGGGCACATTCTGAAGGTTCTCCTTTTCCGGCTCCACCCCGTCCGCCACCCACTCATAAGTGTTATCGTCACAGCCGGACGCGTTCTGCTCAAATATGTAAGTGCGTTCCCCGTCAAGCGCCATCCCCAGATGTTTTAACAGCACATCCAGAGACTGATCCGGAGTCTCCGCCAGCAGGGCGACACGAAGGCCCTCGTTGATGACAGTCTCCAGATTCTGAACACTCTGCATTCCACTCTGCTGTTCTAAACGCTCCATTACTTTCCTCCATTATTTTTCAGTTATTTATTACCGTTCCTTTTCCATGATTTCATAGACTAACACCACTTCATTTTCCAAAGGGTACCGCTCGTGCTTTACCGTTCGAAATCCCAGCTTTTCATACAGCGCTGCCGCCGGAAGCGACGCGTCCAGATATACGCTGTCATACCCTTCCCCGATTCGTTCCTCGAGGGTTTTCATAATCTGTGTGCCGATTCCTTTTTTCTGATATTCGGGCAACACATATACTCTGGTGATGTGATTTTCCTCAAAGCTCCCTGTCGCCACGATCCTGCCAGCTACCCTCAGCATACCGACAGATCCCTTCCTGATATCCCTCGCGATTGCTTCCTCGCTGTGGAGCGCGCAGAAAAAATCCACCACCTCCGCCGGATAGTAGCGGGGATAAATCGTCTTGATGGTATGCTGTACCACCTGGAAGATCTCCCGCAGATTCTCTGGCGCTGCCGTTTCATATATCATGTCTGTTTTCTTCTCCCTGCTGTCTCTTTCTAACGAGCAATCGCTCAATGTTTGTACAATTATATCACTCAGTCATACAGTTTGCTATCCTTTCTATGTTCTTCTTTTCATACATAACATAGTCTGGAAAAAGAGCCCATTGTTCATGATCCCGCCACAGTTCTTCTGTATTCACCGGGCGTTAAATGAAACGTTTCTTTGAACTTCCGGCAAAAGTAACCGACATTTTCAAATCCGGTGTCACGGGCAATGGCGGAAACGCTGTTCTGCGTCGTCACGAGCAGTTTTGCCGCCCGTTTCAGCCTGTAATGCACCAGATAATTGATGGGCGAGGTGTGAATATTTCTGTGAAAAATACTAAGTACACTGCTTTTGCCAAGAGCCACCGTTTCCGCGATGTCATCAAGGGATATCTGGTTCGGATAATTTTTATGAATGTATTGCAGCATAATCTGGAGCTGTGCCTGCGTCCGCGCCGATGCCTGTGGCGCCCAGATGCCTTCTGTGACATCCATATTCTCATACAGCAGCCGCCACAGTTTTAAGAGCAGCTCCTCTGTCTTTATTTCGCATCCATTTTCCGTTTCCTGCACGGCAAATATATCCGCCAGCGCGCACAGAATCTCTCCATGCGCGGGATTGTCGGCGGAAAAGATCTGGCACTCTGCCGCTGAGTCAAGGACAGGTCTGATATACTTCCGATAGATCAGACTGTCTTCCGGGGCAACCATGGAGGGTGAAAACACAATGTTCGGGATGATCACGCTCTCCGCCGCCTCAAATCTGTGAATGACCTGCGAATTGATAAAAATACCCGTCCCGGCTCCCAGAATATATCTCTCACTCCCGATCAGGAAATCCGCCGTACCCTTTTTGATCAGGACAAATTCCACTTCCGAATGCCAGTGCCAGTCTATGCAGTGAAAATCGAACTGCCAGATATCCTCCAGATAATATCGGAAGGGATACTCCTCACTCCCGTGAGGAATGGTTTCCCGCAAAGATTCATCTGTTGTAATCCTGCTGTACCCCTCATTTGTTTTCATATCATGCCACTCCCTTATTCCCGCAGGTAAAAAGTCAGGTGACCTGCTTACAAAGTAAATCCTTGACTGTATCGCAGACTTTTTGTGAAGTCGGAGGTCAAACTGTAATATTGTGTAATAATATTGGGATATATTGCATTGATGTCTGCATCTGACTACTATATAATACAATTCATTACAGAAGTCAATCCCTTCTGTGCACACTGAATGAAAGGAATATATATTACCATGTCAAAAAATTATAAGAAAACACTGATTGCCTGCTATCTGGGCTTCATCACGCAGGCTATCTGCGCAAATTTCGCACCGCTGCTGTTTTTAACGTTTCACAATAAATATCAGATCCCGCTCGGGCAGATCGCGCTGATTTCCACCGTATTTTTTCTGACCCAGCTTATTGTGGATATCCTCTGCTCCTATTTTGCAGACAAGATAGGATACCGCATATGTGTCGTCGCCTCAGAATTGTGCGCGGCGGCAGGGCTGATCGGACTTGCCTTTCTGCCAGACCTCTTTTCCAATCCGCTTTCTGGCATTATCGCGAGCGTTATTGTCTATGCCATCGGGAGCGGGCTCATCGAAGTACTGTGCAGTCCCATTGTGGAGGCATGCCCCTTCGACAACAAGGAGGCCGTGATGAGTCTGCTGCACTCCTTTTACTGCTGGGGGTCTGTGGGTGTCATCCTTCTGTCCACCATCTTTTTCGCTGTATTTGGTATTGACAGTTGGAAATGGCTCGCCTGCATCTGGGCTGTCATTCCTCTGTACAATATTTACAACTTTGCCACCTGCCCCATTGAACATACGACCGAAGACGGCTGTGGCATGGGGACAGGGCGTCTGCTCCGGGTTCCGCTGTTCTGGATATCCATTGTTCTCATGGTCTGCGCAGGCGCTTCCGAGCTTTCCATGGCGCAGTGGGCTTCCGCCTATACGGAATCGGCGCTTGGCTTTACAAAGGCGATGGGCGATCTTGCCGGTCCGTGCATGTTTGCGATCACCATGGGCATCAGCCGTGTCATCTTCGGAAAATACGGCGACAGGCTGGATCTGATGCGGTTTATGCTCGGTTCGGGCGTCCTTTGTCTGAGCTGTTACATAGCAGCCTCTATCTCGGACAATCCGGTGATCGGCTTGATCGGCTGTATTCTTTGCGGTTTTTCCGTGGGAATCATGTGGCCCGGCACGATCAGTATCTGCTCCGGCAGACTCCCGGAAGGCGGAACCGCCATGTTCGCTCTGCTTGCCATGGCGGGCGATCTGGGCGGCGCGTTCGGACCCAGTCTGGTGGGAAATATCACCCAGAATGCGGGCAATGATCTTCGAAAAGGGATGCTTGTGGGATGCGTTTTCCCGCTGGTGCTGATCCTTTCCCTTATTCTGTTAAGAGGTATGAGAAAATCGAAAAATGTATAGATAAAGAATTGTCTGTTTCCAAATTCATCACTGCGCTTTCATGGATTTCAGCTCCGCCATGGCACCATAGTGTAGCACCGTGAACGCAGCCGGAGCAATCTCATAAAGCAGTCTGATATGTTCCCTCTCCCACGCTAAAATTTCCGGCCCGCTAAGCGACGCGCCGATTCCCCGGCACGTCTTCATCCTGCCATGCCAGCTCTCCCTGGTAAAGGGCACGTGCAGGAGATACTCCTCGCGGTGAATCAGCTCGAAATCCTTCCCGTAAAGCTCCGGGATCACAATCGGATGCACCGTCTCCCCCGCGCCGCTCCATGCCGGATTATACTGCAAGGCAAGCGCCTCACTGGCTCCCGCGATTCTGTCCTCCAAGGGCAGCCACGCCATATACAGAAGAAGAATACGCCCGCCCGGCTTTAACATCCGCACAAGCTCCGGCTCCAGTTTTGCATGGTCAAAATACCAGAAACACTGACAGGCCGTTACCACATCAAAAGAACCATCCGGGAAATCGAGCTCTTCCGCAGACACAGCACGGTATGCAATGTCCATCCCCTCCGACAGCCGTCTGGCCTGCGCAATCTGCTCTCTGGATATATCTGTGCCTGTCCATTTCGCGCCATACCGGTACATGTTTCTGGGCAGCACGCCCGTCCCCGTGCCCAGATCAAGGACGCGCTGTCCCTCCACGCACAGGTTCCGTCCGATGATCCTGTCATAAAACTCCTGTGGGTAGATGTCCCGGAATCTGGCATAATCCGCCGAGGTTTTTCCCCAGTCAAAAGCTTTGCCGCCGTCTATATTTTCGTCTGTGATATTCATGGCATCATTCTCTCTATCACGGAAATTTCCTCCTCCAAGTCTTCCGCAATTTCAGCAATCGTCTTGCCCTTGTCCAGTTTCTTTTTCACCTGTTCCCGCAGGAGTTCCTCTCGGCCCTCTTCCTTCCCCTCCCGAAAGAGCGTCCTGAAATGCTTTTTCTCGTCATATTCCGTCAGAATCATATGCAGCACCTCCGCTTTCTGTTTTATTAGGATATCCTTAAGTATCCCCTTCTCAATGCAGGTGTCAATGGCCGTGTGGACGGCTTCCTCCCGGCGCATTCCCTTTTTTATGTTCTCCTCGATCTCGGAGGAAAATTCCGAATACTCCCATAACCTGTGGCATTTTTCCATAAGCGCCTGATTGTAGCCGCGGTTGATGTTTAGTACCTCGCAGGTGCATTCCATACAGCCGCTCCCCCGTCCTGCTGAAAACGAATCTGACAGATACAACAGCAGATTATCGCTCTGCATACCTGTGCCGTTATAAAATACAATGTATACGGGTGTTGGCAGTTCCACACGTTTCGTACCGTAAATGTCATCATCGCTGGAAGCCAGCAGTCCCTCAAACTGCTGCGCAAAATAAAGCAGGCCCCGCAAGAGCATATTCGGGTTCCAGGTACTCTGGTGCTCATAGAGATTTAAAGTGTTTCCAATCATAAAGGACAGATCGTTCTTCATCTTCATAAAGATCACGTCCTCCATTGTGACTATCTCAAGTTCCTCAGGATTTGTGTATGTACTGCCATTTAAGGCATTGTAAAGATCAAGAAGATCCTTTTTATCCCGAAACAGACGTCTGAAAAGCACATCCCTGTACTTCCGGTTGTTTCTAAGCCGCCTCCACCAGCTGCCATGCCGGAACCACTTTTTTGCGTTTCGTTTTACCATAGATTTTCCTCCATTATACAGTTTTTTATGACTGAATACAAGAGGAATACGGTCTTTCTCTGCTCCAGTCCGTTTACAAGTAAGGGGTTGTTTCCGATCGCCGGAAAGAATCGTAAGACAGAAATCCTTTTCCAGAAGGATCCCTACACAGGCAGACAAGACATCTGCCGATGTGCTTTTTATTATAAAGCCGACTGTAAGAATTTTGCAAGTAATATTTTAACCGCCATACTCATTCCACCCTGCCGCCAAAGTGTACAGCCAGCACACACACCGCCGAAGCCGCAAGCAAAACAGCGCATCCCGCCGGTGTAAACAAAATCGCCTGCACACCTTCCATCCGGGCTGTCGTATAAACTGCCAGATTCGCCACCGCATGAAAAAGAAAGGGAATCCCAAATTTCCCACTTCTCTCGTACAGATATGCCATCAGCATTCCCAGACACGCACCGTACACGCCCTGCACCAGATTGCCGTGAAACGCGCCGAAGAGAAGCCCGGAAGCGACAATCCCGATCGCCGGATTGTATAAGCGGCGCAGGCGGTTGTAAATCACACCGCGGAAAACTATTTCCTCCGCCAGCGGGGATATCAGACCATAGAGAATAAGCCCCGACGCAAAAGCCACGCCGTACTGCCTGTCCGCCACCTCCTGATAGGTCTGGGAACTATCCGCGAATCCTGTCAGTGTCAGAAGCGCGTTGAGCCCCAGCGAAGCGCTGCCGGCAAGAACTGCCGTAAGTGTGGCCACGCTGCGCAGTTTGGTATTGACTAATCCAGTCAGTCCTTCAGTAAAATCATCCGTCCTATCTGTTCTTCCCGCTGCCCTGTCTGCTTTCACCGACGCGAAGCGCAGCGTTTCCCCGCGCCTTTGCAATTCCTCCTTTAACATCGGCACTACGGGCAAAATACCCGCCAGCATACACAGTCCTCCCATCACGCCTGTGACGGTGGCGGCATGTGTCGTCATAAACTGCCCGTACGCCCCGCCGAAACGTCCCACCGTCGCCTGATACAAGAAGGCAAGAATCAGATAAGCCGCATTGTATACCAGGTAATATACCAGATAGGGAAGCAATACCTCCCACGCCTTTTGAAATTTTACCATGTCACTCTCCCATAAAATTCGTAACAGTTCAGCCTTCGGCTTCCCTGTCACGCCTAATGCACACAAAATGCTCCAAAGTCGCATTTTGGCGCTTGCACAACTCGCAAAATCGCATACAGAGCTATTTTACCCGCGGAATAATGCAAGGCTGAACTGTTACTAAAATTCCCTTGACAATTCTCCCGCCAGACCCTATAGTTAAGAAAGCGGATACATCCGCCGCGGTTTGGACCGCATAACTGAATAACTTGCTAGGGGAGCTTTTGCTGAGATTGAGCCCGCGCACAGGACGCCGGGACTCTAACCCTCATTACCTGATGCGGTTAGCACCGCCGTAGGGAAGCACTGTAAATACAGCCTGACACAGCAGTTCTATGTCCTGCCGTATTTACCGTTCCCCTCCTTGCTTATTCTAAGACAAAGGAGGATTTTTTATGTTCTACAATGTTGTTGTCAACGACTGGGGCAAAACCACTTACGTCCCCACCACTCTGGGCAATGTGCTGTTAATCGTACTTCTGGCAGTTCTGCTTGCCGGCGCCGTCGTTTTCGCGAGGCGGTACGCTGCCGGACAGAATCCACAGCCGGAAGGAACGGTCAAAAAAGGCGGCAGACTGACCGTCAAACAGCTCGCCTTCTGCGCCATGTCGATCGCACTCGGCACCGTACTCTCGGAAATCAAAATCATCGACTTCCCATGGGGCGGCTCCGCCACACTGCTGTCCATGTTCGTCATCTGTCTCCCGGGCTATCTTTTCGGACTGGGCGCGGGTCTGATGACCAGTATCGCCTATGGCGTCCTGCAGCTTTTGTTCAACCCCTACGTGCTCTTTCCCATGCAGCTTGTAATGGACTATATTCTGGCTTTCGGCGCACTGGGTCTATCGGGACTGTTTGCCGGTGCAAAGAGAGGGCTGCTCAAAGGGTATCTTGTGGGCATGCTCGGACGCTATGTGTTCACAGTACTGTCGGGATGGATTTTCTTCGCCGAATACGCATGGGAAGGCTGGCATCCGCTGTCCTATTCCCTTGTCTATAACGGCATTTACATCTTTGCGGAAGGCGCGATTACCTGTGCGGTGATTCTCGTTCCTGCCGTGAGCAACGGCATCGCCGCCGTGAAAAAAATGGCGTTGTCGTAATCTTACCATGTCTTATGCGTGCCTTCTATATGAACGAGCCCCCATCTGTCAAAACAGTGGGGGCTTCTGCTTTCCATAAGTTCCAATTTTCATGGCCGAATCAAACAGGACATTTTCCTCTCTTTATCCGCTGCGCGGCGGAAGTTCTATTCCTGCGATCCCGCTACGCCGTCATAAACATTTCATAGGCGCTGATCGCCTGCTGCATGCGGAAATTGCTGACATCGTATTCCATGCCGACTGCCTCAGGCGCTGCCGCCTGCACGTTCTGTGCACTGTCTGCAGCCTCTTTCTCCGGCTGCAACGCGCCCGCCTCATTCTCCCGTCCGGACTTCACCGCCACATTTTCCGTCTGTGCGGTCTCCTGCGCTGCGACAGTATCCTCTGCAGGCTTCATCACTCTCGCCGCATTGCTTCTGCCGCGCTGCATCTGCATTTCCAACATACCCCTAAAGTCGAGTGTCTGTCCCATCTTTAAGGGATTTTCATTTTCAGCCTGCGCCAGACCTCTGAAATCTGTCTTCTTATCAAGTACATCATCCGAAATTCTGGACAGCCTGTTCATGCTTGCCGGACTAATGGCGTTTATGTTATACACATAAGGTTGAAAACTGACTGCTCCAATCATCATAACCGTTTTCCTCTTTACTCACAACTTGTACCATGCCTTCACTGTTACGGCACAAAATCCATTTTACCTATCATTTATAATAAAACTTCCCGTGGAAATATACAAGACCAAATTTTCCGTTTCGCAGGATCCGCACACATCAGCAATCGTCTTCAGCGCCCAATGTGCGCATCCAATTATTTCCACTCTGCCTGTCACCTGTCGCGCTCCACGATTTCGATATCTACCGCTTCCATCTCCTGCTTCATCATCTTTGCATTTTTGTAAACTCTCGAGACAATCCAGACATTGGAAAGCCCGTCATAAATGAGAAAAAAGCCGATCAGCATAACCACTGTGTCTATGGCGGCAAAAGGCCTGCAGACCAGAAGCACGCCGAATCCCACCGTGAGCACGCCCAGAATAAGCGCGATCCACCATCTGTCATACTTATCCCGCCAGAGTTCCGCCGCCTGCTGTAAGTTATGTAAACCATGTATGGCAATGACAATACCTACAATAATCGGAATGATCGCCATCACCTTATCCGGCTTCATCACGATCCAGACGCCCACCACAGCCAGCACAATCCCGAAAATCAGATTTGCCTGCGAATAGAGACTGCCGTCCCTTGCGGTAAAGTAGGCAATCATCCGCATAACGCCGGATACAATCAGCACCACGCCCACAGCCGTGCAGACAATCCGCATGGACAGCCCCGGTCTGAACACAAGCACCAGACCCAGAATCACACACAAAGCGGAGGAAATCACCACATTCGTCTTAATCTTTTTCAGTAAACCTTCCATCACAAAGCCCCTTTCTCTTCCTTCTCCAAAATTGCATCAGGCGGTAAATACCAAAACCGAGGGATGCGCCGACGCAATTCAGTAAAATGTCATCCACATCAAAAGCGCCAAAGGCGCTGAAAAGCTGAAACATTTCGATTCCCAGCACAAACACAAAGGCGTTTAAGAGCATAACAAAAAACCTTTCTCCCTCCTTCGCAACGTGAGGAAGGAGAAATCCAAGCGGCACAAACACCAGCACATTGCCCGCGAGATTCTCCACACTGTTCAATTTATACGAGTAGTCTATATACATTTTTATTGTTTTAAAGGGCTTGAAATTCGCCGTGCCCAATCCCTCAAAAATGACGCCTTTGCGCCACGAAGCCGCAATTCTCAGAAGCTCCTCATAGGGATATTTGAAGATAATAACCTTTATGACAACTAAAATGTAGATAGCAAAAAAGAGTTTCCACCAGTTTCTTTTTTGCACGCGCGTTCTCCCCGCTGTCTACTTACTATTTTTCTTATCCTTAAATTTCCTGATAATAAGCGGCTCCTCCAGCTTAATCCGCGATGCCTCATACATCTGCTCTCTCGCCGCGTTCTCCTGTGCAGTCTTCGGTCTGTATCGGTCTTTCGCTTCTCTCTCGTACTCCTCCACAACCGCCATATCATCGGGACGGATCTTTCGGAAATGATTAAAGCCCGCCGACAGAATACGCAGACTCTGCCTGGTCGTGTCAAAGGCGCCCTCCTCGTATAGATTGACGACAATAATGCCGATCGGCACGGCAAGAATCATTCCCAGCACACCCGCCACACGGTAACCGATGTAAAGCAAAAACAAGGTCGGTATGGCATCCATCCCGATCGAATCTCCCACTATCTTCGGCTGGATCACCTGTCGCACAAGCTGCCCAAACAGCCAGATGGCAATCAGTCCAAACATCATCCTGTAGTTTTCCGACAGCAGCTCAATGACCGCCCACGGCACCATCACCGTACCCGTGCCAAATACCGGCAGAAAATCCAGAACCGCGATGCCAAATGCCACCAGAAAGGCGTAATCCACGCCGAGAATCATCAGCCCGATCACAAGAAGAATATAGATCCAGCACTCAATTTTAAACTGGGCCTTGAAATACCCCCCGACCGCGTTCCGAAAGCTCCTGCGGATCAGATCAAAATGATACCGCACAGAAGCCGGAATGAATTTTTCCGCCGCTGCCGCCATATATCCTTTATCCGCCACAAAAAAGTAAGCCGAGAGCAGGCACATTACCACGGCAAGGAAAATATCCGGGATCTGCTTTGCCGCATTTCCCACCGCCTCAAAAGAGGGCAGCTCCATTTTTGCCGTCATACCGCTCATATAATTCCCCATTTCCAGAATGATATGATCTATCGTGGCCTGCATATCCGCCGGCATCCTGTCATAGACGCCCTGCAGGTTTGCCCCCACCTTGTTAAACTCAGCCAGAATGGTGTTCCAGATATCGGGAATTTCGTTAAAAAAGTTAATGCCCTCCCTGACCAGTTTGGCAATCAGCAGATAGACGAGAAGTACCACCACCGCCAGCACGGCGATGATCACCACCGCCGACATTGCCTTTCTCTTTACCTTCAGTTTCTCCTCAAAGAACCGGACCACAGGAGCCGCAATCAGCGAAATGAGCCATCCCAGAATAAACGGCATAAAAAACCAGATCAGCCTTGGGAGAAGGAAAATACACAAAAGCACTGCCGCTAACGCGGTAAACAGGTTCAGCGTTACTTTCAGATAAATCTTTAAGGCTCTTCTCATAGGTTCTCCTCTGTGTCCTCAACCATTCCGTCCAGCAGTTCGTATATTTCTTCCCTTCCCTGTTTACTGAGCGAAGAATAGGGTATGACAATCGTGTCATCTACTACGTCAAGTGTGTCACAAATGAGTTTCAACTGCTTTGCCACCTGACTTCTCTTGATTTTATCCAGTTTCGTGGCAACGATGACCGGCTGATACCCTCTGTCCAGAATCCAGTCGTACATGATCCTGTCATTCTCCGAAGGTGCGTGTCTGATATCGATCAGCAGAAATACGGCACGTATCTGTTTTGACTGGTGCAGATAATCCTCGATCATCTTTCCCCACGTCGCCTTTACCTTCTCATTGGCGGTGGCGTAACCGTAACCTGGCAGATCCACGAAATACATCTCGTCATTGATATTATAATAATTGATGGTCTGTGTCTTTCCCGGTGAGGAACTTGTGCGCGCCAGAGACTTGCGGTTCATCAGACCGTTGATCAGCGAGGATTTCCCCACATTGCTCTTTCCCGCAAAGGCAAACTCCGGCAGGCTGTTCTGAGGCAGCTTGCTGGTAACGCCGCACACGGTCTCTAAGTTTACATTCTTAATAATCATACGTTGCTCCATTCTTAATCATTGCGCATAAATGCCGCACGCAGCATTAAAAACACCGTTTCCGCACACATCCGCTACCACGGCAGTTTACCCGTCGGTCTTTTGGGATATCAGTGCCCGGTCCGCCACATCCTCCATTGTCTCTACAAAGAGAATCTCCAGACCTTCCTTGATTTCTTCCGGGATCTCCTCGATATCCTTCTCGTTCTCCTTCGGCACAAGTACGGTTTTAACCTCCGCCATCTTTGCCGCCAGTACCTTTTCCTTCAATCCGCCGATAGGAAGAACCCTGCCCCGCAAAGTGACTTCTCCGGTCATTGCCAAATCCGCCCGCACTGGCCTATGCGTCACCGCCGACAGAAGAGCCGTCGCCATGGTAATTCCCGCGGAAGGACCGTCCTTCGGCACTGCTCCCTCCGGTATATGGATATGAAAATCTTTCTTTTTATAGAAGTTCTCCGCAACTTTATATTTCCCGCTGACGGAGCGCACATAGCTTAGCGCGGTCCGCGCGGACTCCTTCATTACGTCTCCCATTTGACCAGTTAAGTCAATTTTCCCTTCTCCGGGCATCACATTGACTTCGATCTGAAGCGTATCCCCGCCCACACTGGTCCACGCAAGACCCCTGACAATACCGACCTCCGGCTTCTCATTGATCTTATCCTGCCTATACTTCGGTTTCCCGAGATAATGCTCCAACTTATCCGGCGTTATATTTACCTCTTCGGTCAATTTCTGTTTCCGCCGGTCAAAGATTGCCCTTGCCTCCTTCCGGCATACCGCGCCAATCTGACGCTCCAGACTTCTGACGCCTGCCTCTCTCGTATAGAACCGTACTATATCGCGGATCGCCTCATCGGAAAAGGCAATCTCGCCCTTCTTAATCCCGTTCTTCCGAAACGCCTTCTTTACCAGATGCTCTCTGGCAATATGAAACTTTTCGTTTGCGGTATAACTGTTCACTTCTATGATTTCCATGCGGTCCAGCAGCGGGCGCGGTATCCCGTCGCGGCTGTTTGCGGTCGCGATAAAAAACACCTCCGACAGATCAATAGGAATTTCCACATAATGATCCCTGAACGCACGGTTCTGTTCGCCGTCAAGCACTTCTAAAAGCGCGGACGCCGGATCTCCCTTGTAATCGCTGCCGAGTTTGTCGATCTCGTCCAGAAGCATCATCGGATTTTTGACACCCGCCTGCTTAATCGCCGCCACGATCCGCCCCGGCATGGCGCCCACATAAGTTTTGCGATGCCCTCTGATCTCCGCCTCGTCGCGCACGCCGCCAAGACAAATCCGCACATATTTTCTCCTCAGCGCCTCCGCCACACTCTTTGCCACGGATGTCTTTCCCGTACCGGGAGGTCCCACCAGACAGATGATCTGACTCCCGGCATTACCCGTCAGCATCCTGACGGCGAGAAATTCCAGCATCCGCTCCTTCACCTTCTCCAGACCGTAATGCTGCTCGTTTAAAATCTTTTCCGCCCCTTTCAGATCCCTGCTGTCTCTGGACGCCTTGTCCCATGGAAGCTCCAGAAGCGTCTCGATATAGGCCCGTTCCACCGCACTCTCTGAACCGCTGCCGGCCACATTTTTATAGCGTTTGATCTCCTTGCGGATTTTTTCTTTGACCTCCGGCGCTGCCTTCAGCTTATCCGCCTCCGCCAGAAACTGATCCACATCGGAGTCAATGTTGTTTTCTCCCAGCTCCTGCTTAATGTAATGCATCTGCTCCCGCAGAATATAATCCCGCTGATTCTTATCAATCCGCTGCCTGATATTTTTTGCCAGGTCGTTCTTGATGCGGATAACCTCCACCTCTCTGGTGAGTATGCCCGTGAGAATCGAAAACCGTTCCCGCACTGATATCGCGCTCAGAATCTTCTGCTTATCGGCAACCGGCAGGGGCATATTGATGGTAATGCTGTCTAAGAGCTTTCCCAGCTCCATTCCCTCTTCGATCTGATCCTGCACCGCCTTCCCCACCTTGGGAAAGCAGGTGCCATACGCCTCCAGCGCTTCTTTGACCGTTCTGGTCATCGCCTCGGCCGTTATCTCATCCATATCTGCCCGGTCATCCCGTTCATATGACACTTGCGTCATCATACCGTTTTCCGAGTCAGAAAGGCCATGAATGCGTGCTCTGGACACGCCCTCCACCAGCACGCGAAGGACATGCTCAGGCAATTTACTGACCTGTCTGATCAACGTAACGGTTCCCACATCATAGATGTCTTCCATACCGGGATCATCTTTGCCCGGATCTTTCTGGGTGACCACAAGAAGCCTCTGGTCTCCCAGCATAGCCTGCTCCACGGAAGCCATGGACGCTTTCCGGCTGAGATCAAAATGAATCACCATGCCCGGCAGGATCGTAAGTCCCCTGAGAGTCACCGCAGGAAGGGTATCCTCCCGCAGAAGGGAAAGCGCGTCCGTGTTTCCCTTCCCGCTCTCCAGTTGATTCCAGTTATCCATAAAATTTTCCCTCTGATTGTCAAAAACCAAACACAAACGCGCTTGATTTCAGGTTTCACTATCACAACTTCCTATCGAGTCAGAAACGCCGCCAAAATTTTGGCGACGCTTATCTGTTTCAACTCATCCGGCTGAGGCTGCGAAGCAGTCCCCGCGATTGAGCCTGCTCAATCTGTTATTTTGCCTGCAATAATCTGTCACGGTATCTGACAAGCGGTTTCTCCTCGCCGTCCACCGCCTTCTTCGTCAGGATGCATTCCGCAATGCTGTCATCCGAAGGGATCTCATACATCACGTCCATCATCACTTTCTCCACGATAGACCGCAGTCCCCTCGCGCCCGTCTTTCTCTCATGGGCGAGCTTTGCGATCTCAACCACCGCGTCATCCTCCACGGAAAGTTTTACCTCGTCGAAGGCGAAAAGCTTCTTATACTGCTTGATCAGCGCATTCTTCGGCTCTTTCAGAATGCGGACAAGCGCTTCCTGATCCAGTCCATCCAGCGCTACCGTCACCGGCACACGGCCGATAAACTCAGGGATCAGTCCGAACTTCATCAGATCCTGCGGCGTCACTTCCTTCAAAATCGCGCCGATCTCTTTGCCGCTCTTTTCCGCCACCTGCGCGTTAAAACCGATGGAGTGGCGGTCCAGACGTTCCTCGACGATCTTATCCAGTCCGTCGAAGGCGCCTCCACAGATAAAGAGGATATTTGACGTGTCGATCTGCAGAAGTTCCTGGTGCGGGTGCTTTCTGCCCCCCTGCGGCGGCACGCTTGCCACTGTCCCCTCGATGATCTTTAAAAGCGCCTGCTGCACGCCCTCGCCCGATACATCTCTGGTAATGGACACGTTTTCCCCTTTTTTCGTGATCTTGTCAATCTCGTCAATATAAATGATGCCGTACTGTGCACGGTCGATATCGTAATCCGCCGCCTGAATCAGCTTGAGCAGGATGTTCTCCACATCCTCGCCCACATAACCGGCTTCTGTCAGAGTCGTCGCGTCCGCTATCGCAAAGGGTACGTTTATGATCTTCGCCAGCGTCTGCGCCAGATACGTCTTGCCGGAACCTGTAGGCCCGACCATGATGATATTGCTCTTTTGCAGCTCTACCTCATCGTCGTCATCTTTGGGCGCCATCACCCTTTTATAATGGTTATAGACGGAAACCGCCATCACCTTTTTGGCTTCTTCCTGACCGATCACATACTCGTCAAGAAAACTTTTGATCTCCACCGGCTTTAGGAGATTGATTTCCATCTCGTCTGATTCCAGATCGTCCTCATACTCCTCCTCTATGATGTCTGCACAGATATCCACGCACTCATCACAGATATAGACACCGCCAGGGCCGGCAATCATTTTCTTGACCTGATCCTGCGTCTTATTACAAAAAGAACACCTTACTTTTTCCTCAGAAATCTTTCCTGCCATTTTAATCCTCATTCCGAAGCATATATGCGACAACGGCACAAATCTTACATTTGTGTCTGCCGTCAAAACATATTTGTGATGCTTCTTCACAAATTATCGATTGAAAAATGAGTGCATTGGATCGCTAAAAACCCTATGACTGCCCCTCAGTGCTGGCATGACTGGTAATAATGCGGTCAATCAGTCCATAGGCAAGCGCCTCTTCCGCGCTCTTCCAGTTATCCCTCTCCGTGTCAGCCATAATCACTTCAAAATCCTGACCCGTATTCTGCGCCATAATTCTCGCCATCTTCTCCTTTGTTGCCAGGATATGCTTTGCCGTGATCTCGATCTCGGTAGCCTGACCCTGTGCACCGCCTGCCGGCTGGTGGATCATAATCTCCGCGTTCGGAAGAGCCATTCTCTTGCCCTTCGTGCCGCCCGCCAGAAGGAAAGCGCCCATGCTTGCCGCCATACCGATGCAGACGGTAGACACATCACATTTGATAAACTGCATCGTATCGTAAATCGCCATACCCGCGGTAATCACACCGCCGGGGCTGTTAATGTAAAGGTTAATATCCTTTTCCGGGTCCTCAGACTCTAAGAAAAGAAGCTGCGCCACGATCACGCTGGCACTCGCATCGTTTACTTCCTCGCCCAGAAAGATGATTCTCTCCTTCAAAAGTCTGGAATAAATATCGTAGGAACGTTCACCTTTCGACGTCTGTTCAATGACATAAGGTATCAAAGCCATGTGTTACACCTCCGTTGCTTAATCCGCTTTTTTTGCCTTGCTTTCCTTGGCATTCTCCGCAATGAACTCGGCCGCTTTTCTGACAGCCAGATCCTGCATGATGCCCTTCTTCTGGCGCTCTCCCATAAGTTCTCTGACCTTATCCACCTCCATCTGGTAGACTTCAGCCATAGTCTTTAACTCTTCCTCGTATTCCTCATCGGTGGGCTCCAGGTTCTCCGCCTTAGCCACCGCCTCAAGCACAAGTCTGGAGCGAATTCTCTCCTTTGCCTGCGGCTTCACCTGCTCCACCATCTGCTGATAATTCGTGCCGGTCATCTGCAGATACTGCTCCATGGAAATCCCCTGCATGGTGATCCGCTGTGCAAACTCATCCACCATCTGCTTCTGCTGCGTCTCCAACATCGCATCGGGAATCTCCATCTCGGATGCGTCCACCGCAGCCTTCACCGCAGCCTCTTCTTTGGCCTGCTTCGCTTCCTTTGTCTTCCTCTCTTCCAGATTTTTCTTCACGTCCTCACGGTACTCCGCCAGTGTCTCAAACTCGGAAACATCGCTCGCAAATTCGTCGTTTAATTCGGGAAGCTCTCTCTCCTTAATCTCTCTCACGGTACACTTAAAGACCGCTTCCTTACCCTGCAGATGCTCCGCCTGGTAATCCTCGGGGAAAGTAACTTTCACTTCCGTCTCCTCACCGATCTTCGCACCCACAAGCTGCTCCTCGAAGCCCGGAATAAACGCGCCGGAACCGATGGTCAGAGGATAATTTTCTCCCTTTCCGCCCTCAAAAGCAACACCGTCCACAAAGCCTTCAAAATCGAGCGTAGTCATGTCGCCGTCCTTCACCGGGCGGTCTTCCACTGTGATGTTTCTGGCATTGCTCTGCCGTTCTCTTTCCAGCTCCGCGTCCACTTCCTCGTCCGTCACAGCCGTATCAATCTTGTCGACTTTTACGCCTTTGTATTTGCCAAGCTTTACCTCCGGCTTGATTGCAACTGTGGCTGTAAACACGAAAGGCTTGCCCACCTCAATCTGGGTCACCTCGATCTGCGGAGAGGAAACGATATCCTCCTCGCACTCCTCCAGTGCCTTATCATATGCATCAGGAATCAGTATATTCGCTGCCTCCTCGAAAAAGACCTCTTTGCCGTACATCTTTTCTACCATCTGACGAGGCACCTTGCCTTTGCGAAAGCCCGGTATGCTGATCTGCTTCTTCTGCTTCTGATAAGCTTTCTCGATCGCCTTCTCAAACTCCTCCACGCCGGTCTCGATTGTCAGCTTCGCCATGTTCTTCTCTAATTTTTCCACCTGTAAACTCATGTTATGGGTTCCTCCTTCAATTCCGCTGTCTGCTTTCGTAACTGTTTCGTACTTTCACAGCCACTTCCTTTTCTTCTATTATCATGCCCAAACGGCTTCCAGCTACAGTCACCCACACATTATAGCACAGGGTTATTGAAAATGCCACATCTTTTTCGCGAATGAGCGATGCGAAACATCTCGAATCTGCTTATTCACTCAGCTAAAACAGAGACAGAAAGCGGCGCAGGCTAGCCCATGCAGAACAGGAAGACGCCCCGCCTGTGTCTTCACAAACGGGGCGCCTTCGCTTTTGTTTTTTGTTACTTCATCTGCTCTTCCTGCTTCTTGATCATTCTACGAACCATCTCACCGCCGATGGAACCTGCCTCCTTGGAAGTCAGGTCGCCGTTGTAACCCTCTTTCAGGTTTACACCGAGCTCAGACGCAACCTCAGTTTTGAAACGATCCATAGCTGCCTTTGCCTCAGGAACTTCTACTCTATTGGTCTTGTTGCTTGCCATTTCTTTTCACCTCCGAAATACTTTGAATCTTTTTGATTCTTTATCTATATTTGAGACAAGCGCATCCTCCGTGCGCCTGTCTTCTGGCCTTGCCGCTTGACTGCACACTTTGTTTGCCGCTTATCTTGATGTTAGTATGTTCGGATGAGATGAAATTATAATAGTATTTTTTTCCAGTTCAGCCAGACCACATTTGTCGGACATATGATGGTCTGAGGAAGCGCCCGTATATGAACAAAACAACCGTTTTATTTATACACGATCTTCACAGCCATCTCCTCAGCCGCTTCTTTTCCCTGCAGCTTTTCCAGAATGGCGAGCCCGAAAGGAATCGCCGCGCCCATGCCGCGCCCCGTGATGATATTGCCGTCAATCACGGCAGGCTCCCGAAGCACCTCGGCTCCTTCCAACTGGCTCTCCATATCGGGGAAGGAGCATGCCTTCTTTCCATTTAAATGGCCGCGGTGTCCCAGAATCGAAGGCGCCGCGCAGACAGCCGCCACAGTCTTTCCTGCCTGTACAAAAGCATCCACCTGCTCCATCAAAGCCGCGCATGCCTCAAGATTCTTCGTGCCCGGCATACCGCCCGGAAGAACGATCACATCCGTCTCATCAAAATTCATTTCTGAGAGAACCTTGTCCATCCTCACTTCCACACCGTGGGAGCTTGTGACACTGCGCTCGTCCGTGACAGACACCATCGTAATCTCCTCTCCCGCGCGCCGCAGGATGTCCACCACCGTCAATGCTTCGATCTCCTCATAACCTGTTGCAAAAAAAATTGCCGTCCTGCTCATGTTTTCCTCCGTTCCGGGGCTTTCGCCTCTTCTTTTTTATTCTTCCCTTTTTACTTTTCTTTAACAGACGCTTCCATGCAATTTGACTTTTCTACATGATAACATATCAAATCTTTCCATTTCATGCCTCTGCAAACTGTTGCGCACTGTCAATAAGCTCTTTCCTTGTCAGATTTTTCATCGCATTTCCTGCCCCGCCTCATCAGCACAAATCCTGTCACATCCGCCAGCGCCCAGCCGATGGGAATCGCCCACCAGATACCGAGCACGCCGATTCCCGGAACTGCCGCCAGAATATAAGCCAGCGCAACGCGCGTTCCGAGGGAAATCACCGTAAGCACAAGGGACACGCCCGGTCTGTTGACGCCCCGGAAATATCCGTACAGCAGAAACAAGATGCCGATACCGATATAAAAGGCGCCCTCGATCCGCAGATACTGCATACCGATCTCTATGATCTCCGTTTCCCCAGCGTCCACAAAAATAAGCATCAAAAACCTTGCGCATGCAAATACCAGCACCGAAATCAACCCACAGAAAACAGCGGAAACCGACATCGCCTTCCCTGTTCCCTGCTTTACCCGCTCGCTCTTTCCCGCACCAAAATTTTGCGAGATGAAAATGGAGTAGGCGTTTCCAAACTCCTGCGCCGGCATATAGGCAAAAGTATCAATTTTTACCGTGGCCGCAAAAGCCGCCATCACTGCAGGCCCGAAACTGTTGACAAGGCTCTGCACCATGAGAATGCCAAAGTTCATCACCGACTGCTGCATCCCCGTCATCAGAGAATAGCCGCAGATTTCCCCCACCGGCTTCTCCTCCCGCAAAAAGCGTTTCGGCGAAAACCGATAGTACGGCTCCTTTTTCCACAGATACAAGCCAAGCCCCAGCCCGGACACCGCCTGCGCGATCACCGTCGCCTCCGCCGCGCCGGAAAGTCCCCGCCCCAGACTGCACACAAAGAACAAATCCAGAACGATATTCAAAACCGAGGCCGCTCCCAGAAAGTACAGCGGCGCCACCGAATTGCCAAGCGCACGCAGCAGGAATGCGAAATAATTATATAGGAAGATAAAGAAAATTCCCCAGAAGACAACCGTCAGATATTCCCTTGTCATTTCATAAAGCTCTGAGGGCGTGCGAAGCAGCATAAGGATCGGGTGTATCAGCGCCTGCGAAAACACCGTAAGCGCCACCGCCAGCATGCCGATCATCACGAACGCCGTCTGCGCACAGATGCGTACTCTTTCCCTGTCTCCCTTCCCTATATAATAGGAAAAGACAGCGCCGCTCCCCATACAAAGACCGATCAGCAAAGAATTTAAAAACGTCATCAATGCGTAGGAGGAGCCGACCGCCGCCAGCGCGTCCGCACCCACAAATTTTCCCACCACCCATGTGTCCGCTATATTGTAGCACTGCTGTAACAGATTTCCCAGAATCATCGGTGCCGCGAACACGAGCAGCGATTTTGTCACATTACCTTTTGTCAAATCATGGTTCATCATATCTTTTTCCATTTTTCATTGATACACTGCCGTGGGCAACGCTGTAATTATACCACATCACCGTCTGAATCACAATGAGGCGGAAAATTCCTTGCCTGTTCCGATGTCTGCATTGCCCATACTATTACAGCTCTTGACATTTCATTTGCTGCCGTGCTATTGTATTCATATCATTTACATTTGGTCTGTATGGCTATTTCAAGTCATATCACGGCAGTTCGCCGAGAATTTTCTTGTAAACGATTTATCGTATGTTTATCAGTCCCTTGACAAACAAATAAGACTTTACACCTCCATTAAATCCCTCTATAATAGAAGCAGTAAAAGAACATAAATGCATAACTGTCTGGAAGGAGGGTGAAAGGATGTATGAAATGCCGTCTGATCTGCAATATAAAGATGAACTGAGAAAAGAAGAAATAAGAATTGAGAATGAACTTGAAATGTTAGAAAAGAAGGAGTACGAGCAACTTGAGAAAAAACTGAAACGTGATTTAGAAAGAGTGCGCGAAAGCCTGCAAGACTAACTTCAGGAAAGGCATCGGATAACCCCAAAACTAAGGTGTAAGGTCTTATGTTACGGTAAGGCACTGCACCTTTTTAAGGTGTATCTGCCATCTCTTCCGTATACCTGCATTTTGGAAAATTGGAGCATCCCCAGAACTGCTTTCCCTGCCGCTCCCCCTTTTTTGCTATGCGTATAACAAGCTTTTCGCCGCATCTGGGACAAACAGGCTCCTCAGTTTTGGGCATTACCACAACAACAGGCGCAGGTTTTGAAAAACCATCCTGTGTTTTCTGCTGTATATTTTTAATATGCGCCATTTTCACGGCTTCGTCTATCTGAGTAAGCGGATACAGTATTTCAAACAGACTGTCAATTTTTTCCCTCGATAACTGACCGCCTGTCTTCGCAATATTACGGCGAACCGCCGAAAGAAGGTGATAGCGATTAACAACACAATGCTCTTCACTAGTTGTCTTGATATTTTTCAACGTGCACCGATCACTGAATACGATATAAGAATAAAAAGGCAGTGTCTGATCTGCAAGAAATGTTTTCAGCCATTTCAGATGCCCTTTGTTCTGTAAGATCGGATTGAAAAATTTATTCTTTTGCGACCGTCCTTTTCCCACAGGCAGAGTCTGCGTCCAATATTTTTGAGATTCTGTTCCAAAAATCCATCCGCTATAATTCTTAGATTCAAACACATAAATACCTGATTCATGCAGCAGGACAACATCTAGTTCCGTGGTTTCCCCATTTTCTTTCGGAATATACAAATTAAACAGGTACCGCCGGTATCCATCAAGCGGCTTCAAATATTGATATGTATAAAATTCTCCCAGACGTCCCTTATCCAAAAGAACGCTTATATATGAATTTTTAGTCTGCTCATAATATTCTGTCTTTTTATAACGCTTGTTCTGAAATGCATATATTACAAATAAAGCAATGATCAAAAATAACGTAAACAAATACATCCACATAATCGTTTTCCCCTTTTACTGTAATACGTCCAAATTCTTTAAATTTCACTTGCAGATATTATAACACAGAACACAAAGAAACCGACAAATTAATTTGCAAAATCATTTCACCTTGTTTTCGAAGCACACCCACCCACATTGACATCCATATATGCACTTGCTACAATGAGTTACAAAACCGGCGTCACCATTGGAAACAATGTTGTGATCGGTGCTGGAAGCGTTGTCACAAAGGACATCCCGGACAATACTGTCGCATACGGAAACCCCTGCCGGGTTATGCGCGAAAACAACTGAGCAGAAAGGAACCTCTCATGGAAATCGAACGCAAATTTACAGTCAAAACTCTACCGGTCAATCTATCCGCCTACCCCTGCCGCATCATCGAGCAGGCCTACCTGAACACTGACCCGGTTGTCAGAATCCGAAAGGAGGACGACTCCTACTATCTGACCTACAAAGGAAAGGGGCTTCTTGCCAGAGAGGAGTACAATCTCCCCCTAAATGAGGAATCTTACTATCATCTGCGGGCAAAAGCAGACGGAAATATCATCTCCAAAAAACGCTATGTCATTCCCATCGGGCACCCGCTGTTCAACCCGACATATGTGTCGGCAGCGGGAAATTTAATTGACCAGCTCAGTCTGTGTGTCGAGCTGGATATTTTTGAGCCGCCTTTCGCCCCCCTTATCATCGCAGAAGTGGAGTTCCCGGACAAAGAAACAGCGGAAGCGTTTCTCCCTCTCGACTGGTTTAGTCAAGACGTCACAAACGATCCCGCCTATCATAATTCTAACCTGAGCCGCCAGCATTTCTGACGCATCCGCCCGCCTATCCAGAGTACATTACCGGCGCAGCTCCACTACTGCCTGTCTTCCGCGCTACAGCAGCGCCAGCCCGCATCCCGTCAGCAGACTCCGCTTCTCCATCGGCACAGGGTCCCGTAGAATCCCTCATCACCAGTTCTGCCGCAAGAACGATCTGCTGATGCTCCTTGCGTCCTCCGATCACATCCAGCAGAAGGCGGATCGTCTTTTTTGCGATCTCCTCCACCGGCTGTTTGATCGTCGTCAGCTTCGGATTATAATACTCTCCCATCTCAATACCGTCATACCCGGCAACCGAAATATCCGCGGGAATGCTTTTACCTGTCTCCAGCACTGCCCGGCATACGCCGATTGCAAGTGAGTCCGACACCGCGTAAATCGCCGTGAAATCCGCACCGGATTCTAAAAGCTTCTTCGCCGTCAGATAGCCGTTTTCCATGGAATAATGGTCCATGTCTTCCCGGACATAGCAGATCAGTTCTTCAGGCACCTCAAGTTTTCGCTTCGCGTAAGCCTCCCGATACCCCTGTGTCCGCAGATTACCGATCGGTCCCTTCTCCTCCGTGATCAGGGCAATCTTCCTGTGACCAAGCCCCAACAGGTACTCCGCCATCTTCTCACTCTCAAGTCTGTCATCCACAGCAATATTGGAAAAATCCACTTTACCTACCCGGTCTGAAATATTGACCCCTATGGTACTGAAAATAAAAGGCACTTTCAGTTTTTCCAGCTTTTCCTCCGTATGCTCAAACAGACCGCCCAGAAATACGATTCCCCGCAGTCTTTTCTCTTTCTCCAGTTCCAAGGCTACGTCGATCTCATCCTCCTGCTCTTCCACATGCCTGAGGACAAGCGCGTATCTGCTCCGCTGTGTCTCCTCCTCAATGATCTTAATCATGCTGCTGAACAGTGGATTCGTAATTCCCTTTACGAGCACGGCAACGCACTTGGCGTCCGTTCTCTTTAAGTTCCTGGCGCTGTTGTTTGGAATAAAACCTGTCTGGTCAATTACCTCAAGAATCATTTTCTTCGTTTCCGGATTGATATCCGGATGATTGTTGATTGCCCGGGAGACCGTACTGACGCCCACGCCGCACTGTTTCGCTATGTCCTTTATCGTAATTTCCGCCATCTGCATCCCCCGCCGTATTCTCCGCCATCTCAATTCAATGCGGAGAATGCCTTGTTTCAGGCATTCTCCCGTGTGAGAAAAGTCTGCGTAGCAGACTTAGAACTTCTCCACGAAACAGCCGCTGCTGTGAGTGGCTAGAAGTTCTTCTCACACTGTGCCCTGCCGTAGAGCTTTGACATCTCCAGAATCCGCGCCGCCAGTTCATCCGTAAACTGCCCGGGCAGCATCCGCCACTTCCAGTTTGTCCCCAGCGTGGAAGGCATATTGGTTCTTGCCTCTGTCCCAAGCCCAAGATAGTCCTGCATCGGGATCACACAGGTATCGGATACACTTGCCATAGCTGCTCTGATAAACTCCCACTGGATATCCTTATTCGTCTTAATGTTCAGATATCTCTTGGCAAAAGCCTTATCCCTGCGGTTCAGCTTTTCATACCAGCCCAAAGTCGTATCGTTGTCGTGGGTCCCCGTGTAGACAATGCTGTTCGCCACGTAATTGTGAGGCAGGTAATCGCTCTCCTCTCTGGAGTCAAAAGCAAACTGCAAAATCTTCATGCCGGGATAGCCCGTCTTTTTCACCAGATTTATGACCGATTTGGTCAAAAATCCGAGATCCTCCGCGATCACAGCCTTCTTTCCAAGCTTTGCCTTCATGGTCTGAAAGATATCGTAGCCGGGACCCTTCTCCCAGTTCCCGAACTGGGCCGTCTCGTCGCCAAAGGGAATGGAATAGTATTCATCAAAGCCTCTGAAATGGTCGATACGCACCACATCGTAAAGTTTATAGCAGTAACCAATCCGCTTCATCCACCACTCGTAATCCGTCTTCTTATGGTAATCCCAACGATACAGCGGGTTCCCCCAGAGCTGTCCCGTGGCGGAAAAGGCATCCGGCGGGCATCCCGCCACAGCCACGGGCGTCAGCGTATCATCCAGCTGGAATAATTCGGGACTTGCCCATGTATCTGAACTGTCAAACGCCACATAAATGGGAATATCCCCGATAATTTCAATATTTTTCTGATTTGCGTACTCTTTGAGCGCAAACCACTGTTTTGTAAAAAGATACTGCTGGAACTGGTAAAAATCCACTTCCTCCGCATACTTTTCGGCGTATTGCTTCATCGCCTCCGGCCTGCGGAGCTTGATGTCCTCATCCCACTCCGCCCAGCTCTTGCCGCCAAAAGCGTTCTTCACTGCCATGTACAAGGCGTAGTCCTTCAGCCAGTAGGCATTCTCCTCCACAAACTTCTGGTATGCCTCGTCCTTCTCGATCCGGCTGTTCTTAAAAGCCGTCTTTAACACTTGGAACCGGGACAGATAAATCTTCTCATAATCGACGTAAGCGTCGTCATCACCGAAATCATACTGCTCACAGTCTTTCTCTGTAAGATACCCATCCGCAACCAGTGACTCAAGATCAATATAATAGGGATTCCCTGCAAAGGTGGAGAAAGACTGATAGGGAGAATCCCCATAGCCCGTGGGGCCAAGCGGCAGAATCTGCCAATAGGACTGCCCCGCTTCTTCTAACAGATCAATAAAGGTATATGCCTCTCTGGAAAACGCGCCGATCCCATACTTTGACGGGATGGCAGAAACAGGCAGCAAAACACCGCTCTTTCTCATAATATCCACATTTCCTTTCCTGTCAACCATTCCGAATCCGTTCGGAAATCGATTTCTATAAAAAATTTTACAATATTTTGTCGAAATTAGCAAGTTCGATCAGTAATTTTTCCCTGATACAATCTGAGGAAGCGGTGAACGAATCAGCGCTTCCCCATAATCCTCACTCTAACCTTTGACTGCACCTGCAGCCACGCCCTTGATGATGTACTTCTGGCAGGACAGGTAGAAAATGATAACAGGAATAATGCTCATCAGGATCAGCGCCATCGTCGCGCCCAGATCCACCGTACCGTAGCTTCCCTTCAGATACTGGATATGAATCGGAATCGTGCGGTATTTATTGATATCGAGCACCAGTACAGGCAGCAGATAATCGTTCCACACCCACATGATCTCCAGAATGCCCACGGAAATCATGGTCGGCTTCAACATCGGCACAACCACCTGAAAGAAGATTCTCACCGGCCCGCATCCGTCGATGGATGCCGCCTCCTCCACCTCAAGCGGAATCGCTTTTACAAATCCGACGAACATGAAGATGGCAAGCCCGGCGCCAAACCCCAGATAGACGATCGAGATCGACAGGGGCGTGTTCAGATGCAGCTTATCCGCCGTCTTGGAGAGCGGGAACATAACCATCTGGAAAGGCACCACCATGGAGAACACGCAGAGGAAGTAAATCGCCTTGCAGAAGAGGGAATCCACTCTCGCAATATACCACGCCGCCATGGATGTACAGAGCAAAATCAAAAATGTGGAGAGCAAAGTAATCGAAACACTGTAAAGCACACTGTTCACAAAAGGATAGTTACCGAAGGTCATACCCTTTATGAAGTTGTCAAAACCGGCGCTCATCTCCCCGGTGGGAAGCGCAAAGGTATCGGTCTTTACAAACGTATTCTGTTTAAACGAGTTCATCACAACCGCCAGCACAGGAAGCACATAGATAATGCTGACTACAGACAATATCACGGAAAGAATGGTTTTTGTACTCTTTTTCATTACTGCTGCACCTCCTTCTTACGCGTATAGCTCAACTGAAGCAGTCCAAGTCCCGCCACCAGAATAAAGAAGACTACTGCCTTCGCCTGCGCCACACCCTGAGAAGTCGTGTTGGAACTGTAGAAGGTGTTATAAATATTGAGCGCCAGCATTTCCGTCGTCTTGATGGTCGTTCCGCCCGGCTGGATGACAAACGGCTGTCCGCCGGTCAACGCCAGGTTCTGGTCAAACAGCTTGAAGCCGTTTGTCAGAGACAGGAAGATACATATCGTAAAGGAACTCATTACATTCGGAATCGTCACTTTGAAAAGTGTCTGCATGGAAGTCGCGCCGTCGATACGCGCCGCCTCCAGAATATCGCCGGGCACATTCTGCAGCCCAGCCACGTAGATGATCATCATATAACCGATCTGCTGCCAGCACATCAGGATGATCAGTCCCCAGAAACCGTATTTGCTATCTAACAGAATGGAAGTCTGATAACGTCCGAGAATACCGTCGAAGATCATTGACCAGATATAACCTAATACGATACCACCGATCAGGTTCGGCATAAAGAACACGGTACGGAACAGATTACTTCCCTTAATTTCCAATGTCAGAATGTATGCCACGATAAACGCCAGTACATTGATAAAGACAAGCGATACAATGGCGAACATTGCCGTATACCAGAATGCGTGACGGAAAGAAGCATCCTGAAAAGTTTTGATATAGTTGCCAAAACCGATGAATTTCGCGTCGGATATCAAACGGAACTGGCACATGGACAGCCAGATACCTTGAATGAAAGGCCAGACAAATCCGATGATGAATGCAATAAGTACAGGACCCATAAAGAGAAATCCCCAGCGTTTCGTCGCCTTCTGAAGAGAATTCGTGGCGGTTATTTTTTTGCTTTTCATGGTATCACCCCTTGATTTATTTCTGTTAACATGTAAAATTTCATTTAAGAAGGCGGGACGGATATCACCGCCCCGCCGCCTTTGTAATACATTATTATAAATTTACTTCATTATTGGCTTGTTGTTTAGTTGTTTACTGCGTTGTACTCTGCTGCCCAGCCGTCTACGAATGCTGTGCGGACAGTCTCCCAGTTTGCGTCAGACTGGTCTGCGTTGTACTGGTTCAGAGCGCTCACCAGCGTAGCACGGTAGGAATCTACGTTAGGCTGGAAGTTGGTTGCCCAGTTCATAACATAACATCCGTCTGAGGTGTACTTGTCAGCCGCTGCGAGGAATCCGTTGGTGGACTCTGCTGCGGACTTGTAAGGCATAACGCCGAAGGTGTCAACCAGCTTGCGGGAAGCGTCGGGGTCTGTCACACACCAAACCATGAAGTCCATGGTAGCCTGCTGATCCTCTGCGGAAGCCTTGCTGTTGATTGCCCAGCAGTTCTCAGTACCGCAGTTCAAACCTGCCTTTTCCTCGCCTGCAATGCCACAGTAGTAAGGGATCATCGTAGCGTTCGGTACATCCGCCTTAACTGCCTCATACTCCCAGGAACCGTTTACGAAGAACGCTGCCTGACCTGTCTTGAACTCGTTCTCCGCGTCATGTCCACCGGTTGCCAGCTCCTTGGGATCTGTCAGGCTGTTGTTGATGCAAAGGTCATACAGGTTCTTGAAGTTGTCCATATACTTGCCGGAGATGGTAGGCGGGCACTCTGTCCAGGGCGTTCCCTCCTGCTCGTAGTAGTACTCGAGGTTCGCCATATGACCCGTAAATCTCCAGGAGGAAGAATCATCCATGTCGGAGGAGGAGAAAGCGTCGAACCCAAGCTCGCCTGCGCGTGCGTGAATGTCCTCTGCTACTGCCTTCAAGCCGTCGAAGTTCTTGATCTCATCCATGGTGTGACCTGCTTTTTCGATCAGATCCGGATTAACGATGATGCCGTAGCACTCATAGCAGTAACCGATGGAAACTAACTTCCCTGTCTCATCATAAAGATTGTAAGCGTCTGTGTTCAGCTCGTTTGCGATCGCCGTGCCGTTCAGATCCAGCGCGTAGTCTTTCCAGTCTTTCACACCGGCCTGGTTACCGATGACAAACAGTGTCGGAGGCGCGGATTTATCCATCTCGGATAACAGTGTGGTGGAGTATGTGCCGGAAGCCGCGGTTACTACCTTTACCTCAACGCCGGTCTTTGCCGTGTAATCAGAAGCAACCTCCTGCAATACCTCGTCGGACTCGGGCTTGAAGTTCAGCCAGTAAACCGAACCGCCGCCTGCTGCCGGAGCAGCCGCCTCACCAGAATCACCGCTGTCTGCCGCGGGTGCCTCTGCTGCGGAATCGTCCGCCGCGGGCGCCTGTGCGCCGCCGTTGTCAGAACCGCCACAGCCTGCTAACATAGTCGTGATCATCGCTGCACAAAGCATCGTGCTAACAAGTTTCTTTTTCATTGTTTTTTCCTCTCCCTTTCAATAATTGAAATGTTGGTTAGTTGTTTTGGAAACGTTTGCGGTAACGGTTTCGGTATCGTCCCCGGTAACGTTTCCGTTTGCTTGAACTTAATATAACACCATCCCGTCATTCTGACAAGAGGTTTTTTCTATTTGTTTCCATTTTTGCCATTTTAGATAGAAATTATGCAGACAGTTTATGCACTTTGCACATGCCCGCTTTATAACTCCGGCTTACTGCCTGCTCTGCAAGAATGCCAGAAACGCCGTCTCAGGTAACGGCTTTGAGAAATAGTAACCCTGAATATAGTCGATGGAAAGCTCTTCCATTGCAAGATACTGCTCTTCGGTCTCGATTCCCTCCGACACGATCTTCAGTTTCATGCCGTGGATCATCTGCATTGCCGCATTCATGACATACTTTGCCTTCTCATCCTGAAAGAATGCCTGACTCATCTCCCGGTCAAACTTCACGATATTGACCGGCATATCCACGATATAGTTCAGATTGGACTGCCCCGTGCCGAAGTCATCCAGCGAAAAATACACCCCGTACTCCATCAGCCTGCGCATGTTTTCGAGAAGCGTCTTTTTCGCCGCCATGGACGCGGACTCCGTGATCTCCAGATTGATGTATCTGGGATTGATCTGATATTTCTCCATGATGCCTATGTAATCGTCCGCCAGCCCCGGATAGCCACACTGGACAACCGACAGGTTTACTTCTATATAATGCAGCCCGTACTGCTCAAGCTGCTCCTTCGTAAAGAAACGGCACACCTTCTCAAACACGATTTCCCCGAGTTGCAGAATCTTGCCGTTGGCCTCCGCCACGGCGATAAATGCGCCCGGCGGCACCAGATTCCCGTCCCGGTCCCGCATTCTCACCAGCGCCTCCGCGCTCACAAACTTCTTCGCCTTGGTGGAAAAAATGGGCTGGTAATATACTTCGATCCGGTCCTCCTTCATCGCCTCGTCAAGCATCTGCTCCATGCTCTTTTCCTTCCGCATCTGCTCCACGAAATCGAAATCCACTTCCTTGAAATTGGTGGCGCTGTGGTCGCTGCTTTTCCAACGCGCGTACTGCATCAGATGTACCATCTCCTGATAGTCGCCCACCATAGCCGCGTCCGGCATATAGGTAAAAGCCGCCTGCGCCATACCGCCCAGCTCTCTCCTGCCGTATTCCACAAAGCTTCTGACCTTATGAACGGTATCGTCCGCGTGCTCCATGTCTTCAAAGATCATCCACACCTCGTCGTCAGCCATCTTAAACACTCTGGTATTGTCAAGCTTCGGCAGTCTCTTTGCAAAAGCTGCCATCACCGCCTGCTCCCTGGCACCCTCGTCGGCCTGGCTGATGCCCAGATTCCACCAGATGGACATGAGGGAAAACGGCTTTTCTTCATTATAAAGCTTCCTCGCATAGAGCAGCAGTCCGTCCTGGTTAAACAGCCCCGTCACCGCGTCGGTCAGATACTCGGGATTTTCCAGCCGGAAAAAAATCACCAGCACACCCAGCGCGCCTGCATAGCCCACAAGCAGCAGTTCATTGTTGAAAAACTGCACCACCGCCGCCGAAAACCACAAAGCAAGCCAGAACAGGATTACCTGGCTCCTTCTGTAGTTCGCCTGTTTCCGCTTTATCACCGTAAAGACGATATTTCCAATAATAAACATGCCTGCAAAAAGATAGGTCAAAAGCACTGCGGGGCCCGCCGTATACACAACCCGGCCCATCTTGTAAATGCCAAGCGGCAGACTGGCAATCACGACGCACCCTGCCAGCCAGCCCGCGCCCCCGGTTATGGCAATCCGCCGAAGTTTCCTCTTATCCTCATACACGTCCGTGCACTCGTACCAGAACCCGGCAAAACCCACCAGCACAATGGACATCAGGTAGGCTTTACAGATGACATACACCGCCCATCTGTGATCCAGAAGCAGCCGCATTATCGCCCATATGGAGAGCATATCCAGAAAAATGCAGAGCAGCATACAGAGCAGAAGCACCTGGAATCCAATCTGGGTGTTCAGCCGGAGCGACTCATATCTTCTGTAAAACAGAAACATTATGACAAGTAAAATAATTCCGCAAAGCTGTGCCTGTATATTCATGCCCGGTTACCTCTTTTTATTTATAAAAAGGAAATCATCTCCCGCACCGACGAAAAAATCAGATGCGGCCTGATCTCCGAGTTTTGTGCGTCCTCCAGAGATGCTTCCCCACTCAGAACAAGTACACTTTTTAATCCATGGTTCCTGCCCGCCGCGATATCCGTGTACAGACGATCCCCCACCATGGCAATACGGTCTCTCTCCGTGTTGACCCTAGTGGTCAAATAGTCTATGATATCCCCGTTCGGCTTGCCGATCACCCTGTCGGGATAACGAAACGCCGAAGCATTTATAAATGCGTGGATAGCCCCTGCATCCGGAATAAAGCCGTCCTCCGTCGGGCAGTTATCATCCGGATGTGTCGCCAGATAAGGCAGCCCCGCGCGCACGAAATCGCAGACCTTACACATTTTACCGTAGTCGAGGGACGTGTCAAAGGCGGTTACCACCACATCCGGGACGTCCTCTTCCAGAACAACGCCCGCCTGTAAAAACTCCTCCCGCAAAAGCGCGTTCCCCAGAAGAAATACCTTTTTACCTGGAAAATGTTGTTTGAGATAATAAATTGTCGCCTGCCCTGAGGTGACAATCTTTTCCTCCCCCACACTAAGGCCCATCCGTGCAAGCTTCTCCACATAGACCTTCGCGTTTTTGGAAGAATTGTTGGTCAGAAAGACATAATTTCTCCCGGATGCCTCGATGCGCTCTAAAAAAGCTTTTGCGCCATCGATCCACCGCTCTCCCAGATAGATCGTACCGTCCATGTCAAGGGCGAAACATTTCACCTGCGAAAGGATACCTTCCGGGTCTTCATTTACGTTGGGAATGTCTGGGTTCATAATTGTACTCACTCCACCTTTATCCGCAGTGCACGTTCCAGTCAAATCTGACTGCAGGCAGTCAGTTTGCCTTCTTATGTCGCGGCACTGCTCATTGCCTACGCGTACATTATATCAGACACGTGCGTTGTCGTCACCTGTAAATGCGAAATTGCGGGGGATTTCTCTGTTTTCCTTGTGTAATGCTCTTTTTACTGTCTCTTTTCTTCTCTCTGTCAGAGTGTTATACTTGATAGAAAGAACAATGAATCTGTTATCCGTGAAAGGAGCCCAGCCTATGAAAGAAAAACTCTACACCATCCCCTTAAACGACGCCATAAACGCGCATGACGAGTGCCCCTTCTGCTTTGTCGAGCGCAATGTGGAACAGGATCTTCTGGATTTCGTCCTCGGCTCCGGCTCCTCCTACATGGAGAGCGATGTGCGGGAACAGACCGACAAAGAAGGCTTCTGCAGAGCTCATTTTAAGAAAATGTTCGACTATGGCAACACGCTGGGAAACGCATGGATTCTGAAAACACACTACCAGCGTATGAATCAGGAACTCCACGAGAAGATCAAGGCTTTCGCACCCGGCAAGGCCTCTTTCAAAGATAAATTCAAAAAACAGACCCAGCGCACTAACCCCATCGGTATCTGGGCAGCAGAAAAGGAAGCGTCCTGCTATATCTGCAAACGTTATGCAGACACTTATGAACGCTACCTGGACACCTTTTTCGTCATGTTCAAAAAAGACCCGGACTTCCTCGCAAAGGTAAAAGAAAGCAAAGGGTTCTGCCTGCACCACTTCGGTGATCTGTGCGAGGCGGCTGACAGCCGTCTGAATGACAAAGAGAAAAAAGAGTTTTATGATTTGGTTTTCCCGCTGATGGAAGAAAATATGACGCGTCTTTCTGCGGATGTTTCATGGCTCGTAGAAAAGTTTGACTACCGCAACAAAGACGCTGACTGGAAAAACTCAAAAGACGCCATCCAGCGCGGTATGCAGAAGCTGAAAGGCGGATATCCCGCCGACCCGCCGTATCAGGCGAATAAATAGAAAGAAATATAAAAACAGGGGGTGTTCCACCCGGAAACACTCCCTGTCCATGTCTATTTATATGCTGCCTTTAAGGAAACGTGGATTATAACGCCTCTTTACATCGCATCCATGGAGCCGTCGCTCTCGTCGTCATCGAAAAACTCTTCCACCTTCTTCACGCTCCCGACAACCTTATCCGTGGCCTCCGCCTTCGCCGCCTGGATGCCTTCCTTAAACTCTTCTTTCAAATCCTCCTTCGCACTGCCTTCCTCAGTCTTCCCAAGATCCAGATCCACATAATTGCGATCCGCCTCTTTCTCATCCAGATCGTCGTCGAAATTATCAAAGTCCTCATCGTCGTCGAAGTCATCATCCATCAGCGCATCTCTGCCCTTCAGGTAATAGTACGCTCCTCCCGCTACGGCGCCAAGAGCCGCTGTCACCATCAATAACTTACCGAATTTTTTCGCCATCAGTGTTCTCCTTTCACCGTATCAGTTCCTATTACCATTATATTAATACTATTTTGTGAAAATGAAAAGAGAATATGTATAAAAAAAGAGAAAACTTTATGAAAATATCACTTCAGGTACAACATCTTGTGGCTCAAAATTTTCTTAAAACTAGTTTTTCACATATCATTGAATCCCACGCGGGGTTGTGCTATAGTTATAGTCGACCAAAAAGGTCAATTTATGTAGAATTGAGGAAGTTATGAACGAAAAATTTTTTGATCTGAAAAAGGAAAAACAGGACCGCATGATCAATGCCGCTTTAAAAGTATTCTCAATGGGCGGCTATAAACATGCCAGTACAGACGATATTGTCGGTGAGGCCGGCATCAGCAAGGGACTTTTATTTCACTATTTTGGGAGTAAACTCGGACTTTACAGTTTTCTCTTTGACTACAGTGTGCGTTTTATGAAACTGGAGCTGACCGGAGGCGTTTCCTCCACAGAGCGGGATTATTTTGAGATCCGTCGTCAGATGGAGTATGCCAAGATGCAGGTGCTCAAGAACTATCCTTACATGCAGCAGTTCCTTGACCGCTGTCGTTTTGAGGACGTAAGCGAGGCCCTTCTGGCAATCGAGCGCCAGAAGAATGTGCTCAGCGATATGCAGGCCGTGCTGAAAAACCAGAGCGACCGCTCCATGTTTAAGAGCGAAGTGGATTACGAAAAGCTGGATCAGATGGTGACATTCACGCTGGATGGGCTGATGGATGCCCGTTTTCTGGACTCTTCTTTCCACCCGGATATGCTTTACGAGGAGAGCTGCGCCTACCTGAATATGCTCAAAACGCTCTGCTACCGCTGATAAAGTAAAGCTGCCGCCGCCGGATACCAAAAGAGCGAAACTCAAAAGTCCGATACGTGATGTATCGGACTTTTTATAAGCATTTATAGACAGAAGCAGCACTACCGCTCCGCCGCGCCGTTATTTTCTGGACGCAGCATTCTTCTCCTTAATCTTTTTCACGATCATTTCCTTCACATCCCTCGCCTTATCTTTCATGCGGGGATTGGCAGTCTTAGAAGTGATCAGCCCGGTGATCAGACGGCTGGCCACATCATACTGCTCAAACCGCATCGCAGTCACGGAAATCAGGAAATCTACCGTAGGCTCATCCATGCCGCACATAGGGAAGCTTTCTGTCTGTCTCGCCGCCAGAAAACCTTCCAGCGCGTTTCTCAAAAACTCGTCTTCCTCCTCCTGGCACTTTTTCTTCTTCTCCTCATAGCCTTCCTCTTCCGGATCCAGATGCTCCGCCTGGCCTCTTAACAGCCACGCCGTCTTCAGGCAGATATAGGCTTTCTCACTTGCCTTCGTCTGCTTGACAATCGCATTTGCCAGAGCCATCTTATAGCGCTCGAGAGCCTCCTCATAAGTGTAGGTCTCCGATGCCTCTTTCTGCGGTTTAAAGTTTGCAGAAATCGCCTTCTGGATATTCTTCGCCTGGGGAGATGTCAGGTACTTAAAAAATCTGCTCAGAGCCGCATAGCCGCAGGACGGGCACATAATCACATCATATTTCAGGAGATCAATCTGTTCGTACCTGGGCCGGAGATCAAGATCGCTCCCGGCAAGCTTCGCCTTACCGATCTTGACAGTCCTCGCCTTAAATTCCCTGTCGCAGAGCGGACAGGTAAAGGATTTATCAAAGAGAAAATCCTGCTCCTGCACGACATGCACGGCCGCCTGGCCACCTTCTCCTCCTTCTTCCGACTTTTTCTGTGTCTCATAGAGATCCATGCTTTCCAGATTACTCAGTCCAAACTGCTCTAACCCCGATAACAGTCCTGCCATTTCTTTATCCTCCCCAAGTTATATTTATATACTGCAGTGCCCGCTGACTCACGGGCATTCGCCCTATCACTCCATAATCTGTCAAAATTAACTGCATGCAGTCATTTTGTCATCTTACGCCTTTGCCTCATCCCGCAGTGCAGACCCGACTTCGCTTCGCTCCATCCCGCACACAGGCTTTCCTGTATATCTTACCCTAATTTTCCGATTTCGGCAAGACATATGAGCTTTTCAGAGAAACAATTCTGTTAAAAACAAGTTTTTCCGGCCTGGAATCCTTGCAGTCCACACAGAAAAATCCCTGTCTGACAAACTGAAAGCTCTCAAATGCCTTCGCGTCCTTCACCGACGGCTCAATGCGGCACTCCTTTAAAACGGTCAGCGAATTGGGATTCAGGTTCAGGCTCCCGTCCTCGTTGTAGACCCCCTTCTCCTCGTCGATGATATTCTCATACAGTCTGACCTCCGCCTGCACGGATTCCGCCGCGGATACCCAGTGGATCGTTCCCTTTACCTTTCGTCCGTCCGGACTGTTGCCCCCTCTGGATGCCGGGTCGTAAGTACAGTGCACCACCGTCACATTTCCGGCCGCATCCTTTTCATAGCTAACACACTTCACAAAGTACGCCCCCATGAGACGAACCTCATTGCCCGGGAACAGCCGGAAATACTTCTTCGGCGGTTCCTCCATGAAATCTTCTCTCTCAATATAAAGTTCTCTGCTAAAGGGCACTTCCCTGGAACCGAGCGACTCGTTCTCCGGGTTATTCACCACGGGCAGCCACTCCGTCTCCCCTTCGGGATAGTTGTCGATAATCAGCTTGACCGGATCAGTCACTGCCATAATCCGGGGGCGTTTCATCTTCAAGTCCTCTCTGATGCAATACTCAAGCATGGAATATTCCGCAGAGGAATTGGCCTTGGACACGCCGCACAGCTCCACAAAGAGCCGGATTGACTCGGGTGTGAAACCACGCCTGCGCAGTGCCGCAATAGATACCAGCCTGGGGTCATCCCAGCCGTCTACGATCCCTTCCTCCACCAGCTTCTTGATATATCTCTTTCCAGTGACCACATTGGTCAAATACATTTTCGCAAACTCAATCTGTTTTGGCGGATGCGGATACTCCAGCTCCGTCACAACCCAGTTGTACAGCGGCCTGTGATCCTCAAATTCCAACGTACAGATAGAATGGGTAATTCCCTCAATCGCGTCCTCTATGGGATGCGCGTAATCGTACATCGGATAAATACACCATTTGTCCCCCGTATTCTGATGGGACAAGTGTGCCACACGGTAAATGATCGGATCGCGCATGTTGATGTTCGGCGAGGACATGTCGATTTTCGCGCGCAGGGTTTTCTCCCCGTCCGCGTATTTCCCTTCCTTCATCTCCTCAAACAGCCGCAGATTCTCCTCCACGCTGCGCTCCCTGTTCGGGTCGTCCCTGCCCGGCTCCGTGAGCGTTCCGCGGTACTCCCGCATCTCGTCCGCCGTCAGATCCGACACATATGCCTTCCCTTTCTTAATCAGCTTCAGCGCGCCTTCATACATCTGGTCAAAATAATCGGACGCAAAGAAAAGCCGTTCCTCGTAATCCGCTCCCAGCCATTTCACATCAGCCTTGATCGACTCCACAAACTCACTCTTTTCCTTGGTGGGATTCGTGTCGTCAAAGCGCATATTGAACTTTCCGCCATACTCGGACGCCAGCCCGTAATTAAGCAATATGCTCTTGGCGTGCCCGATATGCAGATACCCGTTGGGCTCGGGCGGAAACCTCGTATGCACGGTGTCATAAACACCCTCCGCAAGATCCTTGTCTATGATCTGCTCGATGAAATTTTTGGATTCCACTTCCGTTCCCTCCTCTGTCTCAAAAGGGCAAAATCCCACACCGTGGAATCTTGCCCTATCCCTAAATCTGTGTTCCCTGTCATTTTCACCGTCTATATGCTTTTCCAATCATGCCGCAGACGTGCCTCTATCCGCTTTTGTCCGCGAAACTCAGTCCTCTTCATCATCCACTGCGGCCGCAATCCCCGAAACTACTGCCGATACCACAGAAATCACCACGGGAATAATCACTACCACAAGAAAACCACCCAATAACAGAATGCCCATAATTGAATTCCTCCTTAGCCGAAGTATGCCATCGACTATACATTAATAATTATACACATTTTTCCTAAAACTGCAAGAGCCCGGTCATGCAAAATTAAACCACTGAATGTCTGCAGACTTATAATTAAGGAGTTTCTATAAAAAGATTGCAGCCTATTTTCTGTCCGGCTCCCCCGCATTCATATCCGTATACATGTCTAAAAGCCCAACCGTCTCCGAGGCTGGTCTGCCGTACATATTACAGCATTGATGGGACACGTTCTTGGCCTCCTCGCTCTCGTCATCAAAGTTGACGCTCATGCGGTACACGCCATGTTCTGATTCCGCATCCAGATGCCGCATGATCTCCTCAATCATTTCCTTGTCATTTCCTTCCATAACGCCTGCCCCTTTCATGCGGTACGGCATTTTACCACCACATGCCATACATAGATTCAAGTAAACGCTCATAATCCTTGTATACCTTATCGAATATCCTATTCCATTCCTGTTCCGACAACTCAAAAAATGCTGTCTCCGCTTTCACGTTCTGCCTGACCCTCCTCTGCAGCGGTGACAGGCCGATATCTCCTCTGACCAGCGCAAGCTCCTCATTGTTTACGCTAATCAGCATCTCATCAAGCTCCAGATCAAAGCTTTCCCCTTTGTTAATATGAGAAAAGTCTCCCGATGCCTCCCAGACCATCTCCAGATCTTCCATCGCATTCTCTACGGAAAATTCCCCGTCAAAGCTGTTCTTTCTCCCATCGCACTCCAGCTCACAGCCAAGCCTCACTTTCTGCGTCTCCCCGTTCGCTGTATAACTGCACTTGACGTCGGACTCCATCAGATAATTGTCAAGTTCCAGACTCTGCACCGTCTGCCAGATAATTTCCGTCTCCTGCTTCTTCTCCTGCTCCTTTTTCACGGTAAGCATTCCCTGCATTTTCTCTATGCTGCGCTTTTCTCCCAGAAAATGAATGTCTCCGTCAACCTTTATCTTGCCGTCGCAGAGAAAAAGAGGCTCCTCCAGACGAATGCTCTCGATTCGGTTCGCATCGTCTATCTCCAAAATGAAGCTGATTGCATGCGCGCTGGTAACCACATCATAATAGCTCAAAATTCCCATTGCGTCTTCCCTGCCCACCTTGGAAAAATCCACATAATCATATAAAAACTGCCTGACCAGATCATCGAAATACAGTTCATCGAAGCTGACCCGGTAAAGGTCTTTTCCCGCTTTCTCCATACTCATATGTCGTCTGCACTCCGCGATTTCATCGGCATACTCTTTGAGAAAGGCTCTTCCCACGCCCTCCTCATCCCCAAACAGCCACGCATCCGGGAACAGATCAATGGAAAAATCGTCTCCAGACGCCTTCCCGAAAACCTCCGCCCACAGAGAATGGTTATACTGCCTGCACACATTTTCATTCTCAATATAGACGTCTTTCAGATAAAGCTCCGGAATGGAAAAACACAGTTTCTCCTGGTCCCCATACATCTGCATGCTGGCCAGTTCATAATTCATCACGCTGACGTTCGTGGATGCCGCCATCTCCTTTTGCCGCCTGTCGGTCTCACAGTCCGTGTCCACGCCAAGTGTGACCTCTCCGAACACAGTTCCTGTCGTGACATTCAGTCTGCTGTTCAGATGAGCCCCATCCTCCACAAGCATATGCCTGATTTCACCCGCCCCAAGCTTCTCCGCAAGCGGATTTTTCATTTCCTCCGCCTCCCGCATCAGATTCAGAAAGCCCTTCTTCACCTTATAAGATGCCGAATGAGTATAAGCAAAGCATCCGCTCAGAATGGCCACAAGAGCCACTGCCGCCGCGCACAGGATAATAATACGCGCCGTCTTTTTGTGATTCTTCGGCGGCAGGTAAAGCTGCGCCGGCGGCCCAAACGTGTTTCTGTTCTGATTTTGCGGTTGTAATCCGAAACTGTCCATACCTGATCCTCTTTTACTATCCCTGTTATTATAACTTTATCAGTTTGTTTTTTATCATATTACCATATCTTAAACGAAAACGAAACAAAAAGAAAAGACGTGGAAGCATCCGTTTACACAGACACATCCACGTACATATTCTATCCGTCAGTTACCTCCACCACCACAGGAAGCCTTTTGCCCGGATATTAAACTTAACCGTCTTCGTACCGCCGTAATTGTCAACGCCCCGGATTGTCACACTGGCGTTTCCCTTCTTGATATTATTTTGATAGCTTACGATCTCATACTGTGACGGGTCAACGGGCTTGCCCTTCACCTTGACGACAATCACGTCCTTGCCCGGGGTGACACGTCTCCCCGTATAGATCTGCGCCGGGATGGTGACCTTCGCGGCGGATATGGCTGCCTTCGATATCCGATAGGTGCTCTTGCATGTTCCCGTATAATTTCCTTTCCCGGTAACACCCACCTCAAGCAACGCCCCGGCCGGGATAATATCGTTTTTGTCTACTGCGTCCCCAGCCTCCCGCACGGTGCCGTCATCCAGCTTCACCGCCTCCTTATAGGTATAAGTAAACTGCTTTTCATAATCCGTCCCCGCCCTCAGGGCTTTGCCGTCCAAATCCGTGACGACAACCTTGGTGGAAAAAATATTTTTCTTATTCTGGTATGTCTTATCGGAGGCGGTCATGGACAGCTTGCCGATATCCTGCGTTGTGATCGTATAGTTCAGCTTCTGTGCGAAGGTTCCTGTGAAATTTCCTTTTCCCTTCACAGTCGCTGTGGGCAGCTTTCCGGCATAGCTCCCGTCGTTAACCGCTTTATTGTTCGTGCAGGCCAGCGTATAGTCTTTCCCCTCCTGTAAAGTCTCCACAGTCCCGTCAGCCTTTTTGAAGGTGACCTTAAGTTTCGGCCTGCTCCCGCCTTTGGCGTAAGGCGCCGCCTTCTCTTCCAGCTCCGCCTGGAAACGCCCCTCCGCATTCCCGGCGATATTGAACGCCTGGATTTTAAACGTCTTTTTGACTGTACCGGTATAGCCTTGCTTCTGGTTTCCGGTAAAGATCACCGTGGCAGTGCCGGCATTCCGGTTTTTCTGCCAGCTAACGCTGTAACACTCCTCCGTCAGGGTTTGCGTCTCACTGCCGGATTTCAACGACAGCTTCAGCGCGGGCACAATATCCGTGCCGCCGTAGACAAAGGTCTGTCCTGCCAGCCCGCTTACCATCGCCCTGGAAATGGAGACACCCGTGATCTTGAAGGAAATCCGCTTCGTGCCGCTGTATCCTCCCGCTTCCAGGCCCTTCACCACGGCATAGCCGGTCCCGATCTTCGTATGGTTGCTGTAGCTCACCGTATAATGTGTCCCCTCAGTCAGCACGGTCTTTCCGTCTTTCACCGTGACTGCAGGGGTAACCGGCCCGCCCTTGTAGTCCAGATACGTCTGGTTCGGAATCTTTACCACGCTCATCTTGCTCATCAGCTTCAAGTCCGCGGTCACATGCAGCGCAATCCGCCGCTTTCCTGTGAAGTTGCCTGCCCCTGTCAGCTCGATCTCATAATCTCCCGTTTCCGTGCATGCGTCCAGGCTGCCGCCTGCCTTATTATAATAGGTAACGTTATAGTCCGTCCTGTTTTTCAGCTTTTTGCTGTCCCACCAGAGCGCCGGTATGGGTTTCTGCGGCTTCTTGTTATACAAAAGCGTCAGATCGTCCGCCCCGAAGGCTTCCCCGTTTATGTCTAACGGCACAATTTTGTAAACCGCGGTGTCCTTGCCGGAATAATTGCCTTTTCCCGTCACGGTAACCGTGGGCGCGGTCTTTGCCACAGAAGCGTCGTTTGCCTTGGTATGGTTCTTGTATGAAATGGTATAATCCGTCTTTTCCACCAGCCGTATCTTTCCGTCATAAACCCGTACCGCAGGCTTAATGGCACTGCCCGTATAAGGGTAACCGCTCTCATCCAGCCCGGCAATCCAAATGCCGTCTGGGATCTTGCCGTCCGCAGGCACATCCTCCGGGAGCACATCGTTTCTGTCCGGATCCGGATCGTCGCCGGGACCTCCGGGATCATTGCCAGGATCATCTCCAGGATCATTGCCGGGATCATCTCCGGGATCATTGCCAGGATCATCTCCAGGATCATCTCCGGGATCGTTCGCCCCTTCCTTTTTCACATGGAATGTCACATCCGCTGAGCCGCCGTACTCCCCGGCTCCCCTGATCTCCACATGGTACTCGCCAGGCTCCGTCACCAGACAGTCACCGTAAATCTCATAATCTGTGCCTTCCTTCAATGTCTGCCCGTCACAGGCGACCTCAGCCTCCACCAAATGCCTGCTCCCGTCATAGGTAAAATCGGGAACGGTGATCTGTGCCGCCGCTATATCCTTGCGCACAAGGCCGACTACAAATACCTCCGGCGTATCATAATCCTCCCGCATCACGTAAGGCACACTCAGGCTGCCGTTTTCGTCCGCCATGTACTGCCCTATGTAGAGAAGATTGTCCGGCAAGAGTGCATTCTCCGTATTTCTCGCCTTTACCGCGTAAAAGTTGTAGATTTCATTCGCCAGCAGGCCGGAAAACTGCGCCGGAGAGCCGGGTTCCACAGTCTGTGCCGCCAGGACGATACCCTCGTCCGAATCGGCACTGTCCGCAAAAATCTCATTGACAGGTTCGGAGACGGTCCGGGCTTCTTCGGAGAAGGAAACCTGCGTGGGAACCGTCAGAACCTCACCAGAAGCATCATTAGATGGATTCCCTGTCAAATAATCAGAATTACTTCCCCACGTCCACAGACTGCCATCCTCCTTCAGCGCAAACACCGTTGCAGCATCACCGACCGCGGTGCATTCTCTTACCCCATCCAGCACCTTGTACGGCGTTGTCTGTACATCCGTCGTCCCATTGCCGACACACCCAAAACCGTTCGATCCCCATATCCACAGGCTGCCATCCTCTTTTATCACTCCTCTTGTGTGACTACCGCCAATTTGTATGCTTTCTCTGACATTATCCATCAGCTTCACTGCTTTTTTTACAATATGTGGTTCTGTCGTGCCAATGCCAAGCCATCCATCATAATTATCTCCCCATACCCACAGACTGCCGTCCTCCTTGATGACAGAATAGGTGTTGTAGCTGGAGCTGGCAATGCAAACTTGTCTCACATCGTCCATCACTTTAACGGGCCGCGTTTGAAGCTGATCCTCGATCTCACCAGTGCCAAAGCCGTACGATGCATTGCCCCACATCCACAGGCTATTGTCCTTCGTAATGGCAGCACATACCTCATCGCTTAAAAATACATCCGTATCTCTCACGTTATCCATAACCTTGAAGGGCGTCAATTGATTGTAATCTACATGATCGAGCGTTCCTTCCCCGTTTCCTATGCTTCCGGAATAGTTAGCCCCCCACATATACAGACTGCCGTCTTCCGTTATAGCCGCGGTAGAATAAATTCCATTACCCCATAATTTTACGTCCACCACATGTTCCAATACTTTAACAGGAGTCAGTTGATCCTCCTCTGTTCCGTTGCCAACCTGTCCATACTTGTTGTTTCCCCACATCCACAGGCTGCCATCCTCCTTCAGCGCCGCGCAGGTTCCTTCGCGCCCCACTTTTACTTCCCTCACTTGGTCCATGATTTTAACCGGAGTCAGTTGCTCCTCCTCTGTCCCGTTGCCTGCCGCTCCATACGCGTTTCTTCCCCACGTCCACAAACTGCCATCCTCCTTCAGCGCCGCCCGAGCATCGTAGCAGGAATCGACTGCTTTCACATTTTCCATCAGCCTGTCCGGTTTATTATATCTGTCTGTGGATTCGTGATGTCCCGGCCAGAGTCCCCATGTCCACAGACTGCCGTCCTCACGGATGGCGAGACTTATCCCCAAAGACAAATCTACCTCCCGCACATCTGTCAGCACCTTGACTGGCTTCTCTACAATTAGGTCATCATTCCCAACTCCGACTGCCCCTGCAAAGTTTATCCCCCACATCCACAGACTGCCGTCTTTTCGGCGTATCCCAACCACATCACAAGCAGGGTCCGTATACACCTTTTCCTCCACATAGTCATACCGCAGGTTAAGCTTCTTCGCACCATCCACAACTACTTTATTCTGCGTGGTTTCCCCGTTTTTCGTCACATTGAGGGTATGCTCTCCCGCCGGCAGCCACATGGAAACTACGCCCTTGCTGTCAGAGACAGCCTGCTCGTCTCCCGCCTGCACATCCGCACCCTCCGAATCCTCCAGCGCATAGGCATTCGGCTGGCTGAGCGCAACCGTGGCGCCCGGTACAGCAGCCTTTCCATTTTTATCATGCACCTGCCCTGATGTCAAATATTCTATATAAGGACATGTTCCCCAGCCAAATTCCGGTTTTGCGATAGAATAATAGCACTCTGCAAACTTTATTTTCAGCAGGCCTCCCTCCGCTTCAGCGTCAATTATCTCGCTCAAATCATATTCCTTCCACTTGAATGCCTTCAGCTCGCCGTCCAAAGGGATATTAAAATAACCGCTCATGGCGAGACACTCCACCCCACAGTCGTGTTTCTTCCAACTGCTTTCCGATGAGACGGAACCATCATTGCTGGCTTCGGCAGAAATCCCCAAAAGGGCGCCGGTCTCCAATTCTGCGTTAAACACTGTACCCACCTTCAACTGGGGGTCAAACTTTATCCCCACCTGGACAGTTGCTTCAGCGTCTAACTGCAGGATGTTCAAAGTCAGACCATTATATGGCCCATAGCTTTCCCCGGCCTCCAACTTGCTGTCCTTCAACTTGCCTGCCCCCGCCTTTACGCCAAGAAAACCGCCCATTCCGATCTTAACTGTTCCCTCAATCTCTCCGCTCACAGCAAGCTTAGGCGTATAGGAAATGGTAAAGAGCTCGCTTTCTTTTTCTGGTACCACAGGTGTCGTAATTAACGGTATCGCTGCTTCTACCGATGCCGTTATCTCGCCCTCCACGGATGCCTCTATCTCACACTTGATATCCATATAGAAAAGCTGCCAGTCCAGATAATATTCCAGGGTAAACATCGCACCAAATCCCGCCGCTATGTCTGCCTCAATCGATCCACTGATAATGCCAGAATCATCTCCCCCGTCGGACGACTCATCGGATTTGGGCCACTTAAATTTCCATGTATCCTTCGTCAGCGAAACAGTGCCGGTGTCCCCAATCTCATATCCGGCCGCCCCGCTTTCCCGCCCCAGATAGGTCACGCCATCCGGGCAATCTTCCTGCGTGATCTCTCTCATTTCAGCCGTTCCGGACACCTGGTCTATCCTGACATGCTGAAAAATCTCTTCTGCCCCCATCTCGTCCTTCGAGGCAACAATAATAGCCACAGTTACGCCATCCGTCTCCTGCAGCTCCATCTTTTCCACCTTTATAATATAAACGTCCAATTCGCTTTCGCCATACTGATAGAGGAAAATATCACCCTGCTTTAATCCCTTCACACTGTCGTCCACATTCTCAAATGTGTACGTGGCGGTTTCCTCATCGTAGGCAATAAGCCTGTTAGCCGGCCGATCCCCCTCGTTCTGCCCTGATTCCTCTTTGATCAAAAGAACGCTGTCATTCAAAACAAGGAAATTTGTTTTCTTATCATCATCCAGGTTAATGACAGTCGCATCCCCGAAATCGTCCGCCGTCTTAGCCAGAAATTCCTGCATCGCCCTTGTGTACATGAGGGAATTGTATTCTCTGCATAAAGGGCGCATCGTATCCGTGTCCACCAGATATCCTTTCGCCTCAAAATATTGCGGCAAGCTGGATGCTTCGATCTCTACGACTGCCCGGTTTTCTCCCGCGTCAACCACAGCGCTCCCGAACGCATAAGGCTTCTCGCTTCCCTCCTCATAAATGGCGACAACTGCCGTACAGTCTTCCTTCGCATGAAGCAGCACCTCCGCTTCCGTACCAGATACCTCGATGTCGACTATCGCGTAGCTGGCCGCCGCTTCCGCTTCCGTATTCCGCGCCTCAAACTGTATCTCCTCGAGCAATAGCAGCCCCAGGCTGTTATTCGCTGTGATCGACAGACTGTTCTCGCTTATGGAAATCGTATTTTCACTTACAGAAGTCGTATTCTCACTTACGGAAGGAAAATCCTCCTCTTCCTCCGGCTCTTCTCCGACGTCGTTCCCGGAAATTCCCCCGTCTGGAATCTTATCATCCTCCTTATTCCCGTCTCCGGGTGGGACAGCCTCGTCATTCTCTTCGCCGTCTCCCGCCGGCGTGTTCTCGTCCTTCTCTGTATCGTCTTCGGACGGCGCATTTTCTCCTTTGTTTTTATCGTCTTCGGACGGCGTGTTCCCTTCCTGGCTTTCATCGTTCCCGACCGTATCGCCTTGATCCGTTTCCTCGCCTTTTCCGTCACCGGCTATGCCATCCTCTGAGGGGGCCCCCCGCGGGTTGGGGGTGGTGCGGGGGCGGCGAGTGGGGGCGCGGGCCTAAGCGAGGCTGGGTGGTGTTGAGTCGTTGGTTG